>CAWKOA010000016.1:0-350106 GCA_963851025.1 uncultured Actinomycetes bacterium
CCGCGACTTCCTCCCGTGGGCGAATGAGTGAGTAGCGCCCGGGCGGCTGTCCTGGCCATCGACGGCGGGAACAGCAAGACCGACATCGCGCTGGTGGCCGCGGACGGGACCTTGCTCGCCGGGGGCCGCGGGCCCGGGGTGCGCACATTCCCCACACCGCCGGTGCTGGCCGCGATCGGCGCGGTCATCGGGGCGGCCGCCCGCGACGCGGGCCTGCCGGGCGGGTGGCCGGTGGCGGCGCACACCGTGGCCTGCATGGCCAACGCCGACCTGCCCGAGGAGGAGGAACGGCTGGCCGCCATGATCGCGGCGGCCGGGTGGAGCACGACCACGGAGGTCGCCAACGACACGTTCGCGGTGCTCCGGGCGGGCCTGGACACCCCCCGCGGCCAGCCCTGGGGCGTGGCGGTGACCTGCGGCGCCGGGATCAACTGCGTGGGGGTGGCCCCGGACGGGCGGACTACCGGGTTCCTCGCCCTGGGCGGCATCACCGGGGACTGGGGCGGCGCCTACGGCCTCGGCCGGGCGGTGCTGTGGTGGGCGATCCGCGCCGAGGACGGCCGGGGGCCGCAGACCGCGCTGCGGGAGGCGGTGGCGGCCCATTTCGGTGTGCCCGGGGTCCGCGACGTCGCGGTGGCCATCCACCTGGGCAAGATCTCCGAGGACGACCTGCAGGGCCTGGCCCCGCTGCTGATGGCCACCGCCGCGCAGGGCGATGAGGTGGCCTGCGACCTGGTCAGCCGGCTGGCCGGCGAGATCGTCACGATGGCGGTCACGGTGATCCGGCGGCTGGGCCTGGCCGGCGAGGCGGTCCCGGTCGTGCTGGGCGGCGGGGTGCTCACCGCCCGCGATCCGCAACTCCTCGGCTGGATCACCGAGCGCCTGGCGGTCCAGGCGCCAGGAACAGAGGTCAGCGTGGTACGGGTCCCGCCGATCGCGGGCGCCGCCCTGCTTGGCCTGGACCGGGCCGGCGCTCCCCCCTGGCCGAGCGCCGCCTCCGCGCCGCCTACCCTCCGCCGCCCGGCCCCTGAGGCCGGGGACGTCACCGCCGCCCCGGCCGCCGCACCCCGGCCGGGCCATGGATCAGTGACCGGTGGAGCGTGGCTGGACGATGCCGGTTTCGTAGGCGTAGACGACGGCGTGGACGCGGTCGCGCAGGCCGAGCTTGTCGAGGACATGGGTGAGGTGTGTCTTCACGGTGTTCTCGCTGAGGTGCAGGGCGGCGGCGATCTCGGTGTTGGACTGGCCGGTGGCGACCAGCGCGAGTACCTCGAGTTCGCGCGGGGTGAGCACGCTGGCGGCGGCCTGGCTGATGCGGGCGGGGCGGCAGCGGGCGAACTGGGCGATCAGCCGGCGGGTGATCCGCGGCGCGAGTAGGGCGTCGCCTGCGGCGACGTGCCGGATGGCCTGGATGAGGTCTTCGGGTGGCACGTCTTTGAGCAGGAAGCCTGATGCGCCGGCGGCAAGCGCGTCGAAGACGTACTCGTCCAGGTCGTAGGTGGTAAGGATGATGATCCGGGGCGGCCGGGGCCGGCCGGGCGCGGTGAGCTGGCGGGTGGCGGTGATGCCGTCGGTGGCTGGCATCCGGATGTCCATGAGCACCACGTCGGGCCGTAGTTCGCTGGCCAGCCGGACGGCCTGGTCGCCGTCGGCGGCCTCGCCGGTCACCGTGATGTCGTCCTGGGTGTGCAGGATCATGCGGAACCCGGTCCGCAGCAGCGCCTCGTCGTCGGCGATCAGCACCGTGATGCTCACCCGGGTGCCCCGCCCAGCGGGATCCGGGCCGCGACGGTGAAGCCGCCGCCCGGGCGGGGGCTGGCGTCCAGTTCCCCGCCGAACATGGCCACCCGTTCCCGCATGCCCGCCAGGCCGTGGCCGGGGCCGGCGGCGGCGGGCGGGGCGGCGCTGGGCCCGTCGCCGGTGACCTCGATCCGGAGCTCATCGGCGGTGCAGCGGATGAGGACGCTCGCGGGCACGCAGCCCTGGTGCTTGAGCACGTTGGTCAGCGCCTCCTGGACGATGCGGTAGGCGGAAACATCGACCGCGGCGGGCAGGGCGGCGGTTTCCCCTTCGGTCCGGGACTCGACGGGAAGGCCGGCCCGGCGGACGTCGCCGAGGAGGCGGTCGAGCTGGCCGAGGCCGGGGGTGGCTGTCCGGGCGGGCGGCCCGCAGTCGTGGCGCAGGATCCCGAGGAGCTGGCGCAGCTCACCGAGGGCCTGCCGGGCGGTCGCCTCCACGTCGGCCAGGGCCTGCCGGGTGTCGGCGGGGCTGGCTCCCCGGCCGGCCAGCAGCCGGGCGGCGCCGGCCCGCACGGCGATGATGCTGACGTGGTGGACGACCATGTCGTGCAGTTCCCGGGCGATCCTGGCCCGTTCCCGGGCGGTCGCGCGGGCCGCCTCCGCGGCCCGGTCGGCGTCCGCGCGGGCTGCCCTGGCCTCCAGCTCGGCCACGTAGGCGCGCCGGACTCGCAGGTTGTCGCCGATGAGCCAGCTGGCGGCGATGACGGCCCAGGGCAGGGCGAACGATTCCCAGGTGAGCGCACCGCGGTGGCCGGCCGCCACGCCGGCGGTCGCGCCGGCCAGGGTGAGCAGGGCGGCGGCCAGCGATGTCCGCCGGGGGCAGATGGTGGACACCGTGTACAGGGCGGCCAGCGGGCCGCCGGCCAGTAACCCCGGGGACCCGTGGTAGAGCATGGCCGCCAGCGTCGCGGTGCCGGATATCACGAGCATGGCGAACGGTGCCCGCCGCCGCCACGCCAGCGGCACGACGGCGGCGGCGCCCGTCGCGGCGATGATCCAGGCCGGGCCGGTCGGCAGCTTAGCGAACACGGTGAACTCCACCAGGCCGAGCAGGGCGGCGGCCAGCAGGGCGTCGCGGAACTGCTGCCGGCGGGCGGTACCGGCCCGGCCCCCCGGCGCACGGGTCACCCGGCCAGGGTAACGGGGCGGCCGGCGATCAGCTGGCCGGGCAGCGGGTGATCTGGATGCCGGGCTGGCCATGAGGGGTGTACCGGTCAGGCAGGGGTGCGTTGCGGAAGCGGTCGGCGATCCAGCGGATCATGTCGGGCGCGGACGGGGTGAACACGCCGGTGTGGCTTTGCCCGGGGTAGATCCACCGCTGCAGGTCCTGGCCGATGCCGCACAGGTGGGCGGCCAGCAGCTGGGTGGACAGCACCGGGACCTCGGCGTCGCTGCCGCCCTGGATGATCAGCAGCGGCACCGGGCTCGCGGCCGTGAAGGTCCCGGGGTCGTTGGCGGCCAGCAGCTTCTTCCACGCCGGGACGGTGAACGGGTCCGCCTTAAACAGCTTCGCCACGGAGTAGCGGTCGATCGCGCTCGCGACGTCGCACACCCGGTTCAGCACGGGCACCTGGCTGATGCCGAACGGCGTGAGCACCTCGCCGAGTGGCGCGGCCGCGTTACCGTAGGCGGCGTTGTAGCCGGCCGCGAGCATGAACAGGTAATGGTGGTAGGGGCTGCTGGCCAGGGCCTGGTACATGAGGGAGAACTGCGACGGCGGCGCGCCGGCCACGACTCCTTCCAGGTGCAGCTCCGGTGCGTAGGAAGGCCCGGCCTGCATGGCGAACAGGGCGGTCTGGCCCCCCTCGGAATGGCCCCACACGACGTAGCGGCGGCTGGCGTGGGCGCCCGGCAGCTGCCGGGCGGCCCGCACGATGTCGATGACGTTGCGGGCCGCGCTGGCCCCGACCAGGTACGGCGCCAGCCCCGGGGTTCCTGATCCCTGGCCGTCGCTGGCGGTGATCTCCCAGCCCCGGGCCAGGAGCTGGTTGGCCAGCGGCACATCGCCGGCTGGATCAAGCGAAGGTGCGCACTGGTCGGCCAGGCCGTCCGAGCCATGGCCCCAGGTGACCACCGGAAAGCCGCCCGCCGGGGCGCGGCGGTCCGGGACGATCACCAGCCCGGTGACCGGGACAGGGGTGCCGCGCACCGACCCGGACACGTACATCACCCGGTAGACGGCTCCGTCAACGCCGGGCGCGCTGACCCGCTGCGACTTGATCAGCGTGCCGTGCGGGCCGGGCGCCAGGGGCGGTGGCACCGCGTAGAAGGCGGGCAGTCCCGCGGCGGCCGGCGCCGGATCCAGCGACGGGCCCGGAGCTGACCCCGGAGCTGACGGAGCCGGCGCCGCGCAGCCGGTCCCGAGTAACGCCAGGACGGCCAGCACCGCCGTCAGCCGCGCGGTACGGCGGCGGCGGTGCGGCATCGCGCTGGTCCCCTCGCCGTCCGGCGGCCTTGCGTCCCGATGTGCTGCTGACGTCGGTTCGTTCACTGCCGTTCCTTTCACGGGCGCACCGGCTCAGGTCACCTGCAGCCGCGGTCACCTGGCGAACGTAGTCACGGAACGCCGCGGTGTCGTCACCACTGGAGGCGATCTGGGTCTCACCGCACGGGGTGAGACCCGCTCTCGTGTCACCGCGGCGGACGGCGCGCAAATCGGCGTCGCTGGTGACGACGCGGCGGGCCGCGATCCGTACCGTCCTGGTCAGCAACGGCAGGCATCCGTCACGGAAGCGAGGCAACCGATGATCCAGGCCCGGCATCTGACCAAGCGGTACGGGGAGACCGTGGCCGTCCGCGACCTGTCCTTCGAGGTACTCCCCGGGCAGGTCACCGGCTTCCTGGGGCCCAACGGGGCCGGGAAGTCAACCACCATGCGGATGATCCTCGGGCTCGACGCGCCTGCCAGCGGCGACGTCACCGTCAACGGCACCCGCTACCGCGAGCTCCGTGACCCGCTGCGCGAGGTCGGCGCCCTGCTCGACGCCCGGGCGTTCCACGGCGCCCGCAGCGCCCGCAACCACCTGCTGTGGCTGGCCCAGAGCAACCGCATTCCCAGCCGCCGCGTCGATGAGGTGATCAGCCTGGCCGGCCTCGGCGACGTGGCAGGCCAGCGCGCCGGCGGGTTCTCCCTCGGCATGGGCCAGCGGCTGGGAATCGCCGCCGCCCTGCTCGGCAACCCCGGCGTGCTGATCTTCGATGAGCCGGTCAACGGGCTCGATCCCGAAGGCATCGTGTGGATCCGCACCCTGCTCAGGTCGCTGGCCGGGGAAGGACGGACGGTGCTCGTCTCCAGCCACCTGATGAGCGAGATGGCCCTCACCGCCGACCATCTGCTCGTCATCGGCCGCGGCGAGCTGATCGCCGACACCAGCGTCCGCCGGTTCCTGCGCGAGAACGCACACGCCCACGTGCGAGTCCAGTCCCCGCAGGCCAGCGCGCTCGCCCAGCTGCTGGCCGCGCACGGCGCCAGCGTGGAGCAAGCCGATGACGGTGCCCTGGCGGTGACCGGAATCGACCGCGCCGCGGTCGGCGAGCTCGCCGCCGCCAGCGGCCTGGCCCTGCATGAGCTCGCCCGGCACGAGCCCTCACTGGAAAGCGCCTACCTGCAGCTCACCCACGACGCCGTCAACTACCGGGCCACCCTGACGCCCGGCCGCTGAACACGGAAGGCAGCAACTGAGATGACCGCCCTGGCCTCTGTCCCCGCCCGCCGTCCCGCCTCCGGGACCGCCGCCCTACTGCGCTGTGAGTGGACCAAGCTCCGCACCGTCCGGTCCACCTGGCTGAGCCTGCTGGTCGTGCTGGGCGGCACGATCGCCGTCGGGCTGCTCATCTGCGCCTCGATAGTGGCGCGCTGGGATCAGCTGCCCAGGGCCGCCCGGGCCGGATTCGACCCGACCCTGCGCAGCCTCACCGGACTGTTCGTAGGCCAGCTCGCGACCGGCGTCCTTGGCGTGCTCGCCATCACCTCCGAATATGCCACCGGGATGATCCGCGCCACCCTGGCCGCCGTCCCCCGGCGCCGCACCGTGCTGGCCGCCAAGTCCGCCGTGCTGGCCGTACTGGCCTTCGCGGTCTCCGCCGTGGCCTGCGCCACTGCCTTCCTCAGCGGCCAGGCCGTCCTGGCGGCCAAAGGCATCGGCGTGTCGATCACCAGTCCTGGCGAGCTGCGGGCCGTGCTCGGCGCCAGCCTGTACCTGACCGTGCTGGCCTTGCTCGGCCTCGGGCTGGGCGCGGCCCTGCGGCACACCGCGGGAGCCATCTCCGCGTTCACCGCGCTGGTCCTCATCCTGCCGCTCCTGGTCAGCCCGCTGCCCAGCCCGTGGGGCCGCGACATAGCCAGGTACCTGCCCGCCAACGCCGGGCAGGCCATCCTGGACGTCCACCCCACCCCCGGCTCACTCGCCCCCTGGACCGGGTTCGCCGTCCTGTGCGCCTGGACACTGGCCACGCTCGCGGCCGCCGCCTGGCTCATCAACCGGCGCGACGCCTGACCGCGGCCCCTGGTGCCACGGGACACTGTCCGGGACGGGCGGGATGGTGAGGGCGTGGCAGGCGATGGCGGCGGCCGCGACCACGTTGAGGGAGTCCACGCCGGCCTCCCTCGCGTGCGGGGCCATCGGGATGCACACCGACTGGTCGGCCTCGTGCCGCCAGTGCGAGGACAGGCCATCCCCCTCGGTGCCGAGCAGCAGCCCGACCCGCTCGCCCGGCCCGCTCCCGGGGCCCAGCGCGGCGCCGATCGGGGCCGCGGACTGGTCCGGGGTCAGGGCCAGCAGCCGGAACCCCGCCGCGCGCAACTGGGCCAGCCCGCCGTACCAGTCGGGCATCCGGGCGTACGGGATGGCGAAGACCGCGCCCATGGACACTTTCACCGCCCGCCGGTAGAGCGGGTCGGCGCAGCGCGGCGACAAGATCACCGCATCGATGCCGAACGCGGCCGCGCACCGGAAGATCGCCCCGACGTTGCCGTGGTCAACCAGGTCCTCCAGCACCACCACGCGCCGGGCGCCATCCAGCACGCCGGCCACCGCGGGCAGCTCGCGGCGGGCCATCGAGGCCAGCGCGCCGCGGTGCACCTGGTAGCCGGTCAGCACCCGGGCGACGTCGTCGGCCACCACGTACACCGGGCCGGCGCAGTCCTGGGCCAGGGTGCCCAGCCGGGCCAGCCGGCTGGCCGTGACCAGGAGGGACCGGGCGGCGAAGCCCGCGGCCAGGGCCCGGCGGATGACCTTTTCCCCTTCTGCGACGAAAACTCCGTCCCGCGACTCCATACTGAGACGCAGGGCGGAGTCGGTCAGCGAGACGTAGTCGGCGAGCCGCGGATCGGCGGGGTCGCGTACCTCGATAGGGCCAGCCACCCTGACAGATTACAAACCGCGGAACTGCCTGTTCTGTCCCGCATTGCCCCGATAAAGTCGGGGGCTAAAACCATGGGGGACCATGGACTTCCTGATCGAGGGACGCCGTGAACGCTGGAGTGACCGGGCACCCGGACAGCCGTAACCGGCGCGGACGGCCGCGCCGGATCACGCTGGTCGCGCTGACGCTGGCCGGCGTGATCGCCGCCACGCTCTTGGTCGCGTTCGGCGCGGAGGCGGTCGTGTCCCGCGCGTCCTGCACCGACCACCCGGTCGTGGTCAACCTGGCCGCCGCCGATGAGGTCGCCCCGGCGATCCAGCACGTGAGCAAGTGGTTCAACGCCCAGCGGCACAACGTGAACGGGCACTGCGCCGTGGTGCACGTGGTCAGCGTGCAGCCCTCGACCGCGGCCGCGGAGGTGTCCGGGCTCAAGACAGCGTCCGGCCACGCCGCGTTCGACGCCTGGATCCCGGACTCCTCGCTCTGGGTCGACGTGGCCCGCAGCTCGCCGGCGGGCGCCCAGCTCGTCCAGCCCACCGGGGTCACCGTGGCCAAGTCCCCGCTCATGATCGTGATGCCCCGGTCCGTGGCGGCGCAGGTGCCCGCCTTCGGCTCGGAGGTCGGCTGGCAGTTCCTGCTCCCGCAGCGGGTCGGCGGTCCCGCCTCCGGTCTCGGGCTGCACGTGGAGTTCCCTGACCCGGCGCAGAGTTCCGCGGGGCTGGCCACGCTCATCCAGCTGCAGCAGATGCTCGGCACGGTGAGCCCGACGAAGGCGCTGGCCGCGTTCACCGACTTCGTGTTCAACGTCCAGGTCACCCGGGACTCGGGGAGCAACGGGGCGCTGGCCCGGCTGGCCGGCCTGGCCAGCAACGAGCGCCCGGTCACCATCGCCTCCGAGCAGGCGGTCGCGCAGTTCGACCGGTCCCACCCGCAGAACCCGCTGTCCGGCCGCTACCCGGTGAGCCTCCCGCCCCTGAAGGGCTATCCGCAGCTGGACTACCCCTACGTGACGACCACGTCGAATGCGCTCAAGCTGAAGGCGGCCCGGGTCTTCGAGAAGGCGCTGCAGTCGGGGTACGCGACGTCGTACGTGCGCTACGAGGGCTTCCGGTCCGCCACGGGCAGCGCGCCGCCCTGGATCGGCCAGTACGGCCTGACCACCGGGCCGATCACCGCCTCCCCGCCGACCGCCCCCGGGGAGGCGGAGACCAGCCTGCAGGCCTGGCAGCGGCTCAGCCTCGGGTCCCGGGACCTCGTCCTGCTGGACATCTCGAAGCAGATGGCCACCCCGGTCGCCCCCGGCGGCCCGACCCTGGAGCAGGTGCTCGCCCAGGCCGCGACGCTGGGCCTGGCCCAGTTCCCGGACAGCACCCAGATGGGTGACTGGGCGTTCGCCAGTCACCTGAACGGGAACCTGCCGTACAAGCAGCTCGTGTCGGTCGGCCCGCTGCCCGCCCCGCTCGGCCTGATCACCCGGCGCCAGCAGGTCGCGGCGGTGGCCAAGACGGGGACGACCGTCCCCCTCCCCGCGGCCCTGTACGGCTCGATCCTGGCCGGCTTCAAGGAGATGACCAGTACCTACCAGCCCCGGTACGACAACGCGGTGCTGGTCATGACGGCCGGGGTGGAGAACGCCCCGGGCGACATCTCCGCCCCGGACCTGATCAAGCAGCTGCGCACGCTGTACAACCCCAAGCGGCGGGTCGAGATCATCATCATCAAGTTCGGCAACGCCGGCGACTTCGGCGCGCTGCAGCAGATCGCCAGCGCCACCGGCGGCCAGGCGTACGACATCACCAACCCGGCGCAGATCAGCAAGGTGTTCTTCAGCGCGATCGCGCGGCGGCTCTGCTCCCCCAACTGCGGCGCCTGACGAACAGGCACGATACGGCCGCCGGAGCCCGGCCAAAATTTCTTACGGAGATATGACAACCCTCCCCGGGGCCCCCGCGTCTTGTTTGTGAGGCCCGACGAGAGCGGGGCGTCGGGCCTCACGGTACTTCTCCGGACAGCTCCCGGGCGGCGGTTATCGCCCGGGCAGCAGCCGGAGAGCAAGGCGTGAGGGCCCGGCCAGAGCGGGGTGCCGGGTCCTCACGGTAAGCCCCCCGGCAGGGTCGGCCCGGCGCGAGTTTTCACCGGGCCACTACCCGGGGACGGGACATGAGGTCCGGCAAGAGCGGGGTGCCGGGCCTCATTTCCTTGTCCGGGCCCGTTCAGACACCCTCGTCGAGCAGCCGGTGTGCCCGCGCGATGATCAGCGGGACGGCCGGGCCCTCCTTCTCGAAGCCCTCGCCCACCGTCTTGTTCAGCAGGAACCTGGCGTGGATGCCCTCGAGCACCACGGCGAGCTTGAAGCAGCCGAAGGCCATGTAGTAGCCCACCCCACTCACGTCCCGCCCGGTGGCCGCGGCGTAGCGGGCGGCGATCTCCGCGCGGGTCAGGAACCCCGGTCCGGTGGTGATCTCCGGAGCCCACTGGACATCCAGGGAGTCGCCATCGGCCGGCTCGGTCCAGTAGACGAGGGCCAGCCCGAGGTCGGCCAGCGGGTCGCCCAGGGTGGACATCTCCCAGTCCAGGACGGCGGCGATGGCCGGGCCGCCGGTCCCGGCCGGGTCCAGCCTGACCAGCGTGTTGTCCAGCCGGTAGTCGCCGTGCACCAGGGTCCCGGCCGAGGGCGGGAGCGCGGACCGGCCGGGCAGGCCCGCCGCGAGCCGCCGGGTGAGCTCGGTGTACCCGGGCACCTCCCGGGTGGCGGACAGCTCCCACTGCCGCTGCCAGCGGGCCAGCTGCCGGTCCATGTACCCCTCGGGCCGGCCGAAGCTGTCCAGCCCGGTGGCGGCCAGGTCCACCCCGTGGATCGCGGCGAGCATGTCCGTGAAGCCCTCGGACAGCTGCCGCGCCTGGACGGGGGTCAGCTGCTTGCCGTCCTCGGCGGTGCGCAGCACCAGCCCCGGCACGTACGGCATCAGGTAGAACGGCGCCCCGATCACCTCGGCGTCCGGGCACAGGGCGACGGGCGCGGGCACCGGGACGTCGGTGCCCGCGAGCGCGCTCAGCACCCGGTACTCCCGGCTCATGTCGTGCGCGGTGGGCAGCACGTGACCCAGCGGCGGCCGCCGCAGCACCAGCGGGGCCGCTCCCTCCCCGGGCTCCAGCAGGTAGGTCAGGTTGGACCGGCCCCCCGCGATCAGCCGCACCCGGGGCACGGCCCCGGTCGCCGTGATGCCGTTCTCGCGCAGCCACCGGCCGAGCCGCGGGACGTCGTCGATCCCGGGGACATCGTCATCCGCCACAGCCCTCACTCCTGTCCCGCGTTCGCGCCCGGGGCCGCCCGCCCGTGCCCTGCCTCGCACTCTGGACTATTCGGCTGCCCTGGCGTAGGTACTTAAAGGGAGCCAGATCGGCCATAGGTCTAGACCCCTCGGAAGGATCGTAGTGACTGACGCGTGGATGCCGGGGGCCGAGCGACTCTCCGCGGCCGCGGACGGCGGCCGCCTGAAAGGCGGCGCCCCGCGGGCAGTCTGGCTGGTGCTGCACGCCGACCCCATGACGGTGTCGGCCCGGGCCGCGACGGAGCGCCTCATCGAACTTGGCCGTCCCCCTCATCTCGTGTGGAACCCGCTCTCGGGCGAGGTGACCCAGCTCATCCCGGCGGTCCGGGCCGGGCGGGCGCTCGGCTGGGCCGACGGGCCGCGCTGGGGACCGAGGACCGCGGGCCCGGGCTGGGGTCCGGGCCCGGGGGCGGGACGGCCGGGCTGGGGCACGGGATGCGGCTGGGCGGAGGCCCCGGATCAGGCGGGATCCGCAGCGCTGCAGCAGGACTGGGCCGGGGACAGCGACTGGAAAGAACAGGACGACTGGACGCACAGCCAGGACTGGGCGCAGCCGCCAGACGGGGCGCAGGACCGGAACTGGGCCCAGGATCCCGGCTGGACCCATGGGGCGGACTGGACGCAGGGCATCGGGTGGACGCACGGCCGTGGCCAGCGGCAGCTGGCCGACGAGGCGGCCCGGGCCCCCGCGGAACCATCCGCGCCCCCCGCCCGCGACGGTCTCGCCGGGGTCAATAACGAGGGCCGGGTCTGCGTGCAGATCGGCGTGATCGGCCACGCGTGGGCGCCGTTCACCGAAGGGCCGGTGGTACGCGCCCGTGAGATCGTCAGCTGGCTGGACTCGTGGCACGTGGCCCGCGGCTGGCCCGCGGGACACCCTGCGCCCTTCCGGGGCTCGGGGCGGCCCGGGCATCAGCGCCGCCGCAACTGGGCCCGGGGCGGCCATTTCGGCGCCTCCCAGGTCCCCGGCTGCAGCGGGGCCGGCCCGGGCGCCATCGACATCGAGACGCTGACCGGCCCCGTCAGCGGTCAGCGCGGCACCCCGGCGCCCCGGATGGCGGGCACCCCGGCCAGGATCTCCGCGATGACCTGGCAGCCGCGGCTGACCGCGGCCAGGTCGGCCGCGCCGTAGCCGAGCACCAGGCCCTCGCGGGCCGGCGGCCCGGCAAAGTAACGGTCCAGCGTGGCCACGTCGACACCGCGCTCCCGGGCGGCCCCGGCCACCGCGCCGGCCGTGCCGGGCGGCAGCTCCAGGACCATGTGCATCCCGGCGGTGTCGCCGGTGAGCCCGCCGAGGGCGTCCACCATGACCGCGCGGCGCCGGGCGTACTCATGCCGCATCCGCCGCACGTGCCGCTCCAGCTCCCCGCTGGCCAGCAGCTCCGTCACCGCGTGCTGGACCGGCCCGGACACGCGCTCACCGAGTTCCACCGCGGCCGCGGTGAGCACCGGGATGAGGTCCGGCCGGGCGACCAGCCAGCCCGCGCCGAGCGCGGGGGTGAGCGTCTTGCTGGTGGTGCCGAGGTAGACGACGGCGCCGGGGTCGAGGCCGAACAGGGTAGGCAGCGGCGCGACGTCGTAGCGGAACTCACCGTCGTAGTCGTCCTCGACGATGAGCGCCCCGGTGGCCCGGGCCCAGGCGGCCAGCGCCTGGCGGCGGGGTACCGGCAGGCGGCCGCCCAGCGGGTACTGGTGCGCGGGCGTGGTGTAGACGAGCCGCAGATCGTCCGGGAGCTCGCTGACCACCAGGCCGTCCCCGTCCACCCGGCACGGCACCAGCCGTGCGCCGCGGGAGGCGAAGACCGCCCGGGCCGCCGGGTAGCCCGGCTCTTCGACGCCGACCCGGTCACCGGGCCGGAGCAGGGCGGACGCGACCAGTCCGAGGCCGGCCGACACGCCCCGGGTGACCAGGATCTGGGCGGCGGTGGCGCACACGCCGCGGCTGCGCCGCAGGTATCCGGTCAGGGCCTCGCGCAGCGCGGCGTGACCGCGGGGATCGGGCTCGGCGGGCAGCAGGCCGGTGCCCGCGTGACGCCAGGCCCGGCGCCACGCCGCGCTATCGATGCCGGCCTGCCACGGGATGCCGGGCCGCAGGTTCACCGCTGGCCCCGGGTCCGGCTGGACCCACGCGGCCCCGGGCGGGGCCGTCCGGGCCGGGGCGGCCGGGGACGGCCCGGCGGCGCCCTGCGCCACGTAGGTCCCCGAGCCGTGCCGCCCCTCCAGCCAGCCCTCGGCGAACAGCTGCGTGTACGCGGCGGTCACCACGGTCCGGCTCACGCCCAGGGCGGCGGCCAGCGCCCGGGTGGACGGCAGCCGTTCCCCGGCGGCCAGCCGGCCGTCCGCCAGGGCCTCGCGCACCTGGGCGGCGATCTGCCCGGCCAGGGGCAGGGGCGCATGCCGGTCCGCGGCCACGGGCAGCTCCACGGGCAGCCCGGCCAGGCGTCCCGCCGGCGCCTGCCGCAGGGCCGGTTCCGGCCCCCGGGTCAAAGTGGTCATCAATTCTTCCCGTGAAGTGGCTACAGTCAACGGTCCACTTCCTCGGTACCGTAGTCCATCATGACCACTGAGAACACTCTGTCCAGCAACGGCCTATCAAGCACGGGCCTGTCAAGCACGGGCCTGTCAAGCACGGGCCGGACCGCCCTGCACCGGCACAAGGAGCGTGGCCGGACCGAGCGCGAGGACCTGTACGCGGTGCTCGACGCGGGACTGATCTGCCACCTGGGCGTGACCATCAACGGCACCCCGGTCGTGCTGCCGACCGCGTACGGCCGCGACGGCGACCGCCTCTACCTGCACGGCTCGTCCGCCAACCGGAGCCTGCTGGCCGCCGACGGCCAGGAGGTCTGCGTCACGGTCACGCACCTCGACGGGATCGTCTGCGCCCGGGCGGTGTTCAGCCACTCGATGAACTACCGCTGCGCGGTGGTCTTCGGGACGGCCCGGCTGGTCCGGGACTCCGGCGAGCGGATGAACGGCCTGCGGGTCATCACCGAGCAGCTGGTGCCGGGCCGGTGGGCGGCCGCGCGGCCGCCGTCCCGCAAGGAAATGGCCGCCACCGCGGTGCTGGAGGTCCCGCTCACCGAGGCGTCGGTCAAGGTGCGCACCGGGCCCCCGGCTGATGACCCGGAGGACTACGGGCTGGACGTCTGGGCAGGGGTCCTGCCTGCGGTCCTCACGTTCGGTGACCAGCAGCCCGACCCCACGCTGAACCCGGGCATCGGCGTCCCGGAGCACATCCGGGCGCTCGCGGGCCGTCCCCACGGCGCTGACCTGGTGGGGGACCTGGGCGAGGAACCTTCACCGAGGCTCTAGTCTTGGGGGATGACTGACCGGCTCGTCTGGATCGACTGCGAGATGACCGGGCTTGACCTCGCCCGTGACGCCCTTATCGAGATCGCCTGCCTGGTTACGGACGGTAACCTTACCGTACTCGACGAGGGGGTGGATCTCGTGATCAAACCTCCCGCTGAGACGGTGGACGGCATGCTGCCCGTCGTCCGCGACATGCACACCACCTCGGGCCTGATCAACGAGCTGGCCTCCGGGGTCACCCTGGCCGAGGCTCAGGAGCAGGTGCTGCTGTACGTGCGGAGCCACATCCCGGACGCGCGCAAGGTGCCACTGTGCGGCAACTCGATCGCCACCGACCGCGCCTTCCTGGCCCGTGACATGCCCGAGCTGGACGCCTTCCTGCACTACCGGATGGTTGACGTGTCGAGCATCAAGGAGCTGGCCCGGCGCTGGTACCCGCGGACGTACTTCGCCAGCCCGCCCAAGCACGGCGGGCACCGGGCGCTGGCCGACATCCGGGAGAGCATCCAGGAGCTGCGCTACTACCGCGAGGCGGTGTTCGTCCCGCAGCCGGGCCCGGACTCGGCCACGGCGCGCGAGATCGCCAGCCACTACGCCGTGGCCGCGGCCGGCCACGCCGCCCCCGACGGGGACGGTCACGGCACCCCGGCGGCCGGCCCAGCGGGCGGCTAAGGCGGTATCCGGTTCAGACTTCTCCGCCTGCGCCGCTATGCTTCATGCAGCCGCCGGCGATGGTGGGTGTAGCTCAGTTGGTTAGAGCGCCAGGTTGTGGTCCTGGATGTCGTGGGTTCGAATCCCATCACTCACCCCAGCAGAAGTAGCCAGCAGAGGGCCCGGCCGGGACACCGGCCGGGCCCTCTGCCGTCGGCGTGGATGAGCGGTGCAAGCGGACTGCAATGAAACCATCCGGGACGGCTCTGGAAGCTGGGACCGGGCGGGGAATGCCCCGGCCCAGGCCAGCCCGAAGGAGCCACCGTGACCGCCACCACCACCGGCCACCCGCCCGTCATCCGCTTTGACACCCAGAAGGACGGTGGGCCGCCACCCATCCTGTGCGCCGGCGGCCACGACTACGCCGTCCGTCCGGCCGGCGGCCCGCCCATGCTGATCCTGCGGCGGCGCCCCGACGTCATCCGCGTCCTCACCGGCACCAGTACCTTCGCCATGGCCGCCGTCACCAGCACGGGAGGGCTGCTGGGCTGCCCGCTCACCGGCGCCGAAATGCAATCCCCCGACGGCGGCCTGCTGAACATGAACCCGCCCCGGCTGCGCGCTTACCGGCAGAAGATCGCCGGGCTGTTCACCCGCCGCGCCGCGGAAGCGACCCGCCCGCTGGCCCGGGCGGTCGCCCGCAACCTGGCCGACGCGCTGCACGGGCGGGCCACCGCGGACGCGCTCACCGGGTTCGCGCAGCCGTTCACCGCCACCGCGGTCAGCGCGGCCATGGGGACACCGCCGGCGGACTGGGACCGGATCCTCGAAGCCTCCCGCATCGCGTTCGCCGTCGTCCCCGGCCCGGACGCCATCGACGGCGTGGCCGCCGCGTGGGATGACCTGTACGGCTACTACACCCGCGCCGCGGCCCGGCCCCGCGGGGGATTAACCACCCAGCTGGCGGGCGCGCTGCACGGGCACACCGCCGCCCAGGTCGCGCACGTCACCGGCACCGTCTCCAACGGGTTCGGCTCGGTGCTCCCCATCCTCGCCGTGGCCATCGCGGAACTCGCCCAGCAGCCGCACGTCATCGCCGCCTGCGCGCGGGGCGAGCGCACCTGGGCGTCCGTCGCGCGGGAACTGCTGAGCACGCGCACGATCTTCCCCGTCGCCCTCCCGCGCATCGCCCTGGCCGACACCTGGCTCGGCGGGCAGTACATCACCAGGGGCACCACCGTGCTGCCGTCCCTGATCGCCGCGGCGCACGACGGGCCCCGCTCCTCCAGCATCGCCTTCGGGGCCGGCCCGCACTTCTGCCCCGGGGCCCCGCTGGCGCGGGTCTGGCTCGGCGCCGCGCTCGAGGCGTTCTTCGGGACCTTCCCCCGGGCCCGGCTGGCGGCGGACCTCGACTGGCAGCCGGGAACGCTGCCGGTCCCCCGGGAGATCATGCTGGCGCTACGCTGATCCGGCCGCGCTCGCGGCCGGTTGCCTCGGATGAAAGCCGCAACGAGCGCGAACGGAACGCACATGACGAGCCAAAAATTGCCAGGTTTCTGGGGTTCCCTCGGCTCCGGTGGACTTCGGCCTCAGACCCGGGAAGAGTTCGGGGGAGCGCGGGAGACCGCGCGCAAAAGCAGTAGCGGAACCGCGGAATCGGGCGTCGCGGTCACCGTCCCCGGAGTCGGCAACGTTCGTGCGCAACCGCTGAAGCGCACCAGACCTGGGAGATCCTCATAGCATCACTGAGCGACCTGCTGCAGAAGTGGCGGGACGACCTGGCCGGCTGGGCCATTCCCGGGGAGATCACCTCGGCCGTGACCGAGTCACCCTGGGTGCTGCCCCGTGACGTGTTCGCGCGCCGGGCGGACCGGCTGCAGCAGGCGCCGGGCGGGGCCTCCTACGATCACGAGCTGGCCGTGCTCGATCCCCCGGGGAGCGTGCTCGACGTGGGCGCCGGGGCCGGCGCGGCCTGCCTCCCGCTGGCCAGCCGGACCACGGCGCTGACCGCGGTGGACACCGACGACGGGATGCTGGCCCGGCTGGCGGTACGGGCCCGCGCGGCCGGCCTGGAGCCCCGGCTGCTGGCCGGCGGCTGGCCGGGCGTGGCCGGCCAGGCCGCGCCCGCCGACCTGGTCACCTGCCACAACGTGCTGTACAACGTGCCGGACCTGGCCCCGTTTATCGAGGCGCTTACCGGGCACTCCCGGCGCCAGGTCGTGGTGGAACTGACCGCCGCGCATCCGCTGATTTCGCTCAACCCGTTGTGGCTGCTCTTCCACGGTCTGAAACGGCCGGAAGGCCCGGCGGCCACTGACGTCCTGGCCATCCTGGACGCGATGGGTCTGCGGGCAGGGCACACTGAATGGAATCGTCCGGCTCAGGCCGATTATGCGACAGGGAGTGAGCTGGTGGAGACCACCAGGCGCCGGCTTTGCCTGCCACCCGAGCGGGCCAGCGACGTGGAAGCGGCGCTCCGGGAGGCGGGGCACCTCGGCGCGCCTCCCGACCTCGGCACGTCCGGGCGGTCAATGGTCACGATCTGGTGGGAGGGTTCCGCGTGAGCGACAGGTCAGACGACTGGTTCCGCGATCCCGCGCCGCGGCCATCCGGGGCGGGCGGATCCGGGTACCCGGCCGCGGGCGGCCCAACCGAGAGCCTGATGGGCGGGAACCGCGGCTCCGTCTGGGAGTCCGGCGGCCAGCACCCCGGCGGGGCGGGCTACCGCGGCCCCGGGGCCTGGCCCGAGCAGCCCCCGCCGCGCAGCGGGAGCGGCGGCGGGCGCGGCGGCAGCCCCGCCCCGCAGTACCAGGGCGGCCGCCCGCAAGGGTCAGGCGGCGGTGGCTCCTACGGCCGGGGTGCCTCCGGGCGGGGCCGGCGGTGGCTGCGCCCGCGCCGGATCATGGCCATCATCGCCCTGGTCGTGGTGGTCCTCCTGGTCATCAGCGGGGTCTCGTACTTCTACCTGAACTCCAAGCTGACCCGGTCCAACGTGCTGGTCGACTACGCCGGCCGCCCGGCCGCCTCGGCCGGGACGAACTGGCTCATCACCGGGTCGGACAGCCGCCAGGGGCTGACCCGCAAGCAGGAACGCCAGCTGGCCACCGGCCGGGGCATCGGCGGGCACCGCTCGGACACGGTCATGATCCTGCACGTCCCGTCCAACGGCGGCCCGTCCGTGCTGGTCAGCCTGCCCCGCGACTCCTACGTGGCCATCCCGGGGTTCGGCATGAACAAGCTGAACGCCGCCTACTCCTTCGGCGGCCCCAAGCTGCTGGCCAAGACCGTGCAGAACGCCACCGGGCTGCAGATCAACCACTACATGGGGATCGGCTTCGGCGGCCTGGTCAACGTGGTGAACGCGGTCGGCGGGGTGCGGATGTGCATCCCGCAGAACCTCAACGACCCGGCGTCCGGCCTGCACCTCAAGAAGGGCTGCCAGACCCTCAACGGGGCGCAGGCCCTGGGCTTCGTCCGGACCAGGCACCTGTTCGCCACCCAGGACCTGCAGCGGGAGCAGGACCAGCGGGCGTTCATCAAGGCGCTGCTGACCAAGATGACCAGCGCCGGCACGCTGGCCAACCCGTTCGCGGCGTTCCCGGCGGCCAACGGCGCGGCCAGCTCGCTCACCGTGGACAAGGGCACCCAGCTGTACCAGCTGATCCAGGTGGCGTTCGCGCTGCGCCACCCGGAGACCACCACGGTCCCCATCGGCAGCACGCCGCTGCTGGCCGTCGGCGACGTGGTGATCTGGAACACGACGCAGGCGCCGCGCCTGTTCAACGCGCTGAAGAACGACCAGCCCGTGCCGAAGAGCCTGCTGACCGGCTCGAAGGTCGGCTGACCGGCCCGCGCCGGCCCGCCCCGCACCGGCTCCGGGCCGATACCGTTTTCGGCGGGCCGGGCCGGCCGGCGGCAATCGTGTGCAAGTTGTGCCATTAAGGACTCTTGCGCTGAACGTGGCCGCCTCCATACCATGCGTCGCATCCCGCACCGCTGGTACCGTGGCCCGGAGGTTCGATGAGGACCAGCAGCACCCCAAGCTTGGCCCGCCCCCTCGGTCTGTCCCTGCGCGAAGCCGAGATCATGACGCTGATCGCGGAGGGGCACTCCAACCGCGAGATCGCGGCCCACCTGGTGCTCGCCGAGAAGACCGTGAAGAATCACGTGAACCGCATCTACGCCAAGCTCGGCACCCAGTCCCGGGCGGCGGCCATCGCCCGCTGGGGCGACCGCGACGCGACCTGACCGGCCGGGCCGTGGGACGGCCACCGGACTAGCAGGACGGCCGGCCCGTAGGACGGCCGGGGAAGCAGAGCGCCTGATCATCAGGCCAGCCCCAGGACGCCTTCAGGAAATCCTCAGGTTCAGGCCGGAAAATGCAGGTCATGACCATGCCGTCGATTAATGGGCGGGCCCAGCCGGCTGCCAGGCTTCTCGTTGTCGAGGACGAGCCCAACATCCTTGAGCTGCTGTCCGCCAGCCTCCGCTACGCCGGGTTCGATGTGCTCACCGCGACGGGCGGTTCCGAGGCGGTCCAGGCCGCGCAGCGGCACCGGCCCGACCTCATCGTGCTCGACGTGATGCTGCCCGATATGGACGGTTTCGACGTGGTCCGGCGCCTGCGCGGCGGCGGGGCCCGCATCCCGGTGGTGTTCCTGACCGCCCGGGACGCCATGGAGGACAAGGTCCGCGGCCTCACCCTGGGCGGGGACGACTACGTGACCAAGCCGTTCAGCCTGGAAGAGGTCATCGCGCGGATCCGGGCCGTGCTCCGCCGGACCCACGGGGACGGGGTCGAGCCCACCCCGCGGCTGAAGTTCGCCGACCTGGAACTGGACGAGGAAAGCCACGAGGTGTGGCGGGCCGGCCAGCACGTCCAGCTTTCCCCGACCGAGTTCAAGCTGCTGCGCTACTTCATGAGCAACGCCAACCGGGTGCTGTCCAAGATGCAGATCCTCGACCACGTGTGGGACTACGACTTCCGGGGGGACACCGGGATCGTCGAGTCGTACGTGTCCGTGCTGCGCCGCAAGGTCAACACCACCGAGCCCCGGCTCATCCACACGCTCCGCGGGGTCGGCTACGTGCTGCGCCTGCCCTCCTCCTAGCTGACCGGGCATGACCACGACACCGAGGCTGCGCCGCTGGCAGGGGAACCTGAACCGGCTGGCCGGGCGCATCCCGCTGCGGGTCAAGATGATCACGGCCCTGCTGGCCCTCGTGATCGTCGCGCTGGCCATCATCAGCGTGGCCAGCCTGACCGTGTTCCGCAACTACCAGATCCAGCGGGCCAACCAGCAGGTCACGGATCTGTACCAGCAAGAGGTGATGGGCCTGCACGCGGGGCACGGCGTGAACCCCGGGGTGACCGCGTTCGGCCCTTACCTGATCGCCATTGTGCCGAGCGGCACCTCACTGGCCCAGCAGGCCGCCCATCAGCCCGGCTTGCCGGCCGGGACCTCGCTGCCCTACGTCCCGCCCTCGGGCGCATGGTACGACGCCCACGGCGGCCACCTGATCAACGTCGGCTCGGTGTCCGGCAGCGACAACTGGCAGGTCATCGCCCAGCAGTTCCCGGTCGTGTCCACGAACTTCTTCGGCCAGTCCCAGAAGAGCAACGCCACCCTGATCGTCGGCGTGGACCTCGGCGACATCAACGGGACCATCAGCCAGCTGGCCGGGATCGACCTGATCGTCAGCGTGATCATCGTTGTCGGCCTGGCCGTGGTGGGCGTGGCCATCGTCCGGGCCAGCCTGCGCCCGCTGGCCGACATCGAGAAGACCGCCCGGGCCATCGCGGCCGGCGACCTGTCCCGCCGTGTGCCGGACCAGGACCCCAGTACCGAGGTCGGCCAGCTCGGGCGCTCGCTGAACACCATGCTGGCCCAGATCGAGTCCTCGTTCTACGCCCAGGCCCAGTCCGAGGCGGCCGCGCGGCGCTCGGAGGAGCGGATGCGCCAGTTCGTGGCGGACGCCAGCCACGAGCTGCGCACCCCGCTCACCGCGATGCGCGGGTACGCGGAGTACTACCGCCAGCGGGGCGGCATGCAGCACGACGCGGCCCCGGCGCCGGACAGCGGGCCGCCCGGGCCGCAGGCCCCGCCGGCCGCCACCGAACTGGGCAGCAACGGCCGGCTCGGCCGGGCCGACATGGACCGGATCATGCAGCGGGTCGAGCAGGAGTCCGCCCGGATGGGCGTGCTGGTCGAGGACATGCTGCTGCTGGCCCGGCTGGATCAGCAGCGGCCCATCGAGCACCGGCCCGTGGACCTGCTCACGCTGGCCGCCGACGCCGTGCAGGACGCCCGGATCATCGCCCCGGGCCGGGACATCACCCTCGACGTCGGGTCCGGCGCGGCGTTCCTGGTCCTCGGCGACGAGGTGCGGCTGCGCCAGGTCATCGGCAACCTGATGAACAACGCGCTGACGCACACCCCCGACGGCACCCCGGTCGCGGTCCGGCTGCTGGCCGGGCCGCGCCAGCCGGTGCCGAGCGTGGTCCTCGAGGTCGCGGACCAGGGCCCCGGCCTGCGGCCGGACCAGGCGGAGCACGTGTTCGAGCGGTTCTACCGCGCGGACCAGGCCCGGACCAGGACCGCCGGCGGCACCGGCCTCGGCCTGGCCATCGTGGCCGCGCTCGTCGCCGCGCACGACGGCACCGTCTCGCTGCAGACCGCGCCGGGACAGGGCGCCACGTTCCGGATCACGCTGCCGCTGGCCCCCGAGGCCCGCGATCGCGAGCCGGACGACGGCGACCAGGACGACGACATCGGCCAGGCTGACCCGGCCGGCACCACCGGCCCGGCCTGCCGGGCACCCCGCGCGGACATCCGGGGACCGGCGGCCTGAGCCGCCGGGGCGAGACCGCCGCACGCCCCTGCGGCGACCGCGGTCACCGGCCGCGGCGCGGTCCTCGTTGCGGAAAAATCAGAAGGCCCGCAACGGTCCGATCCGGGCAGCTCCCTCAGCCGGCGGCGAGGGCGGCCCGGGCGGCCGCCAGCACCGACTCGCGGTAGGAGCTGCCGAACAGGCAGGCGTGCACCAGCAGCGGATGCAGCTGGTGCAGCGGGACCCGGCGGCGCCAGCCGTCGGCCAGCGGGGCCACCTCCTGGTAGGCCCCCACGATCCGGTCCAGGTGCGGCGCCCCGAACAGGGCCAGCATGGCCAGGTCCGTCTCCCGGTGCCCGCCCTGCGCAGCCGGGTCGATCAGCCAGCCCCGGCCGCCCGACCACAGGACGTTGCCGGACCAGCAGTCGCCGTGGATCCGGCTGGGCGGCTCGGGCGGCCCGGCCAGGTCGGCGATCCGGGCGATCACGTCCTCCACCAGGCGGGTGTCGGAGCCAGTCAGCACGCCCGTGCCCGCGGCCCGGCGCAGGTACGGCAGCAGCCGCTTGACCGCGTACCAGCTGGCCCAGTCGCCCGCGCCGCTGATCAGCGTGACCGGGCCGGCCGCCTCGGCCCCGGCGCTCAGCGGGCCGGGGACGGTCGCCTCGGCCGCCACGGTGACCGTGTCACCGGACCGGTCCCCCAGCGGCAGGGTGGCGATGAATCCCGGCCAGGGGCTGCCGAACCGCGCCGCCCCCGCCGCGTGCAGCACGGCCAGGTCGCGGCCGAACTGCTCGGCCGCGTGCTCGTCCGGGGCCTGCTGCGGCAGCCAGGTCACGGCGAGCGTCGAGGTATCCCAGCCGAGCACGTCGGGCAGCGGCACCGCGTGCGCGTCGGCCAGCCAGCGCAGCCCGCGCGCCTCGGCCTCGAACACGCTGCCCAGGTCATGGCGGGCGGCTTTGGCGAACGCCACCCGGCCGTCGGCCAGCGTCACCTGATAGTGGGCCCACTGATGCTGCGAGCCGGCCGGGCGGATCTCCGCCACGGGCGAGCCGGTGATCCGTTCCAGCCGCCGGGCCAGCTCGGGGACGCGGCGGGCGAGTTTGGGGGTCCGGCCCGCGCCGCGCGGGCGCCCGGCACCCAGGTCCCCGGCCCCGGATTCCCCGGCCCCGGATTCCCCGGCTCCCGGCCCGGCTGGCCCGCTCATGCTCCCCCCGGGCCACTCGCCGGAACCTGGCCCGCCGCGACGTCCGGGAGCTGGGCCAGCCGCGGCACCAGGCCCTGCACCGCACCCTGGATCAGGTCCAGGGCCTGCGCGTAACCGGCCTGCGGGCCGCCGTAGGGGTCGGGCACCGCGCCGTCCCAGGGATCGCCGAGTACCCCGCCGGCCAGGGCCGGATCGAACGACCGGAACAGGATCAGCCGTGGCCCGGCCGAATCGGCGTCGGGGGCCAGCACACGCAGGGCCGCCAGGTTGCTGAGGTCCATGGCCAGCACCAGGTCGTGCTGGGCGAACCAGGACCGCTGGATCTTCCGGGCCCGGTGCGCGGACCCGTCGTAGCCGCGCCGGGCCAGCTCGGCCGCGGCCTGCTCGGCCATCGGCTCGCCCAGGTGCCAGTCGCCGGTGCCCGCGCTGTCCACCTCGACCAGCCCGGCCAGCCCGGCCCGGTCGAGCCCGGCGCGCAGCGCGACCTCGGCCATGGGCGAGCGGCAGATGTTGCCCAGGCAGACCAGGCAGACACGGTACGGGCCGGCCGGCACGGCGCGGCGGCGGCAGGGCAGGCACGTCAGCGGGCATGGCTTCAGGATGCCCGACGCGGGGAGTGCTTACGCACGCCAGGCCGGCCGGAAGCGTCAGGGGAGCAGGCCGGCCGGAGGAGGCCAGGGAAGCAGCCGGTGGGATGGGGCACCGGGCCGGGCATGTCACGATGGGCTGATGCCGTACCGTTCACTGTCCTACTGGCTGGACTCGGTGCCCGGGGACCTGTCCCCCCGCGACCCGCTGCCCGGTGATCTCGACGTCAACGTGGCCATCGCCGGGGCCGGGTTCACCGGCCTGTGGACCGCCTACTACCTGGCCAGCGCCAGCCCGGGGCTGCGCATCGCGGTCTGCGAGCGGGAGATCGCCGGCTTCGGCGCCTCCGGCCGCAACGGGGGCTGGTGCTCGGCGCTGTTCCCCGCGTCCCTGGCCAAGCTGGAGCGGATGGCCGGCCGGGACCAGGCCATCGCCATGTACCGGGCCATGGAAGCCACGGTGGACGAGGTCGCCCGGGTGGTCGCGGCCGAGGACATCGACTGCCACTGGGCCAAGGGCGGCACGCTGCAGCTGGCCCGCTCCCCCGCCCAGCTGGAACGGGCCATCGACGAGGTCAACGAGGCCCGGTCCTACGGGTTCGGCGAGGACGACGTGCGGCTGCTGACCGCGGCGGAGACCGCGGAGCAGGTCTCCGCGGACGGGGTAGCCGGCGCCACGTACACGCCGCACTGCGCGGCGATCCACCCGGCCCGGCTGGCCCGCGGGCTGGCCGGGGCGGTGCGCCGCCGCGGCGTCCGCGTGTTCGAGGACACGCCGGTCACCGAGATCGCGCCCGGCCGGCTGCGGACCACGCGGGGCACGGTCCGGGCGCAGTACGTCATCCGCGCCACCGAGGGCTACACGCCGGAGCTGCCCGGCCTGCACCGGGCGATCGCGCCGGTGTACTCGCTGATGATCGCGACCGCGCCGCTGCCGGACTCCGTGTGGGACGCGATCGGGCTGGCCAGCCGGCCGACGTTCGGCGACTACCGGCACCTGATCATCTACGGGCAGCGCACCGCGGACGGGCGGCTGGCCTTCGGCGGCCGCGGCGCGCCCTACCACTTCGGCTCGGCCGTGCGGCCCGAGTTCGACCGCTCCCCCGCCGTGTTCAGCGCGCTGCGCCAGACGCTGCAGGACCTGTTCCCGGCCCTGGGCGAGGTCGAGGTCACGCACACCTGGGGCGGCCCGCTCGGGGTGCCAAGGGACTGGTGCGCGTCCGCCGGGCTGGACCGGGCGACCGGCCTCGGCTGGGCCGGCGGCTACGTCGGGGACGGCGTGGCCACCACCAACCTGGCCGGGCGCACCCTGGCCGACCTGGTGCTGGGGAACGACACCGACATCACCCGGCTGCCCTGGGTCGGGCACCGCTCGCGCCCCTGGGAGGCCGAGCCGCTGCGCTGGCTCGGCGCGAACGCCGGGCTGCAGGCGATGAGCTGGGCGGACCGGGCCGAGGCCCGGAGCGGCCGGCCGTCCCGGCTGGCCCAGCTGGCCGGGCGTTTCCTGGGCGGCTGAGCCGCCGCGCTGAGCTTCCTCACTGAGCCTCCTCACTGAGCCGCCGCGCGGTCCCGCCACCGGGCCGATCGCCGGGGCGAGTGATGACGTTCGGCCCTGCTGATGTCCCGCCCGCCGCCGCACGCTGGTAGCAGGCAAGCTGCCGGCAGGCAACGAGGCAAGGGGGCAGCCATGCGGGCTCTGGTCGTTTACGAATCGATGTACGGCAATACGCACCAGGTCGCCGAGGCCATCGGGACCGGCCTGGAAACCGCCTACGAGGTCACCGTAGTTCCCGTGGCGCACGCGGACCCGGCCCTGCTCGACGAGGCTGACCTGGTCGTCGTGGGCGGGCCGACGCATGTTCACGGGATGAGCCGGCCGGGCACCCGCAAGGGCGCGGTCGAGGCGGCGGCCAAGCCGGACAGCCGGCAGCAGACCGAGCCGGACGCGATGGGCCCGGGGCTGCGGGAGTGGTTCGGCACGCTGGGCCGTTACCCGGCCAAGGCCGCGGCCTTCGACACCAGGCTGAACGGGCCGGCCGTGATGACTGGCCGGGCGTCCAGGAAGGTGGCCCACCTGCTGCGCGCGCACGGGCTGGACCTGGTCGCGCCGCCGGAGAGTTTCCTGGTCACGAAGCAGAACGTGCTGGAGCCCCACGAGACCACGCGGGCCCGCGAATGGGGAGCCAGGCTGGTGGCGAGCAGCACGCCGCGCCACAGCCCGCACACTTCGCACTAACCGGCCATCCTCGCCCGTAACGTCCGGCACCACGCACCCTGGCTAGCCGTCAGGCGATCCGGCCGTGGTCCAGCCGGACCACCCGGTCGGCCAGGGTCTGCAGCCGCGGCTGGTGCGTGACCAGGATCAGCGTGCTGGTGCGCCGGCCGGCCAGCAGGTCACCGATCAGGCGCTCCTCGGTCGCGGGGTCCAGGCCCGCGGTGGGCTCGTCGAGAAGCAGCACCGGCGCGGCGCACAGCAGCGCCCGGGCGATCGCCACCCGGCGCTGCTGGCCACCGGAAAGCTCTCGGCCGTGCTCGCCGACCAGGGTGTCGTAGCCGTCCGGCAGCCCGCCGGCGAAGGCCGCTACCCCGGCCCGCTGCGCCGCGTCGAGAACCTGCCCGCGGCTGGCACCCGGCCGCCCGTAGCGGATGTTGTCAGCGATCGTCCCGGTGTGCAGCCATGGGTCCTGGGGCACCAGCGTGACCAGGTCACGCAGCCGCCGCAGCGGAATCTGGGCGATGCCCGCGCCCCCGATGCTGATCCGGCCGTCGTCCGGCTCGGCCAGCCGGACCAGCAGCGACAGCAGCGTGGATTTCCCGCTGCCGGACGGTCCGGTCACGCAGAGGAACTCACCGGCGCGCACCTGGAGGCTCACCCGGTCGAGGATCAGTTCCCCCGGCCGGTGGGCGAACGTCACGCCGTCGACGCGGACGGCCGAAGCCATCCTGCGGCCGGCGCCACGCGCCCGCTGATCCCGGGTGGCCGGAGCGCGCCGCGCGAGGGTGACGGTTCCCGTGGGGTGCTCGCGCGCGGCCGGGGCAGTCCGCACCGGGCGGACTTCGGGGGCGCCACGGCCGCGCGCGAGCAGGCCAGGATGGGCCGGCGGACCGGTCCGCGCCCGGCGGGCCGGGGACGGGCAGGCCGCCCGGGCCGGGAGCGCGGGCGTGAGGGGCTGGAGCGGGCGATGAGCCAGCAGTTCGGCCAGCCGGTCCCGGCTCGCCGAGCCGCGGGTGATGGTGGTGCTGAGCTGGGCGAGCCCCCGGACCGGGCCGGTCAGGCTGGACAGGTAGGCCAGGAAGACCAGCAGCCCGCCCACGGTCAGGCGGCCAGCGGTCACCTCGGTGGCCCCGACCACCAGCGCCGCCGCCATCGCGAGGCCAGGCAGCAGGTCGGCCGCCGGGCCGAATCTGGCGCTCGCGTCCAGCGCCGCCACCTCGGCCGCTGCGCTCCCCGTGCTGGCCTGGTGGTACTGCGCGGCCTCGGCGTCGGCACGGCCGAAGACATGCACGGCGGGAATGCGGGCCAGCAAGTCGGCGGTGGACGCGGACAGCTCACCGGACAGCTGCCGGGCGCGGCGCTGCGCACCCTTCAGCGCGCGGTTCCGCCGCCGGGCCAGCAGTGCGTACAGCGGAAGCACACCCAGGACGACCAGGGTCAGCCGCCAGTCCACCAGGGCGGTGATCAGGATCATGCCGGAGAGCAGCGCCACGTCCGGCAGCAGCGTGTCCGCGATGCCCAGCACCATGTCCGACACCCGGAGCGTGTCGGCGCTGATCCGGTTGAGCAGCTCACCGGCCGGATAGCGGGCGGCGTCACGCGGCGGGATACGCAGCAGGTGCGCGACCACGGCCGCCCGCAGCCGGGCGGCCACCCGCTCCGCGGTAACCCCGGTCAGGAAGGTGACCAGGTAGCCCGCCACACCTCCCAGGGCCAGCAGGAGCAGGCCCGCGGCGGCGGCGGCCAGCGCCAGGACCGCCGGGCTGAGCCGCCCAGCCCCGGCGAGCCAGGACGGGTACGGCCGGTGGCTGAGCCCGTAGTCCACGACCAGCATCAGCGGCCACGGCGCGGCGAGGGCCAGCAGCGTGTCCCACAGCGTCAGCGCCATCGCCAGGCTGAGCACCCGGCGCTCGGGACCGAGGAGCACCCGGGCCAGCGGGACCCAGTGCCGGGGCAGGGCGGCCGGCCCGCTGGGCGGATCAGGGGGCAGCGGGGAGCCCGGCACGGGGCGGCGGCTCAGCCGCCGGCGAGCGGCCAGCCCGGCCGCGAGAGTCAGCAGGCAGGCCAGCGCAGACAACGCCATGAGCAACCGCATCCCAGCACCCGTCCCACTCATGAGGCCACGTCGGCCGGCTGCGCGCCGGCCCGGAGGGCCAGGGCGGCCCTCAGGCCCCAGCGTGCCCCGGCGTGGTGGCATGCAGATGAGTCCCGGATGAGAGGCGGCTCATCTGGGTTTCCCAGAGAGTTCTGAGAGCGCGCTGATCACTGAGGCAGAACGAGCGGGCGCACGGTGGGGGCGTGATCCGAGGCCGCGTCATTCATCGCCCCGCCCGGATCCCCGGGCGGCTGGGGCATCCGGCGCGCTCTCCCCGGCCCGCAGATCGGGCCGGGCGCCCGCCGCGCGGCTCACTGTGGTCCTGGCGCCCGCTCACCTCGGTCCGCACTCGCATCCTGGGCTGGTCGGTGGTGCTGCTCGCGGCCGGCATCGCGGTTTCCACCGTGGCCACCCGGGTGGTGCTGGACCAGGCCATGACGACCCGGGTCAACGCCGAACTGGCGCACGAGATCGCCGAGTTCCGTGCGCTGGAGGCCCGGCGCGGGGCAGGCGAGAGGCCGGAGGGCGCCGCACCGGGATCCCCTTCCGCCGCGCGGGCCCGGCTGATCTCGCTGCTGCGGGCCCGGGCCCGGCAGGCCGTGCTGGAACAAGACACCGTGCTGTTCGGCCTGATCGGCGGCACGATCGTGGCGACCAGCAGCAACACCAGTCCAGCCGCCGTGGGCGGCCCGTCGGTACTGCGCGCAGCCTGGGCCACCACCCGGCGGGCGATGAACGGCAGTACCCAGCTGCCCCGGGGGCAGGCCCGGTACACGGCGGTGCCGGTCCGGCTGCGGGGTGACCCGGTCCGTGGCGTCTTCGTCGCCGCGGTGCTCACCGGCGCCCAGCGGTCAGCCATCGACCGGGTGCTGCGCTGGCAGCTTGCGGCCGGAGCGGTCGCGTTGCTGCTGGGCCTGGCCGTGGCCTGGTTCACGGCCGGCCGGGTGCTCCGGCCCGTCCGGGACACCACCGACCTGGCCCGGCGCATCACGGAAACCGACCTGTCCGGGCGGATCCCGGTCCGCGGCCGCCACGAGGCCGCCGAGCTGGCCATGACGTTCAACCGGATGCTCGACCGGCTGGAGTCCGCGGTCACCGCGCAGCGCCAGTTCCTCGCCGACGCGGGCCACGAGCTGCGCACGCCGATCACGATCATCCAGGGGAACCTGGATACGATCACCGCCGCCGACGATGTCGAGGCCCTGGCCATCGCGTCCGACGAGCTGACGCGGATGACCCGCCTCGTGGATGAGCTATTGCTGCTGGCCAGCAGTGAGCGCCCGGACTTCCTCCGCGTGCAGCCCGTCAACCTGGCCGCCATGACCCGGTCCCTGGTGGCCAAGGCGCGGGGGCTGGACAGCCGGCCCTGGATCCTGGCGGGCACCGCGCACGGGACGGCCCTGCTCGACCCGCAGCGGATCACTCAGGCGGTGATGCAGCTGGCGGCCAACGCCGTGGCGCATACCCCCGCCGGGACGCCGGTTGAGATCTCGTCGGCCAGCGACGGGGGCACGGTAGAAGTCGTCGTCGCCGATCACGGTCCCGGCATCCGCGCCGCGGACCGGGAACGGGTCTTCCGCCGGTTCGCCCGCCTCGATCACCGGCGTACCAGCGGGACCGGGCTGGGCCTGTCGATCGTCGCCGCGATCAGTGCGGCGCACGGCGGGCGGGTGAGCGTCACGCAGACAGCAGGCGGCGGCGCAACGTTCCGCATGCTCATCCCGCTCGGGGACCATGCCCTGCTGAGCGCCGCGGCCGCGTCCGCCGCCCAGGCCGGGCCGGTGCCCGCGGCACCCCCCGCGTCCCCCGGCGATCCCGCCCCGATCCTGCCCAGGAAGGCGCCGGCATGAGCCGCATCCTTATCGCGGAAGACGAGCCCCACATCGTGCGGTTCCTCGGCAAGGGGCTGGCCGCCGAGGGACATACCACGGCGAGCACTCCGGATGGCCAGGAAGCACTCCACCTGGCCCGGTCCGGCCAGTTCGACCTGATGCTGCTCGACCTGGGGCTGCCCGGCCTGGACGGGCTGGCCGTGCTAGCCGAACTCCGGCACAGCCGGGTGCCCCTTCCGGTGATCGTGCTGACCGCGCGCAACGCCGCCGATGACATCGTCGCGGGGCTGGACGGCGGCGCCGATGACTACATGAGCAAGCCGTTCCGGCTCGCCGAGCTGCTGGCCCGGGTGCGGCTGCGGCTGCGGCCGGCGTCGGCCCCGGAAACCTTCGTGCTGCGCCACGGCGACCTGAGCCTGGACCTGCGGACCCGGCAGGTCCGCGTGGGCACGGTCACCGAAGACCTGTCGGCCCGGGAGTTCTCGCTGGCCGAAATGTTCCTGCGTCATCCCGGCCAGGTGCTCAGCCGCGAGCAGTTGCTCAGCCACGTCTGGGGCTACGACTACGACCCGGGATCCAACGTCGTCGAGGTCTACGTCCGCTACCTGCGCAACAAGATCGGCCCCGCCCGGATCCGGACCATCCGGGGCGCCGGCTACCGGCTGGTCCGGGAACCAGAGGCGCCGGAGGCCGCGCCGGGGCCCACGCCGCGGCCGGCGTGAGCCCCAGGGCCATGTGGTGTCAGCGATCCCGGCTGTCCTCGCCGCCGTGATCGTGACGGTCGTGCCGCCGGTCCTTGCTGCCCTTCTCCTCGCGGTGCGAGTCGTGCCTGGCGCTGCGCCGGTCGCGTTCGAACCCGCGGCTGGCCGCTTCCACGTGAGCCATGTCCGTCACCTCTTCAGTCCTCGGGCCTCATCTGGTGGCCTCGGTCAGGTATGAGCCTGGCCAGGCCTGGCACCGTCGTGAGAGGGCGATGAGAGTGATCTCATCTGGCCGCCCCGGCTGCCAGGCCGGGACCTGATCACCACCGCCAGCGCGGAAGGGACGCAAGGGAGCGGATCGGGGACCAACTGCCCTGCTCATCCCCGGGCTGGTCCGGGTTGGCTGAGCGTGGAGGTCTTTCCAGCGAGGTCGTGATCACCATGAAAGGCCTAGTGAATCGGGCGTGGAAACGGCCCTGGGCCGCGGTGGCCCTGCTGGCCGCCGGGGTGATGATCGCCGGGGGCGTGGCGCCCGCCGCCGCGCGCACCACGTCCCCGGACCGGCCACTGGCGGTGCCGGCTGGCCTCGGCGGCCGGGTGTGGAACGTCATCCCCGTTCAGGCGAAGGTCGTGGCCCTCACCTTTGACGCCGGCGCGAACGCGGACGGCGTGGCCAGCATCCTGGGCACGCTCAAGAACGAGCACGTGCCAGCCAGCTTCTTCCTGACCGGCAACTTCACCAGCAGCTTCGGTGCCCAGGCGAAAGCCATGGCCGCCGCGGGCCGGGTGGGTGATCATTCGGTCTCGCACCCGTATTTCACCAAGCTCACCGACGCGCAGATCCGCCAGCAGGTCCTCGGGGCCCAGCAGACCATCCAGTCGGTGACCGGCGCCAACCCCGCGCCCTGGTTCCGGTTCCCGTACGGTGACTACAGTGCGCGCACGGTCTCGGTCGTCAACTCGGCCGGGTTCGTGCCGGTCGGCTGGACCGTGGACACGCTCGGCTGGGAAGGCACGTCGGGGGGGATCACCGTGGCGAAGATCGTGAGCCGGGTGCTCGGCAGCCTGCGGCCGGGCGAGATCGTGCTCATGCACTGCGGCTCGAATCCCAGCGACCATTCCGCCCTGGACGCCGCCGCGCTGCCGTCGGTGATCAGCCAGCTGCGGTCGCGCGGGTACTCGTTCGTGACCCTGGATGCGCTGCGCGGCCTCGGCTATCACGTGCTGACCTCGGGCGGCGGGGTGTACAGCTTCGGCGCGCCCGGCTACGGCGCAGCCGCGCTGGGGGCCGGGGTGGCCGGTGCCGGGCTGGCCGCTGACCGGGCCACCGGCGGGTACTGGATGCTGAAGTCCAACGGCGGGGTGAGCAACTTCAACGCGCCGTGGTACGGATCCCTGAACGGGAAGATCCCGGCCGGCCAGACGGTCACCGCCATCGCGGCCGGCTCCCGGGGCGGCTACCTGATCCTGACCTCCGGCGGCGGGGTGTACGCGTACGGCACGCCGGGGTACGGATCGAGCGCCGGCCGGCTCCCGGCCGGGGTGAAAGCCGTCGGGCTGGCGGCCGATCCGGCGACAGGGGGGTACTGGGTGCTGAAGTCCAACGGCGGGGTGGACAACTACAACGCGCCCTGGTCCGGGTCGCTGAAGGGGAAGATCCCGGCCGGGCAGACGGTGACCGCCCTGTCCGCGAGCGGTAGTGGATACCGGATCCTCGTCTCCGGCGGCGGGGTCTACGCGTTCGGCACGCCCGGGTACGGCTCGGCGGCGGGCACGCTCCCCGCCGGGGTGCACGCGGCCGGGCTGGCGGCTGACCCGGTCACCGGCGGGTACTGGATCCTGAAGTCCAACGGCGGCGTCGCCAACTACAACGCGCCGTGGTACGGCTCGCTGAACGGCGCTGTCCCCGCCGGCCAGGCCGTGACGGCGATCGCTGGCGAGTAGCGGCCAGGTGATGTCCGCACCGCCGGCCGGGCCGCTCACGCCGACCCCGCCGGCCGGCCTGAGCCGCGCCGAGGTGGCCGCGCGCAGATCCCGCGGGCTGGCGAACGAGGGCGGGGAGCGCACCAGCCGCCCGGTCACGGAGATCCTGCGCGCGAACATCCTGACCCGGTTCAACTTCATCCTGGGTGCGCTGCTGGCCGTGATCCTTATCGCCGGCGAGCCGCAGGACGCGCTGTTCGGCATCGTGCTGGTGACCAACGCGCTGATCGGCATCGGGCAGGAACTGCGGGCCAAGCGCACCCTGGACCGGCTGGCCGTGCTCAGCGCCCCCCGGGCCCGGGTGATCCGTGACGGCTCAGCGGAGGACATCGCCGTCGGCGAGCTGGTCGCGGGCGACCTGGTCGCGCTGCGCCCCGGCGATCAGCTGGCCGCCGACGGGGTGGTCCGGGCCAGCGCCAGCCTGGAGGCCGATGAGTCGCTGCTGACCGGGGAGTCCGAGCCGGTCGGCAAGCGGGCCGGCGATCCGCTGCTGTCGGGCAGCTTCGTGGTGGCCGGCTCGGGAAGCTACCTGGCCACCGGGGTCGGCTCCGGCGCGTACGCCCGCCAGCTCGCCGCCGAGGCGCGGCGGTTCACGCTGGTCCGCTCCGAGCTCATGGACGGCATCAACCGGATCCTGCGCTACGTCACCTGGGCGATCGTGCCGGTGGCGGCGCTGCTGCTGGTCAGCCAGATGCACGCGCACGACACGGCCCGGGCCGCGCTGACCAGCACCGTGGCCGCGCTGGTGGGCATGGTCCCGCAGGGGCTGGTGCTGCTGACCAGCGTGGCTTTCGGCGTGGCCGCGGTCACCCTGGCCCGCCGCCGGGTCCTGGTCCAGCAGCTTCCCGCGGTCGAGGGGCTGGCCCGGGTGGACGTGGTGTGCCTCGACAAGACCGGGACGCTGACCGACGGCACCATCACGTTCGACAGCCTCATCCCGCTCGGCGGCCAGGACCCGGCGGCCGCCGGCGCGGCGCTCGGGGCCCTGGCCGGCGAGCAGGACCCGAACCCGACGCTGGCCGCCATCGGGCAGGCGTTCCCGGCGCCGCCGCAGTGGCCGCGCCAGCACGCCGTGCCGTTCTCCTCGGCCCGCAAGTGGAGCGCGGCCAGCTTCGACGGCCACGGCACCTGGGTGCTGGGCGCCCCCGAGATGGTCCTCCCCGACGGCCATCCCGGGCCGCTGGCCCAGGCGGCCGGGCTGGCCGCCAGCGGCCGCCGGGTCCTGGTGCTGGCCCACGCCACGCAACCCCCCGGCGGCGAGTCGCTGCCCGCCGGCCTGCGGCCGGCCGCGCTGGTCGTGCTGGCCGAGCGGCTGAGACCGGACGCCGCCGCCGCGATCACGTACTTCGCCGCCCAGGGGGTGGCGCTGAAAGTCATTTCCGGTGACAGCCCGCAGACGGTCGGCGCGGTGGCCCGGCGGGCGGGCCTGCCGCAGGCCGGGGAGCCCGTCGACGCGCGCGACCTGCCCGACGATCCCGCTGAGCTCGGCCGGCGACTGGAAGAAAGCTCCGTGTTCGGCCGGGTCACGCCGCATCAGAAGCAGGCCATGGTCACCGCGCTGCAGGCGCGCGGGCACACGGTCGCGATGACCGGCGACGGGGTCAACGACGTGCTGGCGCTCAAGCTCGCCGACCTGGGTATCGCGATGGGGTCTGGCGCGCCGGCCACCAGGGCCGTCGCCGAGCTGGTGCTGCTGGACGGCCGGTTCGCCAGCCTGCCCGGCGTGGTGGCCGAGGGGCGCCGGGTGACGGCCAACATCGAGCGCGTCGCGAACCTGTTCATCACCAAGACGGTGTGGGCCACGCTGCTCGCCGTGGCCGTGGGCGTCACCCTGCTGCCCTATCCGTTCCTCCCCCGGCACCTGACCATCATCGACAGCCTGGCCATCGGCATCCCGTCGTTCTTCCTGGCCCTCGCGCCGAACACACGGCGCTACCGGCCCGGCTTCACGGGCCGGGTGCTGCGCTTCGCGATCCCGGCGGGCGCCATCATCGCCGCTGCCACCTTCGCCGCGTACCTGCTGGCCCGGGCCAGCGGCCTGCCGCTGGCCCAGCAGCGCACCGCGGCGACCCTGGTCACGCTGATCCTCAGCCTGTCCGTGCTGGTCCTGCTGGCTATCCCGCTGACCTGGCGGCGGATCCTGCTGGTCGGCGCGCTGCTGGCCGGCTTCGCGCTGCTGTTCCCGGTGGCCGCCGTGCGCCGGTTCTACGCGCTGGACCTGCCGGGCGGCCAGCTCGGGGCCACCCTGCTGGTGGCCGCGCTCGGCGCCGGCGCCCTCACGCTGTTCTGGGCGCTGGCCCGGCGCCCAGACCAGGCCCGCCCGGACCAGGCCCGCCCAGACCAGGCCGCCCGGACCGCGGCCCGGGCCCGCCGTCCGGCCGGTAGCCGGACGGCCCGGGAGTCCCGGACTTCCGGCCCTGCCGTCCGCCAGCGGAGGGGCCGAGGGTGGAATCATGGCGAGCATCCTTCATCGTGCCCGGGCCCTGGCCGGCCGCCGGTCGGCGCTGCTGCTGCTGATCGTGACGGCGGCCGGGCTGGCGGGCGGCGGGATCGCGGCCCTGGCCGGGGCCGGGGCCGCCGGGGACGCCCTCTGGCTGGCCGCGGCGGCGGCCGGGCTGGGCTACGCGCTGTGGGTCACCGCGGTCAGCATCCGGCACGGCCGGATCGGGGTGGACCTCATCGCGGTGCTCGCGCTGGCCGGCGCGATGGCCGTCGGTGAACTGCTCGCCGCCGCCGTGATCGCCGTCATGCTGGCCAGCGGGCGGGCGCTGGAGCAGTGGGCGGCTGAGCGGGCCCAGCGGGACCTGCATGCCCTGCTGGCCCGGGCGCCACGGACCGCCCGGCGCTACCGCGACGGCTCGCTGGAGACGGTGCCGCTGGCCGGGGTCGCCGCCGGTGACCTGCTCATGGTGGCGCCCGGCGATGTGGTGCCGGTGGACGGCACCATCTCGGGGGGCGCGGCGGTCCTGGATGAGTCCGCGCTGACCGGCGAGGCGCTCCCGGTCGGGCGGGCGGCCGGCGACCCCGTGCGCAGCGGCGTGCTGAACGCGGGCGGCCCGTTCGACCTGCGCGCCGTCACCAGCGCCGAGGACAGCACCTACGCGGGGATCATCCGCCTGGTGGCCGAGGCGGAGAAGTCGCAGGCGCCGTTCGTCCGGCTGGCCGACCGCTACGCGCTGTGGTTCCTCCCGCTGACCCTGGCCGTGGCCGGGGCCGCCTGGGCGCTGGGCGGGCCGGCCCGGGCCGTCGCGGTGCTGGTGGTGGCCACGCCCTGCCCGCTCATCCTGGCCGCACCGGTCGCGCTGGTCTCGGGCCTGTCCGCGGCCGCGCGCCGCGGGGTGGTGGTCAAGAACGGCGGCGTGCTGGAACGCCTGGCCCAGTGCCGGACCCTGCTGCTGGACAAGACCGGCACGCTGACCGCGGGCCAGCCGGCCGTGACCGCGATCATCCCGGCCGGGTGGCTGCCGCCCGCGGAGATCCTCGGCGCAGCGGCCTCGCTGGACCAGGTGTCCGCGCACATACTGGCGGGCGCGATCGTCCGGGCGGCGGCCGAGCGGAAATACCCGCTGGCCCGGCCGGAGACCGTGACCGAGGAGGCGGGCCGCGGCATTACCGGGACCGTCGGCGGCCGTGAGGTGTCGGTCGGGCGCGCGGACTGGGCCGGGGTCACCGGCACGCCGCCCTGGGTCAAGGCGGTCCGCCGCCGCGCGCGGCTGGACGGCGTGCTCACCGTGTTCGTGGCGGTCGACCACCGGCCCGCCGGGGCGCTGCTGCTGGAGGACCGGATCCGGCCGGACGCCCGGGCCACCATCCGGGCCGTGCGCCGGGGCGGCATCGACCGGATCGTCCTGGCCACCGGGGACCGCGCCGAGGTCGCCGAGGCGGTCGGCGCCATCACCGGGGTCGATGAGGTCCGGGCCGGGCTCACCCCGGCCGCCAAGCTCGGGATCGTCCGCGATGAGCAGCGGCGCGGGCCGGTCATCATGACCGGGGACGGGATCAACGACGCGCCCGCCCTGGCCCTGGCCGACGTCGGGATCGCCATGGGCGCCCGGGGATCGACCGCCTCGTCCGAGGCCGCCGACGCCGTGCTGACCGTGGACCGGCTGAGCCGGCTCGGTGAGGTCGCCGCGCTCGCCCGCCGGACCCGGGCCATCGCCCGGCAGAGCGTGGTGGCCGGGATGGGCCTGTCCCTGGCCGCGATGGGCGTGGCGGCGGCCGGGCTGCTGCCCGCGGTCTGGGGCGCACTGCTGCAGGAAGCCATCGACGTGGCCGTGATCCTCAACGCGCTGCGGGCGCTGCGGCCCGCGGGCAGGCCGGCCCGGCTGGCCCCGGCGGACGCCGCGCTGACCAAGCGGTTCCGCGACGAGCACGAGATGATCCACGCCGCCACCGACCAGATCCGCGCGGCCGCCGACGCGCTCGCCACCGCCCCGCCGGCCGCCGCGATGGCCCAGGTCCGGCGCGCCTACACGGTGCTGACCAGCGAGATCGAGCCGCACGAGAGCGCCGAGGACACCGAGCTGTACCCCGTGGTCAGCCGCCTGGTCGGCGGGGACGACCCGACCGCGCCGATGAGCCGGGCGCACGCCGAGATCGCCTACCAGATCACCCGGCTCGGCCGTCTCCTGGACGAGATCGGCGGCCAGGAGCCCGACCAGGCTGATGTCGCCGACCTGCGCAGCCTGCTTTACGGCCTCGACGCCATCCTGCGGCTGCACACCGCGCAGGAGGACGAGACGTACCTCTCACTCGGCGACCCGGCCGGGGAACTCACCGGCTGACGGCTCACCAGCTGACGGCGATGTACTTGCTCTCCGTGTAGTCGAGCACGCCCTCGTGGCCGCCCTCGCGGCCGAGGCCGGACTGCTTGACGCCGCCGAAGGGCGCCGCCGGGTCGGAGACGACGGGGCGGTTGAGGCCGACCATGCCGGACTCGAGCGCCTCGCTCACCCGCAGGCCCTCGGCGAGGTCGTTCGTGTACACGTACGACGACCAGGCCGTACTCGGTGTGGTTGGCGGCCGTGATGGCCTCCTGCACGTCGTCGAAGACCACGATCGGGGCGACCGGGCCGAAGATCTCCTCGGTGAGGATGGTGGCGGCGGAGGGCACGTCGGCCAGGACCGTCGGCGGGTAGAAGAAGCCCTCGGTGTCGGGGGCGGCCCCGCCGGTGAGCGCCCGGGCGCCCTGGGCGAGCGCGCCGTCCACCAGGCTCACCACCTTCTCCCGGGAGTCCTCGTTGACGAGCGGGCCGATCTGGGTCGACTCGTCCAGGCCGGGTCCCATGGCGAGCTTCGCGAACTCGGCGGCGAGCTTGCCCGAGAACTCGCCGGCCACGGAGCGGTGCACGTAGAAGCGGTTCGCGGCCGTGCAGGCCTCGCCCCCGTTGCGGAGCTTCGCGATCATCGCGCCGGCCACCGCGGCGTCCACGTCGGCGTCCCCGAGCACCAGGAACGGGGCGTTGCCGCCGAGTTCCATCGAGGCGTTGACGACCGTCTTGGCCGACTCGGCCAGCAGGGTGCGGCCGACCTCCGTCGAGCCGGTGAACGACACCTTGCGCACCCGGTCGTCCGCGAGCAGCGCGGAGGCGATCGCGCCGGACCGGCGCGACGGGATGACGTTGACGACGCCGCCGGGGACCCCCGCCTCGGCCAGGATCGCCGCCATCGCGAGCGCGGTCAGCGGGGTCTCGGAGGCCGGCTTGAGGATGACCGTGCAGCCGGCCGCGAGCGCCGGGCCGATCTTGCGCGTCGCCATCGCCGCCGGGAAGTTCCACGGCGTGATGAGCAGGCACACGCCGACCGGCTGGCGGATGACGAGAATCCGGTTGGTGCCGGCCGGCGCCGTCTCGACCGAGCCCTGGATGCGGACGGCCTCCTCGGAGTACCAGCGGAAGAACTCGGCCGCGTAGGCGACCTCACCGCGGGCGTCCGGCAGCGCCTTGCCGTTCTCCAGGGTGATGAGCCTGGCCAGCTCCTCGCTGCGCTCGGTCATGAGCTCGAACGTCTTGCGGAGGATCTCGCCGCGGGCCCGCGGCGCGGTGGCCCGCCAGCCGGCGGCCGCGGCCTGCGCGGCGTCCACCGCGGCCAGGCCGTCCTCGACCGTCGCCGAGGCGACCTGGGCGATGGGCAGGCCGTTCGCCGGGTCGAGCACGTCGAATCGGCCGCCGTCACTGGCGCCGGTCTCCCGGCCGCCGATCCACAGGCCGGTGGGCACGGAGAGGCTGGCCGAGTCGAGCTTGTCCTGAAGGGGGGTGATGGTCACGACCTGCTCCTGTCGTCTCAGATGATCATGCCCAGCGGGTTCTGGATGCGGGCCGTGAAGGCCGCCAGCCACCGGGCCGCGAGGGCGCCGTCGATCGCGCGATGGTCGACCGAGAGCGTGCAGCGCATGACGGTCGCCACGGTCACGGCGCCGTCGGTGACGACCGGCTGCGGCTTCGCCGCGCCGACCGCGAGGATGCCGGACTGCGGCGGGTTGATGATCGCGGAGAACTCCAGCGTGCCGTACATGCCGAGGTTCGAGACCGAGAACGCGCCGCCCTCCAGCTCGTGCTGCTGCAGCCGCCGGTCACGGGCGCGCTGCGCGAGGGACTGGGCCTCCGCCGCGATCGCGGACAGGCGCTTGGCCCCGACGTCGCGCAGCACCGGCGTGACCAGCCCGCCGTCGGTCGCCACGGCGATCGACACATCCACGGACGCGTGCGCCACCAGGCCCTCGTCGCTCCAGGTGACGTTGGCCTCCGGCACGTCCCGGAAGGCCGCCGCGACCGCCATGACGACGAAGTCGTTGACCGAGATCTTCACCGGCGCGGTCTCGTTGATCTGCTGGCGCAGCCCGAGCAGCTCGTCAACGATGCACTCGGTGGTCATGTAGAAGTGCGGCGTCGTCGTCTTGCTCTCGGTGAGGCGGCGCGCGATGGCCCGCCGGATCGGCGTGTGCGGGATGAGCGTGTCCGCCGCGGCCAGCTGGGCGGCAGCGGGCTGGGCAGCAGCGGGCTGGGCGGGGGCAGGCTGCGAGGGCACGGGCGGCGCAGCGGCCTGGGCGGCCGGCGGCGCCGCGGGCTGGGCGGCGAGCCGCTCGAGGTCGCGGCGGACGATCCGGCCGTTCGGGCCGGTCCCCTCGATCGCGGCCAGGTCGATGCCCTCCTGCGCGGGCGATCTTGCGGACGATCGGGCTCGCGAAGACCCGGATCTCGGCCGGGGCGGGCGGCGGCTCGCTCTCGTACGGCCGGCGCGCGGGGTGGGCCCGCCCGGCCGGGCCGGACGGGGCCGCCGCGGAGGTGGCCGCGGCGGGGGTGGCCGGGGCGGGGGTGGCCGGGGCCGAGGGAGACACCGCGTCGGGGGTGGCGGGCGCGGCCGGGTCGGGGGCGGAAGCGCCCGGCGGCGGGGCCGGGGCAGGCGGCGGGGCGGCGGGTGCCCCGCCGCCGAGGGCGGCGTCGATGTCGGCGTCCGTCTCGCCTTCCTGCACGAGCACCGCGATGGGCACGCCGATCTCGCCGGTGCTCCCGGCGGCCAGCACGATCCGGCCGACGACCCCGGCCTCCTCGGCGCCGTACTCGACGACCGCCTTCTCCGTCTCGATCTCCGCGAGCGGGTCGCCGACGGCGACGGTGTCGCCCAGCTTGACCAGCCAGCTGGAGATCGCCGCCTCCTGCGCGCCCGCCAGCACGCTCGGCATCCGCACGACCGACGCCATCAGCCGGCCCTCCCGAAGCCGGCCCGGACCCGCTCCAGGCCCGCGGCGACTTCCTCGGTGCGGGCGATGGCCGCGCGTTCGAGCACCTTCGAGATGCTGGGGCTGGCCTCGGAGCCCGTCACGCGCTGCACGGGCTGGTCCAGCCAGTCGAAGAAGCGGCGCTGGATCTCGTCGGCCAGCCAGCCGCCGTACGAGGTGCCCTGCGCGCCCTGCTCGACGATGAGCACCGCGTTCGTCTTCTTGATGCTGTCGCCGACGGTCCGCCAGTCCAGGCTGGCCCGGTCGAGGAAGCGCAGGTCGATGAGCTCGGCGTCGATCCCGGTCTGCTCGATCGCCTGCCGGGCATGCTCGACCATCGACAGGTAGGTGAGCACGGTGACGTCCCGGCCCTCGCGCCGGACGGCGGCCGTGCCGAAGGGGATCTGGTAGTCCAGGTCGTCGACCGGGATCTCGCCCTCGGAGGCGTAGAGGTCGACGTGCTCCAGCATGAGCACCGGGTCGCCGATCGCCAGCGCCGCGTTCATCAGGCCCACGTAGTCGTACGGGGTGGAGGCGGCCATGATCCGCCAGCCGGGGCTGGTCGCGAAGATGCCCGCCGGGTCCATGAGGTGCTGGGAGCCGTAGCCGGAGCCCATGGCCACCTTCGTGCGCAGCACGAGCGGCACCGGGTTCCGGCCGCCGAACATGTGCCGGGCCTTGCCGATCTGGTTGAACACCTGGTCGGCGGCGACCCAGAGGAAGTCGGGGTACATGAACTCGACGACCGGGCGGAAGCGGCCGTCGAGGGCGAGGCCGCCACCCAGCCCGGCGAACGCGTTCTCGCTGATCGGGGTGCCGAGCACGCGGCCGGGATACTTCTTGGCCAGGCCCTTGGTGGCGCCGTTGGTGCCGCCGTTGAGCCGGTGCACGTCCTCGCCGAGCACGACGATGCGCCCGTCCTCGCCCATCCGCCGGTCCATGACCCGCCAGACGGCGTCGATGAACTTGCCGTGCTTGAGCTGGCCGGTGAAGTCCCGCTTGCTCGACCGTCCGCGCGCCGTCGAGCTCGGCCAGGTCGCCGCGGATGCCGACGTCCACGAAGGCCGGGTCAGGCCACAGGTCCGGGCGGATCCGCCGGATGCCGGGCTTGGCGTCCGGGTCCCGCTCGACGAGCGCGCCGGCGGCCAGCTTCATGGCCTGCTGGGCCTGCTGGCGGACGGAGGCGACGCCCGCCTCGTCGATGAGGCCGAGCCTGGTCATCTCCGCCGCGATCCGGTCCAGCGGGTCACGGGCCCGCCAGCTGGCCTCTTCCTCCTTGGTGCGGTAGCCGAAGGCGCTGCCTGGGAACGGACCGTTCTGGTGGAAAAAGCGGTAGACGACCGCCTCGATGACCACGGGGCCCTCGCCCGCGCGCAGCCTCTGCTGCGCGCGCTGCATGGCCAGGTGCACGGCGAGCGGGTCCATGCCGTCGACCCGCCAGGCCGGGATGCCGAAGCCGAGCGCCCGCGCCGACAGGCGCGGCTCCCCGGTGGCCTCCTCGACGGTGGTCGAGACGGCGTAGAGGTTGTTCTCGATGAAGAAGCACAGCGGCAGGTCCCACGCGGACGTGAGGTTGAGGCTCTCCAGCACCGAGCCGATGTTGGCCGCGCCGTCGCCGAAGTAGCTGACCGTGAGGTCGTCGGTGCCGGAGTGCTTCTGGGCCCAGGCGTTGCCCGCCGCCATCGGCACGCCGCCCCCGACGATGGCGTTGGTGCCGAGCGCCCCGGCCTCGAACCACTGCAGGTGCATGGAGCCGCCGCGCCCGCTGCAGTAGCCCTGGGCCAGCCCGAGGATCTCGGCCAGCGTCCGCTGCAGCACGGTCTGGACCTCCGGCGTCACGAGATCCGCCGGGTCCAGCACGCCCTTGGTCACGTGCGTGATGGCCTTGGCCAGGAACTGGTGGTGGCCGCGGTGGGAGCCGTTGACGGCGTCGGTGGACCGCAGCGAGACGATGGAGCCGACCGCGCCGCCCTCCTGGCCGATGCTGGAGTGCGCCGGGCCGTGCACGAGGCCCTCGCCGGCCAGCTCGAGGACGGTCTCCTCGAAGGCGCGGATGAGGTGCAGCTCCCCGAGCATGGTCGCGAGCAGCCCGGGGTCGGCGGCCTTCCAGTCCGCCGCCGTCGTGCTGAGCTCGATCCACTCCGATGCAGGGTGAAGGCGCTTCTCGCGTGGCATCCGCATCTCCCTCGATGTACTGACCGCCTGACAGGAGGCTATCGCGCGAATGTATCCATATCAACGGCTAAGATAACGAAAACCCTGGCACTGTCGATCAGATTCGCTAATAGTGGATACATAGCTGGTCGAGGAGGACTCATGGGAACCGGCATCCCCGGACTGCGCGGCGGCGATCACGTCGGCATCACCGTCCCCGACATGGAGCAGGCCCACGACTTCTTGGTGGACGTGCTGGGCTGCGACTACGTCTACTCGCTGCCGGAGATGCGGCACGACGACGACTGGATGGCCGATCACCTCAACGTCGACCCCCGCGCGGCCGTGCGGGAGATCCGGTTCTACCGCTGCGGGTCCGGCCTGAACTTCGAGGTCTTCGAGTACGAGCCCCGGCCGGACCAGCGCCCGCAGCCCCGCAACAGCGACCTGGGCGGCCACCACGTCGCCCTGTACGTGGACGACATGGATACGGCCGTCGCCTACCTGCGCGCGAAGGGGGTCCGGCTGCTGGCCGGCCCGGTCGCCAGCCGCAACGCCTCGGCCGGGCAGCGCTGGCAGTACTTCCTCAGCCCGTGGGGCATGCAGTTCGAGCTGGTGAGCTACCCCGGCGGCAAGGCCTACGAGAAGGACGCCGCGGTCAGGCTGTGGCATCCCGGGCACCCGGCCCAATGAAAGCCAGCACAGTGAAGTCAGCACAGTGATGAGCACCGACACCGGCTACCGCGAGAACGTGGCCAGCCACCGGATCGCGGACAGCCTGCGCACCGCGATCCTGGGCGGCAGCTACCTGCCCGGCACGCGGATCAGGCAGGAGGACGTGGCGGCGCGCTCCGGGGCGAGCCGCATCCCCGTCCGCGAGGCACTGCGGATGCTCGACTCCGAGGGGCTCGTTACCCTGGTCGCCAACTCGGGCGCCTGGGTCACCAAGCTGACCCTCAGCGAGTGCGTCGAGACCTACCTCATCCGCGAGCGGCTGGAACCCCTCCTGCTCCGCACCAGCCTGCCGAACCTGGACGCCGCCGCGCTGGACCGGCTCGGCGAGCTCGCCAGCGAGATGGAGGGCGGGACCGGGCTCGACGGCTTCATGCGGGCCGACCGGGAGTTCCACCTGTCCAGCTACGCGGGGGCGGCGTCGAGCGAGATGTGGCAGATCATCCACCGCATGTGGAACACCACCCAGCACTACCGGCGCGAGTTCACCAGGCTGGCCATGGCCGACGGCCTGAGCGCCACGCACCTGGAGCACCGCCTGCTGCTGGACTGCCTGCGCAGGCGGGACCCGGACGACGCCGAGCGGGTACTGGTCATGCATCTGCGCCGCACCCGGCTGGAGCTGCAGAAGCACCCCGAGATATTCGGGTAAAGTCGCAAACGATTGCGCCCACCGATCAGGCGGAGTCGATCAGGAGGAAGCCTCATGACCCCAGCGGAGCGTCCGGCCGGTGTGCGGCCCCTCGGTGCCCCCGGCCACATGGGAGTCGACTACGAGGAGCGCGTCGACTTCGGCCGGCTGCGCGCGTACCGGATGGCCCGGGCCCGGGCGGCGCTGGAGGCCAGTGAGTGCGGCGCGTTCCTGCTCTTCGACTTCTACAACATCCGCTACACGACGCAGACCTGGATCGGCGGCGCGCTCGGCGACAAGATGATCCGCTACGCCCTGGTGTTCCGGGACCGGGACTCCATCCTGTGGGACTTCGGCTCGGCGGTGCGGCATCACAAGCTGTACTCGAAGTGGCTGCCGGACGAGAACTGGCGGCCCGGGTTCCTCGGCTTCCGCGGCGCGGTCGCGCCCGAGGCCGGCCTGATGCGCGACGCGGTGACCGAGATCAAGTCCCTGCTCACCGAGGCCGGGGTCGCGGACGCCCCGCTGGGCCTCGACATCGTCGAGCCCCCGTTCCTGTTCGAGCTTCAGCGGCAGGGGATCACGGTCCGCGACGCCCAGCAGTCCATGCTCGACGCCCGCGTCATCAAGTCGCCGGACGAGATCATGCTGCTCAACCAGGCGGCGGCCATGGTCGACGGCGTCTACCAGGACATCGTCGACGTGCTCAAGCCGGGCGTGCGCGAGAACGAGATCGTCGCGCTGGCGAACAAGCGGCTCTACGAGCTGGGCAGTGATCAGGTCGAGGCGGTCAACTCGATCTCGGGCGAGCGGTGCAACCCGCATCCGCACAACTTCACCGACCGCATCATCCGGCCCGGCGACCAGGCCTTCTTCGACATAATCCACTCCTTCAACGGCTACCGGACCTGCTACTACCGCACCTTCGGGGTGGGCAGCGCGACGCCGGCCCAGCACGACGCCTACACGCAGGCCCGGGAGTGGATGGACGCGGCGATCGCGGCCATCAAGCCCGGCGTCTCGTCCGATGTCATCGCCCGGATCCTGCCCCGGGCGCAGGACTTCGGCTTCGAGAACGAGCTGGCCGCCTTCGGCCTGCAGTTCGCGCACGGGCTGGGCCTCGGCCTGCACGAGCGGCCGATCATCTCGCGGCTCAACTCGCTGGAGAACCCGGTCGAGCTGCAGGCGGGCATGGTCTTCGCGATGGAGACGTACTGCCCCGCCTCCGACGGCATCTCGGCCGCCCGCATCGAGGAGGAGGTCGTCGTCACCGACTACGGCACCGAGATCCTCACGAAGTTCCCGGCCCAGGACCTGTTCGTCGCGAACAAGTACTGAGCGGGGGCCGGGCCGGGGTCGCGCGGTTTGCCGTACCGTCCGGGGCGTTATAACCTAACCCGGCACGCGCGCCGCTAGCTCAACTGGCAGAGCAGCAGACTCTTAATCTGCGGGTTCGGGGTTCGAGTCCCTGGCGGCGCACCCGTCTTGGCCTGGTGTTGCACCTCTTTTACCTGCTCTCGTGCAGGCCTTTGGCACAGCTAACTGGCCGGGTGGCCAGCCCCGCGGCTGGCCACCCGACTGTATTAGCGGCCGTTCAGGTTAGGGCAGTGTCCATTTCTGGTTGCTGCCGCCGTTGCAGGTGTAGAGCTGGAGCTGGGTCCCCAGCGTGGTGCTGGAACCCGGGTCGTCCAGGCACTTGCCCGAGGCCGGGTTGACCAGCTCCCCGTTCTGGGCCTGCCATTGCTGGTTAGCCCCGCCGTTGCAAGTCCACCACTCGATCTTGGTGCCGTTGCTGTAGTTGGCACCGGTGATGTCCATGCAGCCGCCGTCGATCGTGAGGGTGCCGTTGCTGGCCACCGTCCAGCTCTGGGCCGCTGCGACGCCGTTGCAGGTGTAGAGCTGGACGTGGGTGCCGTTGGTGGCGCTGGCGTTGGCCAGGTCCACGCAGTCGGCGCTGTTGACCCCGGCCACGATGGGCCCGGTGGCTCCCGTGCCGCTGCCGGTGTAGGTGGCGTAGCCGACCGAGGTGATGTTGGCCTGGACGGCGTTCTCGGTGGCGGCCGACGGGTAGCCGGAGGTCATCACGCCCTCGTAGAAGGTGCCGGCGGACCCCTTGCTGTTATCGCCGCCGATGCCGAGGATGATCGCGCCTTCCTTGTGCATCGGGTTGTAGCCCGACACGTTGGGACGCGCCCCGCTGTAGAACGTGGACAGGCCGCCGGACTGGGCGTTGCCGCCCAGGATGGCCCACTGGTTCGGGCCGCCCTCGATCATGGCGGTGGTGAACCGGTCGGCGATGGTCGGGTCGTTCGCGTTGTAGCCCGCGTTGACCCCGGAGTACAGGCCGTTCTCCATGTCGGCCATGATCCAGGGGCCGTTGCCGGTGCCGTAGCCCCAGACCTTGATGTTGCCGAAGTAGATGGCTTCCATGTGGCCGTTGCCGGTGTCGTTGTTGCTCGTCTCGGCGTTGCCGTAGTCGAAGCAGCAGCCGCCGTTGTAGTGCGTGCCGTCGAAGATCGCGTACTCACCCTCCGGGCTGTCGCCGGTGGCGATGCCCGAGGTGCTGTCGTCGCGGTACCCGGTGCCCGGGGCCACGTACACCCCGTAGACCTTGTGGCCGCCGGCCATGGCCGGCGCCGCGGTCGCGTTCGCGAGGGCGTCCGGGCCGCCGGCCGCGCCGCCGCCGGGCGCGTCGGTGAGGTTGTTGCCGTGCCCGGACTGGTCGTAGATCTCGGTGATCACGCAGGTGGTGCCGGCGCAGAAGGAGTCCTGCGCCGCGGCGTTGGCGTAGCCGCCCGCGCTGAGCGGGCTGATGTTCGTGGTGGCGCCGTCCGACGCGCGCCGGACCTGGTACAGCGGCCCGTTGTAGCTGGCGTACAGCGCGCGCGTGGTGCTGTGCGCGGCCACGCAGGGCGTGCCGCCGGACGCGTAGATGTCACACGGCAGCGACGCCGCCGAAGCAGGCGGCGCGCTGCCGCCCACTAAAGCGCCGACCGCGAGCGCCAGTGCCGCACCCAGGAGCAGTGCTACCTGCCTGAAGGACTGAAGTGGTGACCGGATGGTCATGCGTGTACCTGCCTTTCCTTATCCGAGGCTCCATTGCTGGCTGGATTGGCTGTTGCGGTCCAGGGCCCGGCAGGGTGGCGCGGGCGATGCTGGTTCCGTTGCGTCCGGGCCGCGCCATGTGGGCGTACTGCCGCGTCCGGCACTGTCGCGTCCCGGCAGCATCGCGTTCGGCACGGCGGAATTGGGGCTGCCGGGCCGCGGGGTGCCGCCGGCGTTGACCCGGCCTGGGCTGGGCCGCCCCGCTAAGGCCGGGCGCCCCCTGGTGCCGCCACTCGCGTGCTAACGACGCTGCCTCGCAGAAACCGAGCAGCCACATCGCTGCCTCCTGTCTCGTGCCGTCCCGCCTGGCCCGGGGGCCGGGGGCAGGCCCTGGAGACTAACCCCGATGCACGTTAGCGCTAACAAGTTCCTCCCTGCCTGAGGCGAGTGAAGGGCTGAGCCGGGGAAGTCCCGCTCATTGTGAGCGATAACAAAGCGGCGGTCAATGGGGGCACCGCGGCCGGCCGCCAACGCCTCCGGAGGCGCGGGACAGCTCGGGAATGCTCTAGACCGCGCCCAGTCCGGCGACGATCGCCCGGGCGACGGGCGAGGGGTCGGATCCGTCGAGCGTGAAGCCGTCACGGGCCTGCACGGCGGGCTGGGCGATCATCCTGGGCGCTGCGCCCCGGTGCGGCCAGGTGGCGGTGTGCACGAGGAACGGATGGCACAAGAAGGCGTCCCCGGCGTGGCCGGTCGCGTGCGCGGTGGGCAGGCACAGCGCCGATGGCCGCCAGAACTCGGCGTCGGCGCTGGTCCCGGCCTCACCGTAGGGCGCCAGGAATTCCGGGACGGCGAGGTGCGAGCCGCGCATGAGGCGGGTCGGCGCGTCTTCCGGGCCAACGTCGGTGAACAGGAGCAGCGCCAGCAGGCCGCGGGCACGTGAGCGGACGTTGACCCAGTAGCCGCCAGGGACCGTCATAGCTGCCCTCGATGTGATAGCCGGAGTTCGCCCGGTCCTCGGACGGGAAGCGCACGACCACCGCGCGTCCGGCATCGACCCGCCGGGTCCACCGGCCCGGGCCGATCAGCTCGTCGTAGGCGGCGGTCAGGGCCGGGGCGGTGGCCGCAGCGTGGAACGGCTCGTCGTCCAGGTTGCCGATTTCCGCCACGGGCGGCCAGGTAGCGGCATCATCCGCGAGGATTCCCTGCTGGCCCAGCGATTCCCAGATCAGCTCGCGGCATGCCGCGGCCGTATCCGCGGCGAACGCCCCGCGGATGGCCACGTAGCCGTCCCGGATGAAGGTGTCCACGTCCACCCATCCATCGTGGCCACCTGGCGGCCGCCGGTCACCCGGATTTCCGGGCCGCCGCGGCCTGACGCCCGGCGCGGTCAACAGCAGGCATCCGCCGTGCGCGCTAGCCCGTGCGCTAGCCCGTGCGCGCTAGTCCGTGCGTGCTAGTGCCTCGACCGCTAACGTTTGCCGCGTTCCGCCCTCAGGACGGCCGCGCTCCCGGGCACTACCTGGGTGATCTGCTCGATATCCCAGCGGGCGCGGAGCGCCGCGATCTCCGCCGGGTCCACCGGCCCGGGCCGCGAGATGAGCTGTCCCAGCTCGGCGAGGTAGTCCTCATGCCCGGCAGGCGCGAACAGGAACAGCATCCTGGCCGGGGTGGTCCCCCGGTTCGCGAAGGCGTGCGGGCAGTGTGCGGGGACGAACATCAGGCTGCCCGCCCCGCCGCGCTGGACGGTGGCCCCGGTCGAGGAGCGCCATGCCTGCCAATCGCCCGGGGTACGGGTCTGTGGCTCGAACGCAAGCAGGTCCAGTTCCCCTTCGAGGATGTAGAAGAGTTCCTCGGCTTCCGCGTGAACGTGAGCACCAACATCGAAGCCAGGCGGGACGTCGGCTTCGAACACCGACCATCGTCCCGTCTCCTTGGTGCCGACCTTGAGCGTCATGCCCGCACTTTCGATCCTGCGGCCCGCTCCAGGCGGCAGCACCAGTCCGTCAGTCATGTTCCTAGTGTGCCCTGCGTGTTCTGGCCGGGTCCAGGGACGACTCATGCGCCGGGACTGGCGAACGCTTCTCTCGCACGCCATAGCGAACGGCGGCTCCGGCGCCGACCCACAGCGGATCGGCATCGGCGAAACGGGGCAAACGTTAGTGGTCGCGGCACTAGCTCCCGTGTGGGTCGGACTGGTTGAGCACCGCCACGACCTGGTCGTAGTCGCCGCGCGCCTCGCCGTAGCGCAGGAACTTCACGCGCTCGACCTGGATCTCCGTGGCGTCGGGCTGCGCCTCGATCAGCGCGACAGCCTCGGCCACGAACTCGTCCAGCGGCATCGCGAACTCGCTGTCCTCCTGGCCGGGCAGCAGCGCGGTGCGGACCGCCGGCGGCTCCAGCTCCATGACCTTGACCGTCGTGCCGGCGAACTGCAGCCGGAGCGACTCGCTGAGCATGTGGATCGCGGCTTTCGACGCGTTGTAGCTCGGCGTCACCCGCAGCGGCGTGAACGCCAGCCCGGAGGAGACGGTGATGATCGTGGCGTCCGGCTGCGCCTGCAGGTGCCCGGTGAACGCCGCGATGAGCCGGATCGGGCCGAGCACGTTGGTCGTCACGACCGACTCGGCCGAGGCCAGGAACGACTCGGGCTGGCGCCAGTCCTCGATGCGCATGATCCCCGCCATCGTGATCAGGACGTTGAGATCCGGGTGCTTCGCCAGTACTTCCTGGGCGGCCTTGTCGATGCTCGCGGGATCCGCCGTGTCGATCTGCACCGTGCCGAGGCCGGGGTGCCTGGCGGCGATCTGCTCGAGCAGTTCCGTGCGGCGGCCGCCGACGATGACGGTGTTCCCCCTGGCCTGCAGCTCGAGCGCCAGGGCGAGGCCGATCCCGCTGGTGGAGCCGGGGATGAAGACCGTGTTTCCTGAAATGTTCATGGGGCCGAGTCTGGCCGGTCGCGCGGGCCGGGGGCAGAGAGCGCTTATCGGGGGATCGGCGATCCCTGGTTCAGCCCCGGCCGCGGCCGATAATGGGGGGATGGACCGTGCAGCCATGGCAGGCTTCCTGCGCCAGCGCCGCGAGGCGCTGCAGCCCGGGGACGTGGGGCTCCCGGCCGGCGTGCGCCGCCGGACCCGGGGCCTGCGGCGTGAGGAGGTCGCGGCCCTGGCGGCCATGTCAGCCGACTACTACACGCGGCTCGAGCAGAAGCGCGGCCCGCAGCCCAGCGAGCAGATGCTCACCTCGCTGGCCCGGGCGCTGCGGCTGACCCGCGGCGAGCGCGACTACCTGTTCCAGATGGCCGGGCACAATCCCCCGGCACCGGTGTCGGTGTCAGCCGCGGCGCACATCGCCCCGGCGCTGCTGCGGGTGCTGGACCGGCTGTCGGACACGCCGGCGCTGATCCTGTCCAGCCTGGGCGAGACGCTCGCGGCGAACCGGATGGCCGCCGCGCTGCTCGGCGACGAATCGGGGTACACGGGCCTGGCCCGCAGCGGGATCTACCGCTGGTTCACCGATCCCGCGGCCCGGCTGCTCTACCCCGAGGACGACCGCGGCCGGCAAAGCCGCGCCCAGGTAGCGAACCTGCGCGCCGCTTACGGGTCGATGGGCCCGCGGTCGCGGGCCGGGGAACTGGTCCGAGCGCTGCAGAAGGCGAGCCCGGAGTTCGCTGAGCTGTGGGAGCGGCACGAGGTGGCCAGGCGCTTCGAGGACCACAAGACGCTGATTCATCCCGAGCTCGGCCCCATCGAGCTGGATTGCCAGGTGCTGTTCACCGAGGACCAGTCGCAGGCGCTGCTCGTGCTCACCGCTCCCCCGCACACCGAGGGTTACGAGAAACTGCAACTGCTCGCCGTGCTGGGCCAGGAGCACTTCGCCGGGGCCGGGCGCGGCTAGCTGCCGGCCAGGGACGTGCCATCCGCCCGGAGGGAATCGCCATGACCGTGTCACGCCTGCGGCACATCCCGGGAATCGGCGTGGACGAGATCGGGGATGCCGCCGACGCCACCGGGAACCCCCGCTTCCTGCGGCTGGAGAACCTCGATACCGACGTGCCGCCACCCGCCGTCGCCCGCGCGGTTACCCATGCCGCCGTGGACGCCGATGACGCGAACAGCTACCTGCCGTTCCAGGGGCACCGCGCGCTGCGGGAAGCCGCGGCCGCGCACGTCAGCGCGATGACCGGGCACCGCTACGACCCGGGCACGGACTGCGTCAGCGTGGCTGGCGGCCTCAACGGCATCCTCAACGTCCTGCTGGCCACGGTGGAACCAGGCCAGGAAGTCGTCATCTGCGACCCGATCTATGCCGGGCTGGTCAACCGCATCCGGCTGGCCGGCGGGATCCCGCGGCACGTGCGCTGCGTCCCCGGCGAAGACGGCTGGGTGACCGATCCGGGGGAACTGGCCGCGGCCATCGGCCCGCAGACGGCCGCCGTGCTGCTGATGAGCCCGGCCATGCCCACCGGGGCGGTCCTGTCCGGTGAGCATTTCGACGCCATCGCCGGCCCGGCCGGCCGCTACGGCGCCTGGATCATCTGGGACGCCGCCATGGAGCGGATCGTCTTCGGTGACCGCCGGCCCGTGCACCCGGCCACGCACCCGGGCCTGGCCGGCCGCACCATCACGGTCGGCTCGGCCTCCAAAGAGCTGCGCATGATCGGCTGGCGGGTGGGCTGGGTCGCCGGGCCGGCGCCCATCATGAAGGACATCAGCCTGGTCGGCCTGACCAACGTGGTGTGCCAGGTCGGCATCGCGCAGCAGGCCGTGGCCGCGGCGCTGCGCGATCCGGGCGCCGCCGCCGACGTGGCCGCGGTCACCCGCATCTGGCAGCAGCGCTGTGCGTACATGCTGGACCAGCTGGCCGGCTATCCCTGTGTCCGCCCGGACGGCGGATGGTCACTGCTCATCGACTGCGCCCGCCTGGGCCTGCCCGCGGCGGAAGCCTCGCAGCGCCTCTTCACCCGGTCCGAGGTGGCCGCGACCCCGATGACGGGCTGGGGCCCGGGCGGCGAGCGCTACCTGCGCCTGGTGTTCGCCAACGAGCCGGTCGAGCGGCTCGGCGACCTGCGGGCCCGGTTCGACGCCGCGTTCGGCTGATCCGCGGCGCCGACCGCGGCGTCACGTCAGTCCCGGTCGGGGTCCCGGCCGGGCCGCACGTAGCCGAAGAACGCACGGCGCTTGATGAGCTCGGCGACATCCGCGGGCACCATGGTTTCCCAGGAGTCGTCGTTCGCGGCTATCCGCCGGAGCACATCGCGGCTGAAGATCGGCAGGAACTCGGGCTTGTAGTTGCCGAGGTGAACGAAACTGCCGCGGCCCGCGAGATAGTCATACAGCGGCTGCAGCTCGGGCTGGACCCTGATGTCGTTGACGGTCATGATCTGGTCGTCCGGCGACCGCTGCAACGGGTAGACATAGAGCTTCAGGTCGTTCTTGAACAGCCGCCCGAAGCTTTCCAGGATCCCGCCGGGCAGCTGCACATGATTGCTCTCGTCGAACAGGTCGATGAGGCTCGGCACCCCCATGACGATGCCGATCCTCTCGGTGGTCCGCTCGGCGATGTAGGCGGCCAGCCGGTAATAGTCGAAGTAGTCGCTGATCAGGACCGTCATGCCGCAGGCCGCGAGCAGTTCCGCGCGGGCCAGGAAATCACGCCGGTCCACGTCCGCCCCGCCCGCGAGCAGGTTGCGCATGGTGATCTCGGTGAGGGCCAGCACCGGCTTGCCCATGACGTCCGGATCTTCCTCGAAGCGCGTGCGGGCCGTCTCCAGCATGTCCAGGTTCACGTGCGTCGGCGGGCGGAAGCTGCCCCGTTCCACCAGGATCGCCTTCTTGCGCAGCACCTCGCTCGGCTGCAGCACCTCGCGGTCGGGACCGAACATGGCCACGCCGCTCAGGCCGAGCTGCACCAGCTTGAGCGCCATCAGCCGGTTGTCCACGCCGCGGAACTCGATGCCGCGGAACTGGATCATGTCAATCTCGATGCGGCCGGTGGTCAGCCGGTCGAGCAGGTTCTCGATGAGCCTGTCCGGCTCGTGATGCTGGAAGAAGGCCCCGTACAGCAGGTTGACACCGACGATCCCCAGCGCCTCCTGCTGCAGCCAGGCCTCCACATCGAGCATCCGCACATGCATCACGATCTGGCTCGGCTCGTCCTGGGGCTGGGACTGGAACTTCACGCCCATCCAGCCGTGACACTCGTTGCCGCCCTGGAAGCTGCGCGCCACCACCGTGTCGGCGAACGCGAAGAAGCAGTTCTCGTGACCGCGCTCATCGCCCAGCCGGTCCACGTTGAGCTCGAATTCCTTGTCGAGCATGCCCTGGAGCCGGCCGGCGGACACGTAGCGGTCCGCCTTGCCGTAGACCGCGTCGCTGACGGCCATGTCGTAAGCGGAGATCGACTTCGCGATGGTGCCCGCGGCGCCGCCGACCCGGAAGAACCAGCGCACGACCTCCTGGCCCGCCCCGATCTCGGCGATCGTCCCGTACCAGCGCCGATCCAGGTTGATGCGCAGGGCCTTCTGGTGGGTGTCGGACTCGTAGGCGCCAGGTGCGAGTTCGGTCACGCGTCCCCCCGCCTGCTCCCGGCCGCTTCCGCGGCCTGGCCACCTCATACAGGTTCAGGCCCGACATCTGCGTCCGACGCCGAGATTGTACTCATCGCGCCTGGTCCGGCGCCAGCCCGCCGGTCCCTACCCGGATGGCGATAACGACGGCTGGGAGCGCAGCCCGGGCAGGCCGGCCACCGGGGCGAAGTGGCTGCTGAGCAGCTGGTCGAATTCGCCCGCGCGCAGCGGCCGCGAGAAATAGAAGCCCTGGGCCACCTCGCAGCCGATCATCTTGAGGCTGGCGGCCTGGCTCCTGGTTTCCACACCCTCGGCGACCACCGCGATGCCCATGGCACTGGCCAGGTCGATGACGGCCCGGACGATGGCCGTATCCACCGGGCTCTCGGCCACCCCCTGGACGAACGCGCGGTCCACCTTCACCTCGTGCACGGGGAACTGCTTGAGGTACGCGAGCGAGGAATGGCCGGTGCCGAAGTCGTCGATGGCCAGGCGGACGCCGAGGCGGTTCAGTTTCTTCATGATCTCGCGGGCGCCGGACAGGTCGGCCATGACCATGCTCTCGGTGATCTCGAACATGAGCAGCTCCGGGGGCAGGCCGGTCGCCTCCAGGACCGCGCTCACGTGCGCCAGCAGCCCGCTCTCCTGGAACTGCCGCGGCGAGAGGTTGATGCTGACCGGCAGGTCCACGCCCAGCCGGTCCCGGATCGAGCGGGCCTGCTGGCACGCCTGGTCCAGCACATAGCGGCCCAGCGGCAGGATCAGCCCGGTCTCCTCGGCGATCGGGATGAACCGCACGGGACTGATCAGGCCGTGCACCGGGTGGTGCCAGCGGACCAGGGCCTCGGCACCGACGATGCGGTCCGAGCCGAGCGAGTAGAACGGCTGGTAGTAGACCTCGAGCTCGTCGCGTTCGAGCCCTTTACGCAGGTCGGCCTCGATCTGGAGCCGCTCAGAGGAACGGGTCCCCATCGACGCCTGGTCGAACACCTTGTACGTGCCCCCGCCCCCCTTGGCCTTGGCCTCGTACATGGCCACGTCGGCGTTGCGCAGCATGTCGTCGGCGCTCTTGCCGGGCTCGGTCAGGGCGACGCCGACCGACACGCTGGCGACCAGCTCGTAGCCGTCGGGCAGGACGATGGGCTGCTGGACGGCGGCGCAGATGCGCCGCGCCGCGGCGACGGCCACGTCCACCCCGCCCACGTCCTCCAGCAGCACCACGAATTCGTCGCCGCCGAAGCGGGCCAGCAGGTCCCCGCTGCGCACCATCACCTTGAGCCGGGCCCCGATGGCCACGAGGAAACCGTCACCCGTCACGTGACCCAGGCTGTCGTTGATGCTCTTGAAGCGGTCCACATCGACGAAGATCAGCGCGTGGGTCTTCCGGTCCAGCACCGAGCGCCGGAGCGCCTGATCCAGCCGCTCCACCAGCAGCCGCCGGTTGGCCAGCCCGGTGAGGCTGTCGTAGCAGGCATGCTGGTGCAGCTCGTCCTCGAAGGCCTTGCGCTCGGTGATGTCCCGGAAGGTGATCACCGCTCCCGACCGCGCGCCGTCGCTCACGACGGCCGACGCCGTGTACGCGACCGGGATCGGCTCGCCGTCCTGGCCACGGAAGCGCGCGTCGTCCTCCCGGACGGTCCGGCCGGTCCGGATGGCCTCGATAGCCGGGACGAGCAGGAAGTCGGGCGCCATCGGCGCGCCGTCGCCGACCGGGTCGTCGATCGCGATGTCGAGCGACGGCAGCTCGATCAGGCCGGCCGCGGCGCGGTTGACGAACGTCAGCCGCCGGCCGCGTCGATGGCGCAGACGCCTTCCCCGATGTTGAGGGTGATCGAGGAGAGCCTCTCGCGCTCGATGTGAACCTGCTGGTAGAGCTCGGCGTTGCTGAGCGCGCCGCTGCCCACCGCGGCCAGCGCCCGGAGCAGGCCCCGGTCACCGTCATCGAACGGCTCGTCCCGGCGCCGTCCCGACGCCACCAGCCACTGCCGCCGGTCGGCCACGGTCATCGGCGCGGCGAGCTGGCCGGCGGCTGGTTCATCCCAGGTCAGGGTGGCCCCAGGGCTGCGGAGCAACTGCCGGACGGCGCCCAGGATGGTCTCCAGCACGGCCTGCTGGCGCAGTCCCCGGTTCGCCTCCAGCGTGACCTCGTACAGTCCCCGCATCCGGCTCCGGTCGTGCAGGGCCGCGAACCGGGCGCTGATGAGCTGGCGCACCAGGATCAGCCCGGGGATGGCCAGGGCCAGGGCCCACAGGTGCGCCTGGATCGCCAGGGCCAGGATCAGGCCGGAGAGGGCGCCCGCGCCGGCCAGCGTCATCTGGGTCGGGAGATCGCTGGTGAACTCGGTCCAGGCCGTGCCCATCGGGAGGACGATGCCGGCGATCAGGGCCGTATTGACCAGGACGTAGGTCCCCACGCCGGCCAGCACGGCGGCGAGCTGGCCCGCGCTCAGCAGGCCAGCGGGGACGGCGATACCGCGGCTCACCGCGAGTCCCAGGCCGGCCGCGAGGATGACCTGGCCGGCGTTGAAGGCCGACTTGATGACCGGGCGCCTGCGGGCCGCCTGGGCCAGGATCGTCGCCAGGCCCATGGTCACCAGGGTCAGCAGCGGCGGCACGAGCAGGGCGAGGATGACGAAGATTCCCTCGTCCGTGTTGAAGGCCTCGGATTCGCCGCCCCGGTACACGACGACCGGCCACACCCAGCTGGCCAGGGCCAGGACGCCCATCGCGGCCGCGATGATCCACTGGCTCCCGCTGACCTGGGCCCAGCCCGGCTGCCGCCATCCGGCCAGGCCCAGGGTGGCCACGCCCCCCGCGATCGAGCCGGCGACGACAATCCAGGTCGCGGCGGGGATTCCGCTGACCCGGCTCGCCGCCGGGCTGGTCACTTCCATGCTGAGCTGTCCCAGGCGGCGCCGGCCCAGGCCGCGCCGTTCCAGGCCGATCCGGCCCAGCCGCCGTCGTTCCAGGCCCGGCTGGCCCAGTCTTCGCCGTTCCACGCCGCCCCGGCCCAGCCCCCGTCGTTCCAGGCCCGGCTGGTCCAGGTCCAGCCGTTCCAGTCCGCCCCGCTCCACGCGTAGCCGTTCCAGTTCCCGCCCCCGGCGGGCGGCGGGGTGAGGCTGAGTCCTGACCACAGGCTCGCGTTCCAGGTGTCGGCGGAACCGCCGGGCGACAGGGAGACGGTGGCCCCCAGCAAGGCACCGATGAGGCCGGTGGCTGTCTGGTGGTAGTCCATCGGTGCCGCGGTGGCCGCCGCGTAGGCGTTCAGGGCCCCGTGGCCGTCGACGAACGGGTTGCCCACCGGGCCGGGGCTGGTCGTGCCGAGCAGGCGTGCCTTGACCTGGTCGGGAGTGAGACCGGGATTGTCCGCCAGCACCAGCGCCGCCGCCCCGCTGGTGATCGCGGCGCTGAACGAGGTGCCCGAGCCCACGAAGTTGGCCGCGCCGACCTGGGCTGAGGGGTACTCGCTGTCGATCGTCGAGCCGGGCGCGGCCAGGCTCACCACGGACCGGCCCGAGGTGACCAGGTCCGGCTTGGCCCAGCCGTCCCGTGAGGTCGGCCCGACGCTGCTGAAGTCGGCCATCTCATCGTCCGCGGCTGACGGCGTGGCCATGTCATCCAGCGCGCCGGCGGTGATGACCATCGGGTCGTCGCCCGGGGACAGGATGGTGCCGTTGAACGGCCCGGCGTTACCCGCCGAGGTCACCACCGTGATGCCCGCGTTCCAGACGGCCTGGACGGCCTGGTCCAGCGGGTTGGTCACCGTGGACTGGCTGGACTGGTAGCCCAGGGAGAGGTTGAGGACCTTGATGCCGTAGGCGTTCTGGTGGTCGACCGCCCACTGCAGGCCGGTGATCAGCGTGCTCAGGTGGGTCAGGCCCTGCACCCCGGCCACCTTGATCGACACCAGCCTGGCGCCGGGTGCCTCGCCTGAGTACTGGCCGTTCGAGGAGGCCCCGTTGCCGGCGATCAGCCCGGCCACGAAGGTGCCGTGCCCGTACCCGTCCTGGAACGGGTTGTTCCCGCCGGTCAGGTCGACCCCGCCGAGCAGCCGGCCCGAGAAGTCGGGCAGGCTGTCGATCCCCGTGTCCAGCACGGCGACCGTGACCCCCTGGCCGGTGTCGCCCTGGGCCGCCAGCTGGGCCGCCCCGGTCTCCTGGAGGAACACGTCCGACGGCGTATGCGGCCCGGTGGACTCGGGGACGGACTGCACGCTCACCGCGGCGTCGGGGGTGACGGTGATGCCCGGCAGCGCGGCCAGCACCGGCTCCAGGGCGGTCGGGACCAGCGCCTCGACCCCGTTGATGAGGTGGAACTGGGCCAGGATGGTGCCGCCCAGCCCGAGCACCGCGGTGACCGGGCTCAGCAGCCCGGTCGCGGTGACGATGACGGTGTCCTCCGGGCTCGCCGACGCAGCCGGGGCGCCTGTCACCGCGGTGGCCGTTAAGGCCGCCGCCAGGGCCGCCGCGGCGGCGATCCGGCCTTTCGCCCGGCGGGCGCGCTGCGCCCGGGAACTGACACCTGTGCCGAATGAGACATGACGCCACATTTGGCAGCCCCTCCCCTTGGGTGCCTTTTGATCCACCTACCGTACGCGGACAGGCCCCTTTTGGAAGGGAATCGACTTACACAAGTTGCGATTCTTCTTATTCCCATCTAATTCAATGGAAATTAGTAGTGGGCTCCCTATCCCTGCAATCGAATCGTATTCCGGGGAAGGTTACCCAAACCTGGAACATATATCCCGGTATGCGCACTAGATCCGGATCCTGGGGCCACGGCCGGTGCTGGCCCCGGCTCCTAGGTTCTGGTGACCGGCCGGCCCGGGTCGCTCCCGTCCCGGCCGCCCAGCTCGCGTTCGACCTGCTTGCCCCAGTTGAGCAGCGCGTCGCGGAGCAGCGGCTCGCGGCCGTAGAAGCGCTGGGCGGGCAGCGGCACGCTCACGGCCAGCGCGGCCCCGGAGAGTCCCCGCAGGACCATGCCCACCGCGCAGATACCCTCCGAGTTCTCCTCACGGTCGTAGGCCACCCCTTCGGCGCGGACCTGGACCAGCTCTTCGAGCAGGGTCGCCGGGTCGGTGATCGTATGCGGGGTGAGCCGGGGCAGCGTCCCCGCCGTCGCCCGCGCGAGGTCCTGCGCCGGCATGGCGGCCATGAAAGCCTTCCCGTTCGCGGTGCAGTGCAGCAGGAAGGCCTCGCCGACGGAGCTGACCGCGCGGAGCCGGTGCGGCGCGACGACCTGGTCGACGAAGGTCGCCCGGTCCCGGTCGAGGATGGACAGGTTGACGGTCTCGCTCACGTCGTGGGACAGTTCCTCCAGCAGCGGGTGAATGCTGGCGATCAGGCCACGCCGCGCCGTGTCGGCCAGCCGGCCGATCTCGGGGCCCAGCCGGTACCGGCCCCGTGGCCCCCCGCTCTCGACCAGCCCCTCATCCTCGAGCGCGTTCAGCAGCCGGTGCACCGTGGACCGGGCCAGCCCGACCCGTTCCGCGACTTCCGCCTGGGACAGGGCCCCCTCAGCCTGCCGCAGCGCCCGGAGGATGTCGGCTGCCCGGGCGATCACCTGGATACCGGCACCGCCCGTGTCGTCCGCTGACCTCTCCATCGAGGGACCTCCCGCACCTGTGTCCATGGAAGCGTGGCCGGTGCCCGGCAGCCTCCGCGGCAACAGCGTAGGGGCTTACCCGCACGTTCCGCCGAAGTTGGCCGGCCGGGTGGCCCGGGCGGCGGCCGCGGGCCCGGGTCACGGCCGCGGGGGCAGCGCGAGCAGCGCCTCCGCCTCGGCCACTGAGGCCACGGGCCGGTCCAGATCGCGGGCCAGCCGGACCGCCCGTTCCACCAGCGGGCGGTTCCCCGCGGCCAGTTCGCCCTGGCGCACGTGCAGGGTGTCTTCCAGGCCCGCCCGGGCGTTGCCGCCGAGAGCCAGCCCCATCGCGGTCAGCCGCAGGTTCGCCCGGCCGATGGCGATGACCTGCCAGACAGCCCCGGACGGCAGGCGGCCGACCATGGTGAGCAGGTTTTCCGGCGTCGCGGCCATCCCGCCCCGGACCCCGAGGACGATGCTGAACTGGAGCGGTTCGGCGAGCAGATCCTCCCGCTGCAGCTGCAGGCACGCCTCCAGGTGACCGGTGTCGTAGATCTCCAGCTCGGGCTGGACGCTCAGCTCGCGCATGCGGGCGGCCAGGCGGCGGACGGCCAGCGGCGGGTTGCGGAACTCACCGGTGCCGAAGCTCATGCTGCACGGGTTCAGCGTCGCCATCCGGGGCCGGAGCTCGACCAGCCGCGCACGTTCCTCATAGGGCACGTCCAGGCCCACCCCGGTGGACAGCTGCACCAGGACCGGGCACCGGCTGGCGATCAGCTCCATGACCCGGCGGGCGACGTCGAGGTCGGCGGTCGGCCGCTGCGCCTCGTCGCGCAGGTGGATGTGCGCGACCGCGGCGCCCGCCTGGTACGCGGCCTCGACCTCCGCCGCGATCTCCTCCGGTGTGGTGGGCAGCGCCGGGTTGTCCGCCTTGGTCGCGATCGGCCCCGTGGTGGCGACAGTAATGACAGCGGTCACGGCGCGGGCGCCTCCGGCCGGGTGCCGATGATGACCAGCAGGGTGGCCGGGCGGGCGGACCGGTTGTCCACGCGGCGGACCGTGCCCTGGGCCAGGTGCACGGAATCCAGCGGCCCGATTTCCTCTTCCCGGCCGTCGGCCCGGATCACGAGGGTCCCGTCCAGGACCACGTACACGGTCTCCTCCCCGGCTGGCGACTCGTCCGCGCCCCCGCCCGGGAGGTAATAGGACAGGCCGACCCAGAAGCGCTGGGTGGGCCCGGCCTCGTGGCCCTGCAGCCGCGTGGTGGCCACCCCGTGGTGAGCCGGCGCCACGTAGCCGGGCGCCTCGGCGTGCCGGGTAACCCGCATCACGTCAGGCTCCCCGGCCGGTCTCGAGCCGGTACGTGCCCGACGGGTCGATCATGGCGACCAGCCGGACGATGCAGCCGTCCCCGCCCACCCAGCGCCACGGGAAGGCCGCGAACGTCACCCGCCTGCCGGACACCTGGTCCAGGTCGCCACCGACGTTCTCGAACCCGTAGATGCCCCGGGACAGGATGGCCCGGTGGCAGGGCTCCCATTCGGCGAAGTCATCGCGCACCTTCCGGCCCGTTTCCGCCTCGTACTCGGCCACGGCCCACGGCAGCAGGCCCCCCTGGGCCTCAGCGGGCCCGTGCGGGCCGATGGCGGTGGCCAGCGGATGATCGAGCGCCTGGGTGTCGGTGCCCACCGCCTTGACCCCCCGGGCCGCGAACCATTCCCCCGCTTCCTTGTAGAAGCCCGGGGAGTAGGCGTAATAGTCGGCGCTGTCGCTGTAGTGGTGATGCCATCCGGTGTTGACGATGACGATGTCGCCGGGGCGTATCTCGGGGCGGGCCGCCTCCAGGTCGTCCGGGGTGACCACTTCCCACTTCTTCTTGGGGATCGACACCACCACCCCGGTGCCGAAGAACGCGCTCAGCGGGATCTCGTGCAGGAGCGGCGCCCCCTCGATCACGTGTCCCGGCGCGTCGATGTGCGTGCCGGAGTGCATGACGGTGGTGATCTTCTGGGTCAGTACCCGGCTCTTCGCCATGCCGTGCAGCCGCTCGATCTTGACGTCCTCGAAGTACGGCCAGGCCGGGACGCCATGTCCCCACGGGTGCGACAGGTCGTAGAACTCCAGAGCCGCCTCGCTGGGGCTGCTGGGCCACTGGAAGGTCATCCGGGCATTCCTCTCTCTGGTGTGCGCCGCACGGGGGTCGGCGGCAGCGGGGGTCGGCGGCACGGGGGGGCGCGGCAGGGGGGTTTGCGGCCCCGCGCAGCGGGTGGTGCGGCTGGGCGTCTGCGCCCGCACGTGGGCGGCGAGTTCCCGGCCCGCGGCCGCCTGGGTGCCCGGTCCCCAGGGCAGGAAGCCGCGGCCGGTCCTGGCGCCGAGATCCCCCTGCCGCACCAGCGCGCGGAGCAGCGGGCTCGGCTCGCGGTCGGTGCTGAGCGCGGGCAGCACGGCGTCGTGGATGGCGAGCGTCAGGTCCAGCCCGACGTAGTCCGCGTTCTCGATCGGGCCCATCCGGGCCAGCCGGAGCCCGATGGTGTTCCTGGCGACCAGATCGACCGTGTCCGCGTCGCAGATGCCGTCGGCGACGAGGGTGATCGCCTCGCGCCAGAGGGCGTGCTGCAGCCGGTTGCCGATGAATCCGGGCACGTCGCGGCGGACCTGGACCGGTGTCTTGCCGAGGTAGCCCAGGAGGAGTGTCACCCGCCCGGTCACCTCCGCTGAGGTCAGCCGCCCGGGGATCACCTCGACCACGGGGATGAGGTCGGGCGGATTCCACCAGTGGGTGCCGAGGATCCGCTCCGGGCGGTGCGCCCGCCCGGCGATGGCCGTGACCGGCAGCACCGAGGTGTTGGTGGCCAGCACGGCGTCCGGCGCGGCCACCGAGACCGCGGCGAAGACGTCGCGCTTGACGGCCAGGTCCTCCACCACCGCCTCGACCACGAGATCCGCGCCCCGGACCGCCAGGGCCAGGTCCGCCGAACCGCCGACCTCCCCGGCGCGGCCGGCCGCGCCGGCAGCCGACCGGGCCGCGGCGACCGACTCGTCCAGCCGCTCCGGTTGCACGTCGCAGAGCATCACGTCCAGCCCGCCGGCCGCGAGCACCGCGGCGATGCCCCGGCCCATCAGCCCGGCCCCGACCACCGCGGCCCGGTGGAACCCATGGCCGGGACCGTCCGCGCCGCGGCCGGGTCCGGGGCCGGTAGCGTCCGCGGCCTGGCCGGCGCTCAGCATGCCGTGTACCCGCCGTCCAGGTAGAGGACCTGGCCGGTGAGGAAGGCCGAGGCGTCACTGAGCAGGAACTGGAGCGCGCCGACCAGGTCCCCGGGCTCGGCGAGCCTGCCCAGCGGGATGCGGGCCAGCATCGCTTCCCTGGTGGCCCGGCCACGCTCGTCGTCGGCGTACATCCACGCGGTGAGATCGGAACGGAAGACGGTGGGCGCGAGCGCGTTCACCCGGATCTGCGCGCTGCCCCACTCAGCCGCCAGCGATCTGGCCAGCAGGTCCACCGCCGCTTTGGACGGGCAGTAAGCGCTGTAGCCGGCCGGGTGCCCCAGCCGCCCGCGGGTCGACGAGACCAGGACGACGCTGCCGCCCCCGCCCTGCTCGATGAGCTGCCGGCCCGCCGCCTGGCAGACCAGCCACGATCCGCGGACGTTCGCATCCTGCACCCGCTCGAAATCCGCGACATCCATCGCCGTGATCGGGGCGACGTGGTTCATCCCGGACGCCACGAGCACGCCGTCCAGCCGGCCGTGGGCCGCCACCGCGGCCCGGACCATCTCGGTGGCGTCCTCCGGGGTCTCCGGCCGCCGCGGCACGGTCGCCACCAGCCGGCCCCGCGGCGGCGCGGACGGGCCGCCGCCCACCCCGGCCGCCAGCCTGGTGAGCGACGCCACGTTGGCTCCGGCCAGGGTCAGCGCCGCGCCGGCCTGCGCCAGGGCCCGGGCGGCCGCGCTGCCGAGCGCGCCGGTGGCCCCGGTGATCAGGACCGACTTGCCGGCCACGCTGAACCGGCTCGTGACCCCGGTGTCCGGGCCCTCCGCCGGGCCGGCCAACCCTGCCGCAGATTCCATGGAACGGAATGCTTAACCCGCATCATGGAAAAGTCAAGACGCGCCCGGGACGGCGGCCGACCCGGCCAGGCGGCCGCCAGTCCGCGACAGGAACCCTTGACCTGGACGTTCAGCGGGCGGTAGATTCCACCATCCCGTCTAATGGGATAGCAAAACCGTATCGCGGGCACTGACCAAGGGACGGTCAAGGCATCGTCGCCAAGCAAGCCGGAGGTACACCTCTTATGAAAATCCCAGGCCGAACGGCCTGCGCGGCGGCGGGGCTGGCCCTCGCCACCACGCTCAGCGCGTGCGGCAGCGGCGGGGGTTCCGCCACTGCGTCCTCCTCGGGCCCGATCGTCATCGGGGCCTCGATCCCCCTGACCGGCCCGCTGGCCGGCTTCGGCTACTTCGAGAAATGGGGCTACCAGCACGCCGTCAACGTGGCGAACAGCGCGGGCGGCATCAAGATTGACGGCGTGAAGCGCAAGGTCAAGCTGATCATCCTGGACGACCAGACCAACCCCAATACGACGGTCAACAACGTTCAGCAGCTCATAACGCAGGACCACGTGGACGCCTTGCTCGGCTCCTGCACTGACTCGCTGGTTGAGCCGGGCGCGCTGATCGCCAACCGGATGGGCGTCCCCATGGTCACCCCGTGCGCCGCCACCAACACCTTCGCCGCGACCGCGAAGTGGACCTGGGCCTGGGATCTCTTCTTCAACTCGGAGAACCTCACCGAGACGCCCTTCAACACCGCTGACGAACTCGGGCTGAAGGCGAAGACCAACAGCAAGGTCGCGATCATCCACTCGAACGGCAAGAACGAGAACATCATCGGCACCATCGAGTGGCCGGCCTGGGCGAAGAAGCACGGCTGGAAGGTCGTGTACAACACGGCCGTCCCGCCGACCCAGACGCAATTCACGTCCTCGCTGCAGGCGGCGAAGGCGGCGGGCGCGGACATGCTCCTGGTGGTCATCTCACCACCCGGCGCCATCGCGCTGCGCAAGCAGATGGTTTCCGTGGGATACGCCCCGAAGATTCTGGTTGAGGAAGAGGGCGGTGAGCCGCTGCAGTTCGCCCAGGCCCTCGGCAAGCTCGCGAACGGCGTGATGGTCGGCGGTTACTGGGATCCGTCGTTCCCCTTCCCGGGCGCGAAAGAGCTGATGGCGGAGTTCGAGGCGCAGACCCATCAGACCGGCTCGCAGCACATCGCGGACACGGACACCGCGGCCACCGTCCTGCTCCAGGCCATCGCCCGGGCGGGGTCGCTGGACAAGACGGCGATCAATAACCAGATCGCCAAGACCAATGGGATGTTCGTGGCCGGGCATATCAAGTTCAACGCCAATCACACGACCACCCTGCCTATGGTCGAAGAGCAGTGGCAGAACGGCAAGAACGTCATTATCGCCCCGCCGGGCCGGGCCACCGCCAAGGTCCTTTTCCCGCTGCCGGCGAACGGATGAATTAGCGCGGCATAAACGGTAATCCCCGCGCTGCGCCCGGCCGTCACGCGACGGCCGGGCGCAGCGCCGTGCTGTGCCGGGCGGCGGGTCCCGTGCGGCAGGCGGACACGACCCGCGCTTCCCGCCATACTGGGCAGGTGCCGGAGATGGAAATTATCCCGGAAACAGCACCAGCACCGGCATCCGGAGCACCCCGCTGGCGCCGTTTGCTGACGCCGTGGCGCTCGCCCGCGGATCAGCCCGCGTGGGCCCGGCCGGCGCTGCTGGCCATTGCCGCCGTCGCGGCGGTCGCGTACGGCCGGGGAATGGCCGGCGCCAGCGTCGAGCCGTTCTATGGCGCGGCGGCCCGCAGCATGTCGGAAAGCTGGCACGACTTCATCTTCGGGGCGTTTGATCCAGCCGGGACCGTCACTATCGACAAGCTGCCTGGCGAGCTCTGGGTGCAGGCCCTGTCGCTGCGGGTCTTCGGCTTTCATATCTGGGCCCTGGTCCTGCCGCAGGTGGTCGAGGGCGTGCTCACCATCCTGGTGCTGTACCGGGCGGTCCGCCGGCTGGCCGGGCCTGCGGCCGGCCTGATCGCCGCGGCGGTGCTCGCCGTCACGCCCATCACCGTGCTGCTGAGCCGCGGCAACGTATCAGACTCGCTGCTGATCCTGCTGCTGGTGCTCGCCGCCGACGCCACGTCCGCCGCGCTGCTCACCGGGTCGCTGCGGCAGCTGCTGCTGGCCGGCGCCTGGGTCGGACTGGCGTTCCAGGCGAAGATGATCCAGGCCTGGCTGGCGCTGCCCGCACTGGCCGCTGCCTACCTGCTCGCCGCTCCCGCGGCGCGGCTGCGTACCCGGTGCGCGCACATCGCGCTGGCCGGGCTGGTCACCGTCGTGGTCTCCCTCTCCTGGATGACCGTGGTCTCGCTGGTCCCGTCCCAGGAGCGGCCCTACGTGGACGGCAGTCCGGACGACTCGGTGTACACGCAGGTCTTCGACTACAACGGCCTGGGCCTGGCTGCACCGGGAACTGGACGATCGCCGCCGGGCCGCCCTCGCCGCTGCTGGCCGCGGCCAGAGAGAGCGGACGATCGCTCACCGCCGAGACCATGGGTATCAGGCCGGGCTGGCATCGCCTGCTGGCCGGCCCGTTCGCGGCGGACGGCGGCTGGCTGCTGCCGGCGGCCGTCGCCGGCGCGCTGGGCGTGCTCATCTCCCGGCGCCGCCAGGGCAGGCACGACCCGCTGCGCGCCGCCGTCGTGCTGTGGGGCGGCTGGTGGCTGATCCTGGCGGTCTTCTTCAGCGTCGGCACCTACCTGAACTCGTACTACGTCGCGGCGCTTATCCCCGCGGTCGCCGCGCTGTGCGGCACCGGCATCGCCGCGTGCGGACCTCGCCCCTGGCCGGCCAGGGTGCGCCTGATCGTCGCCGCGACGGTGCTCGGCTGCGTCGGCTACGGCGCCTACCTGATGTCCGGGACAGCATCCGGCCCGGTCCTGCTCACCGTGGTGGCGCTGGTCGTGGCGGCGGCCGCCGCCGCTCAGCTGCTGCTGCCCGCGTCAGGCCGGGCCGGGCACCTGACCGCGGTCGCGTTCGCCGGTGCCGCCGTGCTCCTGCTGCCCGCCGCGGCGTCCGTGAGCTGCGTCATCCGCGGGCTAGGCCCGTTTGACACCCCGTTCGAGTCGCCGGAGACCGCGCACAATAACCAGACCCTGGCCGCCGCCGCGCCTGCCCTGACCAAGGCGGTCCAGAGGCTAGAACTCCGGACGCCACCCGCTGACGCCCTGTTCGGCGCCGACACGTCCGGTCTCGCGATGGACTACATCCTGTACAGCGGCCGGGAGGTGCTGCCGATCGGCGGCTACCTCGGCAACGTGCCCGCCCCGACGCTGGCCGCGCTGCAGGCCGACATCAGCCGCGGCTATGTGCGGGGATTCGTGCTGCCGGTGTCACCGCCGGGCCCGGACCCGCGGGTGCGGTGGATCGAGTCGCACTGCACCAGGCAGCCCCCGCCCCCGCACCGCCGCCCGGTTCCGTACGCGAACTTCTTCTGCGGACTCGGGCCGGCCAGCCGGCCGGCTAGCGCAGCGACCGGAGCACCAGGACCGGCCCGGCCCGGCTAGATCTGGCCCGGCTGGGCGGGGGAAGGCTCCGCGGCCCCGTTCCCCTTGGCCTCACCCACGTACAGGGAAAGCAGGCGGTCGTCGGCCCGCATCTCCGCGGGCGTGCCGACCAGGGCGACCCTGCCCTTCTCCAGCACAGCCACGTGGTCGGCCAGGGCCAGGCCACGCTCGACGTTCTGCTCGATGACGATCATCGACACGCCACGGCCGTTGATCTCCCGGAGCGTCTCGTAGAGACGGTCCACCATGATCGGCGCGAGGCCGAGCGAGATCTCGTCGAAGACGATCAGCCGTGGCTCCGCCATCAGCGCGCGGCCGATCGCCAGCATCTGCTGCTGCCCGCCGGACAGCGCGAATCCCGAGTTGCCGCGGCGCTCACGCAGGGCACCGAACACCTCGTAGACGGCCTCGAGCCGGCGGTTCCGTTCCCGGGCCGATCCCGCCGCCCTGGCTCCGAGCAGCAGGTTCTCTTCCACGGTCAGGTCGCCGAAGATCTTCCGGCCCTCCATGCAGTGCGCGATCCCGAGGCGGACGATGTCGTGCGGCCGGCGGCCGTCGATGCGCTGCCCGTCGAACCAGATCTCGCCCCCGCTGACCGGCACCATCCCGCTGACCGACCTGGCCGTGGTGGTCTTGCCCGCACCGTTCGCCCCGAGGAGCGCGAGCACCTCGCCCTGGCCTACCGAGAACGAGACCTCGTGCAGGGCGCGGAACGCGCCGTACCGGGCGGCGACGCCCTTCACCTCCAGCAGCGGGCGGCCCGCCAAGCGGTCCCGGCCGGTGATGTGCCGGACTTCCTCCCCGCCGGAGGTCCCCAGGTAGACGGCCGCGACCTGCGGGTCAGCGAGCACCTGGTCCGGTTCCCCGGACACGAGCAGCCGCCCGCCGTCGAGGACCACCAGCCGGTCGCAGGACTCCCTGATCACGTCGATGACGTGCTCGACGATCAGGATCGCGTCCACCTCCTGGCGGAGCGTGCGGATCAGCGCGATCAGCTCGCGGAGCTCGGACTCGACCAGCCCGGCGCCGATCTCGTCGAGCAGCAGGATCCGGGGCCGGACCGCGAGCGCGCGGGCCAGTTCCAGCCGCTTGAGGCGGAGCAGGCCGAGGTCGGACGCACGGGTCGCGGCGAACTCGAGCAAGCCGCAGCGGGCCAGGATCCGCTCGCACTCCGCCCGGGCCGCCCGCCCCGTCCCCTTGGCCCCGTGCAGGTGCGCGACGAGCAGGTTCTCCATCACGGTCATCTGGCCGAACGGGCGCGGGACCTGGTGCGTGCGGCCGATGCCCCGGCGGGCCCGCTGCTGGGCGCCAGCGCCGGTGACGTCCTCGCCGAACAGCTCGACCCGGCCCTCCCCCGAGATCGCCCCGGACAGCAGGCCGATGAGCGTGCTCTTGCCGGCCCCGTTGGGCCCGATCATGCCGAGGACCTCGCCGCCGCGCAGCTCCAGGTCCACCCCGTCCACCGCGCGCACCCCGCCGTAGACCTTGCCGATCCCGGCCGCCCGCAGCAGCACCCCGCCGCCGCCCCGCGCCGCATCCGCCGCGTCGGGGACGGCACCCGCGGCTGCATCAGCATCCGCGCGCACAGCGGCACCCGCGCCCGCAGCCGAGCATCCGCGCCCGCAGCGGCATCCGCGGCCGAGCGGGTCCGCAGGCGCGGACGGGCGGGACCGGGGCCACGCCGTGCCGTAGCGCCGCAGCAGCGCCCGGGTGAGCTGGCACGCCGCCCCCCACAACCCGTTGGGGGCCAGCCGGATGACGATGATGAGCAGCACGCCCAGGATGATCAGGTGCATCGTGGGATAGTTCGCGAGCCGCTGGGAGATCCCGACCGAGATGGCCGAGCCCGGCCAGCGGGCCGACGATCGTGCCCACCCCGCCGATGATGGCCGCGTTGACGGTTTCCACCGTCCAGTCCAGCGCGAACGATCCGGCCGGCTCGACGTAGCCCGTCCACTGGGCCTGGATGCCGCCCACGATCCCCATCACGAACGAGGCGATCACGAACGCGGTCAGCTTGGTCCGGAAGGTGAGGACCCCGACCCGCTCCGCGACGTCCTCGTCGTCCCGGATGGCTTTCAGCCCGAGGCCGAGCCGGCTCCGGACCAGCCAGGCCACGACGGCCGTGGCGACCAGCGCGACCGCGAACGAGAGCAGGTAGATGGTCTCCGGTGAGGGGGCGGTGCCCGGCAGCGTGATGCCCGCGTTGCCGCCGAACCCGTTGAAGTTGGACATGAAGATGCCCAGCGCCTCGGCCAGCACGAGCGAGCCGATGGTGAAGTACAGCCCGCGGAACCGCAGCATCGGCACGGCGACGATCAGCGCGAACACCACCGCGACCAGCCCGCCGGCCAGGACCGACGGGTACAGGCCCAGGCCCGCCTTGGCCGCGGCCTCCGCGGTGCCGTAGGAGCCGATCCCCACGAACGCGGCCACGGCCAGCGAGACGATGCCGCCGTAGCCGGCCATCAGGCTCCAGGCCTGGGCCAGCGCGGCCAGCTGGACAATCTCGAACGCCACCAGCAGCCCGTAGGACCCGGTGTACCCGGGGACCACGGCCAGCAGCACTGCGGCCGCCACGGCCAGCCCGGCGATCAGGATCCTGCGTCGCGTCATGCCACGGCCACCCGTCCGAACAGTCCCTGCGGGCGCAGCGACAACACAATGAGGAAGGCGACGAAGCCGATCAGGTCGCGGTACCCGTCACCGAAGAACGCGGCGCCGACGCTCTCGATCACGCCGAGCAGGATCGCGCCGAGCAGGGTGCCCTTGACCGAGCCGAGGCCGCCCAGCACCACCACGGCGAACCCGGTGAGCAGGTAGGTCAGGCCGGAAGTCGGGGTGAAGTCGAAGGTCAGCCCGACCAGCACCCCGCCGACCGCGGCGCAGGCCGCGGCCAGGCCGTAGACGAACACCCGGACCCGCGTCACGTTGACGCCCAGGCCGGCGGCGCTCACGGAATCCTCGGAACTGGCCCGGATCTCCCGGCCCAGCCCGGTGCGCTGCAGCATGAGGTGCACCGCCCCGCAGAGCACCAGCGCGATGCCGAAGGAGATCAGGTACATGGTCGGGATGCGCACGCTGCCGACCGCGAAGGAGGCCGTCGCGTAGGAGGCCTGCAGCGACTGGGTGTCACCGGACCAGATCAGGATGAAGAGGTTCTGGCCGATGACCGACAGCGCGAAGGTGGTCAGCAGGGCGGGCTCCGGCCCCTTGGCCATCAGCGGCTCGAGCAGGCCCCGGTGCAGCGGGACGGCGAACAGGAACAGCAGCGGGGCGACGATCAGGATGGTCAGCAGCGGGTCGATCCCGGCGTGCCGGGTCAGTTCCAGGGCGACGTAGGCGCCGAGCACGATCAGCTCGCCGTGCACGATGTTGACCAGGCGCATCACCCCGAACACGAGGGAGAGCCCGAGCGCGGTGATGGCGAAGATGCCGCCGAGCAGCACGCCGGTCAGCAGCGCGCTGAGCAGGACCGAGCCGGTGGGAACAGTCATCCCGTTTCCTCCTCAGGACGGGCGGCGGTCTCAGGAAGGGCGGTCTCAGGACGGGCGGCGGCGGCGCCCAGCGGCCTGCGCCTCGACCGCGGCGAGTATCGCGGTGTGGTCCTCGCCGCCGCGCCCCGCGGCGCGCAGCTGGCGCAGCAGCTGCTGCGCGCCGGCGGTCAGCGGCAGCGGGACGTTGGCCTGGCCGGCGCTGTCCAGCGCGATGCCCAGGTCCTTGTGATGCAGGTCGACCCGGAAGCCCGGGGGGTACGAGCGGTTCAGGAAGTTCGCCCGGCGCAGCTCCATGACCCGGTTCGCGGCCAGCCCGCGGGACAGCACGTCCAGGATGACTTCCCGGTCCACGCCGTGACGGCCGCCGAGGACCAGCGCCTCGCTGACGCCGGCGATCGTGATGGCCACCAGGATCTGGTTGCACGCCTTGACCACCTGGCCGGCGCCGGACGGCCCGCAGTGCACGATGCTGGCCCCCAGCACCCCGAGCACCGGCCGGGCCCGCTCCAGGTCGGCCGCGTCCCCGCCGACCATGATGGACAGGGTGCCCTCGCGCGCGCCGGCGTCGCCGCCGCTCACCGGGGCATCCAGCATCCGCACCGCCCGCCCGGCCGCCCGGGCGGCCAGCTCGCGGCTCAGCGCGGGCGACACCGTGCTCATGTCGATGAGCAGCGTCCCGGGCCGGGCCGCCGGGATCAGCCCCTCGCCCAGCACGGCCCGCACCGCCTGGTCGTCGGCGAGCATCGTGATGATGATGTCCGCGCTGGCCGCGACCTCGGCGGCGGACTCCGCGCCCGCGGCCCCCGCGGCGACCAGCACGTCCTGGGCGGCCCGGCTGCGGTTGTGCACGATCAGGCTGGCCCCCGCGGCGAGCAGGTTGCGCGCCATCGGCCGCCCCATCACGCCGAGCCCGATGAACCCGATTTTCTCCAACGACTGACCGGGGTGACCGTCAGCGCCCGGTGGCCCCGCCGGCGCGGGTGTCTCGCTCATGACGTGGTCTCCCGTCCGTCACGGGGCCCGGCCGCCCGGGACAGGCCGAACTCCTCCAGCCACCCGAAGGAGTCCTCCGGGCGGCCCCCCGACGGCCGGTACTCCAGCCCGACGTAGCCGTCGTAGCCCCGGCGGTCGAGGTAGCCGAGCAGGAACCGGTAGTTGATCTCCCCGGTGCCCGGCTCGCCCCGGCCCGGCACGTCCGCGATCTGGATATGGCTGATCAGGGGCCAGTAGGTAGCCAACGTGGTGGTGAGGTCGCCTTCCATCCGCTGCATGTGGTAGGCGTCGTACTGCAGCCGGACATTCTCCCGGCCGGCCTGCGCGATGAAGGCGGCGGCCGCGGCGGTCGTGGTGAGCAGGCAGGGGCCGTTCTCCATCGAGTTGACCGCCTCGATCATCACCTGGCGGCCCGCCCGCGCGGCCTGGTCGGCGGCCCAGCCCACGGTGTCCCGGGCCAGCTGGAGCTGCTGGTCCAGGGGGTAGCGCTCGTCGCGCTTCCCGACCAGCAGGTTCAGCCGCTCGCAGCCGCACGCCTGGGCGATCCCCAGGGCCAGCGGCACGTTGGCCCGCAGCTGCCCGGCCCGCTCCGGGTCGGCGGCCAGGCCGCGGTCACCGGCGGGCATGTCCCCGGCGTCGAAGTTGAGCAGGGCCAGGTGCAGGCCCCAGCGCCGGGTCAGCTCCGGCAGCCGGGCGGCGTCATCGTCCCCGGGCCACCACAGCTCGACCGCGCCGAACCCGGCCGCGGCGGCCCGGGCGAACCGCTCGGGCAGCGGCAGGTCCGCCCACAGCAGGGACAGGTTGACGGAGAACCGGAGCGTCATCCCCCACCCCCTTCACGCGCGTAAAGGCCGGGCAGGAAGCCGGCCAGGTAGGCGAACTCCTCGTGCACGTGGCGCAGCCGCCGGTTGGTGACCACGTCCAGGTCGGTGTCCGGCCCGATGGCCAGCCACCAGCAGCTGCGCAGCTCGGTGCCGTAGCCGCGGTCCACCGCGACGTGCACGAACCGGCCGGCCTCGGCCGGTTCCGGCTGGCCGTCCTCGTCCAGCCGGTGCACCACGGCACAGATCACGGCGCCGACCCCGTGAGCCGCGGCCGTGCCCGGGTCGAGCAGGTCACCGGGCGGGATGAAGCTGATCTCGGTGGGCAGCAGCGGAGGGTGGCCTCCGTAGCAGTGGTGCGTCAGGTGCGTCGCGCCCACATGCTGGCCGGGCTGCTTGCCGCGGACCCAGGCGAACGCCTTGTGGTCGACCGGGTGGAACTGGAAGTACGTGGCCTCATCCATCCGGCTGAACCACCACTCGATCATGGCCGGGGTGATCCCGCCGAGCCGGTCCACCGCCGCCACCCGGATCCGGTCCGCGGCCAGGACCGACACCTCGTCGCGCCAGTCGAGGGCCGTGATGACCTCGGCCGCCTCGGCCCGGGTCACCACGCCGTGTGCCCGGCCTCGACGGGGACCACGGCGCCGGTCATGAACGACGCCTCGTCGCTGGCCAGGAAGGCGGCGACGTTCGCGATCTCCTCGGGGCGCGCGTAGCGCTTGAGCAGCTGGCGCCCGGTGAGCTGCCTGGTCGCCGCCTCCTTGTCCGCGAAGCTCTCCAGGTGCGCGTCGGACATGGGGGTGGACACCCCGCCCGGGCAGATCACGTTGACCCGGACGTCCGGGGCGAACTCGGCCGCGGCGGCCCGGGTCAGCCCGATCACCGCCGACTTGGAGGGGCAGTAGGCGCTCACGTTGGGCAGCGCGACCAGGCCGCCGACCGAGGAGACGTTGATGACCGACCCCCCACCCGCCTCCCCTCCGCCCTTCCTCCGCCGCATCTCCGGCACCACCCGCTGCAGCGTGATGAGCTGGGACAGGCAGTTCACGTGCATGAGCCGGTCGAAGTCGGCGGCCGTGGTGTCCAGCAGGGATTTCATGATCAGGATGCCGACGTTGTTGAACAGCGCGTCCACCCGGCCGAACCGGGCCGCCGCCACGCTGGCCAGCTCGTCTATCGTGGCCGGGTCAACGATGTCGCCCGCGACGCTGACCGCCGCCTCCGCGGGCAGCAGGCCCGCCGTGCCGGCCAGGGCCTCCTTATCGAGGTCGGTGAGCCCGACCCGCGCCCCGGCCGCGGCGAACCGGACGGCCGCCGCACGGCCGATGCCGCTGCCCGCGCCGGTGATCAGCGCGACCTTCCCGGCCAGATCGGTCATTGGTCTCCTTCCGGCGTGCGTCTCGCCGCGGCCTGCCGGGCGAGCTCACGCGTGATCTGATCCCGGCGGGCCTGGGCCTCACCCGGCCGCCACCGGCGGAAGCCCCGCCCGGCGGCCGCGCCGGTCTCGCCCTTGCGGACTTTCTCCACCAGCAGCGGGTGCGGCTCCGGGGTGCGGTCCAGGTCAGGCATGAGCGTCTGGTGGATGGCCAGGGTGAGCTCCAGGCCGCTGAGGTCCGCCTGCTCGAGCGGGCCCACGATGCCCAGCCGCGCCCCGAACCCGAACCGGGTCACCGTGTCCACCGTCTCCGCCGTGCAGATCCCGTCGGCCACCAGGGCGATGGCCTCCCGCTTGAGCGCGTGCTGCAGCCGGTTGCCGACGAACCCCGGGACGTCCGCCGCCACGTGCACGGGCTTCATGCCGATCCGGTCGAGCAGCGCGATCGCCGCCCGGACCGCCGCCGGGTCGCTCGCCCCGGCCTGCACCACCTCGACCAGCGGCACGAGATACGGCGGGTTCCAGAAGTGGGTGCCGATCACCCGCTGCCGGCCCGGCAGGTCCCGGGCGATCTCCCGGATGGGGATGGCCGACGTGTTGCTGGCCAGCACCGTCTGCGCCGGGGCCGCGTCGTCCAGCTCGGCGAAGATGCGCCGCTTGACCTCGAGCTGCTCGGGCGCGGCCTCGATGACCAGGCTGGCCCGGGTCACGGTATCCGCGAGGTCAGTCCCGCGGCGCAGCAGCCCGCCGAAACTATCGTTAGGAAGCCCCAGGAGATCGAGCCCGGCGGAAATCCTCCCCGGGAGCGCGTCCAGCGCGGCGGGCGCGGGGTCGAACACCGCGACCGGCACCCCGGCGGCCAGGAACACCTGCGCGATGCCGGCGCCCATCAGGCCGGCCCCGATGACCGCGACGCGCGGCTCCTCGCTCATGCGGCCGTGTAACCCCCGTCCACGTAGATGACCTGGCCGGTGACGAAATCCGACGCGGCGGACAGCAGGTACAAGACGATCCCGACGAAGTCCTCCGGCTCGCCGAGCCGCTTCATCGAGATGCGCGCGTAGTTGCGCTCCCGGGACGCGCGGCCCGCCTCGGTGTCGGCGAAGATCCACTCGGTCAGCGCCGACCGGAAGACCGAGGGGGCGATCGCGTTGACGTTGATCCCGCGCGGGCCCCACTCGGTGGCCAGCGTCTTGGTCAGCGAGTCGGTGGCGCCCTTGGACGTGCAGTAGGCGGAGTACCCGGCGGGGCTGCCGTGCCGGCCGCGGACCGAGGAGACCAGCAGCAGCTTGCCCCGCCCGTCCTGGCCCGCCGCGGCCCGCCCGGCCAGGTGCCGGCCGAACGACTTGGCCATCAGCCACGGGCCGCGCACGTTGGCGTCCATGATGGCCTGCCAGTCCTCGTAGGGCATGTCCTCGATGGGGGCGGGCTTGTTCAGCCCGGAGGCCACGAAGACCGAGTCGACCCGGCCGTACGCCGCGGCGGCCGCGGCCAGGATCGCGTCGGCGTCGTCCTGGCTGTCCGGGCGGCAGGCCAGCGTGGCGACCTCGCCGCCGGCCTCCTTGACCTCGGCGGCCACCGCGGCCAGGCCGTCCTGCGAGCCGGAGGCCAGCAGCAGCCGGGCGCCCAGCGCGCCGAGCGCGATGGCCGCGGCCCGGCCGAGCGCCCCGGACGCCCCGGTGATGACCGTGACCCGGCCCGAGACGTCGAACAGGGAGAGCGGATCGCGCAGGATGTCAGCGGTCATCTCACGCGGTCCCGTCCGGGATGCGGAAGGCCTGATCCGGGTCGATGACCGCGACCACCCGGATCGGGCAGCCATCACCCTTGGGGAACCGCCACGGGAAGGCCATGAACGTGCACCGCTTCCCGGTGACGGCGTCCAGCTCGCCGCCGATGTTCTCGATGCCGGGGATCCCCGCGGTCAGCATGACCTTGTGCGCGGGCTCCCAGTCCGGGAAGTCGTCGCTCACCTCGCGGCCGGTCTCGGCCCGGTACTCGGCCAGCAGGTGCGGCATGATCGGCCCGGGGCCGTGCTCGGCCATCCGGGTGCCCAGCGGGTGGTCCAGCGCCTGCACGTCGATCCCGACCAGCTTCACGCCCTTGTCCACCAGCCACTGCGCGGCCTCGGTGTAGAGGCCCGGCGAGTACGCGAAGTAGTCGTCGTTGTCGCCGAAGAAGTGGTGCGCGCCGGTGTTGATCATCACGATGTCGCCCGGCCGGATCTGCGGCTCGGCCTTCTCCAGGTCCTCGGCGGTCACCACGCCCCACCGCTCCTTGGGGATGGACACGGCCACCCCGGTGCCGAAGAACCGCCACACGTCGAACCCGTCCAGGTAGGGCTGGTCCGGCTCGACGTGGGCCGGGGTGTCCATGTGCGTGCCCCGGTGCATGATGCCGTCGTACTCGACCGCGTAGAAGTCGTGCATCGCGTGGTAGTAGAGCCGGCTGGCGACGAACGGCTTGCTGAACGGGGACGGCCACTGCACCATGTTGTGGCCGACCTGGTGGCTGAGGTTGTAGAAGCGCAGGCCCTCGGTGCTCATTCGGTTCCACTCTCCAGCCGGTAGTTGCCCGAGGGGTCGAGGATGGCCACGAACCGGATGATGCAGGCGTCGGCTTCCGGCCAGAACCAGGGATAGGCGTGGAACGCGGCGCGCTTGCCGCTGATCTCATCGACGTCGCCGCCGACGTTCTCGATGGTCGGGATCCCCGCCTGGGCCAGCAGCTTCCCGGCCGGGCTCCAGGCCGGGAAGTCGGTGGCCACGTCGCCCCCGGTGCGCTGGGCGTACCGGCGGGGCAGCTCGACGATGTGCGGGCCGACGAAGCGGTGCGGCTGGGCCAGCGAGGTGGCCAGCGGGTGGTCGATCGTCGCGGTGTCGATGGCGACCAGCTTGACCTGCCGGTCGGCCAGCCACCGGGCGGCCGCCTCGCTCAGGCCGGGACCGTGGCCGAAGTACTCCATGTTGTCGGAGTAGTTCCGGTGCCAGCCGGTGTTAAGCACCACGATGTCGCCCGGCCGGACCTCGCCCGCCGCGTCGAGATCGGCCGGCTCCAGGTACTCCCATTCGCCCTTGGGCACGTCCAGCACCACCCCGGTGCCGAAGAACGCGTCCAGCGGCAGCTCGCCGGCGCCCGCGCCCCGCTGGGCCAGGTGAATGGGGGCGTTCAGGTGCGTGCCGTGGTGCATCGAGGTCACGATGTGCTGGGTGAGGACGCCCTGCTTGGCGATAGTCGCCACCCGGTGGATCTGGATGTCGGCGTACCCGGGGAAGGCCGGGGTGTAGTGCCCCCATTCGTGACTCAGCTCCACGAACTCCAGGCCGGTGGCCGCCTCCGTTACCATCCAGTTCCTCCCACGATACGGTAGGGTTAATCCGCAGGACGAGACACTAGAGTTGCCCGGCAAAGCTTGTCAAGACTCCATATTTTGCAGAATGGCTGGTCAGCAGGACCTCCGGAGGAAAGAGCGCACGATGCAGGTCCGCCGAGTGGTCACCGGCCTGGACGCGGCCGGGAAGGCCGTGATCGCCAGCGACGGGACCCCGCCCCGCAGTCATGATCTGGTGCACGTCCCGGGCATGAGCACGGCCATGCTGTGGGCGACCTCCCCGGGGGACCCGGCCGGCCCCGGGCCGGATCCCACGCCGCAGGTCGCCAGCCAGGTCCCGGCGCCCGGCGGGACCTGCTTCGTGATCGTGCGCTTCCCGCCCGACGCGGTGTTCCGCGCGCCCGGGTTCGACGCCGCGGCCGCCGACGCCGAGCAGCGCCTGGCCTCGCCGGGGATCCCCGAGCTGATGGAACCGGGTAATCCCGGGATGCATACGACGCCGACGGTGGACTACTGCGTGGTCCTGTCCGGCGAGGTGTGGCTGGAACTCGACGACGGCGCGCTGACCTGCCTGCGGGCCGGGGACACGGTCGTGCAGAACGGCACCCGGCACGCGTGGCGCAACCTGAGCGGGGAACCGGTCACGCTGGCCGTGGTGATGGTCGGCGCCCAGTGGTCCCGGTAACCGGTAGTCCAGGTAGTCAGCGGTCCAGGTGACCGGCGGCCCGGGCGGCGATGTGCTTCCCGATGACCAGGGAGGCCGTGGCGGCGGGGGACGGCGCGTTCAGGACGTGGATGACGCCGTCGCCTTCCTCGATCAGGAAGTCGTCGACCAGGTCCCCGGACCGGCTCAGGCACTGCGCGCGGATCCCGGACGGCCCGAACGTGACATCCGAGGCCGTGACGGCCGGGATGTAGCGGCGCATCTCGGCCACGTAGGCCGGCTTGACCAGATCGCGCCAGATCTCCAGGGCCCCGGTGCCCGCGTAGCGCCGGGCCAGGTGGCGCAGCCCGGGGAAGCGCAGGCTGTCCACCAGGTCCCGGCCGCTCACCGAGAGCCGGCCGTACCCCTCCCGGGCCAGCGCGGGCACCGCGTTCGGCCCGGCGTGCAGCGTCCCGTCGGCCCCGCGGGTGAAGTGCACGCCGAGGAACGGGAACGCCGGGTCGGGCACCGGGTACACCAGGCCCCGGACCAGGCCGGCCGCCTCCGGCCGGAACGTGTAGTAGTCGCCGCGGAACGGGACGATCCGGTAGTCGCGCCCGCCCTGGCCCGTCATCGCGGCGATGCGGTCGGCCTGCAGCCCGGCGCAGGCCACCACGGTCCGGCCCAGCAGGGGCCCGGCGGCCGTCCCGGCCACCCAGCCCTGTCCCCGGCGGGTGAGCCCGAGCAGGCCGTGCCCGCACAGCACCTGGCCGCCCGCCTTGCTGACGGCCTCGGCGTAGGCGGCGCTGACCTGCCGGTAGTCGATCACCCCGCTCTCCGGGATGTGCAGCGCCCGCAGGCCGCGCACCGAGGGCTCGATCCCGGTGATCTCCTCCGGGCCTATCTCCCGCACCGCGAGCCCGTTCGCCCGCCCGCGCCCGGCCAGGTCGTCCAGCCGGGCCAGCTCGCTGTCCCGGCTGGCCACCACGAGCTTGCCGGTCTGCCGGTACGGAATCTGGTGGGCCTGCGCGAACTCCATCAGGGCCAGCCGCCCCGCGGTGCAGAACCGTGCTTTCAGGCTCCCCGGCTGGTAGTACAGGCCCGCGTGGAGGACGCCGGAATTGTGCCCGCTCTGGTGCGTGCCGACCGCGGGCTCTTTCTCCAGCACCGCGAGCCGCAGCCCGGGACGCTCGTCGAGCAGGGCCATGGCCGTGGCCAGGCCGACCAGCCCGGCGCCGATGACGATGACGTCGAAGCTGTCCCCGCTCTCCGGGCTGGTAGCACTGGTCATCTCAGGCCTCCCGGGCCGGGGACTGGGGTGCGCGGGGCGGCCCGATCTGGTTGCGCAGCACGCCGAGGCCGGCCACCTCGAGTTCCACCGTGTCGCCGGGGACCAGCCACCGGCCGTCGTCGTGCTCGAGGATGCACCCGGTGCCCACCGTGCCCGAGCCGATGACGTCCCCCGGCCGCAGCACCGTGTTCCGCGCCGCCTGGCCCAGGATGTCCGGCCACGGGTAGTACAGGTCAGCGAGGTCGCCCCGGGACCGTTCCTCGCCGTTGACCCGGGCGGTCATCACGGCCCGGGTGCCGTCGAACTCATCCGGCGTGACCAGGACGGGCCCGAGGCTGGTGGCGAAGTCCTTCGCCTTGGCCGGGCCGAGCCCGACCCGCATCTCCCGGCGCTGGATGTCCCGCGCCGACCAGTCATTCATGATCGTGAACCCGCCGATCTGCCCGTCCGCGCCGATGACCGCGGCCACCTCCAGCTCGTAGTCGAGCATCGCCGTCCCGGCCGGGTAGCCGATCCGCGCGCCGGGACCGTAGATGGCGGCCGGGTTGGTGAAGTAGAAGGCCGGGAACTCATACCATTCGGCCGGCACCGCCGAACCCCGGTTCGCCCGGGCCGTGGCGATGTGCTGCTCGAACGCGAAGAAGTCCCGCACCGACGGGGGGCGCGGCACGGGCGCCAGCAGCTCGGCGCCGGCCGCGGGCACGGCGTCGCCGTCGGCCGCCTGGCCACCCCGCGCGAGGACCGAGATGAGGTCGGGCGCGTCGAGCCGGATGATCCGGTCCCCCTCGACCCGGCCCGGCCAGCCTTCGGGCGGCCCCCCCGCCGTCCTGAACGTGCACAGCCGCACCCGCGCCTCCACCTGGTCTACCGCTGCTCACTCGCCGAATTCCATATTACGGGATACGTATCCCTTGATGCGGGACAACACGAGGGACGGCACGGGGGGACACCCTGCGGACAGCGGGACGCTACGCGTAGGCGTCCGGCGGGTCGAGCGCCGCCAGCGCCTCCTTGCGCACGTCCAGCAGCACCCGGGTGATCTTCTCCTCCAGGTCCCAGTAGCGCTGGGTGGGCACGGGGACCGAGATCGCCAGCAGGACGCCGGAGGACCCGCGGATCGCGATCGCGGCGGAGCAGATGCCCGGGGTGGCCTCCTCGCGGTTGTAGGCGATCCCGGTCTTGCGCACCGTGGCGATGACGTCCAGCAGCTCGGGGCGGCTGGTCACGGTCTTGTCCGTGTAGCGCTCCAGCGGGTCGGGCAGCATCCGGGCCGCCACGTCCGGCGGGTAGGCGGCCAGGATGGCCCGGCCCTTGGAACTGCAGTGCAGCGGGAACGTGGTGCCCACGTCGGCGGTCACCCGGAGGTGATGGTGCGCGGCGATCCCGTGGATCAGCCGGACGTGGTCCCCGTCCAGCACCGAGCAGTCGACGGTCTCGCCGATCTCCCCGAAGATGCGCTGCATGAACGGCTCCGCATCTTTCCAGGGTTCCGCCTGGGTGGCTGAGGCCAGCCGGGCGAACTCCGGGCCGATCCGGACCCGGCCCGCCGGTGAGGCGGTGGCGACCAGGCCTTCGGCGATCAGCGCGGTCACGATGCGGTGCACGGTGGAGCGCGGCAGGCCTATCCGGTCCGCAAGCTGAGCCAGGCTGAGCCCCTGCGCCTCGCCGTCCAGCGCACGCAGAACCTGGCCGACGCGGGCGATGACCTGCACGCCGCCCTGCGATTCCGGCCGCGGAATCTCTGCCTGGGGATCTGCCACCGATCCAGCCTATTGGATAGGGATGCACGTCAGGCCCGGTGCGGCGCGGGCTTTGCGCACCGTCTGGCCAGAACACGGACCGGCGGGAACTAGACGATGCAGGACCGGCCGCCACTGGCGGACAGCGGCGGCCGGTCCCGCAGACGTCGGCCGTGGTGGGGGCCAGCAGCCCGGATCGGTCAGTGGCAGAGCCCGGCGGGCGCTGAGGTCCCGCAGTGGTTGGCCACGAAGTGGACGCCTACCCCGGTGCCGTCCCAGATCAGGTCGGCAGGCCGGTTATGGAAGGCGCGGTTGGCGGCGATTATGTCGTGGTTGGGATTGCTCCCGTGACTGATCTTGGCGGCGCTCAGCACGACGATCCCGCCGGAGTTGAACTGCCGGCCGACGTTGCCGGCAACAGCATTGTGCGCGACCAGGGTGTGCGTCGCACCCAGCAGCAGAATGCCGCCGCCCTTGATGTTGACCGGCGTGTCCTTGGTCTTCGGGCAGAACTTGTTGTTGCCGACCGCGACGTTATGCAGAATGGCCGCGTTGCCCGCACCACCCTTCTGGCCGTCGTCGAGGACCAGGATGCCCTGGCAGTTCCGGGCGGCCAGGTTGTGGAACACCAGGACGTGCCGCGCGTGCCGGACGAAGATCCCGAACTGGTTCCCGACGGCGACGTTGTCGCGCACCACGGTGTCGGCGTGGGGTGAATCGCCCACGTAGAAGCCGGCCTCATGGTTGCCGACCGCGGTATCGCCGGCGAACAGGGTCCTCGTGGACACGAAGCGCGAGATGCCGTAGTCACCGTCGTTGACGGCCGACACGTTGGTCACCGTCAGGCCGCCGGTGCCGTAGCCGAACACGCCGTTGGCCGGAAAGCCGGTGACGTACATCCCGGTAATCGTGTCGTTGCTGACCGGCCGCAGCACCGCGCCGTTCTTCGGGTTGACCTTCTTGGCCAGGATGCACACGCCGGTGACACCGAACGCGCTGGTGCACAGGGTGTGCGGTTTCCTGGCGGCCGGCTCCAGCACCGTGCCGTGCCGGGAGTTACCCGAGCCGCGCAGCGTGATCCCGTCGGTGCGGATCTGCACGCTCTGGTGGTAAACACCGCGCTTGAGCAGGATGGTGTCACCCGGCCGGGCGTGGTTGACCGCAGCCTGGATGGACTGGCCCGGCGACACCACGATCGTGCCGGCCGGCCTCGCCTGGTGTGCGGCGGCCGCGGAAGCCGGACCGGCTGCCGCGAATGCCGTACTGAGTGTAATTCCGAGTGTCGTGGCGCACGCAGCCGTGATGTATCTGCGCATCGAAGCCCCCTAGCGTGAAATACACGCTGGCCCCCCTGGACCGACGCATTACCAGGCGACAGTAATCCCGGAATGCATACCTTGGCAACCATCGTTATATGCTGCGCGGGACCAGGCTGGTTTATACATATCAGTACATATCCAGGTCTGCCGTGTTTGCGGGGATTTGTTCAGCAGGCCAGCAGGTCCAGCCCCAGATCGAGTGCCGGGCTCGAATGGGTGAGGGCCCCGACGGCGACGAAATCCACGCCCGTGGCCGCGACCGCCCGGGCGTCCTCCAGCCGCAGCCCCCCGCTGGCTTCCAGCCGGGCGGCCGGGTACCGGCCGGCCAGCCCGGCGGCGGCACGCAGCCCGGCGGCGGCGCGCAGCCCGGCCAGGCCCATGTTGTCGAGCAGGATGAGCCCGGCCCCGGCGTCCAGCGCCTCACGGACCTGCTCCAGCGTGTCGCACTCCACTTCGAGCGGCAGGCCCGGCGCGGCCGCGCGGACGGCGGCGATCGCCGCCGCCACCCCGCCCGCCGCCGCCACGTGGTTGTCCTTGATCAGCGCGGCGTCGCCGAGACCCATCCGGTGGTTGACGCCGCCGCCGCACCGCACGGCGTACTTCTCGAGCTGGCGGAGCCCCGGCGTGGTCTTCCGGGTGTCACGCACCGCGCATCCCGTCCCGGCCAGGGCGTCCGCCCACGCCCGTGTCGCGGTGGCGATCCCGGACAGGTGGGTGAGGACGTTGAGCAGGGTCCGCTCGGCGCCGAGCAGTTCCCGGAGCGGGCCGCGGATCCGCAGTACCTCGGCGCCCCGGCCGATCCGGTCCCCGTCCGCGTGCCGCGCCTCGGCGGCCTCCGGCGCGATGCCGCCCGCGGCCAGGACGGCCAGGGCGACCGGGAGGCCCGCCAGCACGCCCGGTTCCCGGGCTACCACCCCGGCGACCGCCTGGGCGCCCGGCGCGGCGGTCGCGGCCGAGGTGACGTCGGGGCCGTAGCGGAGGTCCTCGTCGAGCGCGCCGCGGACGACGCGCCAGGTGTCCCCGGGATCCAGCCCCGCGGCGATCAGCTGCCCGGTGACGATCGCGTTCCCGGTCATACCGCCACCCCGGCATCCTCGCGGACAGGGCCGGGACGAGCCCTGGCCCTCATCCGCGCGCAGCACCGTGTGCCGGGCGCGGCCGTCCGGCCTGGCCAGCGGCGCGTCCCGCCACCGATGACAGCCGCGGCTCTCGGTGCGGGCCAGGGCGGCCACCACGACCAGGACCGAGACCGCGTGCAGGCTGGCCGCCTCGGCGCTGTCCTGGTCCAGCGGGCGGCCCGCGGGCCGGGCCTGCCCGAGCAGCTCCCGCAGCCGTTCCAGGCCCTCGCGATCGCGGGCCACCCCGGCGTGCCGGGACATGGCCGCGGCCAGGGGCGGCCGGGCGGCCGGGTCCACGCCCGGGCCCCCGGGCGGCAGCCGCAGCCGGGCAGGCGGGTCCGGCAGGTCCCGGCCGAGCAGCTCCCCGGCGCGCCGCCCGGTGATCAGGGCCTCGGTCAGGGAGTTGGACGCGAGGCGGTTGGCGCCGTGCACCCCGGTCGACGCGGCTTCCCCGACGGCGAAGAGCCCGGGAACCGAGGTCCGGCCGTCCATGCCGGCCCGGATGCCGCCGCAGGCGTAGTGCGCCCCCGGCGCGACCGGGATGGGCTCGGCCACCGGGTCGATCCCCCGCGCCCGGCACAAGCCGGTCACGGTGGGGAAATCCCGCTCCAGCACGACCCGGCCCAGCCCGGTGGCGTCCAGCCAGAGATGGTCGCCCGGCCCGTCTCCCTGTGCCATCTGCTGCCGGGCCATCCGCTCCTGCATGGCCGCGGACACGACGTCCCGGGGGGCCAGGTCGCCGAGCGGATGGCGGCCGGCCATGACCGGCTGGCCCGCCGCGTCCACCAGCACGGCGCCGGCCCCGCGCAGCGCCTCGGTGATGAGGGGGCACTGGCCGCGGGCCGCTTCCTGCCAGAGCACCGTCGGGTGGAATTGCACGAACTCCACGTCCCGCAGCTCCGCGCCGGCCCGGGCGGCCAGGGCCAGGCCGTCTCCGGTCAGCCCGGCCGGGTTGGTGGTGGTCGCGTAGGCCTGGCCGAACCCGCCGGTGGCCAGCACGACGGCGGGTGCCGTCACCGTGCCTGCCCGCAGGACGCCGTCGTCGCCGGGTATCCCGGCCAGCACCCCGCCGACCCGGCCCCCGTCGCCGGCCAGCGCGTCCAGCGCCACGCAGCGGGTCAGCACCTGGACCCGGCTGGCCCGCAGGGCCGCCCGGAGCACCCGGTGCACCTCGGCGCCGATCGCGTCACCCCCGGCGTTCACGATCCGCTTGCGGCTGTGCCCGCCCTCCAGGTGCAGCGCGGTCCGCTCCAGCCGGGCCCCCTGCGCGGCCAGGCGGTCGATCTCCGCCGGGGCCTCGGACACCAGCGTCGCGACGGCGGCCGGATCGCAGAGGCCGGCGCCCGCGTCGAGCGTGTCCCGCTGGTGCAGGGCCGGGGTATCGCCGGGACCGATGGCGGCGGCCAGGCCCCCCTGGGCCAGCGGTGTCGAGCCCCCGCCGACGCCCTCCTTGCTGAGCAGCAGCACGCGGCGGCCGTGCCGGGCGGCGGTCAGGGCCGCGGCCAGGCCCGCCGCGCCGGATCCCACGACCACCACGTCCGCGTCACGTTCCCAGCGCACCGGGGACCGGGGCAGGCGGCGCAGCTCCGCGCCGGTCACCTCGCGGCCTTCCCGGCCGGCTGGCGCCCCGGCCGTGATCATGGCCTGGACGGCCCGCCGGGCCCGGCGGGCCACGCCGGGAGCGACAGTCACCTCGGCCACCCCCTCGCGCAGGCAGCGCAGCAGGGTGGCCGGCGTCGTCATCTTCATGTACCGGCACACGGCGTCCGGGTTGACCGGCTCCCAGCGCACGGCGGGATTGGCCCGGCGCAGCTGGTGCAGCATGCCGGTCTCGGTGGCCACCAGCACGGTGCTGGCCGTGGTCGTGCGGGCCGCGTCGAGCATGCCCCCGGTGGACAGCACCCGGGTGCGGCCGGCGGGCAGGTCACCCTCGCCCGCCTGCCACAGCGCCGCGGTCGAGCACCCGCACTCCGGGTGGATGAACAGCTCGGCCCGCGGGTCCGCGCCCGCCTTGCGGCGCAGCTCGCCGGGGCTGATCCCGGCGTGCACGTGGCACTCGCCGAGCCAGATGTGCATGTTGGCGCGGCCGGTGACCCGCTGCACGTAGGCGCCGAGGAACTGGTCGGGCAGGAACAGCACCTCCCGGTCCTCCGGGAGGGACGCCACGATCTGCGCCGCGTTGGCCGAGGTGCAGCACAGGTCGGATTCGGCCTTGACCTCGGCGCTGGTGTTCACGTAGGCGACGACCGCGGCCCCGGGATGCTCCGCCTTCCAGTCCCGGACCTGCTGCGCCGTGATGGTGTCGGCCAGCGAGCAGCCGGCCCGTGGTTCCGGGATCAGCACCGTCCGGTCCGGGGCCAGGATCTTGGCCGTCTCCGCCATGAAGTAGACACCCGCGAACACGATCACCTTCGCGGTGCTCGCGGCGGCCAGCCGGGACAGCGCGAGCGAGTCGCCGACGTGGTCGGCCACGTCCTGGATCTCCGGGGCCTGGTAGTTGTGCGCCAGGATGACCGCGTCCCGCTCCGCCGCCAGCCGCCGGACCTCCGCCGCCCAGTCCCGGCCGGCCCGCTCCCCGCCGGCCGCTCCCCGCCGATCCGCTCCCCGCTAGCCGGCTCCCGGACGGCCCGCTCCCCGCCGGGCGCCTCCCCGCCGATCCGCTCCCCGGCGGCTTGCTCCCCCCTGGCGTGTGCACTGGTCATGGTCGGCCCCAATCTCCCGCGGAGGTTTTCGACTCACAGTGTAAAACTATTTCGCCTCACAGTCTAAAACCGGGGTGGGCCAGCACCGGGCGGGTCAGTACCATGCGAACGTGGCAGGCGAAGAGCAGTTCCCCCACGAGGCCCTGGCCGTGGTCCTCCAGGTCCGCCGCAACGGCCTTCATGTCCTGCTCTGGCAGCGGGGCGAGCCGCCGTTCGAGGGACGGTGGGCGCTGCCGGGCGGCCCGCTGGGACCAGCGGAGCGCCTCGGCACGTCCGTGAGCCGGCACCTGGCCACCAAGGTCGACCTGACCGACATCGCCTACCTGGAGCAGCTGGAGACCCGCAGCGACCCGCGCCGGGATCCCCGGGGCCGCGTCCTGGCCACCGCGTACCTGGCCCTGGTGTCCGCCGACGTCGAGCCGCAGGTCCCCGCGGACACCGCGTGGCACCCGGTCGGGGACCTGCCGCCGACCGCGTTCGACCACGGGTCGATCGCCGAATCGGGCCGGGACCGGCTGCGGGCCAAGCTGTCCTACACCAACATCGGTTTCGCGCTGGCCCCCGAGACCTTCACGATCGCCCGGCTGCGCGACATCTACGCCGCCTCGCTCGGCCATCCGGTCTCGGCCACCAACCTCCAGCGGGTCCTGACCCGCCGCGGCGCGATCGCCGCCACCGCCGCGGCGGCCCGGCCGACCTCCCTGGGCGGCAGGCCCGCCACGCTCTACCAGTTCGTGAGCCGGACCCTGGTCGTCACCCACCCCTTCGCCGTGTTCCGCCCGCCGTCGCTGTCCCCGGCCGCCACCCCGTGATGCCAGCCCCTGCCCTGGTGATCTGCCCGGTGGTGATCTGCCCGGTGGTGATCTGGCCGGTGGTGATCTGCCCGGCGAAATATTGATAAGCCATTTATGCCGCGTGGGCCGCGACGGTTACAGAATCAGAGAGTCCCTGACGCGTTCGTGCGCGCGCCGCGCGGCCGGGTCCCCTGGCCCGCCGCCCAGTCGGCGCTGCGCCGGCTGGCTCGAGGAGGAGACCCAGCATGCACGCAAGGTCAGCTCGTTTCCGGCCGTCCCGGTGGCGCAGCTTAGCGGCAGTGACCGGGCTCGCCGCGGCCATCCCTCTCGCGGCCGCGCTGGCCGCCCCGCCCGCCTTATCGCTGACTCCGGCCAGCGCTTCCGCCCGCACCGCGCAGGCCGCCGATCAGGCCGCCGCCACGCAGGCCGCTGACGGCCCGGGCGGGTCCTCCGGCGGCCTGATCGTCTCCACCCAGTACGGCAGGCTGCAGGGCCAGCGCCAGGAAGGCGTCGACCAGTTCCTGGGCGTCCGCTACGCCGCGCCGCCCGTCGGGGCGTTGCGCTGGCAGGCCCCGCAGCCGGTGCAGCCGTGGCCCGGCGTCCGTGACGCGACGGCCTACGGCCACCGCTGTCCCCAGCTGGCCAGCGGCAACGGCCCACGCGAGGACACCGAAGACTGCCTGTTCCTCAACGTGTTCACCCCGGCAGGCCGCCCGGGCCGGGGCACCTCGCACGATCCTGGCCGCCGCGGGCTGCCGGTCATGGTCATGATCCACGGCGGCGGCCTGACCACCGGGGCCGGGGACCAGCACGACGGCTCGCTGATCGTCAGGACCGATCACATCATCGTGGTGTCCATCAACTACCGGCTGGGCGTCTTCGGCTTCCTGGACGTGCCGGGGCTGGGTGGCACGCCGCTCACCGCGAACGGCAATTACGGGCTGCTCGACCAGGAAGCGGCGCTGCGCTGGGTGCACCGGAACATCGCCAGCTTCGGCGGTAACCCGGACCAGGTCACGATCGCCGGGGAGTCGGCGGGCGGCTGGTCCGTCTGCGCGCTGATGACCTCGCCGCTGGCCCGCGGCCTGTTCCGCAGCGTGATCAGTGAAAGCGGCAGCTGCGCGTCGCGCACGGCCGCCCAGGCCCGGTCCGCGGGCCTGGCCTTCGCCGCGCAGGCCGGGCTGCCCCAGCGCGGCCACCGCCGCGTCCTGCCTGCGGAACACGCCGGAGTCCGCGCTGCTCACGGCCAGCGCCAGCTACTCGGCCCTGTTCGCGTCCGGCGGGCCGGAACTCCCGGCGCCGCCCGCCACCGCGGTCGCGGACGGGGATTACGCCAGAGTCCCGCTGCTGATGGGGACCAACCACGACGAAGGCCGGACCTTCGCGCAAGGCTTCGCCTCCTACACCGAGCAGCAGTACGTCCAGTTCGTGGACCAGAGCTACGGGACGCAGGCCCCGGCGATCCTGGCGCGCTATCCGTGGAACGCGTTCCCGGGCCCGTACACCGCCGCGTACGCCATCGGGGCGATCTGGACCGACAGCGGTTTCATCACCGGGATCGGCGGGTGCCCCACCCAGAACCTGGCCGCCCAGTTCGCCCGCCGGGCGCCGACGTTCTTCTACCAGTTCGATGACCGGCACGCGCCGGGGCTGAACCGCAACCTGCCGGGCTACCAGTGGGGTGCGGGGCATGCGATGGAACTCGCGTACCTGTGGCCGAGCTTCAATAACGGCTACTCGCTCTACGACCTGCTCACCCCGGCGCAGCTCGAGCTGTCCCGCCAGATGATCGTGTGGTGGGGCGCCTTCACCCGGTTCGGCGCCCCGGAAGCGGCCGGCCAGCCTTCCTGGCCGGCGTACAGCCACGGCGAGCTCATGTCGCTGCGCCCGGGCGGCCAGAGCCGCACCATCCCGGCGGCCACGTTCGGGGCCGAGCACCAGTGCGGGTTCTGGAACGCGCAGGCGGCCGCGGCGCCGCCCCGGGCGGCCTCATGATCTCAGCCTGGGCACGTCGGCCATGAGCTGCGCGGTGTAGCGGCTCCCCGGGTCGGCCAGCACCTGCTCGGCCGGCCCGGCCTCGACGATCTCGCCGCGGCGCAGCACGACCGCGAACTGCGCGACGTTGCGCACCAGCGCGAGGTTGTGCGTGATGAAGAGCATGGCGAGCTGCCGCCGGGCGGCGGCCGCGCGCAGCAGCTCGACCACGACGGCCTGCACCGAGACGTCCAGCGCCGAGGTCACCTCGTCGCAGACCAGCAGGCCTGGCTCGGCCACGAGGGCGCGGGCGATCGCGACCCGCTGGCGCTCGCCGCCGGAGAGCTGGTCGGGATAGCGGGACAGGTAGCGCCGGCCGAGCGCGACGTCCTCGAGCACGGTGATCACCCGCTCGGCGTGCTCGCCGCGGGGCACGCGCAGCAGCCGCTGCAGCGGCTCGGCCACGATCTGGCCGACCGTCTTGCGGGGGTTGAGGGAGGTGTACGGGTTCTGGAAGACACACTGGATCTGCTGCAGCACCGGCACCGGGCGGCGGCGGGCATCGCGTTCGAGCCGGGCCCCCCGCAGGCTGATCTCGCCGCTCCAGTCCCGGTGCAGCCCGACGATGCAGCGGGCCAGCGTCGTCTTGCCCGACCCGGACTCGCCGACGATGGCCACGCAGGCCTGCGGCGGCACATCCAGGTCGATGCCGGAGAGCACCGGCACCGGGCCGTAGCGGGCCGATACCCCCCGGACGGACAGCACCGCCGGCCCGGCCGGCGGGGCGGCCGCGGCGGCCGCGGGCCGGGGTTCCGCCCGGGCGGCCCCCGCTTCCTCCGCGCGCAGGCAGCGCACGGTACGGCCGGCCACCGGGACCGGCTCCGGCACGCGGGCCCGGCAGGCGTCGAGCGCGAGGCCGCAGCGGGGCGCGAACGCGCAGCCGGGCCCGCGGTGGCCAGGCGGCGGCTGCTGCCCGGGTATCCCGGTGAGCGGCCCGCCTCTTTCCGGGACCGGGACCGAGGCGATCAGCCCCTGGGTATAGGGGTGCAGCGGGCGGCCGAACAGCATCGGGGCGGGCCCCGCCTCCACGATCCGCCCCGCGTACATGACGGCCACCTCAGCCGCCAGTTCGCTGATTACGGCCAGATCGTGGCTCACATAGACGGCGGCGACCCCGTAGCCCCGGCAGAGGCGGCGGACGGTGCCGAGGATATGGCGCTGGGTCGACACGTCCAGGCCGGTGGTGGGCTCGTCCAGCACGATCAGCGAGGGACGGCAGGCGAAGGCCATGGCCAGCGCGACCCGCTGCTGCTGCCCGCCCGAGAGCTGGTGCGGGTAGCGCCGCAGCAGGCCCGGGGCCGCCTCCAGGCGCACCTCGCGCAGCACCTCGAGGACGCGGGCGGCAGGGTCAGCGGTGACGCCGGCGTGCACCCGCAGCGCCTCCTGCAGCTGGTACCCGATCCGCAGGGCCGGGTTCAGGGCCGCCGAGGGGTCCTGCGGCACGTAGCTGACCCGGGCCCCGCGCACCTGCCGCAGCCCGGCCGGCCGCAGCCGCAGCAGGTCCATCCCGTCCAGCCGGATCTCGCCCGCGCTGACGGACAGGCCGCGCCTGGTGTGCCCGAGCAGGGCGAGGGCGACGGTGGTCTTGCCTGAGCCGGACTCACCGACCAGCCCGAGCACGTCACCGGGCCGCACCGCGAAGGAGATCCCGCTGACCACGGGCGGCCCGTGGCGCCCGCTCCTGATCTCCAGGCCGCGGACTTCCAGCCGGTAGCACCCAGGCGTCCCGGGCTCCTCCGGCCCGCTCACCGCGCCCCGCCCGTGGCCGGGCCCAGGTCGCCGGTGAGGGCGGCTTCCTCGGGCCTGCGGTCCACGCCGAGCGCCGCCCGCCCGATGGCATCGGTCAGGAGATTGGTGCCGATGGTGAGCAGGGCGATGAGCAGGGCCGGGATGATCACGGCCCAGGGGTTCAGGGCCAGGCCGGCCCGGTTCTCGTTGATCATGGTCCCCCAGCTGGGGGCGGGCGGCGGCTGGCCGAAGCCCAGGAAGGCCAGGCCCGCCATGATGATGATCGAGTAAGTCAGCCGCAGCCCCGCCTCCACCATCAGGGGGGTGCTCAGGCTGGGCAGGATCTCCCTGGCCATCACCGTAGCCGGGCGCACCCCCTGCAGCTCGGCCACCTTGACGAAGTCCCGCTCGGAGATGTCCAGCGTCGCCGACCGCAGCACCCGGGCCACGGCGGGCGCGTGGCTCAGCCCGACGGCCAGCACGATCAGCCACAGCCGGGGGCCCAGGATGCTCAGCAGCAGGAGGGCGAAGACCAGCTGGGGAAAGGCCAGGATCACGTCGACGGTCCGCATGATCAGCCCGTCCGGGCGGCCGCGCAGGTAGGCGGCGCTGATCCCGGCGGCCGCCCCGGCTCCGACGCCGAGCGCCGTCGCGGACACCGCCATCAGCAGCAGCAGCCAGCCGCCGTCCAGGACCCGGGACAGCACATCACGGCCGAGGAAGTCGGCCCCGAGCAGGAACCGCCCGGACGGCTTCCCGAACGGGAAGGTGAGCAGCGCGCTGGGCGGATACGGGGCCACCAGCGGCCCGATGACCGCGACCGCCACGACGAAGCCGGCCAGGCCCAGCCCGGCCGCGCCGCGCGGGGTGCGCACCGCCGTGCCCGCCGAGGCCAGCCACTGGTGGCGGCGGATCCGCTCCGGGCCCGGCCGCGCAACCGTCATGAGTATCCGGCCCCCGTCCTACCTGGGAATCCTGTGCCGCGGCGTGACCAGCAGCGCGATCACGTCGGTCACGATGTTCATGAGCACGTAGAACGCGGCCAGCAGCACGACGATGAACTGGATGACCGGGATATCGCGGTTCTCGACCGCGTAGACCAGCCCCTGGCCGATGCCGGGGAAGGCGAAGACGTACTCCACGATGACCACCCCGCCCGCCAGGTACAGGAAGTTCAGCCCGATGACCTGGATCACCGGCGCGGTGGCGTTGGGCAGCGCGTGCACCGCCGCGATGCGCCACCTCGGCACGCCCTTGAGCCGGGCCATCTCCGCGTAGTCGGACTCCAGGGCCTCGATCATCGCCGCCCGGGTCATCCGCTGGATGTACGGCACGATGACGATGACCAGGGTGGCCACCGGCAGGATCAGGAGCTGCGGCGCGTCCCAGGCGTAGCTGCCCGGCGGCAGCAGCGATACCGCGGGCAGCAGGTGGGTGACCACCGTGGAGAACGCGATGATCAGGCCGATCGCGACCACGAACTCCGGCAGGGCGGTCACCGCGAGCGCGGTGACCGACAGGGCATGGTCCAGCCAGCTGTCCCGGCGGAGCGCGGCCAGCACGCCGAGCGCGACCCCGGCCACGGCCCCGATCAGCCCGGTGACCGCCATCAGCACGGCGGAGTTGATGAGCCTCGGCGCCACGTAACCCCAGACCGGCCGGCCGTTGACCAGTGAGTGACCGAGGTGGCCAGTGACCAGGCCGGAGAGCCACAGCCAGTACTGGTCCAGCAGGCCCCGGTTGAGGTGCAGGGCCACCTCGAGCCGGTGCAGCGCGGCCGGGCTGCTGGCCGCGGTGCGGCCGAGCACCGCGTTGGCCGCGTTCCCCGGCAGCACCTCGGTGGCCGCGAACACCAGCACCGACACGATGCATAAGGTGAACAGCCCCGCCGCGGCCCGGCGGGCCAGGAGATGGCGGACCGGGTGAACGGCCCGGCCCGCCTGCGGGCGGGCCGGGAGCGGGGTACCCGCCGTCCGCTCCGGCTCCGGCCGCCGGACCGCGCGGGCGTCTGCCACGGTGCCGATCCTTCCCGCCAGCATGAGAAGCCCCATGCGCCATTTACCGGAATCAGCCTGAATCTTACTCTTCGCGGGGATATTCTCACCGAAACACCGCCTCAGGCGGGGACGACTTGCCGGACTCAGGCAGGCCGCCCGGCCAGGTCAGCACCTTTTAACTCCGAGTTCTCTTAGTAAATTCGCGTCAGGCCAATGGAGCTTAGGGTCGCCCATGTCAGGCTTCGCTTGTGATTCCCGGGATCGCCCAGTGACGGGTGCAACTAATGTGACGGACGAGGGCCACTGGTGCGCCTCCGGCCCTGCTGTTTCCGGCGGCCGCGGTCCGAGACGCACGCTTATGGCAACCCCGCGAATTTACTACGTAATTGCGTGCCAGAGAATGGCATCCGTTCCCGGGCGCATCCGCCCCGTTGCGGCCCGCCCGGTTCAGGCCTGCCCGGCTCAGGCCAGCCCGGCTCAGGCCAGCCCGGCTCAGGTGCCGCCGCCCCGGATCAGGGCCGGCCCGGACGGGGAAGGGGCGGCCGGTGAAGGCGGCGGCGTTCTATGAGTACGGGCCAGCGGAGGCCATGCAGTACGCGGACATCCCCGATCCCGAGATCGGCCCGGGGGACGTCCTGGTCCAGGTGCAGGCCTGCGGGGTCAACCACTCCGACCTGGACTCCCGCGCCGGGACCTCCCGGTGGCCGTTCGAGCTGCCGATGGTCCTCGGGGCCGAGTTCGCCGGCACGGTCGTCGGCGTGGGCGACCGCAGCGGCCCCATCCGGACCGGCGACCGTGTCACCGCCTTCCAGCAGTTCAGCTGCGGCCGGTGCGCCCGGTGCGCCCGGTGGCGGCCCGATCTCTGTGCCGCCTTCGAGATCTTCGGCACCACGCGGTGGGGCGGATACGGCGAGCTGGTCAGCGTCCCGGCCGAGGTCGTGGTCCCCCTCCAGCCTGCCGATGACCTGCTGGCCATGGCCGCCGGGCAGTGTGCCGTCAGCACCGCCTGGCACATGGTGAACCGCCTGGCCACGGTCCGGCCCGGCGACCTCGTGCTCGTCCCGTCGGCCTCGGGCGGCGTGGCCGGCGCCCTGGTCCAGTGCGCGAAGCTGGCCGGGGCGACCGTGGTGGCGACGGCCGGCACGGCCGCCAAGGCCAGCCAGGTCTCCTCACTCGGCGCGGACGCGGTCGTCGTCCGTGGTGACCACGACATCAGCACGGACCTGCTGCGGGCCACGGATGGCCGCCGCTTCGACGCGGTCCTCGACACCGTGGGCGGCCCGCTGTTCGCGGCCCACCTGTCCATGCTGCGCGAGGAAGGCACGTTCGTGACCTGTGGCGCGCATGCCGGCGAGGTGGTCCCGCTCGACCTGATTCCCCTGTTCCGGAACGGGTGGCGCATCATGGGCTTCCGCCTGGCCCCCCCTGACGATCTGGCCGCCTCGCTGGACCTCATCCGGCGCGGTTCCATCACGGTGCCTATTGCCGGCACCTTCCCCGTCAGTGACGCCGCGTCGGCGCATCGTTTCCTCGAGCGCCGCCAGCACGTCGGAAAGGTGCTCTTGGTGGCCGAGTAAAACCGTTGCCAGGGTAACCCATCGCTGCCGGATTCCCCCCGCATCACGCCGGGCCGTCACGCGCCTATTCGATCATGCCCCTCAATACTTTTAGCGTTACCATGCCGAACTTCGTGGAGGTAGGTTTCCGTGAATCGAGCGGATCAGAGCAGCACGCCGCGGCCGGGAGCAGAATTCGGGCGACGCCAATTCCTGCGCGGGATTGCGGCGGCCGGCGTGGCGGCAGGCACCGGCGGCTTGCTGGCCGCGTGCGGCGGCCCGAGTTCCGGGGCCACCCAGCATTTAGCTCAGGCGAACCGCACCCTGAAGCGCGGCGGTGACCTGAAGCTGGGCCTCACCGGCGGCTCCAGCTCGGACACCCTCGACCCGCACAAGAGCCTGACCTACATCGACACGTCCCGGCTGCAGTCGCTGTACCAGCCGCTCGTGCAACTGGACGCCCAGGCGCAGGTCGAGTACGTGCTGGCGGAGTCGATCACCCCGCACCGGGGATCGCTCTCGGAGTGGCTCATCCAGCTGCGCCCCGGCGTGACCTTCCATGACGGGAAGCCGTTCAGCGCTTCCGACGTCCTGTTCACGTTCCAGCGGGTCTACACCAACGGTTTCACCGGGAAGTTCGGCCTCGGCCCGATCGACCTGGCCCATACCCGGGCGCTGGACCCGCACACGGTGCTGGTCCAGCTGACCAAGCCGTTCTCCAGCTTCGCCGACCAGCTGGCCGCCTTCTGGTACAACCTGTACATCGCGCCGGAGGGTTTCACCCCGTCCCGGCCGGTCGGCACCGGGCCGTTCGTCTACCAGAGCTTCACCCCGGGCCAGCGCAGCGTCTTCAGCCGCAACCCGCACTACTGGAAGTCAGGGCTTCCCTACGCGGAGACGCTGACCATCATCGACTTCAGCGACAACACCACCCTGCAGGACGCGCTGAGCACCGGCGTGATCCAGGGGGCCGGCGCGCTCGACGGGCCGCAGATCGCCTCCCTGGCCACCACGAGCGGCATCAAGACGGTCGTGTCGCACTCCGGTGAGATCGTCCCGTTCACGATGCGCGTCGATCAGCCGCCCTTCAACGACATCAACGTCCGGCAGGCCATGCGGCTGCTGGTTGACCGCCCGCAGTTGATCGACTCGGCCCTCGACGGGTACGGGGTGGTCGCCAACGATCTCTTCTCGCCGTACGACCCTGACTTCAACCACTCCCTGGTCCGGCCCGCGCAGGGTGACATCCAGCAGGCCAAGTTCCTGCTGAAGCGGGCGGGCCAGGAGGGCCTCACGGTGACCCTGACCACCTCGGCCGTGGCCACCGGCACGGTGGCGATGGCCACGGTGCTGGCCGCGCAGGCCAAGGCGGCCGGCGTCACGGTCAGGCTCAGCAACGTCCCGGCCGGGACGTTCTTCGGCCCGAACTATCTCAAGTGGCCGTTCGCCCAGGATTACTACAACTATTACCCGTATCTGGCCCAGGTCGCGGAGTCGATGCTGAAGGCGTCCCCCTTCAACGAGACGCACACCAGCAATGCGCACTACTCGAACCTTTACAACCAGGCCAACGCGACCGCCAGCCCGTCGCTGCGCAAGGAAATCATCTACGAGATGCAGAGCTACGACTTCAACGAGGGCGGTTACATCATTCCCGCCTTCATCGACGTGCTGGACGCGTACAGCGACAAGATAACCGGCTACACGTCCGGCAAGGTCGGCCAGCCGCTGTCCAACTTCGACTTCGAGCATTTCGCCTTCACCGGCTGACTCGGTCGCGAATAGCGGGGGCCAGGTGGCACCTCCCGCTGCCCGCGCTGATCCGCCGGTGAGGCGGGGCGCGCCGCAGGCGTGTTCCCGCCGAGCCGCGGAGGGCGAGGGTTCCAGGGGCTCGTCCGCCCAGCCACCAGAGCAGCGCGCCGCAGGCGTGTCCCGCTCAGCCACGGAGGGCGGGGGTTCCAGGGGGTCGTCCTGCCGGCCACCAGAGCAGCGCGCCGCAGGCGTGCCCGCCAGCCAGCAGAGCAGCGTGCCACAGGCGCGCCCAGCTCAGCCAGCGGAGGGCGGGGGCTCCGGGGGTCGTCCCCGCCGGGCGCTGAGGGGAGGCGCGCCGCAGGCGTGTCCTCGCCGAGCCCGGCGGATGGCGGGGGGTCCAGGGGGGTCGTCCCCCCGGACAGAACTAGCGCAGTACGAGGCTTCGCACCGGAATCGTGGTGCGGATCATGCCGGTGCCGTACATCAGGTCGGCGACGCGCTGCACCTGGCCGACGCTCAGGAACGTCGGGTACTGCCCGACCGTGACCAGGGCGGCTTCCCGCGCGGACATCCCCGGCAAGGTGCCGAGCGCCGACCGGACCGTGCCGAGCTGGGCCGTGCTCGCCTTCGCCGCGTTGAGCGCGGACCGGAAGCCACGCAGGGCCGCGGCGTGGCCGCGGGTGAAGGACGCGGTGGTGAAGTACCCGGACAGCGGCAGGCTGGCGGTCACGCCGCTGCACACGTCGAACAGCTCGACGGCGCCGAGTTCGGTCTCGGCCTGCAGGATGTAGGGCTGGGTGGCCACGATCGCGCTGACCTGATGATCGCGCAGCGCGGTGACCATGTCCCCCGGGGGCATGGCCGTCCACAGCACACTGGACGGGCTCACGCTGTCGCTCTGCAGCACCGACTCCGCGGTCAGGGTCTCGACGTTGTACGGGGCGTCCGCCGAGAAGGGTGCGAGTTCCCGCAGCGGCGTGCCGACCGTCTTACCCTGCAGGTCCTGGGGGGTTGTGATGGCGGAGCCGGGCAGGGTGAGCACTTCCATCACCCCCGGCATGGCGTCGTACCCGTCCGCGATCAGCCGCAGCCGGGCCCGGGGATCATGAGCCTGCGCGTAGAGCAGCCCGGCGTAATCGCCGCTGATGACGTCGGCCTGGCCGCTGGTCAGCGCCCCGTAGGCCTGCTGGAGGGTCTGGTAGGTCTGCACCGTCACCACCAGGTGGCGCTGGGAGAACAGCCCGTCCTGGACGGCCACCTGCAGCGGCGCGTTCGCGAAGCCGGGCACGACCGCCACCGTGATCTGCTGGTTCCCCGCCGCCTGGCCCGGCGGGGTTCCCGGCACATGGCACCCGGCTCACGAGCAACGCCAGCGACGCTGACACCGCCGCCGCGCGCGACCGGCGGCCCAGCCTCGCACGGCCTCCGCGGGTCCAGGGCTGGACAAGCCTCATGGCGCCTCCTCCTGACAGTCCGGCGGGCAATAAGGACCGGAATAGAAATGGGAAATTCCTTAGTGCTATAGCAGCCGGCGGGGCTTTCCGAAGAAAGGTAGTAATATTGCCGTCCGCGCTGCTCAGGTTAACCCGCCTGGACGGCTTGCGCGCCCGGATTGAGGACGCTTTACTGGAGACCCGCCCGCCCTGATAGCGCGGTTTGACAACAGTGGTAACAATTAGCATGAGAAGGCTCCGCGAGCGTTAGAGTTGGCTCCTGGCTCTGCGGCCAGGGCCCGCCTCAGAATGGTTTGCCAGCGGCCGGAGCTGTCTTTCCGGTTCCACGCCCGGCGCCTGCGGCTCGGCGGGCGCCTGCCATTTCCCGGTTGAGAGGTGCAGAACTGTGCGATCCAGGCGAGGGAGAGCAGTCCGCCCGGCTCCCGACGCGGGCGGCCGCCCGCCGGTGGCGCTCCTCGCGGCACCGCTGGGCGTGGCTTTCGACGGGAGCGGCAGGTACTCCGGCGGCAGCGGGGCGCCAGGCGGCGCGGATGCGCCGGACAACGCCATGGTGCCGGAGGTCAGCGCGCCCCTGGCGGCGGCGCCGCTGCCCGCCTCCCGCTTCGCGCTGAAGAACTGGCGGGTGCGGTCCCGGCTGCTGCTGCTGGTCCTGCTGCCCACGCTCGCGGCCGTGATCCTCGGCGGCGTCAGCGTGGTCTCGTCCGCCCGCAGCGCCCTGGCCTACCAGCGGGTCGAGCAGTTCTCCCGGCTGGGCGGCGAGATCACCAACCTGATCCAGGCCCTCCAGGCCGAGCGCGCGGACACCATCAGGTACATCACCATGGGGGCGGCCGGTGGCGGCCGCGGCTCGCCGGGCCCGGGTTCCGCTCCCCAGCTGGCCGTGCTGGCCCAGGACCGCCAGGCCACCGACCAGCTCGCCGCCCGGGTGCGCAGCGGGGCCGCGGGCATCGGCCGGTCTTACCCGGCCGTGGCCCAGCAGGAGGCCAAGGGCGCGATCACCGCGATCGACGGGCTCCCGGCCCTCCGCAGCGTGGCGGCCGGCACCCATATCCCGTCGCTGGCGGTGATCCAGGAATACGCCAGCACGATCACTGCGCTCCTCGCCCTCGAGGATGAGATCGCCACCGGCAGCCACGACGCGGCCCTGGCCGACACGGCCCGCGTCGTGGGGCTCATCTCTGCCTCCAAGGAACAGGCCTCACAGGAGCAGGCCATCCTCATCTCCGCCCTCACCCCGGACCTGGTCGGCGCGAACCAGTTCCAGCCCGGGCAGCTGGCCGCCATCAACGCCGCGCAGGCCGAGCAGCAGGCCGATCTGGCCCAGTTCAGCCTGACCGCCACCAGCAGCCAGCGTCACCTCTACGACAGCGACCTGTCGTCCGCTCAGGCCGACCGGGCGCAGGCGCAGGTCCAGCAGGCCATCACGCTGGCCCAGGGCGGCGGCTCGTCGGCGGAGAACCCGGCCTTCACCGACGCGGCCAGCGGTTCCGCCTACCTGGTGGCCAGCCTGCACGCGGTGGAGCAGGGGCTGATGACCTCCGTCATCGCGCAGAGCGGCTCGCTGCGGGGCCAGGCCATCACGGCGGCCATCATCGGCGGCGTCGCGGTGATCCTGGTGCTGGCGCTGGCGCTGCTGTTCACCGTGGCCCTGGGCCGCTCCATGACCGGGCCGCTGCACCGGCTGCGGACCGGCGCGCTGGAGGTGGCGGGGGTACGGCTCCCGGAGACCGTCCGCCTGATGAGCGAGGGCGCCGCCGAGGAAGCGCTGGAGGTAACGCCCATCGACGTCGACTCCACCGACGAAATCGGCGAGGTCGCCCGGGCGTTCGACCAGGTCCACCAGGAGGCGGTGCGGCTCGCGGCCAACGAGGCGGCGCTGCGCGGGAACATCAACGCGATGTTCGTGAACCTGTCCCGCCGGAGCCAGACGCTGGTGGAGCGCCAGATCCGCCTGATCGACGACCTGGAACAGGGCGAGCAGGACTCCGAGCGACTCTCGAACCTGTTCCAGATGGACCACCTGGCCACCCGGATGCGCCGCAACTCCGAGAACCTCCTGGTCCTGGCGGGCCACGAGCTGTCCAAGCGGTGGAGCGAGCCCGTGGCCCTGGTGAACGTCCTGCGGGCCGCGGTCTCGGAGATCGAGCACTACGAGCGGGTCGTCCCGGACATCCAGCCCGGCATCTCGGTCCGCGGGCAGGCGGTCAACGACGTCGTTCACCTGCTGTCCGAGCTCGCCGAGAACGCCACCACGTTCTCCCCCACGGAAACCCTGGTCCACGTGTCGGGGTACTCGCTCAACAGCGGCGGCGTGCTGCTGGACATCACCGACCAGGGCGTCGGGATGGGCGCGGAGGAGATGGCGCACGCCAACTGGCGGCTGGACAATCCGCCGGTGGTGGACGTCGCGGTCTCCCGGCGGATGGGCCTGTTCGTCGTCGCCCGGCTGGCCGCCCGGCACGGGATCCATGTCCGGCTCCGGCCTGCGTCCAAGGGCGGCCTGACCGCCCTGGTCTGGCTGCCCGACGAGGTGATCACGCGGCAGGCGCCGGCGTCCCTGGCCGATCTGCGCGCACCGGGCGAGGCCGCCGCGGCCGCCACCCCCTGGATGGAGACGGGACTGGCCGTCGAGGACGACGACGACCAGCCGCCGGCCGCCTGGCCAGCGGCGGAGGTGCGCCCGCTGCGGTCCGCACCGGACCAGTTCGGCCACGGCGAGGCGGCCGCGGAGACCCGGACCAGCCCGGACACTACCGCGGCGTTCCCCCTGGCCCCGTCCGTGAACGCCAGCGTGAACGGCAGCGTGAACGGCGGCGTGAACGGCAGCAGCAGGAACGGGACAGGGGCCGGGACGGCCCGGCCCGGCGCCGCCGCGGCGGACGGCATCCCGGCGGCCCGTCAGGTGGTCCTCCCGGCCGCGGAGAACGCCGGGCCGGAGAACCGCCTGCCCATCTTCGAGTCGGTGGAGTCCGACTGGTTCCGGCATGGCGGCCACCCGGTCAGCCGGCCGCGCAGTCCGCGACGGGGCAGGCCGCGGCGGGGCAGGCCGCGGCGGAGCAGGCCGGCTGGTCGTCACCCGCGGACGCCGGCTGGCAGGCGGCGGAAGCGGTCCGGGCGCCGGTGTTCGCGGACACCACCGAAGCAGGACTGCCCAAGCGGGTACCCAAGGCCAACCTCGTGCCCGGCGGTGCGGGCGCGCCGCTGGCGACGGCGCCCCCCGTGCCCGGCCGGTCCGCCTCGCAGACCAGGCAGCGCCTGTCGAGCTACCAGCAGGGAATCAGGAAAGCGCGCGCCACCGCCCCCGGGGACGAGCCGGACATCGGCGACGAGGCGGACCGTGCTTCCTAACACCGTGCTTCCTAACACCGTGCCTCGTAACACCGTGCCTCATAACACCGTGCCGTGCCCCGGCCGGCCGCGATCATCCAGCTGGCCTGCCCAGGCCAGGCAGAGAGGGGAACCGTGAGCCCGCTGACGTCGCCGGTCCAGGACCTGAACTGGCTCATCACCGATTTCGCTGACCGGGTGCCCTCGGTCGCGCACGCCATCGTCGTCTCGGCCGACGGCCTGCCGCTGGCCTTCTCGGACGGGTTCCCCAAGGACCGGGCGGACCAGCTCGCCGCGGTGACCTCGGGCCTGACCAGCCTCACCCAGGGCGCGGCCCGGGTGTTCGAAGGCGGCCCGGTCACGCAGACGATCGTCGAGATGCGGCGGGGCGTGCTGCTCGTCATGGCCGTCAGCGACGGTTCGAGCCTGGCCGTGCTCGCCTCCGGCGACTGCGACATGGGCCTGGTGGCCTACGAGATGGCGCTGCTCGTGGAGAGAGTCGGCCGCGCCCTCACGCCCGAGCCACGCGGCACGCTGCGCGCCCGTGGCGGCAGCTGATCCCGGGGGACTCATGCCCCACTCTCACCCGCGCGGAAGGGTACCCAGTGGACTACGCAAGCGCACAGCCCCTCCGGGGTGATCCAGAGAACACGGCGATGACGTCCGTGAAGATCGTTATAGCGGGCGGTTTCGGTGTGGGCAAGACGACCTTCGTCGGATCGGTCTCGGAGATCACGCCGCTGACCACCGAAGCGGTGATGACCGCGGCCAGCGGTGACGTGGACGACCTGTCCCACGTGCCGGAGAAGACGACCACCACGGTGGCGATGGACTTCGGGCGGGCGACCCTGGACGCCGGGCTGGTGCTGTACCTGTTCGGCACGCCCGGCCAGCAGCGCTTCTGGTTCATGTGGGATGACCTCATCGAAGGGGCCATCGGTGCGGTGGTGCTCGTGGACAGCCGCCGGCTGGCCGACTCTTTCACGGCGGTCGACTACTTCGAGGCGGCCGAGCTGCCGTTCATCGTCGGGGTCAACGGATTCCACGGCGACTTCCCGCACACCGTGGCCGACATCCAGGAAGCGCTGTCGGTGGACCCGCAGGTACCGGTGATCCAGTGTGATGCACGCCAGCGCAGGTCGGCCAAGACGACCCTGGTGACCCTCGTCGAGCACGCCATGGCCGCTCAGCTCGGCAGCCGCTAACCCGTCGGGTACCGGCCGCGGCCAGGCCGCAGTCCCCGCGGCCTGGCCGCGTTCCTGGGATCAGGCCTCGAGCTGGGCGTCGAGGGTGATGTCCACGCCGGTGAGGGCCTTGCTGACCGGGCACCCGGCCTTCGCGTCCTGCGCCGCCTTGGCGAACTGGGCGGCGTCCAGGCCCTCGACCTCACCCCGGACGGTGAGCTTGATGCCGGTCAGCCGGAATCCGCCCGCCGGGTCGGGCCCGAGCGACACGTCCGCCTGCACATCGAGGGCCTGCGGCGTCCCGCCGGCCTGGCCGATCAGCGCGGACAGCTGCATGGCGTAGCACGCCGAATGCGCGGCCGCGATGAGCTCCTCCGGGCTGGTGTACCCGTCGGCCTCCTCTGCTGCCCGCCTGGGAAAAGACACCTCGTAGGTGCCGATTCCGGAACTCGTCAGCTCGACCTGGCCAGAGCCTTCTTCGAGCGTTCCCGTCCAGCCGGTCCGCGCAGTTCGTGTGGGCATCGGGTCTCCCTCCCGTTTTGGATCGCGTACTGGGCTGGACTCTAGCCGCCGCGCCGGGCCCGGAACACGGTGTCCCTGATCATGACGGGATGCCCGTCCGGGTCGGGGGCGGAGCGTTGCGGGGCCTCGTCCGTGATGATCTTCCAGTCGCCCGGGTCGAGCAGGGCGGCGATGTCCCCGCCGGTGAAGAACAGCTCGGGCCGCTGCGGGCGGGGCATCGTGGTCTGCAGGTCCGAGGGATGATGGCCGACGATCAGCAGCGAGCCGCCCGGCGCCACCGCCCTCGCGAGGGTGCGCAGCAGCACCGCCCGGGGCCCGGGCGGCAGGTGCATGTACTGGCTGGAGACCAGGTCATAGCGGGCCGCGCCGGGATCCCAGCCAATCAGGTCGGCGTGCACCCAGTCGATCCGGTCCGCGATCCCGGGCCCGGCCGCCGCCGCGTGCCGCGCGGCCCGCTCGAGCGCCACCGTGGACAGGTCGAGCCCGGTGACCCGCCAGCCGCGCTCCGCCAGCCAGAGGCTGTCCGCCCCCTCGCCGCACCCGACGTCCAGTGCCGTCCCCGGCGGCAGCTCTGATGCCTCGCTGACCAGGTAGCGGTTGGGGTTCCCGCTCCACAGCGCAACAGCGGAACGATATCGCTCGTTCCAGAACGCCTCGCCGAACTGCTCGGGCTGAGCGTCGTGATCATGCTGATCGTGCTCGTCGTGCGCCATGGGCACCTCCGCCACGACCCTGGCGCGGATGGCGGCCGGGCACAAGCGTTCTTGCCGGTACGGCAAAGCGGCCTCACCGGTCGAGGGTGCCCCAGAAGGTGCCGGGATCCTGGCGGTGCTCCAGCATCATGGCCCGGGTGCGCACCGGCAGCCACTGGAGGTGGGCCAGCAACCCGGGGTCGGAGCGGGCCAGGTCGTCGAGGATGGCCTGGAGGGCCGCCTCGTTCACCGGCTGGCGCAGTGAGTGCTGGCGCACGAACCGCCGGGCCGCGCGAGGCTCCCGGTCCTCGATGAACAGCTCGGCCCGGCCCAGGAACAGGCTCCAGGCGGCCCGCGCGACGATGTGAGTGTTCCGCCGGGTGGGCCGGTATCCGCCGCGGACACGATCTCCGCCACCCAGCCCGGGGGCAGCACGGGCGGGACGAGCCTGATCAGCCCGGCCGCGAGAGCCCCGGCCTGGACAGCGATGTGTCGCGGTGGCGCCACGCGGTGAGCACCGAGCACTCCGCCCCGCCGGCCTGCTGGCGCCCAGCGGGATGAGGCCGATGCGGCAGCCGCCGGAGCCTGGCCAGAGCGCCACGAGCACATGATCACCCGGGCGGTCGGTGCCGATGAGCACCGTCTGCGGAGCGGAGCCGGCTCCCCGGTCCAGGCCCAGCTGGCCTCCGTGAACGTGGGCAGGTGGGTGTACTCCGGCACGCGGAAGCTCAGCAGGGTCTGGCCGAGCGCCCGCAGGCACCCATCCAGATCAAGGGCACTCGTTACGGTGAGCCCCGGACCCGGGACAGGCGGGTCCCCGTCGGTTCCCCGTAGGCGATGCTCCCTGCTGAATAAGCCCATTCCGGCCCCCCCGGATAGCGTCCCAATGGCCTGAATATGCAGGCACTACTCTCACAGGGGAACCCCCGCATCCGGGGTGCGCCCGCCCACCCCGGACAACCCCGGACAAGCGGGGACGAGCCGCGACCACCCGCGGCCGACCTGGAGGGATGGTTCCGGACAGACCGTTATGGATGGGCATCACGGGCCTGCGCGGCGGGTCATCCAGGAGCCGCGTCGCCCGGATGAAGTCGGCAATCAAATGCCCGAGCTGTTCACCGGCGTCTTCCTGGAGGAAATGGCCTGCTCCCCCGAGCACCGGGTGATCCAGGCCGCACCCGGAATGGCCCGCTTCAGCACCGGCCCCATCGCGCCGGTGATCGGGTCACGGTCGCTGAACGCCACCAGGAACGGCTTGTCCCAGGTGGACAGGTGCTGCCACGCGGCCCGGTTGGCGGCCGAGGCGGGATCATCGGGAGTGGTCGGGACCAGCCCGGGCATCGCCCGCACCCCCGCGGCGAAACCCTCGTCCGGGAAGGGCGCGTCGTAGGCGGCCAGGACGGCAGGCGGCAGCGTGCTCTGGCAGCCCGACTGCACCAGCCGGGACACGCTGAGCTCCGGGGCGGTCCGGACCACCTCGCGGAACCGCAGCCAGACGTCGGGCATCGGCTGGTCCCCGGTCGGCAGCCCGGTGTTGGCCGCCACCACCCGGGCGAAACGGTCCGGGTGCTCGGCCGCCAGCCGCAGCCCGATGAGGCCACCCCAGTCCTGCCCGACGAGCGTGAGGCCGCGCAGGTCCAGCCGGTCGAAGGCAAGGGCGCGGATCCATTCCACGTGCCGCGCGTAGCTGTGATCGCTGATGTTCATCGGCTTGTCCGAGCGGCCGAACCCGGCCATGTCCGGGGCGATGGCGCGCAGCCCCGCGTCGGCGAGTACCGCCATCACGGTCCGGTACAGGAACGACCAGCTCGGCTCGCCGTGCAGCAGGAGCACGGGCTCGCCATCGGGCGGGCCGGCCTTCGACGTAGGCCAGCCGCACCCCGCCGACCGCCGCGTAACGCGGGGGGTAGGGGAAATCCGGCAGGTCCGCGAACCGTTCCTCGGGGGTACGGAGCACTCGCATCCGCCCATGCTGCCACGAACGGCCCGCCATCCGGGCCCGTGGCAGCATGGCGCCATGCCCGAGAACCCGCCCGCACCCTCTGCTGATGTGCCCCTGATCGTGATCGGCGTGGTCCGCAGCGGCTACACGGAGCCGGAGACCACGCCGATCCAGGCCGCCCTCAACCGGGCCGGGCACGGCACCATCGAGATCGCCGCGCCCTACCGCGAAGGCCTGGCCGGGCTGGACGGCTTCGGGTACGCGTGGCTGCTGACCTGGCTGCACCAGCCGGGCGGCCGGGGCGGCCAGCGCCCGCCCGGAGGCGGGGACAGCGGGCGCCCGCCCGGGAGCCGGGCCGGCGAGCACCCGCCCGGGGGCGGGGACGGGCGGCCGCCGCTCAGGCAGGTGCCCTACCTGCTCCGCGGCCAGCGGCGGGAGATGGGCATCTTCGCCACCCGCGGGCCGCGGCGGGTAAATCCCCTCGGGCTCAGCCTCATCCAGGTGCTCGGCGTGACCGCGCAGACCGTCGCCTTCGCCGGCGTCGATGTCATCGACGGGACCCCCGTCGTGGACCTCAAGCCGTACGTCACCCGCTTCGACCGGCCGCCGGGTGAGCCGCCGTGCGGCTGGTTCGACGACCTCGACATCAGCGACGGCAGCACCCCGGCCGGCCTCGGGCCTCCCACCGCATAGCCCGGCGCCCCATCGTCCCCGGCCCATCGTCCCCGGCCCGGGTCCCCCCGCCCGGGTCCCCCGCCCGGGGTCCGCAGCCGCGGGCGCCCTTGTGCCAGCCCCCGCTATGTAGTCTCATTGTGACTACCGAGGGGGTCACGGCTGCTGGCCGGGACCCCGCGCGGGTTCCCGCAGGCTGGCCGCAACGGGGTGGCTGCCTTCCCCGCGCCGGCAAGGGAGATGAGCATTCACATGACCGTGACCCTGGACCGCAAAGTAGAAGAGTTCATCGCCGTCCCGCGGCAGCTGTTCATCAACGGGCAGTGGTCGGACGCGGCGTCGGGCCGGACCTTCGAGACACCTAACCCGGCGACCGGCGAGACCCTGGCCCGCGTGGCCGAGGGAGACGCGGAGGACATCGACCGGGCGGTCCGCGCGGCCCGCCGGGCCTTCGAGGAGGGCCCGTGGAGCCGGATGACCCCATCCGAGCGCGGCCGGATCATCTGGCGCATCGGTGACCTCATCCTCGAGCACACCGACGAGCTCGCCCAGCTCGAGTCGCTGGACAACGGGAAGCCGTTCGCCGTGGCCCAGGCCGCGGACGTGCCGCTGGCCGCCGACCTGTTCCACTACATGGCCGGCTGGGCCACCAAGATCGAGGGCAACACGATCAACATCTCGGTGCCGTACATGCCCGGCGCCAACTTCCACTCCTACACGCTGCGCGAGCCGATCGGCGTGGTCGGCCAGATCATCCCGTGGAACTTCCCGCTGCTGATGGCCGCGTGGAAGCTCGGCCCGGCCCTGACCACCGGCAACTGCGTGGTGCTCAAGCCGGCCGAGCAGACCCCGCTGACCGCGCTGCGGCTCGCCGAGCTGATCGCCGAGGCCGGGGTGCCCGACGGCGTGGTCAACGTGGTCCCGGGCTTCGGCGAGACGGCCGGCGCCGCCCTCGCCGCGCACAACGACGTGGACAAGGTGGCCTTCACCGGGTCCACCGAGGTGGGCAAGCTGATCGTCGCCGCGGCCGGGGCCAGCAACCTGAAGAAGCTGACCCTGGAGCTGGGCGGCAAGAGCCCCAACATCGTGTTCGAGGACGCGCGAGGACGGCGCCATCGAGGGCGCCGCCAACGCGATCTTCTTCAACCACGGGCAGTGCTGCGTGGCCGGTTCCCGCCTGTTCGTCCAGGAGAGCCGGTACGACGAGGTCATCGACGGCGTGGCCGAGATCGCCAAGTCGATCAAGCTGGGCTCAGGTATGGAGGCGGGTACCCAGATGGGCCCGCTGGTGTCCGAGGAGCAGTTCCAGCGGGTCAGCGGGTTCCTGGAGTCCGGCCGCTCCGATGGCGCCACCGCCCTGGCGGGCGGCGGCCGGTACGGCGACCGCGGCTACTTCATCGAGCCGACGGTGCTCACCAACACCCGCCCGGACATGCGGATCGTCCGCGAGGAGATCTTCGGCCCGGTCGTGGTGGCCGCGCCCTTCAGCGACCTGGACCAGATCGCCGCCGAGGCCAACGACAGCGACTACGGGCTCGGGGCCGGCATCTGGACCCGGGACATCTCCAAGGCGCACGCGCTGGCCAAGAAGCTCCGGGCCGGGACGGTCTGGATCAACTGCTACAACGTGTTCGACGCGTCGCTGCCGTTCGGCGGCTACAAGCAGTCCGGCTGGGGCCGCGAGATGGGCCACGAGGTGCTGAACAACTACACCGAGGTCAAGGCCGTCACCACCCAGCTGTAAAGGGGTGCGGCTGTAAGCGGGGCGGCGCCGGGGGCCGGGTTTCTGGATCCGGCCCCCGGTGCACGCGGCCGGTCAGCAGCCTGTTTCCCGAGCTGCCTGGCGGCGCAGCCACGACTCGGGCTGGCCGGTCTCGGCGGCCATGGCCCGCCACGTCTGGCCGGCCGCCCGGCGTTCGCGCAGGTAGCCGCCGAGGCTGTGGTAGCCGAGCCCGGCGGCCACCTGGGCCGCCCGCTCGCCCGCCGCGTGCCGGGTGGCCGCGTGGGCGACCCGGTCCAGGCCGTGGCGGCGCAGCGCGGACTCGATCGCATGATGGGTCACGCCGATCTCGGCGGCCATCGCGTTGACCGTCCGGCGCTGGCCGACGTGGCGTTCGCGCAGGTAACTCGGTACATCGGGGAACCCGAGCCGGTCCAGCGCGGGCCGCCACCGGGCATCGGCCCGGGCCGGGCGCCGCGCCGGGACCGCGGCCGCCGCCGCGGGGGCGACGTCCGGGAGATGGCGCGACAGCCAGTCCTTGTGCAGCCCGGCTTCGCGGCTGATCGCGGCCAGGCTGGCCCCGTCCGCCGTCCGGGCCGTGACGAACGCGCCGAGATCCGGGTAACCGTGCCGCCGGGCCACCTCGGCCGCGACCCGCGCGACATGCTGGCGGGCCCGCTCGGCGTTCGCCTGCGCTACCACCCCGGCCGGGATGCCCGCCAGCGCCCGCCGTGCCTTCCGGCGGCGCTGCTCGGGATGGCGGCGGCCGGTGGCCGCGGCGGCCGCGTCCCGGGTGAGGTCCCCGGAACGGGCCCGCTGCCGCCCGGCGGCGCTGCCCGCGCGGAAGGCCGGGTCGAACACCAGGCGGGAGGTGAGCGCGGCGGCGCGCAGCTTGCGGGTGTCCGGGCCCTCCAGCGACTGGCCGCGCTCCAGGCCGAAGGCCGCGCAGTAGGCCTCCTTGGTGTAGCCGTGCACGCGCAGGTGGGCGGAGACCGACCGGAAAGCCCGGCCGCACAGGTGGCAGACCACCCGCGCGCCGGTGAGGACCACCTCGCCGACCGGGGCGAAGGCCGGGGTGCCGTCGGCCAGGACGGCGACGACCGGGCGCGGCGCCCGGGCGGGCCGCCGCCGCGCCGGGGCAGGCGCCGGGACCGGGACTGGCGCCAGCGTGCGCGCCGGGGCCGGCGCAGGGCCGCGGGCCGCGGGTACCACGGTGTTCATCTCGGCGGACATGACCAGCCCTCCGGGCTGAGACCTACTAGTCACAACGAGACTACCGAAGGGCGGCCCGGCCGTCACGCCCCCGCCACGGCCGCGCCCGCGCCCGTCACGGCCGCCGCGCGCACTACGCTCGGGATCATGACCGAGGGGCCATCACTGTCGCTGGCGGAGCGGACCGTCCTGGCGATACTCAGCGAACGGCCCGCGCACGGCTTCGCCATCGCCCGGCTCACCGCGCCCGAGGGTGAGCTGGGCCGGATCTGGCAGATCCCCCGCCCGGTCATCTACCGCTCGATCACCCGGCTGCAGGACGCCGGGCTGCTGACCCAGGACGCCGTCGAGTCGGGCCGCGGCCCGCAGCGCACCCTCTACGCGGTGACGCCGGAAGGACGCCGGCTGGCGGCGGAGTGGCTGGACACCCCGGTCGAGCACGTCCGGGACGTCCGGTCCCATCTGCTACTCAAGCTGGCCCTGCTCGACCGGGCCGGGCGCGATCCCACGGATCTGCTCCGCCGGCAGCGGGCGGCCCTGGAGCCCATCGCGCGGGCCGTCCGGGCGGAACGGCCGCCGCGGGAGGGGTTCGACGCGACGCTGCTGGCCTGGCGCCGGGCGACCACCGCGGCCACGCTGAGCTTCCTGGATGACGTCATCGGGCCCGCGCAGTTCGTCCACCCGGACCAGGGTGACGCCGGCCAGGATGAACGCGCCGCCCAGGAACTGCATCGCGGACGGTAGCTGGCCGAGCAGCACCCAGGCGAACACGATCGCGAACAGCACCTCGGCCATGCCGATGAACGAGGCCAGCTTGGCGCCGAGCCGCCGGGCCGCCCCGATGCCCGAGACGTAGGCGATCACCGCGGCCACCAGCGACAGCCCGAGCACCGGCACCACCCAGCTGACCCGGTGATGGAGGAAGTCCACCGGCCGGGAACTGGCTGCCATGGGCAGGACACCGATCCCGCCCGCCAGGCCGAGGACCACCGCCCCCACGCACATCCCGGCCCAGGCCATGACGATGGGCGGCAGCGGCTCGGCGTCGTTCGCGGCCGAGAGCAGGAAGTACATGGCCAGCGCCACGGCGGCGAGCAGGCCCCACATCACGCCGACCAGGTTGATCCCGGCCGCCCCGGTCAGGTTCAGCACCAGGATCAGCCCGGCGATCGAGGCCGCCGCCCCGGCCACCGTGAGCCGCCGCGGCCGCTGGGCGTGCCGCAGCCACAGCCAGCCGACCACGAGCACGGTGCCGAGGTATTCGAGCAGCAGGGCCACGCCGACCGGCATCCGGGCCACCGCGTTGAAGTAGAACAGCTGGCAGCCGGCCACCCCGGCCAGGCCGTAGGCCGCCACCCGCGGCGCGGCCCGGCGCAGCACCGCCCAGCGGCCGCGCAACTGCAGCAGCGCGGGGACGGTGAGGATCAGGGCGGCCAGGCTGATCCGGGCGAGCACCGCGGCGGCGGGGCTCCATCCGGCCCCGATCAGCGACGAGGCAAAGGCCCCGGACGTCCCGAAGGCCGCCGCGGACAGGATGCCCAGGGACAGCCCCGTGCTCCCCCGCCGGACCCGGTCGCCGGCCCCCGCACCGCCGGCCGCACCCGTACCACCAGCGCCCGGTACCACCAGCACTGGTACCGGCGCCGTCCCGGGCTGGTCGGGACACGGCACGAGTCTGGGCGGAAGTCACCGCGGCACTCCAGGGTACGAGGATGTGTAAGCAGCAAACTGCACTTATAGTAATGACACTAGCCGCCCCAGCTGAAAGGGGTCAAGGTGCTTTTTGCTCATGACACCGAGGTGTCCCTGGCCGCCACCGCGGCCCTGGTCAACACCGCCCGGGGCGGCACCGAGGATCTGCCGGACGAGGCGGCCCTGGACCGCTTCGTCACCGAGTGGCGGTGGACCGGCCAGCGCACCCGCGACCGGGCCGAGCTGGACGCGGTCCGGCGGCTGCGGCCGCGGCTGGCCCAGCTCTGGGAACTCTCCGAGGATGAGGCCGCCGCCCTGGTCAACGCGCTGCTGCGGGAGGCCGGCGCGCTGCCGCAGCTGGTCAAGCACGACGGCTGGGACTATCACCTGCACGCCACCTCGGCCGACGCTCCGCTGGCCGACCGGATCGCGGTCGACGCGGCGATGGCGTTCACCGACGTGATCCGCACCGGGCAGCTGGGCCGGCTGCGCCGGTGCGCCGCGGAGGACTGCGAGAACGTCCATGTCGACCTGTCCAAGAACCGGTCCCGGCGGTTCTGCGGCACCGCGTGCGCGAACCGGGTCAACGTGGCCGCCTACCGGACCCGGCAGGCCGCCCGCCAGCCCGCTGACCCGCTGACCCGCTGACCCCGGGCGGTCACCCGGCGGCCGCCGGGCATACCGGCCGGACCAGAACATCCCGTACCGTCCCGGCCAGAACTCGGCCACGGCTACCCAGGATCGGCTTGATGCGGCTGGGCGTTGCTGCCAGGCTTCGGAGGGTCGCGGTCCGCGCCGGCCCCGCCCAGCGGCGTCCGGCGGGTCCCGCTACCCCACCGGCCGGTGTCGACCCGACAGGAGTGCCATGCACGTGCCTGCCCGTTTCAGCGCCCTCGCCCTGGCCGGGGCGCTGCTCCTGGCACCGGTCACCGCCGTCCCGGCCGCCCAGGCGGCCACCGCCCGCCCCGCAGCAGCCGCTCACCCCGCAGCAGCCGCCGGCCCCGCGGCGGCCACCAGCGCCGCGCTCGCCCGCGCCCCCCGCGGCGTGCAGGCCGAAGGCGGCGCCCTGGTCGACGCGGCCAGTGCCGCGGTGATGTGGAGCCGCGGCATGAACACCGAGCGGCCGATGGGCAGCATCACCAAGGTGATGACCGCGATCGTGGTGCTCCGGGCGGGCGACCTGCACCGGCGGATCGAGGTGCCGAAGGGCGTCATCCCCTACGACCGCAAGTACGGCGCCAGCAACGCGGGCCTGCGCCCCGGGGACTACCTGACCACGCGGGAACTGCTGGAGGCGCTGCTGCTGCCGTCCGGGTGTGACGCCGCCTACGCGCTGGCCAAGTCGTTCGGCCCGGGCTGGACCGCCTTCATCGCCACGATGAACGCCGCCGCCCAGGCCATGGGGCTGGCCCACACTCACTTCTCGAACTTCGACGGGCTGCCCTGGCCCACCGAGACGTCCACGTACTCCACCCCGCGGGACCTGATCGCGCTGGGGCGGGCGGCCATGCAGTACCCGGTGTTCCGCTCCATCGTGGACCAGCGGTCCTACCACCTGGCCGCGACGCCGCGGCACCACGCCTACGTGTGGCACACCACCAACCTGCTCCTGCGCGACTACCCGGGCACGTTCGGGATCAAGACCGGGTCCACCAACGCGGCCGGGTACTGCCTGCTGTTCGAGGCGCGCGAGAACGGCCATGTCCTGATCGGCGTGGTCCTGCACAGCTCGCGCAGCAACGACACGGCCGCCTTCAGCGATGCCACGAAGATTCTGGACTGGGGCTTCCGGCACGTTTAACCTGCAAGGCGGTGTGCCGCCCGCTAGATTCCATTCGCTGGCGGGCGGCCCCTGGGTGTGCCCGCCACCTCACGCCGTTGGGGGGGCGCAATACTTGGGGTAGCTGACGGCATTTCGGGGCAAGGGCGGCTTTCATGCGGTTCCGGTCGGGTGTGGCGATCGACCTGGGTACGGTCAACACCCTGGTCTCTGTCGCCGGCCGTGGGCTCGTCATCGACGAGCCGTCGGCCATCGCGCTGGACCGGGCGACCGGCCGGGTGGCGGCCGTGGGCCTGGCCGCCGACGCCCTGGCCGGCAAGGAACCGCAGGACATCGAGGTGCTCCACCCGCTGCGCGACGGGGTGATCGCGGACCTCGACGCCGCCTCGGCCATGCTCCAGGGCTTCGTGCGCCGGGCCCGGCTGCGCCGCGGGCTGCTGCGGACCGCGGCGGTCGTGTGCGTGCCCGGCGGGGCTACCTGGGTGGAGCGCCGGTCCCTGGCCGCCGCGCTGAGCGTGATCCGGCCGCGCTGCTCGGTCCAGCTGGTCGACGAGCCGGTGGCCGCCGCGGCGGGCGCCGGATTCGACCTGGCCCAGGGTTCCGGGGTGTTCATCGTGGACGTGGGCGGCGGCACCACCGAGTCCGCGGTCGTGGCCGGCGGCCAGATCGTCCGGGCCCGGTCGCTGCGGCTCGGCGGCAACGCCATGGACGAGGCGATCGTGACCGCGGTCAAGGCCGAGCTCGGCCTGCTGCTCGGCCGCAACGCGGCCCGCGGCCTGAAGACCACGCTCGGCCTGGCCGGGGACGGGACCGGGCGGATGGAGACGGTGGGCGTGGACGCGGCCCGCCGCACCCCCCGGGTCGAGCAGGTGCCCGGCTGGCTGGTGGCCCAGGCCCTGGAGCACATCGTCACGGCCATCGTGGACTGCGTGGAGGAGATGCTCTCCGACATCCCGCCCAACCTGGCTGAGGACGTGGTCCGCGGGAAGATCCGGCTGGCCGGGGGCGGCGCGCTGCTGCCCGGCCTGGCCGACCGGATCGAGGCGGCCACCGCGATCCCGGTCGTGGTCGTGGACGACCCGCTCCGCTGCGTCGCCCGCGGGGCGGCGGAGATCCTCGAGCACGGTGACGGGCTGCAGCAGGGGCCCGTCGGTCAGAGGTAAGCGTGGCCCAGAGGTAGCATCAACCGACCACACGGGAGCTCGGGCTGACCGGGCTGAGAGGGTGGCTGGCCCACCGGGCCGCGCGCCATCGACCGTCTGAACCTGACCGGGTAATGCCGGCGTAGGGAGGATCCGTTGAGCGGGGTCATCGGGATGCCCGCGCCCGCGGGCCTGGTGCACGGCATGGGCAAGGACCTGGTCGTGCCGGACTGGAGCCCGCTCACCAGCGCCGAGGTGCACCTGGTGCTGGCCCGCTACCCGCAGCCCGGCGGCGACGAGATGATCACCTGGCGCAGCCCGCGCCCCATGTCGGCGGCGGGGCTGATCCGCCGGGGCGGCGTGGACCTGTTCGTCAAGCGGCATCACGTCCGGGTGCGCACGCCCGCGCAGCTCGCCGCGGAGCACGCGTTCATCGGTCACCTGCGGGCCCGCGGCATCGCGGCGCCGGCCGTGCTGCGCACCGCGGACGGCGCGACCGCCACCCAGGACGGCGACTTCGTCTACGAAGTGCACGAGGTGGCCAGCGGCCTCGATCTGTACCGGGACGCGCTGTCCTGGACCCCGTACACCAGCCTCGGCCACGCGCACGCGGCCGGCACGGCGCTGGCCCGGCTGCACCAGGCGGCGGACGGTTTCCCGCTGCCGGCCCGGGTTCCCGCCGTCCTGACCGCCGGCTGCGAGATCATTGTCTCGAACGATCCGCCCGCGGAAATCAAATGGCTGGCTGGATGCCGTCCGGGGCTGGCGGGCTACCTGGACGGCCGGTCCTGGCCGGACGACCTGGCCCGGCACGTGCTGCCCGCCATCCGGCGGGCCGCGCCGCTACTGGCCGGGCTGCCCCGGCAGTGGGGACACGGGGACTGGCACCCGTCCAACCTGACCTGGTCCTCCGGTGGCCCGGACGCCGTCGTGGCCGGGGTATTCGACTTCGGGCTGGCCAACCGGACCTACGCGGTGCACGACCTGGCCACGGCCCTGGAGCGGGCCACCGTGTCCTGGCTGGACCTGACCGACCCGGACCTGGCGGCCGTGGACCTGACTGGCGCGGGCGCCGCCGGGCCGGGGCGGGCCGAAGCGGACCTGGACGCGATCGACGCGTTCCTGGACGGTTACGAGACGGTCCGGCCGCTTACAAGGGCCGAGGCCGCGGCCCTGCCCGAGGTGTTCCCCGTGGTGCACGTCGAGTACGCGCTGTCGGAGGTCGAGTACTTCGCCGGCGTGGTCAGCTCGCCTGGCCACGCGGACCTGGCCTACGACGGTTACCTGCTGGGTCACGCCGCCTGGTTCACCACGCCCGACGGAGCCGCCGTCCTCGACCACCTCCGCCGCCGCGCCGCGACCGCCTGACGGCGCCCGGCACGCCCGGCGTCACCCCCTTAGGCTGCCGGTGTGGATCTCGAGCGGTGGGTGCAGCAGGCGGTAGCGGCGAACCGGGATTGGGCGGCAGGCTTCGGCCCGTTCACCCCGCATCCCTCGCTGGAGGTCAGCGACGAGCGGTTCGGGGCGGCGTTCGCCGAGTTCACCGAGCGCCTGGCGGACAACTACCCGTTCTTCCACCCGCGGTACGCGGGCCAGATGCTCAAGCCCCCGCACCCGGCCGCCGTGGCCGGCTATCTCGCCGCCATGCTGATCAACCCGAACAACCACGCGCTGGACGGCGGCCCGGCCACGGCCCGGATGGAACGCGAGGTGACCGCGCAGCTCGCGGCCATGTTCGGCTTCGGCACCCACCTGGGCCACCTGACGACCAGCGGCACGATCGCCAACCTGGAGGCCCTGTTCGTGGCCCGCGAACTGCACCCGGGCCGGGGCGTCGCGTTCAGCGCGGACGCGCACTACACGCACGGCCGGATGTGCGGGCTGCTGGGCATCGAGGGCCACCCGGTCGCCGTGGACGGCCAGGGCCGGATGGACCTCGACGCGCTGGATGACCTGCTGCGCACCGGCCGGGCAGGCACCGTGGTGCTGACCGCGGGCACGACCGGGCTGGGCGCGATCGACCCCATCCACGAGGCCCTGGGCCTGTGCCGGCGGCACGGCGCCCGGATCCACGTGGACGCCGCCTACGGCGGCTTCTTCACTCTGCTGGCCCGCGACGGCACCGCCGGGCCGGAACTGGGGCTGCCGGCCGCGCCGTGGCGGGCCATCGCCGAGTGCGACTCGGTGGTGGTGGACCCGCACAAGCACGGGCTGCAGCCCTACGGCTGCGGCGCCGTGCTGTTCCGCGATCCCGGGGTGGCGCGGTTCTACCTGCATGACTCCCCGTACACCTACTTCACCTCCGCGGACCTGCACCTCGGGGAGATCAGCCTGGAGTGCTCCCGGGCCGGCGCGGCCGCGGCGGCGCTGTGGCTCACGTTCCGGCTGCTGCCCCTCACGCCGGACGGCCTGGGGCAGGTACTCGCCGCGGGCCGGCGGGCGGCACTGGCCTGGGCCGCGCTGATCGGGAAGTCGGACGTGCTGGACCTGTACCAGCCGCCCGAGCTGGACATCGTCAGCTATTTCCCGGTCACCGAGCCGGCCTCGCTGTCCCGGATCGACCAGGCCTCGGAGCGGATCCTGCAGGCCGGGATGACCGGCCCCGACCCGGTGTTCCTCAGCACGCTGCGGGCCGGCGCGGAAGCCTTCCTGGCCCGGCACGGGTCCGTGCGGGCGGACGCGCCCGGGGCCCGCATCCTGCGCAGCGTGCTGATGAAACCGGAAGCCGAGACGTACCTGCCGCACCTGCACGAGCGGCTGGAGCAGCTCGCGCGCGGCTGAGCAGCGTTGTGCCGCACGCTGTGCCGGGCTAGCATCCAGGAAGTCGAAGCGCTTCGCATTCCCGGACGGGACCTTGGTCAAGATCTCTGACGTGGCGCGGCACGCGGATGTCTCGCCGAGCACCGTCTCCTACGTGCTCAGTGGCAAGCGCACGATCTCGGAGCCCACCCGGCGGCGGGTGCTGGACAGCATCGCCGAGCTCGGTTACCACCCGAACGCGGGCGCGCGGGCCCTGGCCAGCAGCCGCTCCGACGTCATCGCGCTGGTCATCCCGCTGCGCTCCGGCACTTACGTGCCCGTCCTCATGCAGATCGCCACCGCGGTGGTGACCGCCGCCCGCCGCTACGGGCACGACGTGCTGCTGCTGACCCAGGACGAGGGCGCCAGCGGCCTGCAGCGGGTCGCCGGCGCCTCGCTGGTGGACGCGATCATCGTGATGGACGTGGAAACCCGCGACGAGCGGCTGCCGGTGCTCGCCACCCTGGGGCTGCCCGCGGTGCTGATCGGCTTCCCGGCCGAGCCCGCCGGCCTGACCTGCATCGACCTGGACTTCGAGGCCGCCGGGAGCGTCTCCGCCGAGTACCTGGCCGCGGCCGGCTGCCACGACATCGCGCTGATCGGGGCGCCACCGGAGGTCTACCGGCGCGGCACTGGCTTCGCCCAGCGCACCCAGGCCGGCTTCGAGCGGGCCGCCCGGGCGCGCGGGCTGCACCCCGCCACCTGGCCCTGCGACCCCGCGCCGGGTGCCGTCCGGGCCACCGTGGCCACGCTGCTCGGGCAGCGCCCCGGGCTGGACGGGATCGTGGTGCACAACGAGTCGGCCCTCGCCCCGCTGCTCGACGCGTTCCGCGCGGAGGGCCGCCGGATCGGCGAGGACCTGTCGGTGCTCGCGATCTGCCCGGATGAGCTGGCCGAGCAGGCCACCCCGGCGCTGACCTCGATCGCCATCCCGGCCGACGAGGTGGGCCGGCAGGCGGTCGGGCTGCTCATGGCCAAGCTGGGCGGCCAGCCGGTGCCCGCCGCCACGCTGCTCGCCCCGCGGCTCACCGTCCGCGCCAGCACCCGCGCCGCGGGCTGGTGATCACGCTCAGCCCCGGCTGAGCACCTCCCGGACCCGGGTCAGCAGCTGATCCGGGGTGAACGGCTTGGTCAGGTAGCCGTCCGCCCCGGCCGCGAACCCGCGGGAGATGTCCGCCTCCTGCACGCTCGCGCTCATCAGCAGGATGGGCAGCCGCTGCGTGGCCGGGGTATGCCGGAGCCGCTCGGTAAGGTCGAACCCGTTCAGCCGCGGCATCATCACGTCCAGCACCGCCATGTCCGGCGGCTGGCCCGCGGCCAGCTGGAAGGCCTCCTCCCCGTCCCGGGCCTCGATGATGGTGTAGCCGGAGCGGCTCAGCCGGTAGGCGACCAGCTCGCGGATGTCCTGCTCGTCGTCGGCGACCAGGATCGTGGCCGGCTCGATCTCCGTCACAGCGTCTCCCGGGATGTTCGCGCCGTCCGGCAAGATGGACCCCACCGGCCCCTCGGCCGGGCCTGACGGCCCACCCTCGCGAGCCGGAACCGGACGGCACTCACAGGCTCACCTCCGCCGCCACCTGCAGCGGGATCTCCACCACGAACCGGGTGCCGCTGCCGCCGGAGTCGGCGATCCGGATCGTGCCGCCGTGCGCCTCGGCGATGGTCTTGCTGATGGCCAGGCCGAGCCCGGACCCGGCGGTGCCGGTGGCGGTGGACGCGCGGTAGAAGCGCTCGAACAGGTGCGCCCGCTCCCCGGGCGGGATCCCGATCCCGCTGTCGGTGACCTCGACCTGGCAGATCCCGTCCCGCTCCCCGGCCCGCACCCTGACCTGGCCGCCCTCCGGAGTGAACTTGACCGCGTTGGACACCAGGTTGCTGAGCAGCTGGCCCAGCCGCAGCCGGTCGCCAGCCACCATGACGCGCGCCCCGATGTCGGCGGTCAGGTCGATCCCCTTCTCTGCTGCCGCGCCCTCGAACAGGGCGACGGCCTCGCCGACCAGCTCGGCCAGGTCAACGTCGCTCACATCCAGCGTGAAGCGGCCCGCGTCCATCTGGCCGATCAGCAGCAGGTCGCCCACGAGCCGCATCAGCCGGTCGCTGTTCCGCTTGACCGTGGTCAGGAAACGCTGCTGCTCCTCGGTCAGCGGGCCGGGCTCGCCGTCCAGCAGGATGTGCAGCCAGCCGTCCATGGCGGCCAGCGGGGTCCGCAGCTCGTGCGAGACCGTGGCCACGAACTGGTCCTTCATCCGGGCGGCGTCCGCGTCGCTGCGCTTGCGGTCGGCGTACTGCAGCACCTGCGCCGCGATGGTCTCGATCGTCTTGACCTGTCCCTCGATCCTCGGGTGAGCCAGGCCGATCATCTGCACCACCCCGGCCACGCGGTGGTCCCGGAACACCGGGACGACCAGCTCACCGGGGGGAGCTGGGTGGCGGCCTGCTGCATCTGCGCCGGGCCGCCTGGCCCGCGCACGATCACCGGCTGGCGGCCCTGCCACGCCCGGCCCACCGTGCCCTGTCCCACGGACACCGTCTCGTGACTCAGCAGCGCCACCTGGTCCTCGCCGCCCCGGCCCGGGCCCAGGACGCCCGGCAGAGCAGCTCCCGGCCGCCCGGATCCGGCCCCCAGACCAGCCCGGCCTCCCAGCCGAGCTCGTTACCGCAGAGCTCCAGCACCTGCGGCAGCGCCTCCCGGACCGATTCCGCCTCGGCCAGCACCCGCGCGGTCTGGTACTGGGCCGCCAGCTGGTGCTCCGCGTCCCTGGCGTTCACTGATGTCGCGGAAGGTGACCACGACGCCGGTCACCGTCTCACCGTCGAACAGCGGGTAGGCGGAGCAATCGATGGGGAACGGCGTGCCGTCCTTGCGCCAGAACACCTGGCCGCCGAAGCGGGCCCCGGCCCGGCCGTCGACGATGTGCGAGAGCGGGCACTCGCTGGCCGGGTAGGGCGCTCCCGTCCTCGTGACTGTGATGCAGCGTCGCGTGCGCGTCCTGGCCGAGCAGCTCGGCGGCGGTGTAGCCGGTCTGCTCCTGCGCCGCCCGGTTGACGAAGGTGATCCGGCCATCCACATCCCTGCGGTAGATGCCCTCGTCGGTGGAGTCCATCAGGGACTGCAGCTCGCCGGCGGCGACCTCGAGCCGCCGCAGGCCCAGCGCTTCCGCGCAGGCCAGTGCGGCGCTCTGGGCGAGGCCGGCCAGCCGGGCGATGTCGCTTCGGGGTGAACGCCTCGTCGCGCGAACGGCCCAGGCTGAGCACGCCGAGGGCCCGCTGCCGGTGCAGCAGCGGGAGGTGGGCCTCGTGCTGCACCTGCCGCTCGTTGACCAGCCCGGGGAGGCTCAGCGAGGTCTCCGGGGCCGCGACCACGATCGCGCCGCCGTTCCGCGATGGCCCGTCCGGCCAGCCCTTGCCCCGGCGGGAGTTCCGGGACGAAGTCCCCCGCCCTGGCCCCTCGCGAGGCCCGGAACGTGATCGCCCCCGCCTGCTCGTTGAGCACGTACACGGCGCCGACCTCCGCCGCGGCGTTGTCGGCGATCTCGCGGAGAGCGACCCTGGCCACCTCTTCGATCTGGGTCTGCGCGGCGAGCTGGCCGGCGAACCGGTGCAGCGTCTCGGCCTGCTCCTTGCGCTGCTCCACCGAGGCGAGCATGCTCTGCAGCTCGGCCTGCTGCCCCTGGAGCTCGGCGTTCTGCTGCTCCACCTCGTCCCGGGCCGCCTCGAGTTCCTGGGCCATGGCGTTGAACCCGGCGGCCAGCTCGCCGACCTCGGCGGTGCCGCGCTCCGGCACCCGGGCGGACAGGTCCCCGCCGCGCAGCCGGCCCGCGGCCACGGCCAGCCGCTGAACCGGGCGCACTACCATCCGCTGCAGGCCGATCGCCGACCCCGTGAGCAGGAGTACGGCGGCCAACAGGCCGGCCACGCCGAATCCCAGCGCCAGCGCGGCGCTGCGCGCCGCCTCAGCCCGGCGCACAGTGCTCAGGGCCTGCTGCTGACGGTCCAGCGCCGCGAACTGATCCCGGATCAGCACCACCGGCTCCTTGGCCGCGTCGGTGGCTGCGAGGCGCCGGGCGCCGGGGAGGTCCACCCTGCTCATCTGGATGATCGCTGAGGTCCAGAGGCCGACGTAGGCGTCGATGGAGTTGCCGAGCGACGCCACCCGGCCGTGCAGGCCGGGGTTCCCTGCGGTGAGCCGATCGAGTTGGCGTGCCTGCCGGGGATATGCGGCCAGGGCGGCCTGATAGGGCCGCAGCCCGGACGGCTGGCCGGACATCAGGTAGATCCGCAGCCCGGTGGACAAGTTCAGCAGGGATTCCTCGAGCGCACTCGACGTGGCCAGGACGTTCACCGCCTGGTTATCCTGGCGTTCCTCCGCCCGCAGGCTCTGGAAGGCCAGGAACAGGACCGCGAACTCGCCGAGAACTACCACGGCAATCACGATGCTGGCCAGCACGGTCCGCTGGGTCAGGCCCCGCCTCACGCAGCCACCTTCCGGTACAGGTGCGGTCCCGCCGCGGCGAAGCCGAACTGGTCCGGGGTCAGCAGCTGCTCGCAGCGGCCCAGCATGAGGACTCCCCCGCGGCGCAGGGCCCCGGCCAGCTTGGCGTGCAGCGCCCGCTGGGCGGCCCGCTCGAAGTAGATGGCCACGTTCCGGCACAGCACGAGGTCGAAAACGCCCGGCGGCGGCGGCTCGCGGAGCAGGTCGCGGCGCTCCCAGCGCAGCACCGGCCGGGCTTCGCGGCGCACCGTCTCGGAGACCACGGCGCCCCGGCGGGCCAGGGCCACCCGCCCGGCGGACAGGTCCGAGCCGATCAGGCGGCTGCCGTCCAGGGCGCCGAGACGCCGGAGCATGAGCACCACGCTGTACAGCTCCGAGCCGTCCGAGCAGCCGGCCGACCAGACGCTCAGCCCGCCGCGGGACCCGAGCAGGGCGGGCAGCACCCGCTGGCCCAGCAGGTCGAACTGCTCCGGGTCACGGAACAGCCCGGTGACCGGCACCAGGATGCTGCGCCGCAGCGTGGCCCGGACGGCCGGGTCGCGCCGGCACAGCCGGGCCAGGCCGGCCACGCTGGGTGTCTCGTGGCGGTCCAGGGCGCGGGCCACGCACGCCGACACGTGGGCCTGACGGTAGGACTCCAGGGCAATCCCGGACGCCTGCCCCAGGCTGGCCAGATCAGCCTGCCCGAGCAGGCCTCCCCCCCGTACGGTCATCTGACCTCGTCTCAGACCAGACAGAGAGCGTTATTCAAAACCGGCTAGCGAGGGCAGGCCCGGAGGACCTGCCCGAGCGGCCGGTGCAGGTCAGGGCGATGCCAACCGTTCATGATCATTTGAATAACGCTCTCTTGAATAAGGCACCGAATCCGATTACTCACAGCATTGTACATTTACTCCCCGTAGTCAGCCGGGAGCCGGGGGCCGCCCGGCGGCCCGGACGGCCGGCCCCGCCGTGCGATCCGCACGCGGAACTGAAAGGCTTGGGCTGACGCGCGAGGAGGATTCATGACGAGCAAAGCGACGGCCGCCGCGGCCGGGACCATCGAGATCGGCGGCGACCTCACGGTTAACCGGATGGGCTACGGCGCGATGCGGATCACCGGTGACGGGATCTGGGGCGATCCGCCGGACCGGGATCGGGCCAGGGCGGCGCTGCGCCGGGCGATCGAGCTGGACGTCAACTTCATCGACACGGCCGACTCCTACGGCCCGGAGGTCAGCGAGACGCTCATCGCCGAGACCCTGTACCCGTACCCGGACGACCTGGTCATCGCGACCAAGGGCGGCCTGGTGCGGCCCGGCCCGGGCCGCTGGGACCGCGATGGCCGCCCGGAGCACCTGCGCGAGGCGTGCGAGGGCAGCCTGCGGCGGCTGCGGCTGGAGCAGATCCCGCTCTACCAGTTCCACTCCCCCGACCCCAAGGTTCCCCTGGCGGACTCCCTCGGCGCCCTGGCCGAGCTGAAGGCCGAGGGCAAGATCCGGCACGTGGGGGTGTCGAACTTCTCCCCCGAGCAGGTCGCGGAGGCCCAGCGGATCGTGCCCGTGGTGTCGGTGCAGAACCGCTACAACGTGAACGACCGCTCCTCCGAGCCGGTCCTGGACCTGTGCACGCAGGAGACCCTGGCCTTCCTGCCCTGGGCGCCGATCCAGGAGACCGACCGGATCGTGCCGGTGCTCACCGCCGCGAAGCGGCTGGGCGTCAGCGAGCGGCAGGTCGCGCTGGCCTGGCTGCTGGCCCACTCCCCGCAGATCCTGCCGATACCGGGCTCCGGCTCCGCCGAGCACGTGGAGGACAACATCGCCGCCGCGACCCTCGAACTGACCGCGGAGGAGTACAACTCCATCACCGACTCCATCGAAGTGGCCTAACCGGACACCGGGCCGACATATCACCTATCTGGTGCACCAGTACCCGGGCAAACCGGACGTCGGCGTGCACCAGATAGGTGATATGTGCCCGTGACCCAGGCCGGGGATGGCCCGTCCCCCCGGTGGGGGGGTTACCGGGGGGACGGGGGTTCATCGCGCGGTCCCGGGCCAGCCCGGGACCGCGGCGCCGCTGCTAGGCGGCGCCGGTCCTCAGGGCACCGACCACTGCTGGTTGGTGCCGCCGTTGCAGGTCCACAGGTCGAGCTGGGTGCCCTGCGTGGTGTTGAACCCCGGGTCGTCCAGGCACTTGCCGGAGACCGGGTTCACCAGCTCGCCGTTCACCGCTAGCCACTGCTGGTTGGCGCCGCCGTTGCAGGTCCATTCCTCGATCAGCGCGCCGTTGGCCGTACCGCCGTTGGTCACGTCCAGGCACTTGCCGTTGATGCCGACGGTCCCGTTGGACTCCATTGTCCAGCTCTGCGCGGCCGCACTGGTGTTGCAGTCCCACATCTGCACCTTCGTGCCGTCCGCGGCCGAGCCCCCGTTGACGTCGGCGCACTCGGCGGTGTCGTCACCCGCGATGATATGCCCCGTTGGGGTCGCAGAACCGGCCAGGGTGACAGACAAGTTATCGAACTGGTCAGTCTGATACCCGGACGTGCCAAACCCGACCATTCCTGAGGCGTACGTGGCGTCAGTGACGGACGTGACGGTCGTCCCGTTGATGGCCGCCGAGATGCTGCTGCCGTTGAAGGTCAGGGCCAGGTGCTGCCAGGTGCCGGTCCCGGGGGCCGTCACCGTGCCGCTGGCCAGCGTGGTGAGCGTGTCGCTGGTGTTGTTGCGCACCAGGGACCACGCGCCGGTGTTGCTCAGCTGGAGGTAGTACTCGTTGATGCCGGCCGGCCCGAAGGCGTGCTGGGTGCCGGCCCGGCCGATCAGCTGGACCGACCCGGCCTGCTCCATCAGCGCATCGGCCGACACGGTGTAGTTGGCCCAGCTCAGGTTGCCGCCGATGGTGTACGGGTTGGAGTTCCCGTCCCACTCGATCGGCTGGACCGCGGCCTGCTGCTGGACGCACTGCCCGGACCGGCCGCCCGCGCACGGCCCGGCCTCGAACGCGCCCTGCATCTGGGACAGGTAGCGGGGCTGCTGGCCGGCGGTGTCGCTGTCGAAGTTGTCGGAGTAGGGCAGGGTCAGGGTGCCCTGGGCCGGGCTGGCCGCGGTGCCCTTGCCCTGGCCGCTGGTGGTGGTCAGCGTGTAGATGTAGCCCGGCTGCACGGTCAGCGAGTAGCTGCCGTTGACCGGCGTGATCGTGGACTGCTGGGCGAACTGGGGTCCTGAGCCCGGCGAGTTCACGTCGGTGGCCCAGACGTGCACGGCGCCGGTGGACAGCCCGCCGGATACGGCCACGTTGACGGTCTGCGCCGCGCTGGCCGTGGTGGTCTCGATGATCGTCGAGTAGTCGGTGCCGTTCGTGGACTTCAGCGAGACGTAACTGCCGTTCGACTCGGCGCCGCCCAGGTAGCCGGAGCCCGAGTTGAGGAACTTCCAGCCCGGCGCGGTGAACTGGGTGACCTGGGCGGTCGCCCACGTGCTCTCCCCCACGCCGTACGCGCCGGACCAGGGCTGGTTGGCCAGGATCAGCCCGTCGGTGTTGTAGGGCAGGTCCGGGTAGATCGCGGCGACCAGCGGCCAGTTGATGTAGGCGGTCAGGTCGGCGTCGATGTAGCCGCGGGTGATCGAGCGGATCAGCGCCGGGGCGCCCGTGTTCAGGTCCTGGGAGCCGTTCTCGCTGGCCCACAGCGGCTTGCCGGTGCCGATCGCGGTGGAGTTGGCCGCGCAGGTGTCCGCGCTGCCGCCGTCACCGCCCTGGCAGGGGTAGTGCACGCCGATGATGTTCACCGCGCTGGCGAACGTGGAGTTGGACGCGATGTCGCTGGCGATGCTCCAGTCGCTGTCCGCGCCGACGATCTGCACGCTGGAGTAGCCGTCGGCGTTCAGCGTGGACCGCAGCTGCTCGTACCAGGAGATGTTGTAGCCGCGCTCGTTCCAGCCGCCGAGGTAGTTGATGGTCAGGCCGTGCGACTTGGCGCAGTTCAGCCAGCTGACCAGGTAGTTGATCATGTCGGTGGACCAGAAGTTGCCGCCGCCGATCCAGCCGGGCGCGCCCCAGGCCAGCCCGTACAGCTTGATGGCCGGGTTGAGCGCCTTGGCCTGCTCCATCAGCCACCAGTTGTACCCGGCGCTGCAGTTGATGGAGCCGGACGCGTGCTCGATGCTCGATTCCGAGCCGTCCGTGGAGTTGGTGTCCCCGCCGATCTCGACCTTGAGGATCTGCAGGTCCGCGCCGTACCCGGGCTTGAACAGGTAGTCCAGGATCTGCGTCTGCTGGGCCGCCGGGATAGTCGGTCAGCAGCCGCGAGTTGCCGCCCCCGCCGCTGATCGCGCCGATGCCGTCGAAGGTCCGCCCCGAACTGGTCCCGTTGACGGTGATGGCGGTCGCGGCGGCGGCCTGGGTCAGCGGCACGGCGGCGAGGCAGAACGCCGAGCCGAGCAGGGCCGCGGTCGCGAGGACCGCGGCATGTCTTAAACCTCTGAGGCGGATGGCGCGCACAGCGCAACCCCTTCCTGACCCGCGTCCGCGCAGGTCGTCCGGGCGCTTCGACCACGCGGGCATGGTGATCGGATCTGATGGAAAGTGGTCGGAAGCGTTGAAAGATGCCTTCATTCAGGCATCGCCGGCCGGCCTCGTCAAGATGCCGCCGCCACCCGCGTTCCCGGCCCTGGACCGGGCGGCCGTGGCGGTCCTGAACCGGGGGGCCGGGGTGGCCGGGGCCGCCCCGGGCAGGCGTGAACCGGACGAGCCCGGCGGGCCGTTTCCGGTGGCGTAGCCCTGTCCCACCCGGGCCGGGCTATACCGGGCCTGACCAGGGACGGGACGCTCGTTAACCAGAAAGTAGCCACCCAGCTACTAAGCGTTATAGAAGTGCCTGTACGATCTGATACCGCATGATCGAGTACGGGTCGTTACTACTGGTAGCATTTCCGTTGCCCTACGCGCCGAGCCTGCCCAGGGGACCTGGATCAGGGGGCAGCCCGGCGGCAGGCACGGGGATGCCCGAGGGTCACGGGAGAGTGGTTTGTCGGGGGCGTACGGGGTCATTCAGGGCACCAGGGGGGTGACCGGCCGCAGTCGTGCGGCCGGTCACGATGTGCGTGTCACGGGGGTGGAGCCGGTTACCCGGTCCAGCGTGCAGCACCTGCTCGACGCGCTGCCGTTCCTGATCATGGGGGCGGTGGCCGGTGCCGCCGTGGTCTTCGGCCCGCAGGAAGGCCTGCTGCCGCTGCTGGCGCTCGGCCCGGCCTTCGCCGCGGTCTCCGGCGGGCTGCGCAAGGCCATCGCGGCCGGGGTGGTGGCGCTCGTGCTCTGCGCGGTGCTGGCCGCGGACCAGATCATCGGCAGCTGGGGTGACTACGCGCGCGACTCGGCCACCGTGCTCGGGGTGACCGTCGCCGCGGTGATCGCCTGCACGGTGCGGCAGCGGCGCGAGCACGAGCTGGCCGAGGTCCGGGCCATCGCCGAGGTGGCGCAGCAGGTCCTGCTGGGACCGCTGCCGGACTCGGCCCGGGGCGTCCGGCTGGCGGTGCGCTACATGTCCGCGACCTCGCACGCCCGGATCGGCGGGGACCTGTACGAGGTGGTGCCCGCCACGGGGGGGATGCGGCTGATCATCGGCGACGTCCAGGGCAAGGGCCTGGTCGCGGTCAAGACGGCCGCCACGGTCCTGGGCGCGTTCCGCGAGGTGGCGTACGAGGCGGCCAGCCTGCCCGTGATAGCGGACCGGCTGGAGATCAGCCTGGCCCGCCAGCTCACCGACGAGCAGTTCGTCACCGCGATCCTGGCCGAGGTCAGCCCGGACGGATCCCGGATCAAGCTGCTCAGCTGCGGCCATCCCCCGCCGCTGCTCATCGCGGGGCACGCCGGGCGGTTCGTGGAATCGGCCGCGCCCAGCCTGCCGCTGGGCCTGGCCAGCCTGGGCGCCGGGCCGCGGGAAGTGATCACCATCCCGTTCGCCCCGGACGACCAGATGCTGTTCTACACGGACGGGGTGAGCGAGGCGCGGAACCGGGCCGGTGAGTTCTACCCGCTGCCGGACCGTGCTCTCTACGCCGAGGCCGCGGACCCGGACAGCGCCCTGGACCAGCTGCAGCAGGACGTGCTGCTGCACGTCGGGCACGCGCTGGACGACGACGCGGCCATGCTGCTGCTGCGCCGCCGGGCGGCCTGAGGCCGGCGGCGCGGGTTCAGCGCCGGGGCACCGCAGTTACCGCGGGCCGCGCTCCAGCCAGACGGACACGTGCGCGGGTTCCAGGGCGGCTGCCACCGAGCGGAGCAGCTCGGCGCGCACCGAGTCCAGGTCGACCGCGTCCTGCAGGCGCCCCGCGAACGCGGTCACGGCCGCGTCCGCGTCGTACCGGGCCCGGTTGAACCGGCGATCCACCACCCGCTGCACCCGGCGCCGCAGCGGGGTGAACAGGGCCGCCGCGGCCAGCGTGGACGCGGCCACCGCCACCGGCGAGGCGAACCGCAGCACCTGCGTGGCCAGCAGCACCAGCCCGGCGTACACCCCGACCAGCAGCCCCGTGATGATCGCGTAGGCCAGGGTCCGGGAGATGATCCGGTCGATGTCGTACAGCCGGTAGCGCAGGATGGCCACGCCCATGCTGGCCGGCAGCGCGCACAGGCCGAGGATGGCCACCTCCCAGATGGCCGAGTTGGTGGCCAGGGCCCAGATGCCCAGGACGGCGCAGACCACGGTCCCGCTCAGCAGCCATTTGAGCTGCTGGCGCCGCTCACCGGAGGAGCGCCGCCAGCTCGCGATCTGGTGCCCGAGCGCGCCCAGCCAGGCCAGCCCTACCGTGGCGAAGAACACGAACTCCGTCCACGACGGCGGGGCGTCCGCGGCGGCGACCTGGCCGCTGGCCAGGTAGACCAGGTGATGCTGGGCTACGGCGGTGACGGTGGCCGCCACGTAGCTCACCGGCAGGATCAGGCACAGCGCCAGGTAGGCCCACAGCACCGGCCGCCAGCGCGGCGACGGCAGCCGGCCGTCCGGGAAGACCAGGGTGATCAGGGGAAACACGACGATCACGAACGTGAACAGGCCGCTGAGGATGACCGCCACCGGACCCGTCCCCGGGACAGCGCGGTAGCCATAGTCGTACACCAGCGTCGCGTACTCGGAGGCGCCGATCGTGAGCGGGATCCAGCCCGCCGCCCCCAGCAGCAGCCAGCCGATCGCGTTACCGGGCTGATGCCGCGCCACGACCAGGCCCACCACCCCGATGACCAGGATCACGACCAGCAGGCTGATCACGGCCGTCAGCGAGCCCGACGTCAGGTGGTGGCTCAGCGCGCCGATGACGGGCAGGGCGACGATCAGCACGAGCACGCCGACCGCCAGGAAGGACGCGGTGCGCGGCGTGGCCAGGCGGGCCCGCTGCACGCGGGCGGGCGCGGTCACGGCTGGCGCTCCGGCACCCACACGGACACGTGGGCGGGCTGCAGCGAGGCGCTCACCGTGGCCTGCAGGTCAGCGCGGACGCTGCCCAGGTCCACGGCGTCCTGCAGCCGGGCCGCGAACCGCGCGACGGTCTGGTCGGCGTCGTAGCGGGCCCGGTTGAACCGCCGGTCCACGGCGCGCTGCACCCGGCGCCGCACCGGGGTGAACAGGGCCGCCGCGGCCAGCGTGGACGCGGCCACCGCCACCGGCGAGGAGAACCGCAGCACCTGCGTGGCCAGCAGCACCAGCCCCGCGTACACGCCCACCAGCAGCCCGGTAATGATCGCGTAGGCCACGGTTCGGCTGAGAATCCGGTCGATGTCGAACAGCCGGTACTTGAGGATGGCCACGCCCATGCTGAGGGGCAGGGCGAGCACGGCGAGCAAGGCGAGGGACCCGCCGATGTGCAGGGCCCGGTCCGGGCTGTTCGAGAAGGGGACGGCGAGCAGCCCGCCGGCGGCGGCGATCGCCGATCCGCCGATCAGCCACTTCAGCTGGAGCCGCCGCTCACCCGAGGAGCCCCGGTAGCTGACCACCTGGCCGGCCACGGAGGCCAGCCAGCACGCGCCGAGCACCGGGAAGAAGAGGCCCTGTACCGCGCCCCACCAGGCCGCCCAGCCGGTCGGGTGGTCGATGGCCAGCAGGTTCCCGCTGGAATCCACCTGGATGTGATGGCCGGCGATGGCCCACACGGAGATCATGACGGTCCCCGCGATCCACAGCGCGGCGACGGCGAGGTAGGCCCAGAGCGCCCAGCGCCAGCGCGGACCGGGCAGCCGGCCATCCGGGAACAGCAGCACGCTGAGCCCGAACAGGGCGATGGCCGGGGCCCAGCCGGGCTGCAGCAGCACGGCCACCCAGCCGAGCGGCAGGCTGCCGTGCCGTAGCCGGTAGTCGAGAACCGCGTACGCCCCCGCCGCACCGCTCAGCACCAGGAAGCCCACCGCGCCGAGCAGGAGCCAGCCGAGCGGGTTGTCCGGCCTGCGCCAGGCCACCGCGAAACCCACCACGCCGAACACCGGGGCCAGGATCAGGCTGCCACCGCCTGAGCTCACCGGGGAATGGCCGAGGACGCCGAGCGGGACGGTGACCGCCAGCAGGACCAGCACTACACCGCCCAGGACCAGGGCGGTAGCCGGCGAGGCCAGCCGGAACCTCCGGGGCGCGGCGGCGTTCCCCGTCATCGCCCGCCTCCGGTCATCCACACCGAGACCTGCGACGGCTCCAGGGCCCCGCGCATCACCGCGATCAGGTCGGTGCGCACCGTGTCCAGGTCGACCGCGTCCTGCAGGCGGCCGGCGAACGCGTCCACCATCCGGTCCGCGTCGTAGCGGGCCCGGTTGAACCGCCGGTCCACGGCGCGCTGCAGCCGGCGCCGCAACGGGGTGAACAGGGCCGCCGCGGCCAGCGTGGAGGCGGCCACCGCCACCGGCGAGGAGAACCGCAGCACCTGCGTGGCCAGCAGCACCAGCCCGGCGTAGATGCCCACCAAGAGCCCGGTGAGCAGGGCGTAGGCCAGCGTCCGGGAGATCAGCCGGTCGATGTCGAACAGCCGGTACTTCAGGATGCCGACAGTGATGCTGGCCGGGAGGGCGAACAGGCACAGGCTGGCGAGCAGGCCGATCACCAGCGCCGGCGGGCCGAGAATCACCAGGATCCGGAACGAGGCGAGCAGGCCGACCAGGCTGGCCACGGCCCCGGCCAGCAGCCACTTGAGCTGCTGGCGGCGCTCCCCCGCCGAACGCCGGAAGCTGAGGGCCTGCGCGGCCAGCGAGGCCAGCCAGCTCAGCAGGAGCAGCAGGAAGAAGCCGTCCCCGGCCGCCCCCCACCACGCGGCCCCGCCCGTCGGGTGGGCCAGCACCATGAGGTTCCCGCTCGCATCGACCCGGACATGGTGCGCCGCGATGGCGCGGACGGTGAACCACAGGGCGCCCGCGATCCACAGCAGGGCCAGGAACAGGTAAGGCCACAGCACCCAGCGCCACCGCGGCGACGGGAGCCTGCCGTCGGGGAACAGCAGGATCAGCAGGCCGATGGACGCGATGGCCGGGGCCCAGCCGGGCTGGGCCAGCAGCGCGAGCCATCCGAGCGGCAGGTCCCCGGCGTGCAGGCGGTAGTCGGCCACCGCGTAGAAGCTGGCCGTCTCGCTCAGCGCGGCGAAGCCGGCCATGCCGAGGATGAGCCAGCCGATGGGGTTACCAGGCTTCCGCCAGGCCAGCAGGCCGCCGAGCGCCCAGAAGGGGGCGGAGATCGTGATCGGCGCCGAGCCGCCGCTGGACAGCAGGCTCTGGCGGGCCAGGGCCGCGAACGGCACCTGGATGACCATCAGCGCCAGCACCACGGCCCCGGCCGCCAGGGCGGTGGCCGGGGAGGCCAGCCGCCATCCTCCCGGGACTGGCGCCCCGGTCATCGGGTACCGTCCCGGAGCCACACCGTGACGTGCGCGGGCTCCAGCGCCTGGTGCGTGACGCCGATCAGGTCGGCCCGCGCGGCGGTCAGGTCCACGGCATCCTTGAGCCGGTCGCTGAACGCCGCGACGAGCGTGTCCGCGTCGTAGCGGGCCCGGTTGAACCGCCGGTCCACGGTCCGCTGCACCCGGCGCCGCAGCGGGCTGAACAGCGCCGCCGCCACCAGGGTCGACGCGGCGACCGCCACCGGCGAGGAGAACCGCAGCACCTGGATGGCCAGCAGCACCAGCCCCGCGTACACCCCCACCAGCAGCCCGGTCACCAGCGCGTAGGCCAGGGTCCGGGAGATGATCCGGTCGATGTCATAGAGCCGGTACTTCAGGATCGCCACCCCGATGGATACCGGCAGTGCGGCAAAGCCGAACCAGGCCAGGCCGGCCGCGACCTGCCAGGACGCCGGCCGGGAACGCCGAATGGGAGCCAACCACGAGCGCGCTCGCGACGACGACGACGGCCCCGCTGGCCAGCCATTTCAGCTGCTGGCGGCGCTCGCCCGAGGACCGCCGCCAGCTGAGGACCTGGCGCCCGATGAAGGCCACGATGAACAGCAGGATGATGAGCTGCAGCGGGTTCGCGACCGCCCCGTACCAGCCAGACGCGTCATCGGTGATCTTCAGCCCGCCGTTGGCGTCCACCTGGAAGGGACGCCCGATGACCGCCTGCGCGGTCGCCACCGCCAGGATGACGATGCTGAACACATAGATCCCGACGTAGGCCCAGAGCGCACCCCGCCACCACGCGGAGGGCAGCCTGCCGTCCGGGAACAGCAAGACGACCAGGCCCAGCAGTTCCAGGCCCGCGCCCCAGAGCTGGTTCAGCGCGATCGCGGCCACGCCGAGCGGAAGCTGCTGGTCGCCCAGGCGGTAGCGGAGCAGCGCGTATTCCGAGCTGTCTGTGGAGACGATCAGGCACAGCGCTATGGCCAGGAGCAGCCAGCCCAGCGGGTTGGCGGGCTGGCGGCGCGCCACCAGGATGCCGACCAGACCGCAGGGCAGCCCGATCACCAGGGCGTTGAGGCTGTCGAAGCCAAGGTGAGAGAGGACGGCGAGCGGGGCCATGGCCAGCGCGGACAAGACCAGCACCCCGGCCAGCCCCGCCAGCCAGGTGCTGGGCCAGCCGCCCCGCGGGCGCCACCCAGCCCGGGCCGCCGTCACCGTTCACCATCCGTGAGCCAGACGGCCAGGTGGGCTGGTTCCTGCACCACCGGGCGCGACCGGGACGGCCCCAGGTCCGGCGGGCGGCGGATGCCGAACACGTCGCGCAGCGCGGTCAGCGCGGCCAGCTCACCGCACCGGCCATGGACGCCAGGCAGCGGCGGGGTAGACGAGGAGCACAGGTACCAGCCGGGAACCGGGATGCGGTAGGGGTTCCACCGGGCCGCCGGGCGGAACACGGTCTGCCGGATGTCCTGCAGGCCGGCGGCGATGTCGCCGCCTACGTAGTTCGGGTTCCGCGTTTCCTCGTCGGCGGCGGTCAGCGTGTGCCGGGCCAGGATCAGGTCCCGGAAGCCGGGCGCGAAGCGCTCGATCTGCGCCTCGATGCGGCCGGTCATATCCACGGCCGATCCCGCGGGCACGTGGCAGTACGTCCAGAGCGTGTGACAGCCCGCGGGGGCCCGGGTCGGGTCGCTCACGCCCGGCTGGGTGACCAGGACGTACGGAGCGTCCGGATGCTGCCCGGCGGCGACCTGCACCTCGGCCGCCGCAATCTCCTCGTACGTTCCGCCGAGGTGCAGCGTCCCGGCCCGGCGGCACGCCTCGTTCGCCCACGGCACCGGGCCGGACAGGGCGAAGTCGGCCTTGCAGACACCGGCGCCGTACCGGAACCGCCGCAGGGCGTGCCGGTAGCGGGGCGGCAGCCGGTCGCCGGCGATCGACAGCAGCCCCCGCGGCGCGACGTCGAACAGGACGGCCCGGGCCGGGGGCAGCTCGGCGAGCGAGCGCACCCACCGCCCGGTCTCGATGGTTCCGCCCGCCGCGACGACCGCTTCAGCCATGGCGTCCGTGATCCGCGCGCTGCCGCCTTCGGCCACCGGCCAGCCCACCGCGTGGGCCAGGCCGGTGAGCATCAGGCCGACCGCGCCGGTCGGCCGCGCGGTGAGCGGCATCATGCCGTGCGCGGCGGCGCCGGCGAACAGGGCCCGGGCCTCGGGCGTGCGGAAGCGGCGCGCCACCCCGGCCGCCGACCTGAGGCCGTTCACCGCGAACACGGCCAGCCCGGCACTCAGCTGCGGCGGGGGCCGCCGGATCGGGGACAGCAGCAGGTCGGTCACGGCGCCGCAGTCACGGACCAGCGGGCCGAGCAGGCGGCGGTAGGCGGCCGCGTCCCGGCCGAGGCGCTCCGCGGTCGCATCCACCGACCCGGTGACCACCGCCGCGCGGCCGCCGTCCAGCGGCTGGGCGAACACCACGTCGGAGCCGGTGAACCGGACACCGCGCGCGGCCAGGTCGAAGCGCCGGAAGAACGGTGAGGCCACCGCCAGCGGATGCGCGGCCGAGCAGACGTCGTGCCGGAATCCGGGGAGGGTGAGTTCCTCGGTCCGGCATCCCCCGCCGATCGCAGGACCGCCCTCGATGACCAGGACGCGCAGGCCGGCCGCGCTGAGCGTGACCGCGGCGGCCAGCCCGTTCGGCCCGCTGCCGACCACCACGGCATCAGGATCACCAGGCATGCTCATCCCCCCGGGTACCGGCGCGGGTCAGCCGCGGCGCCGGCGCAGCGCCGTGACCGGGGCGGCCAGGGTCTGCAGCACGCTGCGCACCATGGAGTTGTGCCAGACGTTGCTGGCGTGGCGCCACTGGCGGCTGCTGTCCACGCACACGGTGCGGGTGGTCACGGTGAGGTCGTCGGCGCCAAGGTGACGGCCGAGGGCGGTCAGCGTCTCGGCCCAGAACACGTCTTCCTTGCGGTGCCCGCCGAACGTCATGGCCATCTCGTACAGGGGATCGTTCGCGCGCATCAGCACCTGGGCCTGGACGAGGGTCCCGTCCGGGCCGCCTTCCGCGGAGAACGTGATCCAGCCGGCGAACATGTGCCCCTGCGGGGTCATCAGCGTGAACGACTCCTCGTCCGCGTAGAGCACGAACACGCCGGTGGACAGCTTGACCCCGCCGCCGATGGCCAGGTCGAGGAGGGCCACGTCACCGGGGCTGATGCCGGTGAGCGCGCCGGCGAACCGGTTGCCAGCCGGCCAGAACTCCGGGAAGTGGGCCTTCCAGGTGGTGATGGCCTGCTCCGGGGAGACCGCGGTCCCCACCGCCAGCCGGTAGGTCTTCTGCCACATCTTGCCGAAGCCCTGCACGGGACCGGTCAGCCGCCGGCCGGCCACGTTGGTCCCGCGCACGCCGTCCCGCCGTACCACGTCGAGCCGGTCCACCTTGGCCGCCCAGCGGCCCGCGTCGTTCCGCGGCACCACGCCGGCGCCCGCCTCCCGGACGCTCAGCTCGATCTGCTCTGCGGAGCGCACCCGCTCCGGCCCCGTCGCCTCGGTCATCCCGGCCTCCTCAGGTCGCCGCACCGACCAGCGCCGATGCCTCGTCGTCGTAGATAGTGATCGCCTCATCGAGGCGGGTGAGCTCGAAGATCTCGCGGTAGTGCTCGGTAAGCCCGTACGCGGCCAGCTGCTGCCGCTGGCGGTTGGCCCGGACCAGCAGGGTCACGAGCATCCCGATGCCCCCGCTGTTCATGTACTCCAGCCCGGCGAAGTTGAGCACGAGCCGGCTGGCGCGCAATCCGCCCGCTTCCTCGTACGCCGACATCAGGACCGGCTCGCAGGCCGCGGTGACCTCCCCCTTGATGTCCACGACCGCCACCTCGCCGCCGATGTGCCGGACGTCCATCGTGACCCTGGGTCCATCCATTCCGGGTTCCCCTCCCCTGGGCCGCAGGCCGCTGGCGCGGCTGCGGGTCGTGCTGTGCGGGTCGTGCTGTGCACGGGCTGCTGAGCCCGCCCCTCCGGTGCCGTCAGGCGGCCGGCCCGGCCAGCTGGCTCACCGCCGCGTCGAGGTCGCCGAAGACCTCGATGAAATCCGACAGCCGGGTGATGTCGAAGATCTCCCGGTAGTGCTCGGACAAGCCGCTCGCGACCACCTTGCGGCGCTCGGCCCGGGCCCGGGCGAGCACGCTCACGATCAGCGCGATCCCGGTCGAGTTGATGTAGCCGACCCGGGCGAAGTCCAGGACCACGGTGCCCGGTTCCCCGCCGCCGACCGCCTGCTCGTAGGCCGCGTTGAGCACGCCCGCCGCGCCGCCGTCCACCTCGCCGGCCAGCTCGATGACGGCCGCGCCGCCCACCGCGTGCACGGCTGCCTCACAGCTCTTCGTTCATCGCCGCCTCCTTCAGGTGCCCCGGCCCGGCGGGCCGGCGCGGCGCCGCCGGCCCGCATGGTGAGCTGGATGGTGCGCCGGGGACCGTCCGTGCGCACCTGCATGGCGTCCACCATGTTCCGGATGAGGAACAGCCCCCACCCGCGCGCCTGCTGCTCGCCTTCCAGCTTCAGCGCGAGGTCCGGCTCTTCGGCCGGCCCCGGCGGGGCGTGCTCCCCGCCGAGGTCGGTGATGGCCACGATGATGTCGTCGCCTTCCTGGATGACCTCGACGTCCACCGGGACCTCCGGCCGGCCCCGGTTACCGTGCTCGATCGCGTTCATGGTCGCCTCGGCCACGGCGGTCTTCAGCCGTTCCAGCCGGGCCGGCGGCAGCCCGCTGGCCGCCACGGCCTCGGCCACCCGGGCCAGCGCCAGGCGCTCGTTACCCGGCTCACTGGCCACCGCGAACGCCGCGAGACGCCGGGACGCTGGCTGGGCTACCGAGGTCATCGGGCGCCTCCCGCATACCGGGCCGACATGCTCCGCTCCAGGCACACCAGCGTGATGTCGTCTTCCTGCTCGGCCTCCGGCCCGGTGAACGCGGCCAGCTCGGTGAGGCACAGGTCGATGAGCTCCTCGCCGGACGGTCCCCGGCCGGCCAGCTCCGCGACCCGCGGGAAGCCGAACATCTCCCGGTCCGGCGCGTGCGCCTCGGCCAGCCCGTCGCTGTGCAGCAGCGCGCAGTCCCCCGGCTCGAACTGGAAGGTCTTCTCCTCGTAGTCCATGCCGGGCATCAGGCCGAGAGGCATGCCCCGCGCCCGCAGCTCGGCCACGCCGCCCGCGGTGCGCACGTACGGCACATCGTGCCCGGCGTTGGCGAACTCGACCTTGCCACTCACCGGGTCCAGCACCAGGGCCAGGCAGGTGACGAACATGTGCGCCGGGATGTCCGCGCAGAGCAGGTCGTTCACGTGGGCGAGCACCGCGCCGGGCGAGACCAGCCGCGGCGCGGCCCCGCGCAGCAGCGCATGCGTGCTGGCCATGACCAGGGCGGCGGGCACTCCCTTGTCGGTGACGTCGCCGACCACGAACATGACCCGCCCGTCCGGCAGCGGGATGAAGTCGTAGAAGTCCCCGCCCACGGTGCGGGCGGGCCGGTAGAACGCGGCCACATGCCAGCTGGGCAGGTCGGGCACGGCCTTGGGCAGGAACTGCTGCTGGATAATCTGCGCGATCTTCAGCTCCTGCTCGATCCGCTCCCGGTTCCGGGCTTCGGCCTCCTGCTGGCGGACCAGCTGGCCGACCCGCATGGCCGGGGCCGCGTACCCCGCGAGCGCGTTGAGCAGCCGCCGGTCCTCGGAGGAGTAGTCCCGTTCCGACAGCCGCGGCCCCAGGTTGATCAGCCCGATCAGGCTGCCCGAGGAGATCAGCGGGACGGTCAGCACCACCCCCGCGTCTTTCATCGCGGCCAGGGCGGGGGAATCGAGTTCGAGGCCGCGGATGTCCACCGCGCCGGCCGCGCTGAGCAGGTAACCGACCAGCGGGTCGTTGGACGCCAGCTCGATCTCCGGCCCGGCCCGCACCGGGCCGGGGGCCGGGACCGGGACCGCGGCCGCAGGGGCCGGGCGGCTCCGCCAGCCCCGGCGCCAGCCCCGCGGCCGGGCGGTGTCCTGCGGTCCGGGTACGGCATCGCCGGGCGCTGGCGAGACAGCGGCGGGGGGACCGGCCAGGTCCCCCCGCCGCCGGGCCGGCACCGGGGACGGCCGTGGTGCCCGCCCGGCCGGCGGCCGGTTCCTCGGCGACGGTGCCGGCGGCGCCCCCCTTGCCGCCGGCGCTGGTCCGCTCCAGCCCTTGTGCCATGGCACGCTCCGTGTCCGTCGCTTTTCCAAGCTCAGGGCCAGCTTAGGGAGATGGCGATACGAGATCGTTACGGCAACTCAGCGACGCGGGGAGAATTTCACGATGCTGCGTTACGGTGGCTTCCGGAACTCGTGCGGGCAGCACGTGGGGGGAGAACAGGCGTGGCGGAGCTGCACCTTGCCCTGCTCGGGGCACCCGCGGTGACCAGGAACGGCGCGCCGCTCAGCTTTCGACACCCGCAAGGCCACGGCAGTGCTGGCCCTGCTCGCGCTGCACGATCACGAGCTGAGCCGGGAGCGGCTGGCCGCGCTGCTGTGGCCGGAGGCGGACACCGCCCGGGCGCGGGCCTCGCTGCGCCGCACGCTGTCGGTCACGGCGGCGGCGGCCGGTCCTGGACTGCAGGTCACCCGGGCGGCGGTGGCCCTGGACCCGGGGCGCGTCCAGGTGGACGTGGCCGACTTCGAGGCGCTCGCGGCCGCGCCGGACGCGGCCGCACTGGACCGGGCGGCCCGGCTGTACCGGGACGACTTCCTGGCCGGGTTCACGCTGCGCGACTGCCCCGAGTTCGACGACTGGCAGGCCGCCACCGCGGACCGGCTCCGCCAGCGGCTCGCGGCGGTACTCGAACGGCTGGTCGCGGCCGGCACCTCCGCCGGTGACCTGGAGCGCGCGGTGGCGCACGCGCAGCGCTGGCAGGCTCTCGACCCGCTGCACGAGCCGGCCTACCAGGCGCTCATCCGGCTGCTGGCGTGGACCGGGCAGCGGTCCGCCGCGCTGCGCCAGTACCGGGCGCTGGTCCGGACCCTCGACGCCGAGCTGGCGGTCCGGCCGCTGCCGGAGACCACCCGTCTCTACGACGACGTCCGGGCGGGACGGCTGGCCCCGGCCCCCGTGCCGCCCGTGCTGGCCCGGCCGACCCCGGCCGCCGAACTAGCCCCGGCCGCCGAACTGGCCCCGGACCCTGGACCGGCCCCGGACCCGCCCGGGCCGGCGCCGCACCGGGCCCGGCCGGCTGGCCCCTGGTCGGCCGGGAGGATGAGCTGCACGCGCTGCACGCCGCCTGGCGCGCGGTGGGCCCGGCCGGCCGGGTGGTGACGGTGCTGGGCGCGGCCGGCTGCGGCAAGACGCGGCTGCTGGAGGAGTTCCGCGGCCGGGTGCAGGCGGCCGGGAGCGTGGTGCTGGCCGCGCGCTGCCACGAAGGCGAGAGCGGGCTCCCGTTCGTGCTCGCCGCTGACCTGCTGCGCACCGCGCTGTCCGTCACGCCGGACCTGCCCGCCCGGCTGCCCGCGCACACCGCGGCGATGACCGGCCGGCTCTGCCCCGAGCTGGCCGCGGACTACCCGGATGACCCGGCCCCGCTGGACAGCCCGATGGCGCTGACCCGGCTGTACACGGCGACCGGGGAGGTGCTGCGGGCCGCGGCGGCACCGGGCCCGGATGGGCCGCTGGCGGGCGTGGTCGTGGTCGAGGACGCGCACTGGGCCGACGGCCCGTCCCTGGACCTGCTGGCCTACCTGGTCCGCAGGCTGGCCGGCTGGCCGCTGCTGCTCGTCATCAGCTGGTCCACCGAGCACGCGGAACGGCTCCGCGGGCTGCGGACCGCGGTCAGCGAGGCGGCCGACGCCGCCCAGGGGACCATGGTGGAGCCCGCGCCGCTGCGCGAGGAGCAGATCCGTGACCTGCTGCTGCGCTCCGGGGTCCGGGACGGCGACGTGGGCCGGCTCCTGGCCCAGACCCGGGGATTGCCCATGCTGGTCCGCGAGTACGTCGAGGGGCTGCGCTCGGGCGCCGGCGACGACGGCGAGCGCTGGTGGCCGCCGGCCTCGGTCCGCGAACTGCTGCGCAGGCGGGTGCAGGCGGCCAGCGAGCCCACCCAGCAGATGCTGTCCACCGCGGCCGTGCTGGGCAGCGGGTGCGACGCGGACCTGCTCCGCGCGGTCAGCGGGCGGGGTGAGACGGAGACCGTGGAAGCCCTCGACGAGGCGGTCCGCCGGTTCCTGCTCACCGAGACGCCGCCGGCCGGGGACCGCGGCCTGCCCAGCTACGACTTCCCGTACGAGGCCCTGCGGGAGGTGGTCTACAGCTCCGCGACCCTGGCCCGGCGCAGGCTGCTGCACGGCCGGGCCGCGGGCGCGCTGATCCGCCGGTACGAGCGGGACCCGGTGACCACCGGGGCCGCGGCTATCGCCGAGCATCTGCAGCGCGCCGGGCGGGACGCCGAGGCGGCCGGCTGGTGGTGGCGGGCCGCGCGGCGCGCCCGCGACCTGTACGCCCACGCCGAGGAGCACGCGTACCTGCGCCAGGCCGCGGCGCTGGGCTTTCCCCCGGCGGAGGTAGCCGTCGCCCTGGGCGACGTGCTCACCGTGCTGGGCCGCTACCGGGAGGCGCTGGCTGAATTCGAGGCCGCGGCGGCCGCCATCGACGGCCAGCCGCCGGGGACCGCAGCCGGGGACGGCTCGCCGGCCGGCCGGCCGCCATCGAGCACAAGCTGGCCGAGGTGCATCACCGGCTGGGGGACTGGGCGCTGGCCGAGGCGCATCTGGACGTGGCCCTTGAGCTGCTGGGTCCCGGTGACGCGGGCCGCCGGGCCCGGATCGAGGCGGACCGCGCGGTGCTGGCCTACCGGCGCGGCGCGGCGCAGGCCGCGGCGGCCCTGGCCGAAGGCGCGCTGGACGCGGCCCGCCGGGCGGGAGACCCGGCCGCAGTCGCCCAGGCGCTGAACGTGCTGGGCATGCTGGACGCCCGGCGCGGGGCCGCCGCCTCGGCCGCGGCCCGGCTGAGGGAAAGCCTGGACCACGCGCGCGGGCTGCCCGACCCGGGCGCCGCGGTGGCGGCGCTGAACAACCTGAGCCGGCTGCTGGCCGACAGCGGCCAGCCGGCGGAGGCCCTGCCGCTGGCCCAGGAGGCGCTGGCGCTGGGCTGCGAGCTGGGCGACCAGCACCGGGTCGCCGCGCTGCACACCAACCTGGCCGACCTGCTGCACGCGGCCGGGCAGCGCGAGGCGGCGCTGGCCCACCTGAAGGAGGCGGCCCGCGGCTTCGCCTCGGTGGACACCGGCGGCACCCCCCGCCCGGAGGTGTGGACCCTCGTCGAGTGGTAGCGAGGCGACCGCGGAACAGCCGAGTGGTAGCGAGGCGACCAGGGACACCAGCCGGGTCGCAGCAGAACGGGCCGCCGCAGGGATCATCCTGCGGCGGCCCGTTCCCCGTTACCGGGTGCTGGCGGCTAGCTGCCTTGCCGGTGGCTGGCGGCGAGCCGCCCGGGCACGTGGCGTCCGGTCAGCCCTGGTAGGGCTGACCCGTCGTGGGGTTGAGGAAGAGCTTACGGTTGGGGTTGGCGGTGCTGAAGTTGAACATGTTGTTCAGCGTTCCGGCGATGGCGTCGAAGGAGCCGCTGATCCTCGGCAGCCGCCAGTTGTCCTCGATGAACCTGATGATGGAACTCTGATCGGACAGGGTGTGCGCGACGAAGTTGCGCTTGGCCCAGGGCGAGATGACCAGCAGCGGCAGGCGGGGGCCGTAGCCGCACCGGCCGTTCTGGCCGGCCAGCGGCGGGTGCGCGGTCGTGTCCCCGCAGAGTCCCGTCCCGGTCAGGAAGTCCTGCGGTCCGGGTGGCGTCGCGACGGCTGAGGTGTTCGACGTGTTGTGGATGCCGCTGTAGACGTGGTCGTACCAGCCGTCGGAGTCGTCGTAGGAGATGACGACCGCGGTGCTGGACCAGTCCGGGGTGTTCTCCAGCGCGTTGATCTCATCGACGATGAACTTCTGCTCGTCGATCGGGTCGGAGTAGCCAGCGTGGCCGTCCTGGTACCCGGGGGCCTTGAGGAAGCTCACGGCGGGCAGGTGATCGGGTGAGAGGTAGCCGTGCGCGATGGCGCCCACGAGTGAGTTGAAGTCGCTCGTGTCGTACTGGTGGTTGGCGGTGTTGAACTGCGGGACGCCGTTCGTGTAGGTCTGCGTGTCGGTGCCGATCGCGGACAGCGACGCCGGCGGCAGGTGGTGCGGGTTGGCCGTCGAGGCGTAGTACTGGAACGGCTCGTGGTGCGGAATGTAGTCGTCCTTGTTGCCGTAGTTGGTGGGCCCCGCGGTTACCCCCCCGGTGCCGCCGATGGCCGGGCCGATCGGGTGGACGGCGTTGCACAGCCCCTGGTCCGAGGCCGGAGGAGTGGCGAACTTGCCCTTGAACTGGTCCGGGGTGAACGTGCTGGTGGGCTGGGTGCCGCCGGTGGCGGTGGCGAAGCTGGTGGTGGGCCGGAAGCCGCCCTGGAACCAGCCCCAGCTCAGGTGGGCTGCGTTCAGCTCGTTACCGATGTTCTTGCCGTTCAGCGAGACCGCGTCCCGGGTGGAGCAGTCGTCGAAGTACGGCTGGGCGTCGCTGACGAGAGTGTGGCCGCCCTGGCCGTCGGGGACGGTGTCACCGTCGGTGGCGGAACCATTGATCATCTTGCCCACCCCGCCGGTGTCGCCGGAGACGAGGTTGATGGCGCCCGGGGCGGACGGCCCGAAGGTGGTCCCGAAGGAGTTGTCGCTCATCGAGAAGTTCTGGGCGTAGTTCCACAGCCCGGTCACGGTGTTGCCGTCGTAGTAGTTCATGACGTCCGTGGCCTGGCACGGCTGGCCGGTGCCGCTGGTGCCCGACCCGGTGCCGACGCTGGTGACGAACTTGTCCATCTTCCCGCCGTCGAACGCCTGCTGCTCCGGGCCGTAGTCATGGTCCTGGTCGCAGGTCAGCACGTCGTTGATGTTGGCCGGGTTCAGGCGCCGCGGGTTGGCCTGGTGACCGCCGGCATCGGTGTTGGGGTTGTTGGTCAGCAGGTTCCCCTGGCCCCCGGCACCCGACGTGTCGGCGAGGTTGTTCACCGCCGGGGTGTTCGGGGCCGCGTGGAAGGGCTGGCCCGAGGTGTTGGCCGCCTTCGGGTACGTGCCGAAGTAGTGATCGAAGGAAACGTTCTCCTGAAAGATGACCACGAGGTGCTTGATCGGCGTGGTGGTACCCGGGCCGCCTGCTGCGGCCCGGCTGAAGCCGGCGGCGCCCGCTCCGGACGTGCTGGCGCTGGCTACCGTGGCAGTGGCCGCTCCGCCGACGGCCAGGGCGCCTGCGGCGAGCACGGCCGCGGACGACCTCTGCCACCTGCGCCTGCTCCGGCCGGTCTGCGTGCCTTTGACTGGGCCTTCGCCCATATCACCCTCCTGGGTCTGGGACTTGCTCCATGGCGCCTGGCACGCCCGCCTCAGGGGCGCGTGACGCCATCGCGCACAACAAAGCCAAACGCTCCCGGAACGGGGTGGCCGGGTCGCGGCCGGCAGCCGACCAGCAGGCAAACTGGCGAACAAGAAGGCGCGGACCTGCCCGCACGGTCAGGCCAGCAGGCCGCGGCCGAGGTAGTCCCGGCGGTCGCGCACGCCGGGCACCGCGAAGAAGTACCCGCCGCCGAACGGGCTGATGAAGTCCACCAGTGGCTCGCCGATCAGCCGGGTCTGCACCGTCACGAACTGGCGCGCGAGGTCCTGCTGGTAGCAGCTGAAGATCAGGCCCATGTCCAGGTCGCCGACGGCGTCGATGCCCCGGTCGTAGTTGTGGCCGCGGCGCAGGATGCGGGTGGGCTCCGTCTGCGGGGTGCGCGGGTTGGCCAGCCGGATGTGCGCGGTGAGCGGGATCACCGCGCCCGTGGGGTCGAGGGTGTAGTCGGGGCGGGCGAACTCCATGCTGGCGTCGAGCGGGGCACCGGTGTCCTTGCGGCGGCCGATCATGTTCTCCTGCTCGGTGGTGTCCACCCGGTCCCAGAACTCGACGAACATCCTGATCAGCCGGATGACCTGATAGCTGCCGTGCGCGGTCCAGGCCGGCTGGCCGTGGGTACCCGGCTGGACCCAGACCAGGTTGTTCATGGCCTCGGCCCGGCTGGTGTCGGGGTTGGCGATGCCGTCCATGAAGCCCTGCAGGTTACGGGGCGTGGTGCCCGCCGGGCGGGCCGGGCTGGAGAACCCGTCGATGCGCCACAGCACCTGCATGCCGCCGCGGGTGTGCCGGGCGATGTCCCGGAGCGCGTGCAGCACCGTGTCCTGGCTGCCCGCGCTGAGCTGGAGGCTCAGATCCCCGCCGCACTGGGCCGGGTCGAGGTCGTCGTTGGGGAAGGCCGTCATCGGGATCAGGCCGGCCGGCTTGCGGGCGGCGAGCCCGTAGCGCTCGTCGAACAGGGTGGACCCGACCCCGAGCGTGACGGTGAGGCCATCCGGGACCACCGCGGGCCCGAGCAGCCCGGAATCAGACGCCGGGCCGCCGATGCCGACCGCCGGCGGGGTCCCGCCCGGCGGTGAGGAAGCGGGCCCGTTCGGTGATGGTGCGCAGCAGGTCAGTCAGCTCTCCCCGGCCGTCGGCCGTGACGGTGAACGAGAGCACGATCGTCTGCCGTTGCGGCTTGGCCAGGATGCCCGCCTGGTGACGCCCGTGGAACGGGACCGCCGGCAGCCGGCCCTCGACCAGGCTCGCGTCGAAGACCTGGCCGGGCGGGACGGGACGGGACGAGCGGTAGGCGTACCCGGCCGCGGCGCCCGCCGCGGCGCCGGCCACGGCCCCGGTGACCCCGGCGCCGAGCGCCCCGCGCAGGAACGAGCGGCGGGCCGGCCGGGCCGGGCAGGCGCCCTCGTCCAGGTCGTCACCCGCGTCCAGGTCGTGGGGGCCGTCGTCCCGCACGGGCTGATTGACCACGGGCTGATTCACCACGGGCTGATTCACCACGGGGTCGCCCGCCGTGCCCTCACCCTGAGCTGGGTCGTCAGATGCGGGCATCATGACCTCCGCGGCTCGGTGATGGACGCGATCGGGGCGAGTTCCTGCAGGACCTGACCGGCGGCCGCGTCGATCTGCTGCCGCCGGCCGGTACTCAGCCTGCGGACGGGCGTCCAGCGGCCACCGGGTCCGCCGCTCCGCCGTGAGCAGGCCGCCCAGCCTGCCCAGCCCCGCGTCCACCGCGGGCAGGGCCGGGTAGCGCGCCGCCAGCAGCGGATGCAGCACGGCCAGCAGTTCCCGGGTCCCGGTGACGTTGGCCGCGGTGGTGGCCAGCGTCGTCCCGCTGCCGTAGTCGTCGTGGCCGGTGAGCTGGAACTGCAGCGCGTTCTCCAGGATCTCGTGGGTACGCAGGCCCAGGTCGGGCAGGTTGATCTCCATGCCGGGCCAGAACCCGCGCAGGGCCGCCACGTTAGCGTTCAGCCGGGCGGCCAGGCCGTCCAGTTCCCGGGCACCCTGCCCGTGCCACAGCCCGTACTCGATCCGGTAGAACCCGGTGAAGGCCGGGTCGGACAGCCCGCGGGGCAGGCCGTCCGGACGGCCGTCGATCTCGGTGTCGTAGTTGCCGAAGGTGCCGTACGCCGCGCCGAGCCGCTCGTAGGTGAGGTGGGCGGGCAGCCACGCGGCCCGGGCCGCGATCAGGTGGCCGGCCCGGATCCGTGCGGCCAGCACGCCCACCTGCCGGGCGAGCGTGTTCAGGCCCGCGGTCACGTAGGCGTGGTACACGCGGGCCGGGCCGAGCAGGTCGTCGGTGGTGACCGGGAGGATGGCCGGGGCGCCCTGATGGTGGCCGCCGACCCGCACCGTCGGCCCGGTGAGCGGGTCGGTGTCCTGGAGCAGGCAGCGGAACGCGTATCGGCCGGAGCCCACGTCCACGCGCATCGGCCGGGTGGTGCCCGGGCCGAGCCCGGCCACCTCCGCGTAGATGGCGCCGCTGGCCGGGTTGATCAGGTCCGCCTCAGCCCCGCCGGTGGAGGAATTGCGGATCTGGAAGGTCTGCATCCCGGCGCTGACCTGCCGCCAGCCGGTCCCGCACGCGCCGGCGGACACCGCGATGACGTTGCCGCCCTGCGACTGGGTGCCGCAGCCGGCCAGCCCGGCCGCGACGGCAGCCGCCACCGTGGTCACCAGCAGGGCGGGTCACCAGCCCGGCCACCACCGGCGCGCCAGCGCCGCACGCCGGCGCCGGCACCGGGCCCGCGAAGCTAACGGCTGGGGACGCGCGGGCGGCACGTCAGCGGGCACCTGACCCCCTCGGCACGAGTCAGACTTGGGACGCTCGGACTGGGATCCACAGAGGAACTGCAGAAGAATATCGGGGCAACACGGGACATCCTGGCCTGGGGCCGCCCCCGCCGGCAACATTTACCGCCGATTCCGCTGATCGTCCCATCCCGTTTCGCGGTAGCCCGGCGGGCGTTACTGCCGTTCCCTGGACGCGAAGTACTCGCGCAGGTAGGGGTCCTGGATCTCGCGACGGGACGGCGCCACCACCGGATTCACCGTGAACCCGGCCCGGGCGGCGAGGTAGTCCCGTGACTCGTAGGCGAGCGCGCGCACCCGGCGCAGGTCCACCCCGACCAGTTCCCCGCACCACTTGCGGATCCGGCCGCCGATGAAGACCGTGTCCACGTTCCCGGGGCCGGCGCCCTGGACCACCGTCCCGATGGCGTTGTTCAGCGGGAGGTTGTTGACGTCCTCGGCCCGGATGGCCACGACGTCGGCCTGCTTACCCGGCGTGAGCGTGCCGATCTGGTCACCGAGCCCGACATCGGCGGCCCCCCGGACCGTGGCGAATTCGAGCACGTCGCGGTGGCTGATGAAGGCGGGGGCCGACGCGTCCCCGCGATAACGGCGCTGGGTCGCGTGCATCCGCTGGGTGAGCAGGACGCAGCGCATCTGGGCGAACATGTCGCTGGACAGCGAGATCTCCACGTCGACGCTGAGGCTGGGCCGGACGCCGAAGTCCAGGGCCCGCTGGACCGGCGGGACACCGTCGGCCAGCCCGAGCTGCTGATCAGACGTGGGAGCCAGGGTGACATGCGCCCCGGAGTCCGCGATGCACCGCCAGGCCACGCCGGACATGTCCGTGCAGTGCACCAGGGTGACGTCGGGTCCGAGGGCGCCGTGGCGGCCGAGTTCCTCGACCTCGGCGGAGGAGGGCGGTCCCATCACCCCGTCGAAGGTGATGGCGATCCCGTGCTCCCGGGCGTAGCTCATCAGATCGGCGGCCGGCCGGCACGCGGCGCAGGTCTATCCCCATCCGCACGGTGGCCAGCGGGCTGGCCCCGCCGCAGTGCTCGCCGCGCAGCCGCAGCAGGTCCTCGGGGAACTGCCCGGCCCACTGCCCCGCGTTCGGCGGCGCGCTGACATGAACGGCCCGGGCACCGCTCTCGCGGTAGGCCTCGAACACCGCGTCAGAATGCTGGGGCGAGCGCGAGTTGTGCGAGAAGTCCAGGACGCAGGTGACGCCGGAGTCGATGGCCCCGAGCAGGCTGACCAGGTCCCCGGCGAACATGTCGGCGGGCCGGTAGTGCAGCGCCGTGCTGCCGTGGGTCATCGCGATGTACTCATCGATGTCCGCGTCACAGATCAGCCGCCGGAGCTGGTTCTGCCAGCAGTGCCGGTGGCCATCCACCAGCCCGGGCAGGACGATCATGCCGGGCAGGTCAAGGACGAGGACATCGGGGCCCGCGGCCCGTGCGCCCAGGTCGGGGCCGACGGCCTCGATCACCGCCCCGTTGAGCAGGACGTCGCCGGCGGCGAGATCACCGATCTGCGGGTCCATGGTCAGCACGGTCGCGCCGCGCAGCAGCACGCGGCCGCGGCCGGCGGACTGCAGCAGCCGGTCCCGCAGGGCGGCCAGGGCACGTTCGTCCCGGTCGTGGTACGACCGGGGCGGAGCGGTCACGTCGCTCATCACGGCTCCTTTCGTGCGCGGGGAAACGCGGTCGAGTCCCGGATGATGATGCTGGGCGGCAGGGTCAGGGACACCGGGATCTGGCCCGGTGACTGGATGGCGGTGACCGCCATCTCCCCCACGAGCCGGCCAAGTTCCTGGCCGTGCAGCCGGACCGTGGTCAGCGGCGGCGACACCCGGTCCACGTGCGGCGAGTCGTTGTAACCCATCACGGACACGTCACCCGGGCAGCGCAAGCCCGCTTCGGCCAGCGCGTCGAGCGTCCCCAGGGCCATCAGGTCGTTGTGCGCGAAGATCGCCGTCGGCAGCTCACCCGGCTGGCCGAGCAGCATCCGGGCCAGCCGGCGGCCTTCGTCGAGGTCCGGCTTGGACGCCACGTCGGGCAGGTCAACCTCGGTGACCCCGGCCGCGGCCACCGATTCCGAGAAGCCGCGGCCCCGGTCCGCGAACGAGCTGACGTCAGCGGGCCCGCGCAGCTGGGCGACCCGCCGGTGCCCGAGCTCCAGCAGGTGCTCCGCGGCCAGGCTGCCGCCCCGCCGGTGATCGTGCGTGCAGGAGGGCAGGCCGGTCTGCGGCACGTTGCGGTCGAACAGGAGCAGCGGAACGCGCCGGCTGGCGACTTCCATCAGGATCGGCGCGTTCCCCAGCCGGGCCGCGCCGACCACGACCGCGTCCACCCGGCGCTCCAGGACGTGATTGAGCACGCGGGACAGCCGGGCCGGATCGTCCTGGGTTTCGGTGATGAGCGGCATCAGGTTCGCCTCGTCCAGCCGGTTGGCCAGGCCGCGGAGCACCGGGGAGATGAACGGGTTACCGAGATCAGCCACGATGACCCCGACGGTGTGGGTCCGGCCGCGCTTGAGCCCGGAGGCCCCCATGTGCCGCCGGTAGCCCATTTCGAGGGCGACGGTTTCCACATGCCGGCGGGTGCTGGCGCCGACCCGCCACGCCTTGGCCGGGTCCAGGGCGCGGGACACGGTCGAGTAGTGCACACCGGCGACCCGGGCCACATCCTCGAGCGTCACCGGGCCCTGGTCAGCGCCGTCGGCCGGCGGCTCGGGCGGCACCGGGCGGCCCGGCGCGGGGCGCCGCGATCCGGCCGCCGGCGCCTGCTGCCGGCGGCCGCCTGCCTGGGGTCCCGATGGCGCGCTCATAGTCCCCTGTCACCGCGTGGCCCGGCCTGCGCGGAGCGGGCCGCCGGCCATGCGCATGTCATACCAGGAATGACGATCCCCCGCTCTCGGCAAGCGTTTGCCACTGGGTTCATTTCCATGTAGCCGGTCCGGCGCGTCCACTACCCCGCCTTACCTGGGCAATCCGGGTGCTTGTTCTCGCTGCCGCGTCGGCAGCAGACCGTCAGCGTAACGTAGCGGTAACACTCATGGCAAACGTTTGACATACCTGGATTTGCGGATCTAGATTCCCGGCATACGGCCCCGCCGCGGGGCCGTAACCAGGGAGAACAGACCTTCACCTGGACCAGCCGCGTGCCCTGGCTACCCGCCGGGCGCGCCGCGAGGCGTGCCTGACCGGCACGCGCCCCGGCCGGCACGAGGAACCGTCTGCCCCAACGGCATCGGATGGAGGCCCGGTGACAGAGGCATCCGACGCTCACCACCACGACCCAGGCCCGCCGCCCGCCCCGGACGAGGGGGAACCAGGCGGCATCGTGCTGGCCCTGCGCGGCGTCCGGAAGGTCTACGGCGCCACGGTCGCCGTCCAGGAGCTGACGGTGGCCCTGGCCCCGGCCCAGGTGCACGCGCTGGTCGGGGAGAACGGGGCGGGCAAGAGCACCGCCGCCCAGGTCGCGGCGGGCGTGATACGCCCCACCGCCGGTCATGTCGAGTTCGGCGGCCGCGAGGTCACGTTCGGCTCTGCCCGCGACGCCGAGGCCCTGGGCGTCGTGCTGATCCCGCAGGAGCTCCAGCTCTACGAGTCGCTCAGCGTCGCCGAGAACATGTACGTGGGCCGGCCGCGGCCCCGGGGCCGCGGCCGGCTGGTCGCGGGCCACACGATGCGCAAGCGCGCCGCCGAGCAGCTGGCCCGGCTGGGCGTGACCATCGACCCGGCCAGCCAGGTGCAGCAGCTCACCCACGGGAACCGCCAGCTGGTCGCGATCGGGCGGGCGCTGATGCTGGATGCCCGGGTCCTGATCATGGATGAGCCCACCGCCTCGCTGGACGAATGGGAAGCCCAGCGGCTGCTGGGCGTGGTGTCGGTGCTGCGCTCGTCCGGCGTCGCCGTGCTCTACGTCTCGCACCGGCTCCCGGAGATCCTGCAGATCGCGGACGTGGTCTCGGTGATGCGGGACGGCCGGCTGGTACGAAGCGGGCCGTGCCGGGACTTCGACGAGGCGGGCCTGGTCACCAGCATGCTGGGCCGGCCGCTGGTCCGGCACGCGGGACGCCGCACCTCGGCCCGGGACGAGGTCGCGTTCGAGTCCGCCGGGCTGGCCCGGGCCGGCGTGTTCGGGCCGGTCGACCTCACCATCCGCCGCGGCGAGATCGTCGGCATGGCCGGCCTGATCGGCTCGGGCCGCAGCGAGTTCGCCCAGACCGTCATCGGCCGGGACAAGCTCACCAGCGGGCAGCTCACGGTAGCCGGACGCCCGGTCAGCATCCGCAGCGTGCGGCAGGCGGTCCAGCGCGGCGTGGGCTATGTGCCCGAGGAACGGCAGGCGCAGGGGCTGTTCCTCGCCCTCAGCAGCAAGAGCAACGTTTCCATGGCCGCACTGGACCGGATCCAGTCCTGGGGGGTGGTGTCGCCCCGGCGGGAGGGCCGCTACGTCCGCGACGCCCTGGCCCGGCTGTCCGTCAAGGGCGACATCAACGCCCCGGTCAGCACGCTGTCCGGCGGCACCCAGCAGAAGGTCCTGCTGGGCCGGTGGCTGGCGCTGCAGCCGAGCGTGCTCATCCTCGACGAGCCGACCCGCGGCATCGACGTGGGCACGCGGTTCGAGATCTACAAGATCATCGAGCAGCTCACCGAGTCCGGGGTGGCCATCCTGCTGATCTCCTCCGACATGCAGGAACTGCTGGCGATGTCGGACCGGGTGGTGGTGATGCGGGCCGGGCAGCTGGTGGGCGAGTTTTCCGGGGATGGCCTGACCGAGATGAACATCGGCGCGGCCGCGCTGGGCGCCGAGGCCGGTCACGGCGGGTCGCGGTGAGCGGCATGACCGCGGCCCGGGCGGTGCCCGCCGGGCGGCGGATCCGGGCCGGCTTCCTGCTCTCCCACCCGGACGCGACCGTGGTGGCCACCCTGGTCGTCTGCGGTGTCCTGTTCGGCGTGTTCGCCAGCGGCTTCGCCTCGGTGGACAACATCAGGAGCATCGTCATCTCGGCTGCGGTGATCGCCTGCATCGCGCTCGGCGAGAACCTGGTCATCCTGGCCGGCGAGATCGACGTGTCGGTCGGCTCCATCCTGGCCCTGGCCGGGTTCGCGGCCGGGCCGGTGGCCGTGGCCACCGACAACCTGTGGCTGACCCTGGCCGTGGCGGTGCCGGTGGGCTGCGCGGCGGGCGTCATCAACGGGCTGATCGTGGCCTGGACGCCGGTGCCCTCCATCGTGGCCACCCTGGGCACCCTCTACGTCTACCAGGGCATCGCGCTGCTGCTGTCCGGGAGCCACAACGTGGTCTCCGTGCCCGCCTCGGCCAGTGTCCTGGGCCAGGGCTCGGTGCTGGGCATGCCGGCCAGCGCCCTGGTGGTGCTCGGTGCCTTCGCGGTCATCACCCTGTGGCGGCGCAACACCGACACGGGCCGCGACCTGATCGCGGTCGGGGCGAACCGCCGGGCGGCGCAGACCATGGGCGTGCGGGTCCGCCGGGAACTGATCGTCGCGTTCACCCTGGCCGGGACGCTGGCCGGGCTGGCGGCGGTGATGTACCTGGGCGAGGTCGGCGGCATGGAGACGTCGGTCATCGGCACCAATACCGTCCTGCAGGTCATCGCGGCCTGCGCCATCGGCGGTACCAGCATCCAGGGCGGCCGCGGCACGGACCTGGCCCCGCTGACCGGCGCGCTGCTCATCGGGGTGATCACCAGCGGCGTGGTGGTGCTCGGCGTCGCGGGTGTCTGGTTCCAGTTCGTCTACGGCGCCCTGATCCTGCTCGCCGTGGCCCGCGACCGGCTCTGGCAGAGCAGGAAGGTGAGCTGATCATGCGACTGGTCCCCGCGGTCCGGGCGGAGACGGCGGCGAAGGTCGGCGGGCTGGCCCTGCTGCTCGTGGTCGAGCTCGCGGTCTTCACCGTGCTGTCCCCGGACTTCCTGACCTCCTCCAACCTGTTCAACGTCATGGCGCTGGACACCGAGAACGGCATCATCGCGCTCGGCATGGCCATCGTGATCGCCTCGGGCGGCATCGACCTGTCGGTGGGCTCGATCCTGGCCCTGTCCACGGTGACCATGGGCTACGCCGTGCAGCACGGCCAGCCGGTGGCCGTGGCCGCGGTCGTCTGCCTGCTGACCGGCCTGATCTGCGGGCTCATCAACGGCGTCCTGGTGGTGGTGCTGCGGCTGCACCCGCTGCTGGTGACGCTGGGCACCCTGGCCCTCTACCGTGGCCTGGCCCTGGGCATCTCCAACGGCAACGGGTTCTCGGGCTTCCCGGTCTCCTTCGAGTACTTCGGCCAGACCTACATCGGCCCGGTGCCCGCCCAGGTCGTGGCCTGGCTGGTGCTCGCGGTCGCCGTGTACGCGGTGGTGAACCTGACCCCGGCGGGCCGCCGCCTGCTCGCGGTCGGGATCAACGAGCTGGCCGCGTCGTTCGCCGGGATCCGGGTTGGCGCCGTCCGGCTGGCCGTCTACGGCAGCAGCGGGCTGCTCACCGGGATCGCCGGCCTCATCTACGCCTCGCGCGTGTTCAGCGACCGCGGCGACTCGGGTGCCGGCCTCGAGCTCCTGGCCATCGCGGCCGTCGTGGTCGGCGGGGCAAGCATCCGGGGCGGCGAGATATCCGTGGCCCGCACGACCCTGGCCGTCATCGTCATCGGGGTCATCCCCGACGGCCTCCAGCTGGCCGGCATCGATACCAGCTGGCAATACGTGACCATCGGCGTCGTCATGGTCACCGCGATCGTCATCAACGAACTGTTCGCCCGCCGCGCCTCAGCCCTGTGGAGCCGGGCGCCATGGCGAAGAACTGAAATGGAGGACGCATGGAAAGACTCAGCTGGGGTCGCGTGACCTGGCGGAAGACCGCCGTCAGCCTCGCGCTCCTGCTTCCCGTCACGCTGGCCGCGTGCAGCACCGGAACCGGCGGCTCATCAGCCTCCGCGTCCAGCAAGAAATCCAAGGTCATCGTGCTGATCCCGAAGCAGACCAGTGACCCCTTCTTCACCAACGCCGAGCAGGGCGCCAAGCAGGCCGCCGCGAAGCTCGGGTACACGATCGATTACGTGGGGCCGACCACGGCGGATGCGGCCGGGCAGGTGACCACGATCGAGAACGCGATCCGGCAGCACCCGGCGGGCATCACGATCTCCGGCGACGACCCGAACGCGGTGGCGCCCGGCCCTGAAGCAGGCGATGAAGGCCGGCATCGTGGTGTCCTCCTACAACGCCGACGTGGCGCCGTCCGCGCGCCAGTTCTTCATCAGCCAGGCGAGCAACACGGCCATCGCCAAGGCCATCGTGGACACCATGGCCCAGCAGACCGGCGGCAAGGGCAATTTCCTGCTGGTCAGCTCGACTTCGACGGCGGCCAACCAGAACACCTGGATCGCCTACATGCGCAAGTACATCCCGACGAAGTACCCGCACATGCACATCGCCGAGGTCATCCCGGGCAACGACGACCCCGCGACCGTGCTGAGCGTCACCAGCAGCTACCTGTCGGCCCACAAATCCACGACCACCGGCGTGTGGGTGATCGGCGGCGGGATGTCCGGGGCCATCAAGGCGGAGCAGCAGCAGGGCATCAACCCGCATTCCATCCCGGTGGCCGGGCTGTGCATCCCCAGTGACGTGAAGGTCAACGTGAACTCGGGCCTGATCAAGAACTGCCTGCTGTGGAGCCCGGCGGATACCGCCTACGCGGACGTGTACGCCATCAACGCGGCCATCAAGGGCAAGCTGCCCGCCAACGGCACGCTCCAGGCCGGCCGGCTCGGCACGCTCACGGTCACCGATCACACCGTCAACGTGGGCAATCCGCTCATCTTCACCAAGGCCAACATCAACAACTACGACTTCTGATCCCGCCTGGCCCGGGCCCTGCGCCCGGGCCGGCGGCCCCGGGCCATCCGGCCGCCTTCCCCATCAGGAAACTGGAGGATAACCGTTGGAACGTCCAATCGTGGACACGCATCCGCAGAAGATCCGGGTCACCGACGTGCCCCCCGCAGACGAGCACCGCGAGGAGGACGGCTGGATGAACATGGCCGTCCAGTGGGTGATCACGCGGGCCCGCGGCGGCGCGGAGAAGACCGTGTTCGGCATCACCACCTTCCCGCCCGGTGGCCGGCACGACATCCACCGGCACCCGCACGCCGAGGAGGTCGAGTACCTGATCGAGGGGACCGGGATCGCCCGCGTCGGGGACACCGACGTGCGGATGGAACCGGGTGACGTGGTGGTGGCCCGCGCCGGGGAGGCGCACGGGTTCTGGAACACCTCCGACACCGAGCGGGCCGTCCTGATCTGGTGCTACGGCGGCGCGGCCAGCCTGGAGGAGGCAGGCTACATCTATGAACCAGACTGACCGGCGGGTGAGCTGGCTGGGCGCGGGCCGGATGGGCGAGGCGATGGCCGGGCGCCTGCTCGCCGCGGGAGCCGGCGTGCACGTGTGGAACCGGACCCCGGGCAAGCTCGCGGGCCTGCTGGCCCAGGGCGCCACCCTGCTGGCCTCCCCCGCGCTCAGCGAGGCCCCGGTCGCGTTCAGCATGGTCCTCAACGACGAGGCGCTGGACCGGCTGTGGCAGGCCGGCGACGGGATCCTGGCCGGCGCCCGGCCGCCGGGCGTCTGGGTGGACTGCTCCACCGTGTCGCCCGCGGCCTCGCAGCGGGCGGCCGACGCGGCCGCAGCGCGGGGCACCGCCTTCGTCTGCGCCCCGGTCAGCGGCAACCCGTCCGTCGTCCGGTCCGGGAACCTGATCTTCGCCGTGTCCGGGCCGCCGGCGGCGGTGGCCGAGGTCTCGCCGCTGCTGCGCGACATCGGGCGCGGCGTCCACGTGGCCGGCGGGGCGCACGAGGCCCGGGTGGTCAAGCTGTGCACCAACCTGGTGCTCGCGGTGCTGACCCAGGCCCTGGCCGAGGCGCTGGTCCTCGGCCAGAGTCACGGGGTACGCCGGGGTGCCCTGATGGAGTTCATCAACGACAGCGCGATCGGCTCCCCGTTCACCCGGTACAAGACGGACGCCTTCGTCGGGCTGGACCTGGAGCCGGCGTTCACGCCCGAGGGCCAGCGCAAGGACCTCAGGCTCGCGCTCCAGCTGGGCGCGGAGCGCGAGGTGCCGATGGCTGTCTCGTCCGCGACCGAGGTGGCGTTCAGCCGGCTGGTGGCCTCGGGCCTGGGCGAGGGCCTCGACTTCGCCTCGCTCATCCTGCTGGCCGCGCAGGACGCCGGGATGGAGATCGAGCCGGAACAGGGCTGAGGGGCCGGGCAGCGGCCGGAGGTACCCCGCGGCGGTACCGGGGCGGCCGGGCCGGGAATATGCTCAGCAGCTAGCCGCCACTGGGCGGCGGCACGCCCACGCCGCGATCACGCAGGAGGCGTTCCCGGTGAGTTCGAGCACTCCGGAGCAGGACGCGCCAGGCCCGTCCGGCGGTGACGGCAGCCCGCGCCGTCGCGGCAGCCTGCCCAGGCTGCTCCTGCTGGCCAGCGTGCTCACCGTGCTGCTGGCCGCGGTCGTGGCCATCCCCGCCTACCTGGTTCACCAGCGGAACCACACCGCGCTGGCCGCGCAGCAGGCCCGGGTGTCCGGCATCCCGGCCAGCGTGTCCACCAGCCTGGCCAACCTCATGGTGCTCAGCCCGCTGCCCAGGGACCGGGCGCCCGGCTTCACCCTGACCGACCAGAACGGCCACACGCTGAGCCTGGCCAGCCTGCGCGGCAAGGTCGTGGTGCTCCAGTTCATGGACCCGCACTGCACCGACATCTGCCCGATCGTGTCGGCGGAGTTCATCAAGGCGTACCACGACCTGGGCCCGCTGGCCGGCCAGGTCGTGTTCGCCGCGATCAACGTCAACACCTACCACGCCCGTGTCCAGGACATGGCCAGGTACACCCGGGCCCAGGCGCTGAACACCATCCCCGGCTGGCATTTCTTCACCGGGCCGGTGCCCGCGCTGAAGTCGGTGTGGCGCGGCTACAACATCCAGGTCTACGCGCCCAACGCCAGCGCCGACGTCCAGCACACCTCGGCCGTCTACTTCATCGACCCGCAGGGCCGGGAGCGGTTCCTGGCCTCGCCGGAGGTCGACCACACCAAGTCAGGCACGTCCTACCTGCCGGCCAGCCAGCAGATCGCCTGGGGGCACGGCATCGCGCTGGTCGCCCGCCAGCTGGCCGGCTAGCCAGCCGCTAAGCAGCCCGCGCCCCGGCCGGCGTGCCCGGCTGGGTCACCAGGCCCGGCTGGCCGGCCGCGCCGGACCGCTCCCCCAGCACCGCGGCGTAGTGCCCGATCAGCTGGTCTCCCAGCGCGCTCCAGCTGCGGGCCAGCACCCGCTGGCGGCCGGCCCGGCCCATCGCCGCCCGGGCGTCCGGGGCGGCGGCCAGCCGCCGGGTGGCCGCGGTCAGCGCGTCCGCGTCCCCCGGCGGGACCAGGTAGCCGGTGACCCCGTCCTCGACCAGGTCGACCGGGCCGCCTGCGGCCGGGGCCACCACGGGCAGGCCGGAGGCCGCCGCCTCCTGGATGGTCTGGCCGAACGTCTCGTGGCAGCCGCTGTGCACGAACACGTCCAGGCTGGCGAAGATGCGGGCCAGCTGCTCGCCGCGGTGCTGGCCCAGGAAGACCGCGGACGGCATCAGCCGCCGCAGCCGGTCCTCGGCCGGCCCGCTGCCCACCACGACCAGGCGCACCCCGGGCAGCGCGGCCACCCCGGCCAGCAGCTCGACCTGCTTTTCCGGGGCCAGCCGGCCGACGTACCCGGCCAGCACCTGACCCTCGGGGGCCAGGGCCCGGCGCAGCGGGTCGCTGCGGGCCGCCGGGCTGAACCGCTGCACATCCACGCCGCGGCCCCACATCCAGATCCGCTGCACGCCGTGCGCGGCCAGCCGCTCGACGCTGGCCGTGGACGGCGCGAGGGTCCGGTCCGCGGCGTTGTGGATGCCGCGCAGCCAGCGCCACGCGGCGGCCTCGGCCAGCCGCCCCCAGTGGTACGCCCGGGCGTACCCCGGCACATCGGTCTGGTACACGGCCACCACCGGCAGCCGCAGCCGCCGGGCCGACTGGCTGCCCAGCGCGCCGAGGAAGAACGGGCTGGCCAGGTGGACCAGCTCGGCCCGGTGCCCGAGCAGCGCGCGCTGGATGGCCGGGGAGGCCAGGCCGAGCCGTACGCTCCGGTAGCCCGGGAACGGCACCGAGCGCACCCGGATCACGGGGAAGCCGTGCTGGGTGTCGGCCGCGCCTGCGGTGACCGGCGCCCCGGTAGCCGGCTGGGGGGCGATGACGAGAGGCTGATGTCCCCGGGCCACGAGATGCTCGGCGACCCGGAGCACGCTGTGCGCCACGCCGTTCACCTCGGGCGGGAAAGACTCGGTGACAATCCCAATCCGCACGCTGCCACGATGCAACGCGCTCGTGGCAGGCGCCCTGACCCGGCCGTGGCCAGGGCAAGAACTGTCGGTGACATCTGCGCGCGGCGCGCGGCCTGGTGTCCACCTGGCAGCCGCATAGTGTCCACTTTCCTGCATTCCTGCAGGTAGATCGCATGTCGCATAAGCCGCGGTGACCCGTATCGCCGTCGCGCGGCCGACGGCCAGGTCTGGTCGGTGCGGCCCGGCCTGGAGGACGGCCACCTGGCCCTGATCCGGCGGCATACCCGCGCGGCCAGGCGGCCGCTGACAGACTAGTGATCATGCAGACTCTGGTCGTCGATCACCCGCTCATCGCGCACAAGCTCACCACGCTCCGCGACGAGCGCACTGACTCGCCCACGTTCCGCCGGCTCACCGACGAGCTCGTCACCCTGCTCGCCTACGAGGCCACCCGCGAGGTCCGGGTGCAGCCCGAGGTGGTGCAGACCCCGGTCAGCGAGGCACGCGGGGTGAAACTCGCGCGCCCGGTGCCGCTGGTCGTCCCGGTGCTGCGGGCCGGGATCGGCATGCTGGACGGCATGATCCGGCTGCTGCCCACGGCCGACGTGGGCTTCGTGGGGCTGGCCCGCGACGAGGAATCGCTGGTGGCCGCGACCTACGCCAACCGGCTGCCGGCCAACCTGGCCGGCCGGGACGTGTTCGTGCTGGATCCCATGCTGGCCACGGGCGGGACCCTGGAGACCGTGATCACCATGCTGAGCCAGCGCGACGCGGCGTCGGTCACCGCCGTGTGCCTGCTCGCGGCGCCGGAGGGGATCGAGCGGATCGGGGCCGTCTTCGCCGGCGACGAGCCGCTGCCGGTCCGGGTGGTCACGGCGGCCCTGGACGAGCGGCTGAACGAGCGCGGCTACATCGTCCCCGGCCTCGGCGACGCCGGCGACCGCCTCTTCGGCGAGATCTGACCTTAAGCCCGGACGCACGGCAATTTGCCCCGGTACGGTGGTCTTTCCCAGGACGGCCAGAGCGCTGGAGGCGTGGTGCGCGATCAGCAGGCCGGCACCGGCTTCCTGGCTGAGCAGGGACCGGGCTTAGGGACCGGCTCGCGGATCCCGGGGTACTGGCTGGAGGAGCAGATCGGCCAGGGCGGGATGGCTGTCGTGTTCCGGGCCCGGGATGAGCGGCTGCACCGGCTGGTGGCGCTGAAGGTCCTGGCCCCCGCGATGGCCCGGGACCAGGAGTTCCGGCAGCGCTTCATCCGCGAGTCCCGGGCGGCGGCGGCGGTCGATGACCCGCACATCATCCCGGTCTTCGAGGCCGGTGAGGCCGCCGGGGCGCTGTTCATCGCGATGCGTTTCGTGCCCGGCGGGGACGTGTACAGCCTGGTCCGGCGGACCGGGCCGCTGCCGGCGGCCCGGGCGGCGGCGATCGTCTCCCCGGTCGCGTCGGCGCTGGACGCCGCGCACGCGGCCGGGCTGGTGCACCGGGACGTCAAGCCCGCGAACATGCTGCTGGACACCCGGCCCGGGCGGCCTGATCACGTGTACCTGTCGGACTTCGGGCTGAGCAAGGGCACCGTGTCCACGTCCGGCGGGCTGACCGGGGCCGGGCATTTCCTGGGCACCCTGGACTACATCTCCCCGGAGCAGATCGAGGGCCTGCGGGCCGACGGCCGGGCTGATCAGTACGCGCTGGCCTGCTCGGCGTTCGAGATGCTGACCGGCGCGCCGCCGTTCCGGTCCGGCGAAGCCGCGGCGGTGATGTACGCGCAGCTCAGGCAGCCACCGCCGGCGCTGACGTCCCGGCGGCCGGACCTGCCGCGCAGCGCGGACCAGGTCTTCGCCCGCGCGCTGGCCAAGGACCCCGGCGACCGCTACGCCAGCTGCCGGGAGTTCGCTGACGCGCTGCGCGCCGCGTTCGGCCTGGCGTCCTACGACTCCGGCCCCGGGGCCATCATGGCCGCTCCCCCCGCCCCCGGCCGTCCCGTACTGTCCGTTCCCCCGGCGGCGTTCGGCCATCCCGCCCGGCCCGGTCCCGCCCCGGCGCCCCCCGGCCCTGGCCTCCACTCCGGCCCGGGCCACGGCCCCGGCCCGAGCCACGGCCCCGGCCCGAGCCACGGACCCGGCCAGGTCCACGGACCCGGCCAGGTCCACGCCGGGCCTGGCCGGCACGGCGGCCAGGCCCGGCGGGGCCGCCGGCGGCGATTGAACCCCGGCATCCTGGCCGCGCTGGCGGCCCTGCTCGTGCTGGCCGCGGCGGTTCTCGCGGCCCATATTGGCTAGCCCGGGCCGGCCAGCCCGCTACATGCCGACCGGGTGCCAGACGGTCTTGGTCTCCAGGAAGGCCAGCAGCCGCCGCGTCCCCGGCGCCGCCGCCCAGTCCTCGGCCCGCCACGCTGGCCCGGCCGCGAACACCCGCTTGACGTTCCCGGCCGCGAGCCGCTCCAGTTCCGCCCGGTCCGCCGGGTCCGCGCCGGTCAGGTCGATCGCGTTCACGTCCTGGTGCCCGGCGAGCACCGGCGCGAGCTCGGCGGGGCGCCCGGTCAGCACGTTGACCACGCCGCCCGGCACGTCGGAGGTGGCCAGCACCTCGGCCAGGCTGACCGCGGCCAGCGCGGCCGGCCCGCTGGCCACCAGCACCGCGGTGTTCCCGGTGGCGATGACCGGCGCGAGCACGCTGGCCAGCCCGAGCAGCCCGCCGGCCGGCGGCGCGAGCACCGCGACGACCCCGGTGGGCTCGGGCACGCTGAGGTTGAAGTACGGCCCGGCCACCGGGTTGGCGCCCCCCGCGACCTGCGCGACCTTGTCCGGCCAGCCCGCGTACCAGACCCACCGGTCGATGGCCTGCGCCACGTCCCGCGCCGCACCGTCCCGGTCACGATAATTCGCCGCAACGAGGACCTCATCGGTGAACTGCCCCGCGCGGCCTTCGAGCATTTCGGCCACCCGGTAGAGGACCTGCCCCCGGTTGTAGGCCGTCGCCCCGGACCAGCCCCCGAACGCCTTGCGGGCCGCGACCACGGCGTCCCGGGCATCCTTGCGGGACGCCAGCGCGGCGTGCGCCAGCAACGTCCCGTCCGGCGCCGTGACCGGGTACGACCGGCCCGACTCCGACCGGGGGAACGCGCCGCCGATGAACAGCTTGTAGGTCTTGCGGACCCCCAGCCGGCCGGTCCCGTCCCCGGCTGGCGCCTCCCCGCCGGGCCGGGACGCCGAGGCGGTCCGGCCGGTGCCGGGCTGGCCTGCGGCCGCCCGGCCAGCCCCATCCGCGGCCGGCGCCGGGTCACGTCCGCCCCCGCCTGGCCAGCCCCATCCGCCGCCGGCGCCGGGTCACGCCTGCCCCCGCCCCCTTCGCGCCAGCCTGGGCTGAGGGAGCCTTACGCGAGCTTTTCGTTGCGGAAGATTTTCCGGGTTTGGCCCCGGTGGCCCGGCGGTCAGGCATCGAGGTACCCGGCCAGCCCGTGACGGCCGCCTTCCCGGCCGAAGCCCGACTCCTGGTAACCGCCGAACGGGCTGGCCGGGTCGAACCGGTTGTAGGTATTGGCCCAGATCACCCCGGCGCGCAGGCGCTGCGCCATCCAGAAGATCCGGCTGCCCTTCTCGGTCCAGATCCCGGCGGACAGCCCGTACGGGGTGTTGTTCGCCTTGGCCACGGCCTCCTCCGGGGTGCGGAACGTGAGCACGGACAGCACCGGCCCGAAGATCTCCTCCTGGGCGATCCGGTGCGCCTGGCTGACCCCGCTGAACACGGTGGGCGGGAACCAGTAGCCCCGGTCGGGCAGGGCGCAGGCCGGTGACCAGCGCTGCGCGCCCTCCTGCTCGCCGGCCGCGGTCAGCTCGGTGATCTTGTCGAGCTGCTGCCGCGAGTTGATCGCGCCGATGTCGGTGTTCTTGTCCAGCGGGTCGCCCAGGCGCAGCGAGCCGAGCCGCCGCTTGAGCCGGTCCAGCACCGTGTCCGCGACCGACTCCTGGACCAGCAACCGGGAGCCCGCGCAGCACACGTGCCCCTGGTTGAAGAAGATCCCGTTGACGATGCCCTCCACCGCCTGGTCCAGCGGGGCGTCGTCGAAGACCACGTTGGCCGCCTTGCCGCCCAGCTCCAGGGTGAGTCTCTTGCCCGTGCCGGCCACCGCGCGCTGGATCTCCTTGCCCACCTCGGTCGAGCCGGTGAACGCGATCTTGTCCACGCCGGGGTGCGCGACCAGGGCCTGCCCGGTGGCGCCGTCGCCGGTCAGGATGTTCACCGTGCCGGGCGGCAGGCCCGCCTCACCGATGACCTCGGCCAGCAGCAGCGCGGTGAGCGGCGTGGTCTCGGCCGGCTTGAGCACGCAGGTGTTGCCGGCCGCCAGGGCCGGGGCCAGCTTCCAGGCCGCCATCAGCAGCGGGAAGTTCCACGGGATGACCTGGCCGGCCACGCCGAGGGGCCGCGGGTCCGGGCCGAACCCGGCGTGCTCCAGCTTGTCGGCCCAGCCTGCGTAGTAGAAGAAGTGCGCGGCGGCCAGCGGGATGTCCACGTCCCGCGATTCCCGGATCGGCTTGCCGTTGTCCAGGCTTTCCAGCACGGCGAACTCGCGGGCCCGCTCCTGGATGATCCGGGCGATCCGGTACAGGTACTTGGCCCGTTCCCGGCCCGGGGTGGCGCCCCAGGGTCCCTCGTAGGCCTGGCGGGCGGCGGCGACGGCCCGGTCCACGTCCGGCGGGCCGGCCTGCGCCACCTCGGCCAGGGGCTCCTCGGTGGCCGGGTTCAGCGTGGCGAAGTAGCCGCCGGCGGCGGGCGGGACGAACTCGCCGCCGGTGAAAAGCCCGTAGCGGGGGGCGATCGACACCACGTCCGCGGACTCGGGCGCCGGGGCGTAGTCCCAGTCCGGGGCGGGCCGGGGTGAGGTGGCGACCATGGCGTTAACCTACCCCGCCCCGGGCGGCCGGCATCGGCCCGCGACCGCAGCGTGCCATCCCGGCTGGTCAGGTGATGACGTCGTCCACGGTGACGTTGACGGTGACGTCCTGCGCCGGCGGGTTACCCAATGGGCCGCACGCAACGAATAACAGATGAAGACCCAACGACAGAGACGAGTGTTAGCTGATGACCCAGACAGACACCACCCGGTCCGCCAGGACCCCCGCGCCGGTCACCGACCCCGGGCCGATCACCGACCGGATGACCACCGACGACGGCAAGATCAGCGTGGCGCAGGGCGTCGTGCAGAAGATCGCCGGGGTGGCCTGCCGCGAGGTCAGCGGGGTGCACGCGATGGGTGTCTCGACCACCCGCGCCTTCGGCGCGGTCCGTGAGCGCATCCCGGGCAGTTCCGGCCCGAACGTGGCCCAGGGCGTGGGGGTCGAGGTCGGGGAGAGCCAGGCCGCCGTCGACCTGGACATCGTGGTGGAGTACGGCGTCAGCATCGCCGACCTCGGCCGGAGCATCCAGCGCAACGTCAAGCAGGCCGTGGAGCGGATGACCGGACTCGAGGTGGTCGAGGTCAACGTGAACGTGGACGATGTCTACCTGCCGGGCAGCTCGGACCAGCGACGACAGCACCCCGTCCCGGGTGTCATGACCAGTCCGGCCGACCCCGCCGGGTGGCCGCCTGGCGGACGGGCCGGCCGTGATCGACGGCGTCGACCTGGACGCCGTGGCCGCAGCGGTCCGCGCCTGCCCGTCCGTCGATGATCTTGTCGCCGGTCCCTGGGGCGGCGTGGTGTCCTACTTCCCCGGACGGCAGGTGGCCGGGCATCCGGGTCCGCCCGGACCACGTGCTGATCTCGGTCCGCGGGCGCTGGGGTGTGCCCGTGGCCGAACTGGCCAGCCAGGTCCGGCGGGCGGTGGCCGCGCTGGCCGGCCCGCGCCGGGTGGACATCGAGGTGGCCGACCTGGCCGGGACCCCGGCCGGTGCGTGAGCCGGCGCAGCGACGAGCGGGAGCGGCGCCGCGCGCGCCGCGAGTTCATCCGGGCCTGCCACCCCGATCGCGGCGGCGATCCCGCCGCCTTCGCGGCCGGGCTGGCCGCCCTGGACCACCCGCACGCCCCGCCTTCGCGGGCCCGCGTGGTGGTGGTCCCGGACAGGACGTGGCTGGTCATCCTGCTGAGCGCGGTGGCCCGCCGGGCCGGCTGGCGGGTCCCGCCGCCACGGGTCAGGTAGACCCGCTTTCTAGCACCTGATTGTGAGACGACATGACACGCACGACCATCGGCATCCTGATCGGCCTGGCGCTGGGCCTGGCCCTGGCCTTCGGCAGCTTCGGGCAGATGCTCATCGTCGCCCTGTTCGGGGCGATCGGGCTCGTGGTGGGCCGGGTCCTGGACGGCGAGCTGGACCTGGGCACCTACCTGTCCGGCCGGCGCGACCGGCGATGACCGCCAGCACCGAACTCGAGCCCGCGGGCCCCGGGCCCCTCGCTGACCCGGGCCCGCCCGGACCCGCGGACGGCCCGGGCGCGCTGGACGCGCCGGGATCCCCGCCGGGACGGACCAGCCTGGGCCTGATCACCCTCAACGACCGCGTGGTGGAGAAGGTGGCCGCCTGCGCCGCGGCCGAGGTCCCGGACGCCGGATCCTCCGCCCCCCGCGTGCTGGGCCGCTCGCTGGCCGGGGCCGGGGCGCTCGGCACGCGGAAGACCAGCCTGTCCGGCCTGCCGAAGGTCTCGGCGGACGTGGACGGCTCGACCGTGGCGCTGGAGTTGTCGATCAGCGTCCGCTGGCCGGCCTCGGTACCCGCGGTGACCAGCGCGGTCCGCGAGCAGGTGCGCCGCCGGGTGCGGGAGCTGACCGGCATGACCGTGCTCGAGGTGGACATCTCGGTCACCGGCCTGGTGACCCGGCTGGACAAGCCGGCCAGGGTCCGCTGACGGTGACGATGGAGAGCGCCCTGATGGCAGGAAGGGAACAACGATGAGGCTGGCTAACCGGGTCCTGGGCGCGCTGCTCGCCCTGGCGGTCATGGCCGGGGGCGTGGTCCTGATCGTGGAGGTCATCGCCAGCGCGGCGGGCCACCGCCCGGCGCTGGTGCCCTGGCACACGGCCTACGACTGGGCCCGCCGGACGACCTGGACGGCGGGCGGCGTGCGGGTCGCCTGCGGCGTGCTGATCGCGCTGGGCCTCATCCTGCTGATCGCCGAGCTCAAGCCCGCGCGGGTGACCCGGCTGGTGGCCGAGCCCGCGGATGCGGGAGCCGCGGACATCGATACCGCCTACACCCGCCGGGGCCTGGCCGCGGCCATCCGGTCGGCGGCCGTCGGCGTGGACGGCGTCCGCGGCGCCTCGGTGACCGTGCGGCGCCGCAAGGTGTCGGTCGCGGCCACCGCCCTGGCCCGGGACCGGGCCGCGGCCCGGGGCCTGCAGGACCCGGTCAAGGCCGCGGTCGGCGAGCGCCTGACCGCGTTGCGGCTGCGCCGGGCCCCGTCGGTGTCCGTGCACGTCCGCCCAGGGAGCCGCTGATGCATGCCGACCGGACCAACCGCACCGTGCTGGTCGCTGCTGGCCGTCCTGATGATCGCCGCGGGCGGCGCCGCTGGCGCCGCGTCCCTCGGGGCGTTCGGGTCCTTCACCCAGCACTCCACCCTGCTCGACAACCCGACCGGGCATTTCGCAGGCACCCACGGCGGCTGGCTGTGGCCGGTCGCCGCGGTGGCCGCCGCGATCCTCGTGCTGCTCGCCCTCCGCTGGCTGATCGCCCTGCTGTTCTCCACGGACCGCTCCGGTGACCTGCTGATCTCCCCGCGCGGCCAGAGCGAGCGGACCATCCTGGCCGGCCCCGCCCTGACCGGGGCGGTGCTGGCGGAGATCGAGAGCTACCGCGGGGTGAGCTCGGCGCGGGCCCGGCTGCTGGGCGACCCCGCCGACCCCCGGCTGGTGGTCACCGCCGCGCTGGACGAGAACGCCGACTTCGACGCGCTGCGCCAGCGCATCGAGACCGAGGCCCTGGCCCATGCCCGGCTGGCGGTGCAGAACATGACGCTGCCGGCCCGGCTGGACCTGACCATCACCAGCAGGCGCTCGGCGCGCGCCATCTAAGGCGCTGACCCGGCGAAGCCGGCCTGCGGGCCGGCCCCGGCGGCTCGGCCGGGCCTGCCAGCCCGGCCGGCTCGGCGGTGCGGGCCGCGGCCTGGAGCGTGTGCTGCATCAGCACGGCCGTGGTGACCGGGCCGACGCCGCCGGGCACGGGGGTGAGGACCGAGGCGATCCCGGTCACCGCCGCCGCGTCCACGTCGCCGGCCAGCCCCCCGTCGTCCGCCGGTGCTGGTGCCCACGTCGATCACCACGGCACCGGGGCGGACGTGGTCCGCCCCGATCAGGTCCGGCTGGCCGGCCGCCACGACCAGGATGTCCGCCTCCCGGCAGACGGCCCGCAGGTCCGGGGTCCGGGAGTGCGCGATGGTGACCGTGGCGTGCCCGGCCAGCAGCAGCAGCGCGGCTGGCTTGCCGACCACCGTCGACCGGCCGACCACGACCGCCCGGCGGCCGCTGAGCGGGACCCGCTCATGGCGCAGGATGGCCAGCACGGCCGCGGCGGTGGCCGGGGCGAAGACGCCCGGGAGCCCGGCCGCCAGCCCGCCCAGCGAGGCCGGGTTGGCCCCGTCGACGTCCTTGGCGACGGGGATCGCCGTGCCCACGCCGGGGAGGCCGACGCCGGGCGGCAGCGGGGCCTGGCAGACGACGCCGTGCACCGCCGGGTCGGCGGAGAGTTCCGCGAGGCGGTCGGTGATCTGCCCGGCGCTGGGCGGCGGGCCGGGCGGGCCGCCCATCCGGTGGACCTGGCAGGCGATGCCGGCCCGGGTCGCGGCCCGCTGGATGGACCGGACGTACCAGGCCGCGCCCGCGTCGTCGGTGGGGACCAGCACCGCCAGGGTCGGGGTGATCCCGCCGCTGCTCAGCACGGCGGCCGCCGCGGCGGTCGCCGTGGCCATCGTCACGGCGATCGTCCTGCCGTCCACGAGGTGGGTCACCCTGGTCTCCCGATCCGGTTAAGAGAAGTGAACCAGCCACGGGGCAGGGCAGCTTCCCACGGGCAGCACATCGGCGCGGATCGGCGCGGCGCCTGGCGCGCCCCCGCCGGGCCGGTCAGGGCAACTGCTGCCGCTTCCCGGCCCTGATCTGCGCGCTGCCGTTCGCGGACAGGCGGGAGACCAGGTAGGCCTGCGCGGCGCCCGCCGGGGTGACGGTCCAGAGGTCGGGCACGCCATCACCGTTGATGTCGGCCGCCTCCAGGGTGGCCAGCGGCTTCCCGGTGTGCCAGTGCGCGGCGATCCGGTACTGGGTGTAGGAAAGCGTGCCGGTCCCGTCGCCGTTGTCCGCCGCGGTCAGCCCGGCCCACAGGTAGAGGGCGCCGGTGGATTCGTTCCACAGGAACATGCCGTCCCGCCGGCGTAGCTCAGCGTGGCCAGCGTCCACTGGTTCCAGTCCGCGGTCCCGTCCGGGGTGGGGGTGTGCACCGTGAACGTGTTGAAGTACAGGCACGGGATCCGGGGAATCCTCTCACCACGCTGCATCCGGGCCTAGGGGGACAACTCTCGCCCGGCGGCTGTAAACCAGCCGCAAGAACGCCACACGTGAGCTGAAGAGTTTCTCCGGGCGACTCCCCCGGAAACGGGCCGCATCGTAGGCTGCGAGCGTGAACGGCGAGCCGCGCGGCGGCGACCCGGCCGGATCAGCCGCGGCCCGGCTCCGCCAGCTGCGGGCCAGGCACGGCCTGAGCCAGGAACAGCTCGCCCGCCTGCTCGGCGTGTCCTTCGCCACCGTGAACCGGTGGGAGACCGGGCGGACCCAGATGTCGCCGCGAGCCCGTCAGGCGCTCGCCGACTTCGAGGCCCGCGACGGCCAGGCGGCGGCCGGCCCCGGCACCCCGCCAGCAGCAGCCCCGCCAGCACAAGCCCCGCCAGCGCCGGCGCCGGCGGATCCGGGCGCCCCCGTGCTGCCCGTCGCCCAGTCCAGCTTCATCGGCCGCGACCGTGAGCTGGCCGAGCTCACCGGGCTGCTGGACCGGGCCCGGCTGCTCACCCTGATCGGGCCGGGCGGCGCGGGCAAGACCCGGCTCGCCGCGGAAGCCATCAGCCGGAGCGCGCCGTCGCTCCCGGTCGCGTTCATCCCGCTCGAAACCGTGCGCCAGCCCGAGTCCCTGATCACCGCGCTGGCCAGCGGCCTGCGGGTGCCCGACCGGGCCGGGGTGCCGCTGCCCCAGTCCATCACCGCGGCCCTGGCCGAGACTCCGCGGCTGATCGTGCTGGACGGCGCGGAGCACCTGCGGGACGCGGTCGCCGCGCTGGCCGGGGACCTGCTCGGCGCGGGCCCGGGAGTGCGGGTCGTGGTCACCAGCCGCGTCCTCCTCGGCGCGCCGGGCGAGGTGTGCTGGACCGTGCCGCCGCTGGAGTGCCCGTCCGCCGCCGCCGGGGTGGCGGACATCGCGGAGTCTGATGCCGTGCAGCTGTTCGTCGCCCGGGCCCGGGAGCGGCTGCCCAGCTTCAGCGTCGCCGATGTGCCGCCCCACGCCATCGGTGAGCTCTGCCGGAGGCTGGACGGCCTGCCGCTGGCCATCGAGCTGATCGCCGGCTGGGTCGGGGCGCTGTCCGTCCGGGAGATCCTGCAGCAGCGGGCGGTCCTTCTCGACCAGGACTCACCCGGCACCCCGCCGTCCCGGGGACGGCGGCTGGTTGACGTGGTCCGGGCCAGCTACGACCTGCTCCAGCCCGGGGAGCAGCGGCTGGCCGGCGTGCTCAGCGTGTTCGCCGGGCCGTTCACGCTGGCCGACGCCCAGGCGGTCAGCGACGCCGGGCCCGCGGCGGCCCACCTGATCCGCAGCCTGGTCGATTCCTCCTGGCTCGTGGTCACCCGGGGCAGCGAGCACAACCGGTTCAGCATGCTCGACACGATGCACACGTTCGCCGCGGTCCGGCTGGCCGAATCCGGCACCGGGCCGGCGGTCCGCCAGCGGCACGCGCAGCACTTCGCCGCGCTGGCCCAGGGCAGCGAGACCGGCCTGGCCGGGCGGGACGCGGCGGAATGGACCGCCCGGCTCGCGGCCGCCGGCGCCGACCTGGACCAGGCACTGCAATGGTCAGAGGATCACGGCGATATCGGCCTGGGCCTGGACATGGGCGCGGCGCTGTGGCGCTGGTGGCTGCTCCGCGGACGGCTGGGCTACGGCCGGGCCTGGCTGGGGACCCTGCTGGCCCAGGCGGGCCAGCGGCGCGACGAGCCGGCCGGGCGGGCGTTCTGCTCGGCGGCCGTGCTGGCCGCGGAGAACGGCGACTACGGCGAGGCGGTCCGCCAGGCCCGGCTGGCGCTGCGCATCCTGGAGCCACTGGGCGTGCCCGACCGCACCGCGACCGCCGCGACCGTGCTCGGCTCCGCGTACCGCTATCTGGGCGACCGGGCCGCGGCCCGGCGCAGCTTCGCCACGGCCATGCAACTGCGGGCCGGCCTCGGTGACCGCCGCGCCCTGTCCGCCGCGCTCAACAACATGGCCCTGCTCGAGGTGGATGACGGCGAACTGGGCCGGGCCCGTGAGCTGTTCGAGCAGGCCCTGATGATCAAGCGGCAGCTCGGCGATCGCCAGTCGCTGGCCATCGGGCTGGCCAACCTGGGTGACCTGCTCACCCGGACCAGCCAGTGGGACGCGGCGGACCGGGCCCTCGCGGAAGCGGCCGCGCTGGCCGCCGATCTCGGCCACCCGCAGCTCATCGGGACCGTCCGCACCAACCAGGGCAACGTCGCGGCGCACCAGCAGCGCTGGGCCGACGCGGCCGGGCACTACGCCGTGGCCGTGGCCGCCTACCAGGAGATCGGCCACGGCCATGACGCGGTCGAGGCCATGACCGGGCTCGGCCGCGCCTGCTACCGGCTCGGCCGGCCCGGCGAGGGCGCCCAGCATCTGCGCGCCGCCGAGGCCCTGGCCAGCGGGCTGGGCAACTCGCAGCGGCTGGCCGAGGTCCGCGCGGCGCTGGCCGAGACCGGCGAGGCCACCGCGGGCCCGCTGCCCGGGGGGCTGACCGCCCGGCAGGCCGAGGTGCTGCGGCTGCTGGCCGGGGGGATGAGCAACAAGCAGATCGCCGCCGAACTGCAGCTCAGCCCGGCCACCGTCGAGCGGCACCTGGCCACCATCTACCGCAAGCTCGGCCTGGCCGGGCGGGTGGAAGCGGCCCGCTACGCCCTGGCCCACGGGCTGGCCGCCACGATGTCATAACCCGCGGGCTGTTATAACGCCGCCGTCCGCGGGTCCCCGCGCCAGATGGCCGGCGCCCGCGCGGCTACATGGTTACCGGGATTCGGCGGCCCCCCTCCGCGGCGTAAACCTAGGCGTGAGCGGCCGGCAGGGCGGCCGCTCGCGCCTCCAGCGGAAGGAATCCCCCCATGCAGGACCAGTTGCTCGGGACCACGATGCCGGTGCTCTCGATCGCCCTCGACCCGGGCGAGAGCGTCGTCGCGGAAGCGGGCGAGTTCTCCTGGATGACCGATTCCATCCAGATGTCCACCGGCCTGGGCGGCGGCGTGGGCGGGCAGGGCCTGATGGGTGCCCTGAAGCGCAAGATCGGCGGCTCGTCGCTGCTGATGAGCACGTACTGCGCCAAGGGCGCACCGGGGACCATCGCCTTCGCCGCGAAGCTGCCGGGCAGCATCCGCCCGGTCGACGTCACGCCGGCCCGGGAGTTCATGGTGCACCGGCACGGGTTCCTGGCCGGGACCCCGGGCATCCAGATCAGCGCCGGTTTCCAGCAGTCGTTCAGCGCGGGCGTCTTCGCGGGCGAGGGTTTCCTGCTGCAGCGCATCGGCGGCCAGGGCCGGGCCTGGGTCGAGCTCTCCGGCGAGGTGATCCACTACGAGCTGGCCGCGGGCCAGTCGCTGCGCGTGCACCCCGGGCACGTCGGCATGTTCGACGCGTCCATGGCCTTCCAGGTGATGCGTGTCCAAGGGGTGGCCAACCGCTACTTCGGGGGCGACACGCATCACTTCGCGGTCCTGTCCGGGCCCGGCACGGTCTGGCTGCAGTCCATGCCGCTGCCCGTGTTCGCCGCGTCGCTCGCGCCCTACCTGAGCGCACCCGACAACCGCAAGGCGGCCGTGGAAGGCGGTGTCATCGGCGGCGTCATCAACGACCTGCTGCGCTGAGCCGGCTATCCCCTACCGAACGAACCCCCAGACCGAGGCAGGACATGAACAGATCAGGCTTTACCTCGCGCACCACCGTGGCGGGCATCCTCGCCGCCGCGGCGGCCTCCGGGCTGGCCCTGGCGGGCTGCGGGAACAGCTCCGGCGCCAGCACGGCCGCCACATCCAGCCAGCCCGCTGCGGCGGGCTCCCCCTCGGCCGCGGGCACCTCGGATTCCGGGTCCTCCGGTTCCCTGTCGACGGGGAGCGGCACCGTCGCCTTCTTCCCGCTGAGTGTGGGAAACAAGTGGGTGTACGTAGACAAGCTGAGCGGCGAGAAGGGCACCGTGACCAACCAGGTGATCTCGGTACGCCCCGTGGCCAGCGGCAGCAAAGTTGTCATGAAGGACTCCGATGCCCTGGGCGGCGGGGCCCCGGACACGACCACGTCCGCCCTCATCGTCCACTCCGACGGCTCGATCACGGTGCCGATGACCACCACGGGCGGCTCGTTCAAGATCAAGTCGGGCGGCGTCCTGTGGCCCAGCGCGGCCCAGCTCGCGTCCGGCCAGCCGCACCACGACACGCTGGTGATGACCACGACCATGGCCGGCCAGACCAATACCATCCGGACCCACGTCGTGGTCAAGGGCGAGGGCACCCAGACGGTCACCGTCCCGGCGGGCACCTACCAGGCCACCGTCATCGACGAGGTGATGTCGGAGAAGTTCTCCGGGGTCGCGGTCAACATGGACATCCGGACCTGGGTCGTGAACGGGGTCGGCCCGGTGAAGAGCGAGATGACCAGCAACGCGGGAGGCAAGGCGGCGATCATGAACGACGAGGAGCTGAAGTCCTTCACCAAGGGCTGATCCCCTGAGGCCTGGCCTGAACCCAGAGGCCTGAACCCATAAGGGCCGGGGGGGACCGGGGGGGACCGGGGGCGGGGGACTCGAGCGGGCGGCCCGGACGGGCCGCCCGCTCAGTCCGTGACGCAGCCGCGGGCCCCCATCGCCGCGGCGGCGCCGGCCGGGAAGTGGACCTGGACCTCGAGGCCCCCGCCGGGCAGCGCCCGGGCGTGCATCCAGGCGTCGTGCGCGGCCGCCACCGCCTTCACGATGGACAGCCCCAGGCCGCTGCCGCCCTCGCTGCCGACCCGGTCCTCGCCGAGCCGCTGGAACGGCTCGAACAGCCGGCCGACCTGCGCGGGCGGGACCACCGGGCCGCTGTTCGCCACGGTGAGCACCGCGCGGCCCGCCCTGATCCCGCTGCTGGCGCTGATCCAGCCACCCGGCGTGTTGTGCCGGATCGCGTTCCCGACCAGGTTGGCCGCCAGCCGCTCGGCCAGCCTGGGGTCACCCGCCGACGGCGCCGCCCCCAGGTCGGCCCGGACCGTGAGGCCGCTGCGCGCGGCGTCGTCCCGGCGCGCCTCCAGCACGTCGCGGGTGATGGCGCCCACGTCGATCGGCACCCGGGCGCGCAGCCCGCGCTGGGTGTGGGCCAGCGTGAGCAGCGCGTCGATCAGCCGTTCCTGCTGCTCACTGGCGGCCAGGGCGCGCCCGCAGGCGGCCTGCAGCGAGGCGGTGCTGCGCCGCGGGTCAGCCAGCGCCACCTCGATCAGCGTCCGCTGCCGGGCCAGCGGCGTGCGCAGCTCGTGTGAGGCGTTGGCGACGAACTGCCGCTGCGCGTCGAACGCCCCTTCCAGCCGGGCGAGGAACGCGTCGAAGGTGTCGGCCAGCTCCTTCAGCTCATCGTCCGGGCCGGTCATGGCCAGGCGCTCGTGCAGGTTGCTGGCCGAGGTGTGCTGCGCCGCCGCGGTGATGGTGCGCAGCGGGCGCAGCACCCGCCCGGCGACCACCCAGCCCAGGCCGATGGAGAGCACGGTCATGACGGCCAGCGCGATCCCGGACTGGACCAGCAGATCCTCCAGGGCCAGGCTGCGCTGCTGCCCGGCCTGCGACTGGACGGCGAACAGGGACGGCGGCAGCTGCGACGGCTGCGCGGAGCCGGAGACCCGGAGCTGCATCGGCAGGTTGCTGGCCACGAGCAGGTAGGTCAGGCCGAGCAGCGCCGCCCCGGAGGCCAGGAACAGCACCCCGTACAGCAGGGTCAGCCGCAGCCGGATGGTGCGCCGCGGCAGCCGGCCTGCCAGCCTGGCCCCCCAGGCCGCCCGTCCCGTGCCCGCGGTCACGTCAGATCCGGTAGCCGGCCTGGGCCACGGTCTCGATGACCGGCGGGTCGCCCAGCTTGCGGCGCAGCCGGCTGACCGTCACCTTGACCGCGGTGGTGAACGGGTCGGCCATCTCGTCCCAGACCCGCTCCAGCAGTTCCTCGGCCGGGACGGCCCGGCCCTGCGCGGCGAGCAGGACCTCCAGCACCCCGAATTCCTTGGGGCCGAGATCCAGGACCCGGCCGCCCCGCCGGGCGCAGCGCCGGGCCGGGTCGAGCATGAGATCGCCGCGGCACAGCAGCGGCGCGAGGGCCGGCTGGGCCCGCCGCAGCAGCGCCCGGATCCGCGCGACCAGCTCGGCGAACGCGAACGGCTTGGGCAGGTAGTCGTCGGCCCCCAGGCTGAGCCCGTCCACCCGGTCCCCGATCGTGGCCGCGGCGGTCAGCATCAGCACCCGGCTGCGGCAGCCGGCCCGGACCAGCTCGGCGCACAGGTCGTCGCCGTGCAGGCCGGGCAGGTCCCGGTCCAGCACGATCACGTCGTACCCGGTGCACAGGGCCCGCTCCAGCGCACCGTTCCCCTCGTGTGCGAGATCCACGGCCATCCGCTCGCGCCGCAGCCCCACGCCGATCGCCTCGGCCAGCTCGCGGTCGTCTTCCACCACCAGGACGCGCATCGCGCGCTCCTTTCCCAGCTGCCCCCTCCGGATTTTCCGCAACGAAGCCCAGAGCGAGGTCAGGGAACGCTGACCAGAGCCTGAGCCTCGATCGGTTCCAGGCTGCCGGGGAGGCGGTTGCACCGGGGTTACACGCACTGTCACCGCCCCGCAACCGGCGTCCGCGTAGACCTTCGCCATACACCGGCGTCACCACGAGGAGAGCCCATGTTCTACGTCACGTTCCTGCGGCGCGAGCTATGGCGGCGCAGGAAGCAGGCCGTCGTCATCGCGCTGGGCCTCGCGGTAGGCATCGGCCTGGTGATCACGGTGACCGCCGCGGCGGCCGGGGTCCGGGCCGCGCAGGGCCGCGTCCTCAAGTCGCTCTACGGGGTGGGCACCGACATCACGGTCACCACCAAGCCGGCGGTGGCCTCCCCCGGCGGCCGGACCAGGGTCACGATCAGCCCGGGCGGCTCCCAGGTCTGCCAGGGCAGCCACTGCCATCAGGGCGCGACCAAGCTCGACAACCTGATCAGCGGGTCATCCGGCCCGATCCCCGCGGCCAGGGTCGCGTCGGTCCGCGCCCTGCCCGGGGTCACCGGGGCCGCCGGGGGCCTGATCCTGAGCGACACCCAGATCGCCATCCCCGCCTCGGTGGCTAACGGGGGCTCCCTGCCCCAGCCGCGCGTCGTCAGCGTGGACGGCACGGATCTCACCCATCCCGGGCTCGGCCCGCTGAGCACCGGCCGGATCAGCCGGGGCCGGAACCTGGCCCCGGCCGACGCGCACGCGAACGTCGCCGTGGTCGACGCGAACTACGCGACCGCGAACAAGCTGAAGCCCGGCGGCACGATCACGATCGCCAAGACCCGGTTCACCATCGTCGGCATCGTCACCCAGCCGCAGGGCGCCAGCCCGCCGAACGCCTACATCCCGCTGGCCCGCGCCCAGGCGCTGGCCCGCAGCGACCAGGACAAGCGGCTCACCGGCCAGGTAAACACCATCTACGTGGCCGCGTCCAGCGCGGCCGTGGTGCCGGCCGTGGCCCGCGAGATCTCCCGGCTGATGCCGAAGGCGACCGTGACCACCTCGGCCAGCCTGGCCAGCGAGGTGACCGGCTCGCTGTCCAGCACCGCGCGGCTGGCCGGTGACCTGGGCCGCTGGCTGTCGGTCCTGGTGCTGGCCGCGGCCGTGGCGGTGGCCAGCCTGCTGACCGTGGCCGCGGTGTCGCGGCGGGTCCGCGAGTTCGGCACGCTCAAGGCGCTCGGCTGGCGGAGCACCCGGATCATCGCCCAGGTGATGGGCGAGTCGCTGGTCCTGGGCCTGGCGGGCGGCGCGGCCGGGGCCGCGCTCGGGGTCGCGGGCGCCGCGATCATCACCAGGGTCGCGCCGAAGCTGTCCGCGACCCTGGCCGCGCCCGCCGGGCCGCACTTCTCCTCGGCGGGCGGGCCCGGGGTGACCGCGTCCGGCGGGTCGGCCAGCCCGCCGGGGTCGGGCAGCGCGGCGCACACGGTGCTGGTGCCGATGTCCGCGCCGGTCAGCCTGGCCGTGATCGCGGCCGCCGTGGCGCTGGCCCTGGCCGGCGGCCTGATCGCCGGCACGTTCGGCAGCTGGCGGATCGCCCAGCTGCGGCCCGCCGCCGCACTGGCCCGGGTCGAGTAGCAGGTCGAGCGCGCCGCCCGGGAACGGGCGGCCGGGCAGGAGGCACCATGTACACGCTGACCGGCGTCAGCAAGACCTACCGCAAGGGCCGCCAGGCCATCCCCGCCGTCCGGGACGTGTCGGTGCGGATCGGCGACGGCGAGTGGCTGACCATCCAGGGCCGCACCGGCCACGGCAAGACCACCCTGCTCCAGCTGCTGGGCGGGCTGGACCGGCCGGACCACGGGACGGTCGAGTTCGGCGGGCGCGATCTGGCGCGGCTGCGGGAGGCGCAGCTGACCCGGGTCCGGGCCACGTCGATCGGGTTCATCTTCCAGACCTTCAACCTGATGCCCACCCTGTCCGCCGCCGACAACGTGGAGGCGGCGCTGATCCCGCTGCACCTGCGGGCCGGTGAGCGGCGCCGCCGGGTGCAGGCGGCGCTGGAATCCGTGGGGCTGGCCGACCGGGCCCGGCACCTGCCTGCCGAGCTGTCCGGGGGCCAGCAGCAGCGGGTGGCGATCGCCCGGGCGCTGGTCAAGGACCCGAAGGTGCTGCTGGCCGACGAGCCGACCGGCAACCTGGACGAGGGCACCCGCGATGAGATCATCGCGCTGCTGGAGAAGCTGACCGCCGAACGCGGGCTCACGATTGTGCTGGTCACCCACGACAGCACCATCGCCCGCCGGTCCCCGAGGGTGGTGGTGATGAGCCAGGGCCAGCTCGCCCCGGCGTAGCGGGCGAGCAGGCGGCTTCGTCGCGCTTCGCTCACGGTCAGGTGGTTTGGGCTAGCATCCTCCGGAAGACCGTTGAGCAAGGGGCGCAGGAATGAAGTTCTACGGCGAGATGAGGGTCCAGGGCGGCGGTCCCCTCGACGGCTCCCGTTTCGACGCGCTCGCCTACGCGCTGGCCGAGATCGAGGAGACCGACCCGGCGATCGAGGACGTGGACCTGACCGCGTCGCTCGCCCAGGGCTGGGTGACCGCGTCGATGACGATCGTCCAGGAGAACCTGGAACTCGCGGTGGCCAAGCTCATCGCCACCGTGCGGGCTGCCATTTACCCGAATGGCGACCACGCGGGCGGCTGGCAGTTCCTGACCGAGACCGCCGGCCTTTCGGTGCACCCAGCGGCGGACCGCGCGGGCCCGGGTGCTCCCGACCAGGCGGCCTCGCCCGGCCCGGCGGCCGTGCCCGGGCCGCCGGCCGCATTCGGCGCCCCGGCCGCGGCGCCCGCCGGCCCTCCGGCCCCGGCGGTCCTGCCCACCCGGCCCATCCAGCCGGCCCAGCCCGCCCAGCCCGCCAGTGACCAGGCTTTCACCTGGCTGACCGAGGTGACCCCGGGCCGGTAGCACGGCCATCCGGTAGCACGGGCACGGCCGGCCGGTCCCGTGACCGCCGCCGATGCGCAACCGTGACCAATCATTTTCAGCCAATCTCCAGGTTCCGGCGTCTTAGCAGGTGATGAGGGGGGTCCAGCCCCTGCTGGAAGGAGTCACCTGATGAGGCTTACTCGCGTGCGGATCGCCGTGGCCGCCGGGCTGCTGGCGCTGTCCGGGACCGTCACGGCCACCGCGCTGGCGGTCGTCCCGGCGTCAGCCGGGTCCAGCCCGGTGGTGATGGTCAGCTGCGCCGGCCAGGGCCAGGTCCGGCCGGGCGGCTACGACGTCGGCTGCACCGCCAACGAGCTGCTGCGCACGCTGCACTGGCAGACCTGGCGGGGCACCGCCTACGGCAACGGCGTGCTGAAGGTCGATGACTGCACGCCGACCTGCGCGCAGGGCAAGTACGTCGACTACCCGGTGCTGATCGTGCTGTGGCGGCCCATGTCGTGGCCGGGGCACGCGGGGCACCGCTACTTCACCCGGATGACGTGGATCTTCACCGGCAAGCGTCCCGGCCACGCCCGCGCCGCCCAGACCCTCACCCTGCCCGCCCACTGACGGGGCCGGTCACTGGGCCGGCCGCTGGCCCCGGCCCGCCGGGTTACCGGAGCGCGACCGGCCGGTAGTGGGTGATGAGCCGGCCGTCGCCGCCGAGGACGTGGTAGGCGACGGCCGGGGGTGCCGTCAGGTCGGCGCGGTCGCGCTCCTCCCAGGGCAGCGCGCTGGTGGACACCACGCCGGGTGCCACCAGCAGCGGCCGGCCCGCGAACGTGGTCGCCGCCGCACTGTGCGCGTGCCCGCAGAGCACCGCCACCACCTGGGGATGCCGCCCGATGACGGCGGCCAGCCGGTCCTCGCCGGACAGCCGGATGACGTCGCTGGACTCGGTGTGCAGCAGCACCGGCTGGTGATGCAGGATCACGAACGCCGGGGTGGCCGGGTCGGCGCCGAGTTCGGTGTCCAGCCAGGCCAGGGTGTCGTCGGCCAGGTACCCGTCGTCCTGGCCCGGGATGGTGGAGTCGCACAGGGCGAAGACCGCCCCGGGCATCCGGTGGACCTGGTTGATGGGCAGATCACCCTCGCCGCCGAGCAGCACGCGGCGGAACGCGGCCCGCTCGTCGTGGTTGCCCGGGCAGATCAGCACCGGCCACGGCCCGGCCAGCAGCGAGCGGGCCTGCTCGTACTCGCCGGGCAGGCCGTGGTCGGCGACGTCCCCGGTGACCAGCACCGCGTCCAGCGGCGCCCGGCCGCCGGCCAGGCTGGCCATCACCGCGCGGAGCCGGCCGGCCCGGGGCTGGCCGCCGTCCAGATGCGTGTCACTCAGCTGCGCGAAAACGATCATGCTGGGCTGCTCCTTCCGGTCACGGCCAGCATCCTCCCGGCCGGCCCGCCTGGCCGGCCAGGCGGGGTGGCCGGCCCGCCCTCTACAGTGGGCGTCGTGGCCGAGCCGTCCGCCAGCCCGATGATCCAGCCCAGGTCAGGGCAGGACACGCTGCCCGCTCACCTCGAAGCCCGGTACGGGATCCAGGTCGGCCAGCTGACCGAGCTCGATCTGGGCGTGTACCGGGTCGGCCGGCGAGACGGGCCGGACTGGGTCGCCCGGGTGTTCGCCGCGGGCCGGCCGGTCGCGGCCGCCGAGGGTGACGCGGCCCTGCTGCGGCACCTGGAGCAGCAGGATTTTCCCGCCGAGCGGTGCGCGGCCCAGGAGCCGGTATCGGCCCACGAAGGCCAGGGCGTCCTGGTCACCCGCCACCTCCAGGGTGCACGGGCGGACGGCAGCAGGCGCACCTTCGGCCAGCTCGGCGGCCTGCTCGGCCGGCTGCACACGCTGCCTGCTGACCACGTCCGTGACGGCGGCGGCTGGCATCACCTGGTCCACCAGGGCACCCCGGCCGCGGAGATCGCGGCCGCCCGGGACCGGCTGGACGCGGCCGCCGCCGGCCTGCCCGCCGATCAGCGGCCGCTGCTGGCGGCGCTGCGGGCCGAACTGGACCGCGCGGACGGCGGCACGGGCCTGCCGCAGGCGCTGATCCACCCCGACTTCGTCCCGGCCAACGCGATCGCCGCGCCGGACGCCGGCCTGGTGCTGGTGGACTGGACCGGCGCCGGGCGGGGCCCGCGGCTGTACCCGCTGGCCTTCCTGCTCTGGGCGGCGGGCGGCGGAGGGCCGTCCCGGCTGGACGCGGTGGTGGCCGGCTACCGCGAGCACGTCACCCTCACCGGCGCCGAGATCGGGCGGCTGGCGGGCGCGATCTGGGCCCGCCCGCTGATCCTGGCCTGCTGGACGGTCCTGGCCGGCCGCAAAGGGCTGGCCGAGACGGTCGCGGACCTGGCCGCCGATCGTGAGCTGGCGGAACGCTTCGCGGCCCAGGCGGCGCGAGCCTTCGCGCAGCCCGTCTCCGCCGGGCCGCGCCCGGACGGGACCAGCCACGCGGACGGCACCAGCCACGCGGACGGCACCAGCCACGCGGACGGCACCGGGGCGGCCCGCCCCGCCGCGGCCCCCGGCCTCCCGCCGCGCGGCACGGTGTCGCTGGACGGCGTCGGCCAGACCGGGCTGGCCGTCGCGGCGGTCCGGGCGCGGGAGACCGCCCGGCCGGACCGGCTCTTCGCCGACCCGCTGGCCGCGACGTTCGCGGCGGCGGGCGGGCTGGACCCGGACGCCCCCGCCGGGAGCCGGCGGGCGGCCGCGCTGCGGGTGTGGGTGGTGGGCCGCACCGTGTTCCTGGACGAGATGCTGGCCCGGGCCAGCCAGCAGGGCTGCCGCCAGGTCGTGCTGCTCGGGGCCGGGTTCGACGCGAGGGCGTTCCGGCTGCCCTGGCCGCCAGGGACCCGCTGCTTCGAGGTGGACACCCCCGGCGTGCTCGGCCCCAAGGACCAGGTGCTCGCCGCGGTCCACGCCGCGCCCGCCTGCGAGCGCATCGTGGTGCCCTGCGACCTGCGGGACGACTGGCCGGCGGCGCTGCGCGCCGCGGGCCTGGACCCGGCCCAGCCCACCGCGTGGATCGCCGAGGGCCTGCTCGTCTACCTCGCCCCGGCCGACGTGGACCGGCTGCTGGACTCGCTCACCGGGCTCTCGGCCCCGGGCAGCTGGCTGGGGCTGACCGTGACCACCCGGGACCCCGGCGAGTTCGCAGGCTCGCGGCTGGCGCAATTGGTGCAGTCCCGGGCCCCGGACGACCCCGCCGGGTGGCTGGCCGGGCGCGGCTGGGCCGCGGAGGTCTCGGACCTGCGCCAGGTGCTCCGCGCGCACGGCCGGCCCCTCCCCGACCGCCCGGGGCAGCCGGACGGGGACCGGCCCCGGGCGCTGCTGATCCAGGCCACGCTGGACGAGAGCCCGCCCGCGGCCCGGCCGCGGCCGCGGCCCCCCCTGTGGATAACCGTCAGCGGTTCAGATCCGACCCCTCCTGGGGGGTCTAAATCGAACTGCTGACAGATTGACCGGGCCCCCGGGGGGCGGGGGGTTAGTCGAGGGTGAAGTAGTCGGGGGTGGGGTAGACGCCGGTGAGCTGCTTGCGGCGCTGCATGAGCAGGTCGTTGAGGAGGCTGGAGGCGCCGATGCGGAACAGCGCCGGGGTGAGCCACTCCGGCCCGGCCGTCTCCTTGACCAGGACCAGGTAGCGGACCGCGTCCTTGGCGGTGCGGACCCCGCCGGCCACCTTGACCCCGACCCGGCGCCCGGTGGCGGCCGCGAAGTCGGCCACGGCGCCCAGCATGACCAGGGCGACCGGCGGGGTAGCGGCCGGGGACACCTTGCCGGTCGAGGTCTTGATGAAGTCGGCCCCGGACAGCATGGCCAGCCACGAGGCCCGGGCCACGTTGTCCAGCGTGGCCAGCTCCCCGGTCTCCAGGATGACCTTGAGATGGGCCGGGCCGCAGGCCTCGCGGACGGCCCGGATCTCGTCGGCGACCTGCCCGTACCGGCCGGCCAGGAACGCGCCCCGGTCGATGACCATGTCGACCTCGTCGGCGCCCGCCGCGACGGCGTCGGCCACGTCGGCCAGCTTCACCGCCAGCGAGGCCCGGCCGGACGGGAACGCGGTGGCCACCGAGGCGACCTTCACCTCGCTGCCGGCCAGCGCGCCGCGGGCCACCGCGACCAGGTCGGGGTACACGCAGATGGCGGCCACCGGCGGCACGGCCGGGTCGGCGGGATCGGGCTGGCGGCCCTTGGCGCACAGCCCGCGGACCTTGCCCGGGGTGTCCGCGCCCTCCAGCGTGGTCAGGTTGACCATCCGGACCGCGGTGTCCAGCGCCCAGAGCTTGGCGTCCTTCTTGACCGACCGGGTGGCCAGGGTGGCGGCCCGCTGGGCCGCGCCCACCTGGTCCACGCCGGGCAGCCCGTGCAGCAGCTGGCGCAGCGCGGTGTCCGAGGAACCCGCGCCGGCCACGCCCAGTACCGCGGCGGCGGCCGCGGCCGGGCTCACCGCTGCCCTCTCCGTGACACTCACGGGCGCCCCTTCACCGGCGCCCGGGGACCCGGACCACCGCGTTGCTCGCGGCGCGGGCGGTGGCGAATCCCGGCTTGATCACCGTGTTGATGATCTGCAGCCGCTCGTCGAAGTGCGCGAACGCGCTCTTCATCGCGTTGATCGTGAGCCATTCGAAGTCGGACCAGCCGTACCCGAACGCCTCGCTGAGCAGCGCGAACTCCGAGGACAGGCTCACCCCGCTCATCAGCCGGTTGTCGGTGTTGACGGTGACCCGGAACGACATCTGGCGCAGCAGCCCGATCGGGTGCGTCTCGATGGACGGGGCCGCCCCGGTCTGCACGTTGGAGGAGGGGCACATCTCCAGCGGCGTCCGGCGGTCCCGGACGTAGCTGGCCAGGCGGCCCAGCGAGGCGTGGCCGTCCGCGCCGATCCGGATGTCATCCACGATCCGGACGCCGTGGCCGAGGCGCTCAGCCCCGCACCACTGCAGCGCCTCCCAGATGGACGGCAGCCCGAAACCCTCCCCGGCGTGGATCGTGATGTGGAAGTTCTCCCGGGCCACGTACTGGAACGCGTCCAGGTGCCGGGTCGGCGGGCTGCCCGCCTCGGCCCCGGCGATGTCGAACCCGACCACCCCCTCGTCGCGGTGCCGCACGGCGAGCTCGGCGATCTCCAGCGAGCGCGCGGCGGTCCGCATCGCGGTGAGCAGCGCGTACACGGTGATGCCGCGCCCGGCGCTGCCCAGCCGGAAGCCTTCCAGGACCGCGCTGACCACCTGCTCCAGGGTGAGTCCCCCGGCCACGTGCAGCTCGGGGGCGAACCGCACCTCCGCGTACACGATCCCGTCGGCGGCGAGATCCTCCGCGCACTCGGCCGCCACCCGGATCAGCGCCTCGCGGGTCTGCATGACCGCGACCGTGTGCTGGAACGCGTCCAGGTAGTACTTCAGGTGGCCGCGGTGCGCACCCCGGCGCAGCCATGCCCCGACCTCGCCCACGTCCTGCGACGGCAGCTGGTCGTAACCGATCTCACGGGCCAGGTCCACCACCGTGGCGGCCCGCAGGCCGCCATCCAGGTGGTCGTGCAGGAGCACCTTGGGAACGGCCCTGATCTCCTCGAATGTGGGAGCCATCCCCCCATTGTCACAGATGATCGATGACCAGCGGCGGGACGTCGGGTGGCTGGTCGCCGACGGTCACCGCACCGGCCAGCGCGGCGGCGGCCCGGCCGAACCGGGATTCGTCGTCGGTCAGGAGTTCGGCCAGCGGCTGGCCCCGCTCGACCCGCTCCCCCGGCTTGGCCAGGCAGAGCACGCCGGCCGCCGGGCTGACCGGGTCCTCCTTGACCGCCCGCCCGGCGCCGAGCCGCCAGGCGGCCACCCCGACGGCCCGGGCGTCGAGCCGCTGCAGCCAGCCATCCCGGGGCGCGGGCAGCACCGGCCTGCGGTGCCGGGCCGCGGGCAGCGGCGCGTCCGGGTCGCCGCCCTGGGCCCGGACCATGTCCCGCCAGGTGTCCAGCGCGCGGCCGCTGGCCAGCGCCGCGGCCGGGTCGGCGTCGATCCCGGCCAGCCGGAGCATCTCCCGGGCCAGCGCCAGGGTCACCTCGACCAGGTCGGGCGGGCCCTCGCCGCGCAGCGTGGCCACCGCCTCCTCCACCTCGACCGCGTTGCCCACGGCCCGGCCGAGCGGCGTGTCCATCCGGGTCAGCAGCGCCGAGGTGGCCACCCCGTGCTCGGCGCCGAGCGTCACCATGGTCCGGGCCAGCTCCCGGGCCTGCGCCTCCTCGCGCATGAACGCCCCGCTGCCCACCTTCACGTCCAGCACCAGCGCCGCCGTGCCCTCGGCGATCTTCTTGGACATGATCGAGCTGGCGATCAGCGGGATCGACTCCACGGTCCCGGTCACGTCGCGCAGCGCGTAGAGGCGGCGGTCGGCCGGGGCCAGCCCGGGCCCGGCCGCGCAGATCACGCAGCCGGCCGTCCGCAGCACCGCGCGCATCTCCTCGTTCCGCAACGAGGACCGCCACCCGCTGATGGCGTCCAGTTTGTCCAGGGTGCCGCCGGTATGGCCGAGACCGCGCCCGGACAGCTGCGGGACTGCGGCTCCGCAGCTGGCCACGAGCGGGGCGAGGATCAGCGACACCTTGTCGCCGACGCCGCCGGTGGAATGCTTGTCCACGGTGGGGCGGCCCACCCCGGACAGGTCCAGCCGCTCCCCCGACTCGATCATGGCCGCGGTCCAGGTGCGCAGCTCGGCGGTATCCAGGCCCTGGAAGTAGATGGCCATGAGCAGGGCGGACATCTGCTCGTCGGGGACGGCGCCGGGGCCGGTGGCCAGGTAGCGGCTCAGCAGCCAGCGGATCTGGGCGTCGGTCAGCCGCTGCCCGTCCCGCTTGGCCCGGATGAGGTCGACCGCGTGGTGGTCGGAGGCGGCGGCCCCGTCCGCGGAAGGCCCGGTCACGGCGGGTCAATCGGCATGGCGCGGCGTGGCGTGGCGTGGCGCGCGCGCCTCTTGCTGTTATCAGCCGGGGCTTCAGCGGGCTCAGTCACGGCGGGCGCTCAGGTCGGTGCCGGTGAACGCGCCGGGCAGCAGCTCACCCAGCTCCCGGGGGCCGGCCTCGGTGTCCAGCAGCAGGCCCGGGCCGCCCGCCTCCAGCAGCAGCTGGCGGCACCGCCCGCAGGGCACCAGGGGCTGGCCGTCGCCGGCCACCACGCTGACCGCGGTGAGCGTCCCGCCCCCGGTCGCGTGCAGCGCGCTGACCAGCCCGCACTCGGCGCACAGGGTGAGCCCGAACGAGGCGTTCTCGACGTTGCAGCCGGTGATCATCCGCCCGTCAGCGGCCAGGCCCGCGGCCCCGACCCGCAGCCGCGAATACGGCGCGTAGGCCCGCCCGGCCACCTCGGTGGCCGCCGCCCGCAACCCCGCCCAGTCGATCATGCGCCAGCCTCCGTACCGGATCGTGCCCGACCACGAAGTTAGCAGGCGGCTAGATTCGTCCCGCGGCCGTGGAACGTGCGGGCCGGCTCCTTCGTGCTTGGTGGGCGAAGGGGAGGAAAGCAGATGGCAGATGACCGGGCGGCCGGGGAACTGGCCAGCCTGCGCGGGCCTGGCGGATCATCCGGCCCGGGGCGCGCGGTGCGCCCCGGGCCGGTCACGCTCATGACTCGGAGTCGTAGCGGAAGCCTTCGCGGAAGCGGCGGAACAGCCCGCCGTCGTGCATCAGCGGCTCGCCCGGCGGCGGCGCCGTCGGGCGCTCGTGCCCGACCGGCTGGTCGTAGTCGGCCCGGGCGATCGCGTCGGTCACCTGCGCGTCATCGAAGTCTGCCGAGCCGGGGATCTGCGGGACGAAGCCGACGAGATCCCCGTCCATCAGCACTTCGGCCTCCAGGGACGCGGTGCCCTCGTTGCCCCAGATCGCCTCGCGGCCGTCGGCCAGCACGACCCGCACGCCGTAGACGTCGATCCCGGCGTTCTCCAGGTGGGCGTTGATGCCCCGGTCGCGCAGCGCGTCGGCCACCCGTCGGGCCCGGTTCTCATCCATCGCCCCAATGTACCGGCGGGGGGCCGGCGGGTTGTTCCCGGTCACGGCCGGGCGGGGGCGGATTTCGATTTGGCAACGGGACGGCTGCGGCCGCCTGTCACCGCTTCCCAGGCCCGCTCCCCAGGTCTAGCCTGCGGGCATCCCAGAGCGGGGCTTTTGGGATCTTCCAATACCCCGCCTACCGGGCGGAATGAGGGGGCCACCGGCGGCCCGCAGGTGGCGGGAGCCACCTCCCGGAGCGGCGGCCATGGCCGCACCGGAGGAGCAGGCGGTGTCAGCCGCCCCGGATCAGGAGGTATTCGTGAGACGTACGGTCCCGGCCATCGCGGCGCTCGGCGCGCTGGCGCTGCTCGCCGCGGCGTGTGGCAGCAGCACGAACGGCCCGTCTGGCTCGTCATCGGGCAGCGCGTCCGCCAGCACGGCGGCCAGCTTCAAGGGCTGCATGGTCACCGACACTGGCGGCATCGACGACCGCTCGTTCAACGCGTCGTCGTGGCAGGGCATGCAGCAGGCGCAATCGGCGGACCCGAGCGGGGTCGCCGTGAAGTACCTCCAGTCCTCCTCGCAGAGCGACTACGTGCCGAACATCAACGCGTTCATCGGGCAGAAGTGCGGCATCATCGTCACGGTCGGCTTCCTGATGGGCAGCGCCACGCAGAGCGCGGCCAAGGCTCATCCGAGCCAGAAGCTCGCGATCGTGGACTACACCTACAACCCGGCGCTGAAGAACGTTGACGCCCTGCTGTTCAACACGGTGCAGGACGGCTTCCTCGGCGGCTACCTGGCGGCCGGGATGACCAAGACCGGGAAGGTGGCGACGTTCGGCGGCATCAAGCTGCCCACGGTCACCATCTACATGGACGGCTTCTGGGACGGCGTGCAGTACTACAACGCCAAGCACCACACCAACGTGAAGGTGCTCGGCTGGAACGAGAAGACCCAGAACGGGAACTTCACCGGGGACTTCACCAACCAGACCAAGGGCCTGACCCTGACCAACACGTTCATCCAGGAAGGCGCGGACATCATCTTCCCGGTGGCCGGGAACGTCGGGCTGGGCGCGGCCAAGGCGGTGCAGACCGCGGACCAGCAGGGCCACAACGTCAACATGATGTGGGTGGACACCGACGGCTGCATCAGCGCGGCGCAGTACTGCAAGTACTTCATCACCAGCGTGGAGAAGGGCATCCAGACCGCGGTGAAGACCGCGGTGCTGGGCGCCGCGCACGGCACCTTCAAGGGCGGCAACTACATCGGCACGCTGGCCAACGGAGGGGTGGGGCTCGCCCCATTCCACGACTTCGCGAGCAAGGTCCCGGCCTCGCTCCAGTCCGAGCTGGCCACGGTGAAGGCGGGCATCGAGAACGGCAGCATCCAGACGCCCACCAAGAGCCCGGTGTAACCCGGCCCGGTAAGTTTTGGCTGCGCGTGACCCGGGCGGGGCTCCCGCCCGGGTCACGCTGGGTCTGGGTCGCTGCCGCTGACGCGGCGCTGGCCAGGAGGGTGGTCGGGTGAGGCTTGAGCTCAAGGGGATCACGAAGCGCTTCGGCAGCCCTCGTGGCCAACGACCACATCGACCTGACCGTGGAACAGGGGCAGATCCACGCGCTGCTCGGCGAGAACGGCGCGGGCAAGACCACCCTGATGAACGTCCTGTTCGGGCTGACGCAGCCGGACGAGGGCGAGATCCTGATCGACGGCCAGCCGCAGAGCCTCGGCTCGCCGAGCCACGCGATCCGGGCCGGCATCGGCATGGTGCACCAGCACTTCATGCTGGTCCCGGTGTTCACCGTGGCCGAGAACGTCACGCTCGGCATGGAGCGCACCCGGGCCTTCGGCCTGCTGGACCGGCGGCGGACCCGGCGCGACGTGCGTGAGCTGTCCGAGCAGTACGGGCTGCAGGTCAACCCGGACGCGCTGGTCGAGGACCTCCCGGTGGGCGTCCAGCAGCGGGTGGAGATCGTCAAGGCGCTGCTCCGCGAGGCGAGCGTGCTCATCCTGGACGAGCCCACCTCGGTGCTGACCCCGGGCGAGACCGAGGAACTGTTCCGCATCATGCGGGACCTGCGGGCTGGCGGCCGGTCCATCGTGTTCATCTCGCACAAGCTCAAAGAGGTCCAGGAGATCGCCGACACCATCACGGTCATCCGGCGCGGCCGGGTGGTCGGCGAGCGGCCGCCGACCGCGAGCGACGCGGAGCTGGCCGCGCTGATGGTCGGCCGCTCGGTGCAGCTCCGGGTGACCAAGCCGCCGGCCAGCCCGGGTGACGTCCGGCTCGGGGTGCAGGGCCTGACGGTGGCGGGCGAGCAGGGCAAGCCCGCCGTGGACGACGTGTCGTTCGAGGTCCGGGCGGGCGAGATCCTCGGCGTGGCCGGGGTGCAGGGCAACGGGCAGACCGAGCTGTGCGAGGCCCTGCTCGGCCTGCTGCCGGCGGCCAGCGGGTCGGTCCGGCTGGACGGCCGGGACCTGACGCACGCCACCCCGCGGCAGCGGCTGCGCACCGGGATCGGCTACATCCCCGAGGACCGCCAGGAAGACGGCCTGGTGGCCGGCTTCTCGGTGGCGGACAACCTCATCCTGGACGTGTACAACGAGCCTCCCTACGCGTCGCGGATCGCGCTGGACCTCGGCACGATCCGCGCCACCGCGGCCGAGCGGGTCGCGGACTTCGACATCCGCACCACGTCGACCGCGACCCCGGCGGGCACCCTGTCCGGCGGCAACCAGCAGAAGGTCATCCTGGCCCGGGAGATGGGCCGGGACATCAAGCTGCTGGTGGCCAGCCAGCCGACCCGCGGGCTGGACGTGGGCTCCATCGAGTTCGTGCACCGGCGCATCGTGGAGGAGCGTGACCAGGGCGTGGCGGTGCTGATCATCTCGTCGGAGCTGGACGAGATCTACGCCCTGTCCGACCGGATCGCGGTCATGTACGAGGGGAAGATCACCGGGTTCCGTGACCCGGACGTCCCCGCCGAGGAGCTCGGCATGCTGATGGCCGGCGCGACCGACGCCGACGCCGCCGCCTCCACCGCGGCGGGCGGCCACGGGCCCGGCGCCGGTGGCGAGGCCGCCGCCGAGACCGGCCTCATGGCCTCGGGACTGCTCGGCATCGGCGTCCCGGAAGCCGGGCCACCCGCCGGTACAGGATCGGCCGGTACAGAATCCGCCGGCACCGGACCCGCCAGCACAGAATCCGGTGGCACCGGGGACGGCGACCCGGCGGACGACGGAGGTGAGCCCGAATGAGCGAGTCACCGGCCGCCCCGCCCCCGGCGCCCGCAGAACCCGCCGCCGAGACCAGCCCGGCCCCGAACGGCCGGGGGCAGTTCGGCCGGGCCGTGATCGACGGCATCCTCGAGGGCAACTCGGTGGTGGTCACGATCCTGGCCATCGTGGTGGCCATGGTCCTGGGCGGCCTGCTGATCGCGTTCACCGACCCGGCCGTGCTGCGGGCGTGGGGCTCCTTCTTCTCCGACCCCGGCCACGCGATCGCCCTGGCCTGGGACGCCGCCGCCGGCGCCTACGTGGCCATGTTCGAGGGCGCCATCATCAACCCGCACACGGTCACGGCCGTGTTCCACCAGGCGTCGCTGGCCACCGCGCTGCACGACGGCTACATCAGCGCGGTGTTCAACCCGCTGTCCGAGACCGCGGTCAACGCCACGCCGCTGATCCTCACCGGCCTGTCGGTCGGCCTGGCCTTCCGGGCCGGCCTGTTCAACATCGGCGCCGCGGGCCAGTGGATCGGCGGCGCCATCGTGGCCACCTGGCTCGGCTTCGGGGTGAGCCTGCCCCCCGTCATCCACGTGATCGTCTGCATCCTGGGCGCGTTCGCCGGCGGGGCCGTGATCGGCTGGATCGTCGGGGAACTGAAGGCCCGCACCGGCGCGCACGAAGTCGTCGTGACGATCATGCTCAACTACGTCATGTACTACTTCCTGGCCTACATCCTGGGCACCAGCTCACTGCAGCAGCCGCACAGCACCAACCTGATCAGCCCGGTGATCGCGATCGACTCCCGGCTGTGGCACATCGCTGGCCCCAGCCTGCGGGTCAACGCCGGGTTCCTGCTCGCCCTGGCCGCCGCGGCCGGTGTCTGGTGGCTGCTGGAGCGCAGCACGACCGGCTTCGAGTTCCGCGCGGTCGGGGCCAACCCGAGCGCGGCCCGGACCGCGGGGATGAGCGTGGAGCGCAGCTGGGTGCTGGTCATGCTGCTGGCGGGCGGCCTGGCTGGCCTGGCGGCCTGCACGGTCATCCAGGGCACCGACTACCAGCTGAACTTCCAGAGCTACGGTACCTACGGGTTCGACGGCATCACGGTGGCCCTGCTCGGCCGGGCCCGGCCGCTCGGCATCGTGCTGTCCGCGCTGCTGTTCGGCGCGCTGCACGCCGGCGGCGTGCAGATGCAGGCGGCGACCCAGATTCCGGTGGACATCGTCACCGTCATCCAGTCCCTCATCGTCCTGTTCGTCGCCGCCCCGCCGCTGATCCGGGCCATGTTCCGGCTGCGCCGGGCGCGGGCCGGCGGCCTGAGCGAGACCGTCGCCAAAGGGTGGAACGCATGACCACGCTGACCACGGCCGTCCGCTCCACGGTGACGGTCAACCGGACGCTGATCGCCTCCGCCACGTTCATCGCTTTCGGCCTGGCCGACATCCTGCTGTTCGGCCTGTTCAGCCACGGCAACGCGACGTTCGCCTTCGCCCAGTACGGCGCGAAGGTCGGCGTGCCCAACCTGGTGCTGCCCGCGGCCGCGGTGGCGTACGCGCTCGGCGCGGTCTCGATCGCGATCGGGGTGCTGCGGGCGACGGTGCCGCTGTCCCGGGCCGGGCGCCGGGTCTGCATCGCCGGCGCCGTCCTGTGCTTCATCGTCTCCCTGCTGTGCTGGGCTGACTCGGGCAACTCCACCGCGCTGAACGTCATCAACCTGCTGCAGGGCACGCTGGTCTACTCGATCCCGCTGATCCTCGGCGCCCTGGCCGGCTGCATGTGCGAGCGGTCCGGGGTGATCAACATCGCCATCGAGGGGCAGCTGCTCCTCGGCGCGTTCGCCGCGGCCGTGATCACCAGCGCCTTCAGCTCGCTGTGGCTCGGGCTGATCGCCGGGTCGCTGGCCGGCGGCCTGCTCGGCGGCGTGCTGGCCGTGTTCGCCATCAAGTTCCTGGTCGACCAGATCGTCCTGGGCGTCGTGCTCAACGTGTTCGCCTCCGGGCTGACCGGCTACCTGTACGACCGGGCCCTGGTCCCCTACCAGAACCGGCTGAACTCGCCGGCCACCTTCAGCAGCATCAAGATCCCGCTGCTGGGTGACATCCCCATCATCGGCCCGGTGTTCTTCGACTCGACGATCTTCCTGTACATCACCTACGCGATGATCGCCCTGGTCCAGGTGGGCCTGTTCCGCACCCGGTGGGGGCTGCGGGTCCGGGCGGTGGGCGAGCATCCGACCGCGGCCGACACCGTGGGCATCAAGGTGCTGGCCACCCGGTACCGGAACGTGATGATGGGCGGGCTGATCGCCGGGATCGGCGGGGCGTTCCTGACCATCGGGCAGGTGGGCTCGTTCGGCAAGGACATGTCCTCCGGCGAGGGCTACATCGCGCTGGCTGCGATGATCTTCGGCCGGTGGACGCCGCTGGGCGCGACCGCGGCCGCGCTGCTGTTCGGCTTCACCACCTCGCTGCAGTCCATCCTGGCCACGCTCAACGTGCCCATCCCCTCGAACATCCTGCTGATGGCCCCGTACATCGTCACGATCGTCGCGGTGGCGGGCCTGGTCGGCAAGGTCAAGGCACCCAAGGCCGACGGCCAGCCCTACGTGAAGGCCTGACATGACGGACCCGTTCACGGCCGCGGCGGCGAGTGCCGCCCGGCTGGCCGAGCGGACCGGGCAGCCCCGGCACGACGTGGCCGTGGTCCTCGGGTCCGGCTGGTCCCCGGCCGCCGGTGCCCTGGCCCGCGGGCTGGGCGCCACCGTGACCGAGGTCCCGGTAGCCGACCTGGGCGGCTTCCCGCCCTCGACCGTGCCCGGTCACGCCGGCCTGGCCCTGTCCCTGGTGACGCCGGGGCTGCGGCTGCTCGTGCTCGTCGGCCGGGTGCACCGGTACGAGGGTCATCCGCCCAGCGTGGTGGTGCACGGCGTGCGGACCGCGGTCGCGGCCGGCTGCCGGGTCGTGGCCCTGACCAACGCGGCGGGCGGGATCGCCGCGGGCTACCAGGTGGGCCAGCCGGTGCTGGTCCGCGATCACCTCAACCTGACCGGCCTCTCCCCGCTCTCCGGGGTGAACCCCGCCCGAGGGGTACCCGTCCCGGTTCACCGACCTCACCGACCTGTACTCGGCCCGGCTCCGGGCGCTGGCCCGGGACGCCGATCCCAGCCTGGCCGAGGGGGTGTACGCGGCCATGCCCGGCCCGCACTACGAGACGCCCGCGGAGATCCGCATGCTCGCCACCCTCGGCGCGGACCTGGTGGGGATGTCCACCGCGCTGGAGGCGATCGCCGCCCGGCACCTCGGCGCGGAGGTGCTGGCCATCTCCCTGGTCACCAACCCCGCGGCCGGCCTGGCCGCGCACGGCCTCGATCACGCCGAGGTGGTCGCGGCGGGGCAGGCGGCGGCGGGCCGGATGGGCGCCCTGCTGGCCCAGGTGCTGCCCCGGACCACATGATCCCCGGCGAGCTGGCCCGGCGGGTGCGAGCCTGGATCGACGACGATCCCAGCGCCGCGGACCAGGCCGAGCTGGAGGACCTGCTCGACGCGGCCCGCCGCGGCGGCGCGGCCGGCCAGGCCGCCGCCGCGGACCTGGCGGACCGGTTCGCGGGCCGGCTCGAGTTCGGCACCGCGGGCCTGCGCGGCGCGATGGGGGCGGGACCGAACCGGATGAACCTGGCCGTGGTGCGGGCGGCGACGGCGGGGCTGGCCCGCTGGCTGCACGAGCTACCACCCGGCCGCGGCCGGGGCCGGGGTGGTCCTCGGCTGGGACGCGCGGCATCGCTCGGCCGGCTTCGCCGCGGCGGCCGCGGCCGTGCTGACCGGGGCGGGGATCCGCGTGCACCTGCTGCCCGGCCGCAGCCCCACGCCGCTGCTCGCGTTCGCGGTCCGGCACCTGTCCGCCGGCGCGGGCGTGATGATCACGGCCAGCCACAACCCGCCTGCCGACAACGGCTACAAGCTCTACCTGGGGGACGGCGTGCAGATCGTGCCGCCGGCGGACACCCAGATCGAGGCCGCGATCCGCGGCCTGGGCCCGCTGTCCGCGGTCCGGCTGGGGCCATCCGATGGCCCGCTGCTCACCCGGCACGGGGACGAGATCGCGCAGGCCTACCTGGACGCGATCCTGGCCGCCTCGCCTGCCGGGCCCCCGCCCGCCAGGGCTGCGGCGGACCTGCGGGTGATCTACACGCCGCTGCACGGGGTCGCGGGCCCGCTGATGCTGCAGGCCATCGAACGGGCCGGGTACCCCGCCCCGCACGTGGTGGCCGCGCAGGCCGACCCGGACCCGGACTTCCCGACCGTGCCCTTCCCCAACCCGGAGGAACCCGGCGCGCTCGACCTCGCCCTGGCCGCCGCCCGGGAACTCGGCGCCGGCCTGGTGCTGGCCAGCGACCCGGACGGCGACCGGCTCGCGGTGGCGGTCCCGGACCGGGAGGCCGCCGGTGGCTGGCGGAAGCTCACCGGGGACCAGGCCGGCGCGCTGATCGGCGCGTTCGTGCTGGACGCCACCGCGGGGCAGCCCGATCCGGGACAGCGGCTGGTCGCCTCGACCGTGGTGTCCTCGGCGCTGCTGTCCAGGATCGCCGCCGCCGCCGGGGTGCAGTACGCCGAGACGCTGACCGGGTTCAAGTGGATCGTCCGGGCCGCGGATGAGCGGCCGCGGACGCACTTCGTATTCGGATACGAAGAGGCTCTTGGTTATGCCGTCGGCGACGTGGTGCGGGACAAGGACGGGATCAGCGCGGCCCTGGCCATGCTGGGGCTGGCCGCGCGGGCCCGGGCGGCCGGCCAGTCGGTGCTGGACCGCTGGGATGCGCTGGAGACGGCGCACGGGGTTCACCTGACCGCCCAGCTCACGCTGGCCACCCGGGCGCCCGGGGAGGTCATGGCCAGGCTGCGGGCCGCGCCGCCCGCGGCCCTGGGCACGTTCCCGGTCCGCGGCATCACCGATCTCGCCCCGGGCGGGGCGCTGCCGCCCGCGGACGCGCTCATCCTCCGGCTGGATGGCGCCCGGGTGGTGCTGCGGCCCAGCGGCACCGAGCCCAAGCTCAAGGCCTACCTGGAGGTCACCGAGCCGCCCGGGCCCGGCCCGCTCGACGTCGCCCGTCGCCAGGCCGCCTCCCGGATGACCCCCCTCCGCGCCGCCGTGGCCGCCCTCCTGACTCCCTCCGCCTGACCCGGCATCCGACCGTGATCATGGGGCCGGCGAGCAGGCGGCTGGTTTGATTCCCGGACAGTGGGTAGCTCGCCGCGAGTGGGAGCGCCGATTGCTACGGGCCATGTGGTCGCGGGCCGTTATCGCCTGATGTCGGCGCTCGGCAACGGCGGGATGGGCACGGTGTGGCTCGCAGCGGACGATCTCCTGTCCCGCCAGGTGGCGGTGAAGGAGGTTTCCCCGCCCGCCGACATGACCGAGCATGAGCGCGAGGTGCTCCGTGAGCGGACCCTGCGTGAGGCGCGGACCGCGGCCCGGCTGAGTCACCCGAACGTGGTGACCATCTACGACGTGGTCGAGGACGACGGCCGGCCGTGGATCGTCATGGAACTGGTCCCGTCCCGGTCGCTGCGCGACGTGGTGGACGCGGAGGGCCCGCTGACCGCGCGGCAGGCGGCCGCGGTGGGACTGCAGGTCCTGGCGGCTTTGAGGGCCGCCCATGCGCTCGGCATCATGCACCGGGACGTCAAGCCCGGGAACGTGCTGATCGACGCGGGCGGGCGCGCGGTCCTGGCCGACTTCGGGATCGCCCGGACCCAGGACAGCCCGGCTCTCACGACGTCCGGAATGCTGGTCGGCTCACCGTCGTACATCGCCCCGGAGCGGGCCCGCGGTGAGCAAGGCGGCCCCGAGTCCGACCTGTGGTCGCTGGGCGCGACGCTCTACGCCCTGGTCGAGGGGCGGCCCGCCTACGACCGGGCCGGGGCGCTGCCCACGCTGATGGCCGTGGTCAACGAGGATCCGGACCCGCCGAGCCGGGCCGGGGAACTGTGGCCGGTCATCAGGGGACTGCTGGACCATGTCCCGTCCCGGCGGCTGGGCCCGGACGAGGCCGAGCGGATGCTGCGCCAGGTCGCCGGGAGCGGTGCCGGGCCCGGAACGGTCCCGCTCCCCCGCCTGGCCCAGGAGGCAGACCCCGGCGCGGATCCCGGGCGACGCGCGAACGGGGAGCAGTCTCGGGAGTTCCGAGGACACTCGCACCTTGCGTCCCTGGGACGCCGTCCTGCCCGCCGAGCCCGGCTCCCTCCCGGAGCAGCCCGAACCCCCACGCCCTCCTGGACTCGCCCGGTACGGAAGATCACGCGCGGGCCGGCGATACAGCCCGCCTCCTGGGCGCGGCCGGCCCGCCTGGCGTTGCGGAGCATCCCGGCGCGGCCGGCCACCCGGACGCGCCTCCGGAGGCGGAACCGCAGAAAGACGCTCCCGGGCGCACGGCGCCGCACCGGAAACAGCTCACCTTGGTACTGGCCGCCGCCGTGGTGCTCGCCCTGGTGACCGGCGTCGTCGTGGCCATGGTCGTGACCAGCCATCACACGGCCCTGGCCACGCCGAATCCTCGCGGCTCGACGCACCGCCCGGCGTCCTCGCACTCCGCCGTCCCCCGGCCCAGCGCCACGTCCTCCGCCCCGGCCACAGCCCAGCCGTCATCGCCGACGCCGGCCTCGGGGCCGGGCCCGCTCGGCCCGGCCGTCATCCCGGCTGGTTACCACGGGTTCCGCAACTCGACCGGCTTCTCGATCGCCGTGCCCAACGGGTGGCGGGTGTCGCACCAGGGCCACTACGTCTACCTGGTGCCGCCCTCAGGAGCGGAGTTCCTGCTCGTCGACCAGAGCGACCACCCCCAGCCCAACCCGCTCAGGGACTGGCAGCAGCAGGAAGCCAACCGGGAGGCAACGTATCCCGGCTACCACCGGATCCGGCTCCAGTCCGTCCACTACCCGCAGGCGGAAAAGGCCGCGGACTGGGAATTCACTTACTACCACCAGGGTGTTCTGACCCACGTCCTCAATCGCAACATCCTGGCCAACGCCCAGCACGCCTACGCCTTGTACTGGTCCACGCCTCAGTCCCAGTGGGGCCAGAGCTGGCACATCTTCAAGGTCCTGGCGCAGACATTCCGGCCGGCCGCACCGTAAATTTGATGATCGCGTGACCCTTTCATGATCACTTTTTATGCCCGGCCCGGCGGGTGCCCGGCATGAGCCAGTTTGATCATGTTCGCCCAGGGCGCGAACTGTCCTGGACTGCGGCATAACTCCCTATCCCGGAGGCAACATCCGGTTCGCTGACTGGATAGAAATCCCTGGGACCCGGGGAGTACCCTCCGTGGGATAACGCGCGCCTTTGGATTGGCCCGGCCGGGCCTGCGATAGCCGGCCGTCCCGGAAACAGCAGCACTGACGCCAGGAATGTTCAAGCCTGCCAATCCAAAACCAAAAGCCCTGGTAAAGAAAAGAGGCCCTGCGTCGTCAGCGGCAGGGCTGGGGCATTGATCGCGGTATCCGGCATATCGAGAGGTTGACCCAGTGCCTGGCGACGAACTGGCTGGTCACAAGACAATGGATGACGGGCCAGCGGGCGGGCCGCGGCGCCGGGGGGCGCGGTACCTGCACGGCAGCACCGGCCGCGGGCTGGGCCTGTTCGGTCTCTCGCTCGGGTTGCTCCTGATCCGCTTCCTGGTGCCCACGCCGGTCGGCCAGGCCGACAACCGGGACGGTCCCCGCCTGATGTGCGGCCTCGGCCTGGGCCCCGTCACCGGCCGCCACCCGAGGTTCTTCCGGTTCTCCTACTTCGAGTACGTGCCCAAGACCAGCTGCGCGGGCCGGGTTCCCTACCCGTCCTCGGAACTCGTCCCGATCGAGGTGGCCCGGGTGCTGACGCCGGTCCTGGGCCTGTCCGGCAGCGTGAACCTGATCGCCGTGGCCGTGCTGATGTGCGCGCTGGCGTCTGCGGCGATCGCGAGCCTGGCCGTCGGTCTGCGGATCAGGCCGTGGGCTCAGGTCCTGGTGGCGGCGGCCTGCTGGCTGATCATCGCGGACGCAGCCTTCTTCGACGTGTTCGCCGGGCCGTTCAGCGAGCCTGCCGCGCTGGTCGGGCTGATGCTGGTCGCGGCCGGCGTGGTGTACCTGGGCCGGGGCTGGCGGCTGACCGTGTTCGGCCTGATCCTGGCCGGGACCGGTGGTTTCCTGGCCATCTTGTCCAAGGAGCAGTACCTGGTGGTAGCCGTACCGGTCTGCATCACCCTGGTGCTGGCCAGCGCGGACCGTGGGCCCTGGCGCGGGCTGCGCCGGTTCCGGAACCGGCAGTCCGCGGCGGCGGCGCTGGTGGCCGCGGTGCTGGCCCTGATGGGGGGCGCCTACGCGCTCTGGGACTACGCCAGCAGCTACGGCCAGCGGCTGCATCACATCCAGGCCGTGGACATGATCTTCACGGACATCGTGACCAGGCGCGCCACGGCACCCGCCCAGCTCCGGGCGCTAGGTCTCCCGGTCAGCTGGGCCAGGTACGCGGGGCACTACTACTGGGACACGACCTCGGTCCGGCAAAGCCCGCTGTACACGCGGTACACCGGCCAGCTGACCGACGGCAACATCACCCACTACCTGCTGAGCCACCCGGGCAGCATCCTCCACGTGGGCCAGGCCGCCGCGATACTGGCCCAGCGGTTCCGGATCACCTCGCTCGGCGACTATCCCGTGTCCGCCGGCCATCCCAAGGGCGCGTACGAGTCGCGGGTAGTCGTCCTGACCTGGCTGATGCACCAGCTTCCCCCGGGTCTGGGCCTGTGGTGGCTGGTCCCGCTGTGGCTAGTCATGACGGCCATCGCGGCGGCCGCGCTGACCTGGGGGCGGAGCCGGCCCTGGCACCGCAACGGGGCCGCCATGGTGCTGTGCATGATCGGGTGCGCCGTGCTCGCGTTCATCCCGCCGGCCTACTACTCCGGCATCTCCACCACCCGGCACATGGTGGGGATGAACATCGCCACGTCGCTGGCGTTCGTGGTCGCGGCCGCGCTGGCGGTTTCCCTGGTCCAGCAGGTCGTGACCCGGGGGCGCCAGCCGGCCCCCAGGTCACCCAGGGCCCCCGGGCCGGGGCCGGGGACATGGCCTCGGTCAGTCCGGGACCGCGACGATGACGTCGGACGCCTTGATCACCGCCAGCACCTCACGGCCCTCGGCCAGGCCGAGCTCGCGGGCCGCCTCGACCGTGATGGAGGCGACCAGCCGGACACCGTTCGCGTCCAGGACGACGTTGGCGGTGGCCTCACCGGCCGTGACGCTGGTAACGGTCGCCCTGATCTGATTGCGCGCGCTGAGCTGCATGCACATGCCCCTTTCGTGATCATGGCCAGTGGCCGACCGGTATCTGCCCCGCCGGGCGTCGCCAAAGCCTGGCGGGCCATGGCAAGCTCGGGGTATGGGAAACGAGCAGGACAGGGCGGACGAGAGCGCGGCATGTGAGGTGGCCCACGGTCACGGGACCATCCCGGGCGCCGACCGGACCCTGATCGCGGCGTTCGCCTCGCCCGTCGCTGGCTACCTGCTGCGCTACGCCAGCGACGCGGGATACCGGGTGGTGCTCCTGGAACCCGACCCGGACGCCGCCGCCCAGTTCCCCGACCCCGGCTGCGAGGTGACCGGCGACGCCGCGAAGTACATGGACGCGGGTGCCGACGTCGTGGTGACCGATCACCACCGGCCCGAACTGGGGGTCGTGCTGCGCGACGCGCTGGCCAGCCCGGCCCGCTGGGTCGGGATCATGGGCAACCCGCGGCACCCGGGGCCGCACATCGAGGCGCTGGCCGGCCTGGGCGTGGCCGAGTCCGAGATCGCCCGGGTGCACCGGCCGATCGGGCTCAACATCGGCTCCCGGATGCCGGCCGAGATCGCCATCGCCACCCTGGCCGGGCTGATCGCCGACCGCAACGGCCGCCCCGGCGGCTTCTCCTTCTGACCCACCAGCCCCACCAGCCCCGGCGCCCCCACCCCCCGGCGCCCCCAGCGCCCCCACCAGCCCCGCCCAACGTTCGTGATCATGGGATTGGTGTCGCTGGAGCGACACCAATCCCATGATCACGAACCTCGCCTGGGGCTGGGGTGGCGTGTGGGGTGGAGGTGGCGCTTGGGGCTGGGGTGGCGTCTGGGGGCGGGTCCGGGACGGATCTGGGGGCGGGTGCCGGACGGGATCTGGGGGTGGGACCGGGTCTGGGGGCGGGTGCGGGACGGGGTCTGGGGGCGGGTGCGGGACGGGATCTGGGGCGGGTGCAGGACGGGATCGGGGGGGCGGGTGCTTGGGTCGCGTCTTCGGGGCGGTGCGGCGCGAGGATCCGGGGGGGCACGTGCGCGGCGGGGGCTGGGGCGGCGGCGGGGCGGGTGGGGCGGCTTCGGCTTCTAGCCTTTGAGGGCGCCGGAGACCAGGCCGCGGACGTAGAACCGCTGCAGGGCCACGTAGACCACGATGCACGGGATCATCGCGATGACCGCGCCGGCCAGCAGCAGCCCGTAGTTGACGGACCCGTAGGTCCCGGTCTCCACGTTGCTGAGCGCGACCGGCAGCGTGTACAGGCCGTCGTTGGTCAGGAAGCTCAGCGCGCCCAGGAACTCGGTCCAGGAGAACAGGAACGCGTACAGCGCCGCGGTCGCGATGCCGGGCATCACCAGCGGCCGGAACACCGAGACCAGCGCCCGGAGTACCCCGGCCCCGTTAACCCGGGCCGCGTCGACCAGTTCGCCGGGGACCTGGACGAAGCTGTTGCGCATCACGAACACGCCGACCGGCAGGTTGAACGTGGTGTAGAACAAGGCCAGCCCGATCAGGCTGTTGAGCAGGTGCAGGAAGTGCATCTCCAGGAACAGCGGGGTGAGCACGGCCTGGAACGGGATCATGAAGGCCAGCAGCACCACGCCGAAGGCGAAACCCGAGCCAGGGAACCGGAACAGCGCGAAGCCGTAGCCGGCCAGCGTGGCCACCACAGCCGTGAGCAGCGCGGCCAGGACGGAGACGATGAGGCTGTTCTCCACGTTACGGATGATGTCGTCGTGGCCGGAGAGCAGGGCCGTGTAGTTGCCGAGGGTCAGGTGCCCGAAGGTGGCGGCCGAAGGCGGTGAGCTCACCGCTGACTCCGGCTGGAACGAGCGGAAGACCTCCCACAGCAGCGGCAGCACGAACACCGCGCTGATCGCCGCGCCCGCGATCAGGTACCAGGCCAGGGCGCCCCGGCCCGCCCGGCGCCTGCCCCGGTCTCCGGGCCGGGCGGCCCGGCCCGGAGCGACCCGCTGGCCGGACGCGGAGCGCCCGCCGCCCGCTCCGGGCCGCTGGCCCTGCCGGTTACGTACCGCAGCCATCAGTCAGCATCCCCTTGCAGGTAGCGGAACTGGACGAAGGTGATCAGGCCCACGACGATGATCAGCACGACCGACATCGCGCTGGCCAGGCCCACGTTGAAGTCGGCGAACGCGGTCTGGTAGATCGCCATCACCACCGACTCCGTGCTCGTCCCCGGGCCGCCGTCGGTCATGATGAAGAACTGGTTGAAGGCCAGGAACGAGCCCACCACCGAGATGATCAGGCTCAGCGCGATCGAGCGGCGCAGCAGCGGGATCGTGATGGACCGCTCCACGCTCCACCAGGAAGCCCCGTCCACCCGGGCCGACTCGTAGAGCTCCACCGGGATGCTCTGCATCCCGGCCATCAGCAGCATCATCGTCAGGCCCGCGGCGAACCAGATGACCAGGACGCTGATCGCGGTCAGCGCCAGCCCGGTGTGCACCAGCCACGCGGTCGAGGCCTTCACGATGCCGAGCTTGGCCAGGACGACGTTCACGGTCCCCGAGTTCGGCTGGAGTTCGACCACGGCCATGAAGCTCTCCGCCACCAGGCCGACGATGTACGGCACGAAGATCATCGTGCGGAACACCGTGGTCCCGGGACGGTTGGCCCGGACGAACACGGCCAGGGCGTAGCCGAGGACCAGGATCGGGAGGGTGACGATCGCGGTGTACTTCAGCGTGAACAGGATGGACTGCAGGAACACCGAGTTGTGCACCAGCGCCACGTAGTTCGACAGCCCGATGAAGTGATAGGCGCCGACCAGAGGCCAGTTCGTGAGCGAGATATAGATCCCGAAGCCCAGCGGGAACAGCGCGAAGACGGTGACGAAGAGCAGGGCCGGGCTGACCAGCGTGAGGCCGGTCCTCCGGGCCCGCCGCTGGGCCGCGGTCGGGGCGGTCCGGCCCCGCCGGCGGAGCAGGCGCTCCGCCGGCGGGGCACTGGCTTGCAGGGTCACCAGGTCAGCCCTTCACGCTGGCCAGGGTGCTCTGGATGCCGGACTGGCCTGTCTGCAGGGCGCTGCTGACGTTGCCGTTGTACACGGCCTCCTCGAACATCTTGAACCACGGCGAGCCCGGCTCGTTGAACACCGCGTCGTAGGCCAGGGTGTACTCGACCGAGCCCTTGGCCAGCGCCCTGAGCGCGATCGCGTCGTAGGGGTTGGTGGCGGCGAACGCCGGGGTGAGGACGTCGGTCCGGATCGGCGTCATGCCCTCGGACGGGTACTTCTGCTGCTGGGCGGGCTCCAGCGCCCACTTGATGAACTCCCAGGCCCCGGACGCGTTGGGTGCGCCCGCCGGGATGACGAAGTCGTCGCCGCCGTCGAAGGTGCTGTAGCCGCCGCCGTTCACCGCGGGCAGCGGCGCGTCGGCGAACTCCGCGTGCTGCGCCTTGGTGGTGAACTTGGCCGCGAAACCGTAGTCACCGGGCAGGATGCCGACCTTGCCGGCCTCGAAGTCCGCGCCCCAGGTCAGGCCGTTCTGCGTCTGGTCGGCCGCGGGCACCAGGTGCTGGGCCCACAGTTCCCGGTAGGCCGTGAGCATCGTCTTGAGCGGGGCGTCGGCCGCCACGTTGGCCTTCTGGTTGCCGAGCGGGCCGCTGATCAGGTGCTGGCCCGCCGCCCAGAGCGACGGCAGCATGGTGAAGCCGAGGCAGCCCTGGCAGTTGCCCGCGAACGAGAAGCCGGAGATCCCGTGCCCGAGCGCGTTGATCTTCTGGGCGTCCGTGACGATCTGGGCGTAGGTCGTCGGCGGGGCGTCGGGATTCAGTCCCGCCTTCTTGAACAGCGTCTTGTTGTACCAGAGGACCGAGAGGTCAGCCAGGTAGGGCAGCCCGTAGTACTGGCCGTTGATCGTGGCCAGCTGCAGGTGACCCGGGCTCAGCGAGGTCTTGTAAGGCAGCGCGTTGACGTACTTGGTGAGGTTCATGAGAGCGTTCTCATGACTGAAGGTCGGCACGTCGATGTCGTTCAGGCCGACCACGTCCGGCACGGAGCCGGCCCGGATCGCGGTGGCCAGCTGGCTGGTGTCGTCGTTGGGCGGCGTCAGGTGCAGCACCACCTTCAGGTTCTTGTGGGTCGCGTTGAACCCCGCGACCAGGGCCTTGGCCGGGCCGTCGGTGGCCTGGCGGGCCCAGAAGTGCACCGTTCCGGTGGCGTTCACGCCGAAAGTCTTCGGGGACTGCGAGCCGGACGAGCCGGACGAGCCACCGCACGCCGCGGACAGCAACGCCACCGCTCCCACCACGGCGAACACCAGCGGCTTCTGCTTAAGACGCCATTGCATGTCACTGCCTCCTCGTCGAGGGAAGTCATATTGTCAGGGGTTTCGTGCACTATCAGGGGATTTATGACTGGTTGGGGATATCGGAGGGGAGGTGGTCGGTTTTCCCGGGGATGGCGGGCTTAGTGAGCGGCAGCAGCGGAGGCCTCCCCGGGGCTCGGCGCCGGGATCCAGACCCGCATGGCCCGGCCGTCCCGGTTGTCCCACTGGAAGTACGGGATAGCGGTGACCGTGACGGGGTCAGCCGCCGCCCCGGCGGGGCCGCCCGCCGCGCGGTCCGCGCCCGCCCGGACGAGGACCGTTTCCCCCACCCCGGGCAGGGTGGCGGGCGACTCGCTGAGCTCGCCGGCGATGAGGGCGAGGTCTTCCAGCTCGGCCCCGGCGGGCTGATCGGCCTGCTCGAGGCAGTAGACGAGAGGGCCCCGCTCGATCGCGGCACAGCCGCGGACCGCGTCGACCCGGGGGTCGGGGTAGGTCAGCCGCGGCGGCATGTCCAGCTCGTAGCGGAGCACGTCGCCGGGACGCCACCGGCGCCGGACCACCAGGTAGCCCGGCTCGGGACTGGCCTGGACCGGGTCTTCGTTGAGGAGCAGAGCGGGCGGAGCGCTCCAGGCCGGCACGCGCAGCGCCAGCCCGCAGTCCTGCGGCGGGGCGCCCGTCACCCGCAGCTCGACCACGCCGGACCACGGGTAGTCCGTGACCATCTCCACGGTCAGGACTCCGCCGGCCAGCGGGGCGCTGAGCGTCGCGCCGGTGAACTGGTGCACGTAGAGGGTGCCGCCCGGGCCCGGGCCGCCGGCGCCCGGGGCCGTGCTGGTCGTGGCCAGGTAGTGCTGGAGCGAGGCCATCGTGCGCATGATGTTGGGCGGGCAGCACGCGCAGCTGAACCATTCCCGGCGCCGTCCCGGGTCGTCTTTCTCAAAATGATCGGCGCGGCGCTGCAGAGGGTTGACGTAGAAGAACCTGGTGCCGCCGGTGGCCGTGGACGCGGCGAACCCGTTGTAGAGCGTGCGTTCCATCAGGTCCGCGAACCCCGCGTCGCCGGTCGCCAGCAGCAGCCGCCAGGACCACTGGAAGCTGGCGATGGCCGCGCACGTCTCGTTGTAGGCCCGGTCGGGCGGCAGCTCGAAACGGTCGCCGAAGCTCTCGCCCTCATGCCGCGACCCGTTCCCGCCGGTCAGGTACGTCTTGGCCGCGACCATGTCGGCCCACCGGGTCAGCGACGTCTGGAGCAGGTCCGCGTCGGAGGTCTCCGCCGCGACGTCCGCGACCCCGGCGTCCAGGTAGAGCGCGCGGACCACGTGCCCGACCTCGGTCGTGGTCTGCCGGACCGGCTCATGGTCTTGCAGGTAGCGGCGGCCGAACCCGGAGTCCCCGATCATCCCGCGGCCCCGCTGCTCGATGAACTGGCTGGCCAGCCGCAGGTACGGTTCGTGCCCGGTTTCCCGGTAGAGCTCCGTCAGGGCGGTCTCCACGATCGGGTGCCCGTCGATACCTTCCTCCCGGCCCAGGAAGTGCTCCACCAGATGATCGGCGAACCGGCGCGCCACCCGGAGCAGCCCGGGGTCCCCCGCGCCGCGCTGGCAGGCGATCGCGGCCTGGATCAGGTGCCCGGCGCAGTACATCTCGTGGCTCGAGGCCAGGAAGCTGTACCGGGGCCGTCCGGTCACCTGCATGTAGGAATTGAGGTAGCCATCCGGCTGCTGGGCCTTCTCCAGCAGGGCGGTGGCCTCGGCCAGGAAGCTGGCCAGCTCCTGGTCGGCGGTCCGGCCCAGTTCCCAGCCGACCGCCTCCAGGACCTTGTAGAGGTCGGAGTCCATGAACACCGGTCCCCGGTATCCCTCGGTACCGCCGGTGATGGCGAGGCGGAGGTTGGCCAGGTTGCCTGCCGACTCGAGCTGGCGCAGGGCCAGCGGGAGGCTGGCCGCGGCGTTGCGTTGCTGCCAGTCGCTCAGCAGGCCACGGTCCAGGCGGACATCCTGGCCACCGAGCGGCCGGTGCGCGACCGCGGCACCGGGGCTGGGCACCGCGGGGCCGCGGGCTGGGGGAATCTCATCGACGCTGGGCACCTGGACTGCTCCACCTCCTGGACGGATGATTCAGTCATGAACGCGTTGGGGGAGCGCTTCCCCACCCAGACTGACGCGTGGGTGGCTGGCCGGGACGCACCCGGCCGGGTGCGTCGCTTACCGTGCCGACGCGATCACATAGACAGAATCACACCGTAAGGAATACCTTTTCCCTAGCAAGGTAGGAGTCGTGACGGGAGGCGTCAAGCCTGTATAGTCCCGTTTTGATTACGGATCACGGCGGGTGCTGCCGTGCAGGATGACGGAGCAACCCTTTGCCTCCTCGCGAAACCCAGCCCGGCCCGGAGCCAGGTCCCGGGCCGGACGCACAGTCCCGGCCAGACACACCGTCCCGGCCAGACACACCGTCCCGGCCAGACGCACAGTCCCGGCCGGACACACGTCCCGGCCAGACACACCGTCCCGGCCAGACACACAATCCCGGCCAGACGCACGGGCCAGGCCGGACGCACGATCGCGGCGCGTCACCATCCGCGACGTCGCGGCCCAGGCGGGAGTCTCCATCGGGACCGCGTCCAAGGCCCTCAACGGCCAGGGCAAACTTCGCGACGAGACCAGGGACCGGGTGGCGTCCGCCGCCCGGGACCTCGGCTTCGCTCCCAACGTGCTGGCCCGCGGCCTGCTCGCCGGGCGGACCTACACGGTGGGCGTGATCACCACGGACAGTTTCGGCCGGTTCAGCATCCCGATCATGCTGGGCGCCGAGGACGCCCTGGGGGCGGGGCAGATCTCGGTGTTCATGTGCGACACCCGGGACGACCCCGGCCGGGAACGTCAGTACCTGGACATGCTGCTGTCCCGCCGGGCGGACGGCCTCATCGTGGCCGGGCGGCGGATCGAGCCGCGGCCCAGCATCGGCCAGAACCTGGGTATCCCTGTCGTCTACGCCATGACCCAGTCCATGGACAGCGACGAGCCCGCGATCCTGCCCGACGATACCGGCGGCGGGCGGCTCGCGGCCGAGCACCTGCTGGCCCTGGGCCGCCAGCGGTTCGGCCACATCACCGGCCCGGAGCGTTTCCTCGCCGCCCGCAAGCGCGCCCGGGGCTTCTGCGACGCGATGGCCGGGGCGGGCCTGCCCTTCACCGCCAACGACGTGCTGTACGGGGAGTGGAGCGAGGCCTGGGGACGGGAGGCGGCCCGGCTGGTGATGCGCACCACACCCGGGGTGGACGCGATCTTCTGCGGCAACGACCAGATCGCCCGGGGCGTCTCCGACACCCTGCGCCTGATCGGCTGCCGGGTGCCCGAGGACATCGCCCTGGTCGGCTTCGACAACTGGAGCCCGATGGTGCTGGGCGCCGATCCGCCGCTGACCAGCATCGATATGTGCCTGGAGGAGGTCGGGCGGGTGGCCGCGGAACACCTGCTGGAGGCCATCAACGGGCAGCCCACGCACGGCGTGCACACCATCCCCTGCCGCCTGGTCCCGCGCGGCTCGACCAGGCCCGGGACGTCATGACCGGCCCGCTCCCGGGCCCGCGGCGGGCGGCCCGTGAGCCGCCCGGGAGCCGCACGCGGGCCGCCCGCGGGCCGCTCCCGGCGGCCAGCTTGACCCAGGATGTTGTGAGCGGTCACAATCCCCCCGGGCTCGGAAACGGAACCGCATACTTGTCTGGAGCAAGTGGGTACACAAGGTGTTATCTGTGGCTATTGAGTCTGGCCACGGGTGAAATACGGTGGGGCGGGGCCAGGACTCCAGCCCGGTGCCGGGCCAGACGGGACAGCGGACGGCGCCAGGCGCCGGGCGGGCGCGGCCCCGTAAGACCGAACAGCACAGAGAACGGCCGGCGGAATCCGGGCGGGTCGAGGCAGCGGAGCCCCGGGCGGCGGGACGAGACGGCGGAAGGAGGCGGTACGTGGCACTTACCGATCGCGGGCGCAACCGCCCGCCGGTCATGACCGATGTCGCTCAGCTGGCCGGCGTCTCGCATCAGACCGTGTCCCGGGTCCTCAACGACCATCCCAACGTCCGCCCGCAGACCAGGGAACTGGTCCTCGCCGCGATCAGCGAGCTCGGCTACCGGCCGAACGCCGCGGCCCGGACCCTGGTCACCCGGCGCACCCACACCCTCGGCGTGATCAGCTTCGACACCACCCTGTACGGGCCGGCGTCCATGCTCTACGGCATCGAGCGCGCGGCCCAGGACACCTACTTCGTCTCTATCGCCAGCACCCCGACCCTGGACCGGCGCTCGGTGCTGGACTCGGTGGAGCGCTTCGTGGGGCAGGGCGTCGAGGGGATCATCGTCATCACCGCGCAGGTGTCCGCGGTCGAGGCGCTGGCTGACTGCCCGACCGACATCCCGCTCGTCGCGGTGGGCTGCCGGACGGCCCTGCCGCTGCACTCGGTCGCGGTGGACAACGCCGCGGGCGCCGCCCTGGCCACCCGGTACCTGCTCAGCCTGGGCCACCGCACGGTCCACCACCTGAGCGGGCCGCCCTCCTGGCTCGACGCCGAGGCGCGGGTGGAAGGCTGGCGGGAAGCGCTACGTGAGGCCGGGGCGGACGAGCCGGCCCTGATCTCCGGCGACTGGTCCGCGGCGTCCGGGTACGAGAGGGGGCAGCAGATCGCGCGGGACGCCAGCGTGACCGCGGTCCTCTGCGCCAACGACCACGTGGCGCTGGGCGTGATCCGCGCGCTGGCCGAGCAGGGGCGGCGGGTGCCGGAGGACGTCAGCGTGGTCGGCTTCGACGACATCCCGGAGGCCGCCTACTTCCGTCCCCCGCTGACCACGGTGCAGCAGGACTTCGGGGAGCTGGGCCGGCGGGCGCTGGACTCGCTGGTCGGGCTGATCTTCGATCGTGACGCGGCCGCTCCCGCCGAGCTGGTCGCCCCCCAGTTCGTGGTCCGGTCCAGCGCCGCACCCCCCGCGACCTGACCCGGGCGCGGCAGGACACCCGCAGGCCCCCGGCCGAGGCTCCGACTGGACGTCACTCAACGCAGACGAGACCGACCAGGCAGAACAGGACGACGATGACTGTTAGCGCTCACGACAGCGACAGCGGGCCCGGCGGGTCTGCCGGCCCCGGCGGGCCGGGCGGCCCCGGCGGCCATGGTGCCCCCGGCCGCCCGGAGGACAGTTACGCCGTCGGGGTGGACTTCGGCACGCTGTCCGGCCGCGCCGTGGTGGTCCGGGTCCGCGACGGCGCCGAAGTCGGCACGGCGGTCTGCCCTTACCGGCACGCGGTCATGGACGCCAAGCTGGCCGCGACCGGCGAGCCGCTGCCGCCGGACTGGGCCCTGCAGGACCCGGAGGACTACCGGGACGTGCTGCGCGAGGCGGTCCCGGCCGCGGTCCGGGCGGCCGGCGTCGACCCGGCCCGGGTGATCGGCATCGGCACCGACTTCACCGCCTGCACCGTGCTGCCCGGCCCGGCGCGACGGCACCCCGCTGTGCCAGGTGCCCGGGCTGGAGGGCCGCCCGCACGCCTACCCCAAGCTGTGGAAGCACCACGCGGCCCAGCCGCAGGCGGACCGGATCAACGCGCTGGCCCACGAGTGGGGCGAGCCGTGGATCGGCCGGTACGGCGGCAAGATCTCCTCGGAGTGGCAGTTCGCCAAGGCCCTCCAGCTGCTGGAGGAGGACCCGGACATCTACCGGCAGGCCGACCGCTGGATCGAGGCGGCCGACTGGATCATCTGGCAGCTGTGCGGCGCCGAGACCCGCAACACCTGCACCGCCGGCTACAAGGGCATCTACCAGGACGGCCGCTATCCCTCGCCGGACTTCCTCGGGGCGCTGAACCCCGGCTTCGCCAGCTTCGCCGGGGACAAGCTGGCCCACCCCGTGTCGCCGCTGGGGGCCCGGGCGGGCGGGCTGACCGCCGAGGCGGCCGGGTGGACCGGGCTGCCCGAGGGCATCGCCGTGGCCGTGGGCAACGTGGACGCGCACGTCACCCCGCCTGCGGCCAACGCGATCGCGCCTGGTCAGATGGTGGCCATCATGGGTACCTCGACCTGCCACGTGATGAACTCGGCCACGCTCGCCGAGGTGCCCGGCATGTGCGGGGTGGTGGACGGCGGCATCGTCGCCGGGGAGTACGGCTACGAGGCCGGGCAGAGCGGCGTGGGCGACATCTTCGCCTGGTTCCTCGATCACGCCGTCCCGGCCAGCTACCGGGACGAGGCCGGGCGGCGCGGCGTGTCCCTGTTCGAGCTGCTGTCGGCCGAGGCCGCGAGCCAGCCCGCCGGCGCGCACGGGCTGATCGCCCTGGACTGGCTCAACGGGAACCGCTCGGTGCTGGTCGACGTCCAGCTGTCCGGGGCGATCGTGGGCCTGACCCTGGCCACCCGGCCGCCGGACATCTACCGGGCCCTGGTGGAATCGACCGCGTTCGGCACCCGGGTCATCATCGACGCGTTCTCCTCGTCCGGGGTCGAGGTCACCGAGTTCGTGGTGGCCGGCGGCCTGCTCAAGGACGCGTTCGTGATGCAGGTCTACGCAGACGTGCTGCGGCTGCCGCTCAGCGTCATCTCCTCCGGCCAGGGCCCCGCGCTCGGCTCGGCCATCCACGCCGCGGTCGCGGCGGGCGCCTACCCCGACGTGCCGGCCGCCGCCGCGGCCATGGGCAGCAAGCAGGAGGCGGTGTACACGCCCGACCCGGCCAGCGCCCGCGTGTACGACGAGCTGTACGCCGAGTACGTGCGGCTGCACGACTACTTCGGCCGCGGCCCGAACGAGGTCATGCACCGGCTGCGGGCCCTCCGCGACCGCGCGCTCGCCGCCGGGCCGGGCGGCACGGAACTCGCGGCCGCCGAGGCCCGCGAGCACGACACCCCGAGCCCGGAAGGCAGCCAGCGATGACCACCGACCAAGCCCACATTACGGCCATATCGCGGGCCCGCAGCGACGTCTGTGACCTGCACGCGGCCCTGGTCGAGAACAACCTGGTCGCCTGGACCTCGGGCAACATCTCCGCCCGGGTGCCCGGCGCGGGCCCCGGCGGCGCCGACCTGATGGTGATCAAGCCGAGCGGCATCGGCTACGCCGACCTGACCCCCGGGTCCATGGTCGTGTGCGACCTGGACGGCCACGCGGTGGAGGACGGCTTCAGCCCGTCCAGCGACACCGCGACGCACGCCTACGTCTACCGGCACATGCCCGGGGTGGGCGGGGTGGTGCACACCCACTCCACCTACGCCACGGCGTGGGCCGCCCGGGGCGAGGCCGTGCCGTGCGTGATCACGGCCATGGCCGACGAGTTCGGCGGGGAGATCCCGCTCGGGCCGTTCGCGCTGATCGGCAGCGACGAGATCGGCCGCGGCATCGTGAGCACCCTGGACGGCCACCGCTCCCCCGCCGTGCTGATGCGCAGCCACGGGGTGTTCACCATCGGCCCGACCGCGCGCGACGCGGTCAAGGCCGCCGTGATGTGCGAGGACGCGGCCCGCACCGTGCACCTGGCCCGGGCCTACGGGGAGCTCACGCCGCTGGGCCAGGACCAGGTGGACGCGCTGCACCGGCGGTACACGCAGGAATATGGCCAGCGGCCGAAAGGAATGTGATGAGCGAACGCAAGCCGCGCATCGGGATCCTGGGGATCATGCAGGATCTCTACGACGACATGATCCCGGGCATCGCCCTGCGGCAGGAGGGCTACGCGGCGGAACTCGCGGCCCACCTCGCCGGGGCAGGCGAGTTCATCCCGAGTAAGGCGATCAAGTACCGGGAGGACGCGGAGCGCGCGATGCGCGAGTTCGAGGACTCCGACCTCGACGGGATCATGGTCGTGATGCTCACCTACGGGCCCGCGATGCGCGTGGCCCGGCTGCTGTCGGAGTCCCGGCTGCCGGTGCTGCTGGCCAACATCCAGCCCGAGCCGAACGTCACCCCGGCCTGGGACATGGCCGACATGACCTACAACCAGGGCGTGCACGGCGCCCAGGACACCGCGAACGCGATGGTCCGGGGCGGCAAGCGGTTCGCGGTGCTCACCGACGACTGGAAGAGCGACTCGTTCCGCGACGACGTGGCCCGGTGGGCCCGCGCGGCGGCCGCGGTGACCCGGTGGAAGTCGCTGAAGACGGCGATCTTCGGCTACGCCATGAACGACATGGGTGACATCCGGGTGGACGAGTCCGCGCTGGTCAGGTCGCTCGGCCCGGAGATCCTGGCGGTCGCGCCCGGCGACATGTACCGCGGCATGCTGGAGGTCACGGACGCCCAGGCGAACGAGGTCATCGCGTTCGAGGACGCGACCTTCGAGATCGACCCCCGGCTGTCGGCCGAGGAACGGGCCGACCACGCCCGGATGCAGGTGGCCATCGAGCAGATCCTGACCGGCCGCGGGTTCGGCGCGTACACCGCGCACTTCGACGCGATCGGCGACGACGGCCGGTTCAGCCGGCTCCCGCTGGCCGCCGCCTCGTCGCTGATGGCCAAGGGCTACGGGTACGCGGCCGAGGGCGACGTGCTGACCGCCTGCATGGTCTACGCGGGGCACCAGCTGATCGGCGACGCGCACTTCACCGAGATGTACGCGATGGACTTCCCGTCCGACTCGATCCTGCAGAGCCACATGGGCGAGGGCAACTGGAAGGTGGCCCGCGCCGACAAGCCGGTCAGGCTGATCAAGCGGCCGCTGGGGATCGGGCGGCTGGCCGACCCGCCGACGTTCCTGTTCCAGCTGCAGCCGGGCCCGGCCACGCTGGCCACGCTGGTGTCGCTGGAGGGGACGCGGTTCCGGCTGGTCTGCGCCGAGGGCGAGAACCTGGACAGCCAGGAACTGCCCGCGCTGGAGATGCCCTACGGCCAGTTCCGGCCGGCCTCGGGCGTCCGGGCCTGCCTGAACGGCTGGCTGGCCGCGGGCGGCCCGCACCACGAGGTGATGAACCTGGGCCACCACGCGGCGGACTGGAAGGTCTTCTGCCAGCTGGCCGGCATCGAGTTCGTCCAGGTCTGACCGCGCGGCCAGCAGCCCGTGATCATGACTTAGGTGTCGTTCCAGCGACACCTAAGTCATGATCACGACGCGCGCATCCCGCCGTCGCCTCCGACGAGGGAGTCTTGCGCGCGAACGTTCGCGCTAAAAATAGGGGCATTTGCCCGGATCCTCCCGGCGCCGGGCACCGGCCCGTCGCCCTCAGCTCACCCGCCTGACCTCCGGCGTTCAGCTCCCCGCACCCCGCCCACGTGCGCCGACTCCCCTGCAAACGTAATCAAACCGTGTCTTGACCGGCGGGGCGCCCGAACTCTACCGTCAAGGGCGAACGTTCGTTCACGTGGACGAACCGGGTCATAACCGGACGCGCACGACGGTAGGACGTAATGGCGCGTCGGTATGTCTCGATCAAGGAAGTCGCGGCCCGGGCCGGGGTCAGCTTCCAGACCGCGAGCAAGGTGCTCAACGGCGGGAACGTGCGGGTCTCGGCCGAGACCGCGGCACGGATCATCGCGGTGGCCGAGAGCCTCGGGTACCGGCCGAACACCGTCGCCCGCAGCCTGGTCCAGCGGTCCACCGCGACCATCGGCCTGGTGGCCGGGGACATCACCGACGGCGCGCTGTCGCAGTTCGCGGTGGCCGCCGAGCGGACCGCCCGCAGTCATGGGCACGCCGTGCTGGTCGGCAACCTGGCCGAGGGCGGCGAGGACGGCGCCGCCGTGGTGCAGATGCTGATCGACCGCCGGGTGGACGGCGTGATCGCGGCCGCCCCGCAGCTCGAGGGGGACCTCGAGGTGGCCGAGATGCTCCGCCGCTACGTGCCCGCGGTCAGCCTGCACCACGTGCCGGGCGGCGGCGTCCCGCTGGTCGGGTCGAACCACCGGGCGGGCGCCCGGACCGCGACCGAGCACCTGATCCGGCTGGGCCACACCACGATCGGGACCGTCACCGGCCCGTTCCGGCGCCACGTGGTGCGCAGCAGGCTGCACGGCTACGAGGACGCGCTGCGCGCGGCGGGGATCGAGCCGGACGAGGACCTGGCCGTGGAGGCGGACTGGACGCCGGGCACCGCGGCCACCGCCACCCGGCTGCTGCTGGAGCGCGGCCCGCGGATGACCGCGATCTTCGTGCACAGCGACACGATGGCCATCGGCGTCCTGTCCGCGCTGGCCTCGGCCGGCCGCCGGGTCCCGGCCGACGTGGCCGTGGTCAGCTGCGACGACATGCCCTTCGCCGAGTACCTCATCCCGTCGCTGTCGTCGCTGCGGGTGCCGTTCGCCGAGACCGGCCAGGAGGCCGTGGAACTGCTGCTGCGCAGCATCGCCGGGGAGCCCGCCCCGGAGTCCACGGTGCGGCTGCCGGTCGAGCTGATCGTCCGCGATTCGTGCGGCGGCCGCCCGGCTCCCGCCACCGCGGTGGCGTTCAGCCCCGTCATCCCCCCACCTGGCGCCAGCCCGGCGCACCGCGAGAAGCAGAAGGAGGACTCGTGACCCGGATCGTGGTGGATCCCGCCCGCCCGCTCGGCCCCGTGGACCGCAACGTCTTCGGCGGATTCGTCGAGCACCTGGGCCGCTGCATCTACGGCGGCCTGTACGACGAGGGCTCCCCGCTGGCCGACGCCCAGGGGTTCCGCACCGACGTGCTCGGCCTGCTCCGCGAGTTCCGGATGGGCGTGCTGCGCTGGCCGGGCGGCAACTTCGTCAGCAACTACCACTGGGCCGACGGCATCGGCCCCAAGGACGACCGGCCCCGCCGTCCCGAGCTGGCCTGGGGCGCCGAGGAATCCAACCGGTTCGGCACCGACGAGTTCATGGCCTACTGCCGGCGGCTCGGCACCCAGCCCTACGTCTGCCTGAACATGGGCACCGGCACCCTGGAAGAGGCGCTGGCCTGGGTCGAGTACTGCAACGGCGCGGGGGACACGGCCTGGGCGCAGCGCCGCCGGGACAACGGCCACCCCGAGCCCTACGGCGTCCGGTACTGGGGCCTGGGCAACGAGATGTACGGGGACTGGCAGGTCGGCGCGGTGTCCGCCGAGGAGTACGTGCGCACCGCGACCCGCTGGGCCCGGGCGATCAAGATGCTGGACCCGCAGGCCAAGCTGGTCAGCTGCGGGATGAACGGCTGGAACGACTGGGACCGGGTGGTCATCGACGGGCTGGCCCCCCTGGTCGACTACCACTCGCTGCACATCTACACCGGGTCCGACGACTACTGGACCAACGTGCTGCAGCCGCACCAGGCCGAGCGCGCCATCCGGTGCGCCCGGGCGCTGATCGAGCGGGCGGCGTACGTGAAGAAGATCGCCCGCCCGCCGCGGATCGCCTACGACGAGTGGAACGTCTGGTTCCGCACCGACGACGGCACCCTGGAGGAGCGCTACAGCTTCCCGGACGCGCTGGCCGTGGCCACCTACCTGAACATCTTCATCCGCAACTGCGACTGGGTGCGGATGGCCAACCTGGCCCAGATGGTGAACGCCATCGCGCCGATCGTCACGTCCGCCGACGCGGTCGCGGTCCAGCCGATCTACTACCCCGTGCTGCTGCACGCCCGGGCCGCGCTGGACGTCGCGGTCGACGTTCATGTGAACGCTCCCATGATCAACCCGCTGGGGCCGGGCACCCACTACGGCCGGTGGCCGCACCGGGTGGCCGACCTGGGCCCGTTCGCCATGGTGGACGCGGCCGCGACCATGTCGCCCGGCCGGGACCGGCTCGCGCTCACGCTGGTGAACCGCAGCCCCGCCGATCCGGAAACTATCGAGGTCGTCCTGCGCGACCTGGCGTTCGACAGCGACGCCCAGGTCGCAGCCGTCACGGCGGAACGCGGGCGCGAGTCCCGCGTCCTGCCCGATGTCGAGGGTGCGTGCCTGGAGGAGGGGTCGGAGACCCCGAAAGGCTCGACGCTCACCCTCACCCTGCCGCCGCAGTCGTTCACCGTGGTCGAGGCCGCGACGACGGGCGGCTAACCGTCCGCCGGGCGCACCCGCGGCCGTCCGGACTCCCCGAGAAAACATCACGGCTCACCCTGAGGAGTTCTGCGAAGATGCCCTTCACCTCCCCACTCAGCTGGCCCCGGCCCCCGGGGGCACGACGCATCGCAGGACGCACGGCCGCCGGCCTGGCCGGGACCGTGGCGCTCTCCCTGCTGGCCGCGTGCGGCGGCAGCAGCGGCAGCCCGGCCGCCGCCGGCTCGTCCAGCGCCAGCGCGAGCGCGAGTTCCAGCGCCACGCTGGTTGCTGGCGGTTCCTGTAAAAATTCTTCCGCAACGAAAGTCACGTTCTGGGCCTGGGTGCCCGGGATGGGACGGGCCGTCACCGAGTTCAACAAGACCCACCCGTCGATCTGCGTGACCCAGGAAGACGTGGGCGCGGGCAGCCCCGAGTACGTGAAGATCGCCGACGCGCTCAAGGCCGGGTCCGGGCGCGCCCGACGTGGCCGAGGTCGAGTTCGACGAGCTGCCGTCGTTCGAGGTCACGCACAACGTGGTCAACCTCGTGCCGTACGGCGCGAACAAGTACAAGAGCGACTTCGTGCCGTGGGCCTGGAAGGAAGTCAGCCAGGGCCCGGCGGTCTACGCCATGCCGGGCGACGCGGGCCCGATGGCCTTCTACTACAACTCCAAGCTGCTGGCCAAGTACCACATCACCCCGCCGGCCACCTGGGCCCAGTTCGCCACCGCGGCGGCCGCGCTGAAGAAGGCCGACCCGTCGGCGTACATGACCAACTTCTCCGCCACCGACCTGCAGTGGGTGATGAGCCTGATGGCGCAGGACAACGCGTGGCCGTTCACCTACACCGGCGGCAGCAAGGTCGGCATCAACTGGACCGGCCCGGCGCAGATGAAGTTCGCCGCCTACTGGCAGAAGCTGATCTCCGCGCAAGGAGGTGAACGGCACCACGGACGTGTCCGCCACGTCCTTCGCCGACATGGACAAGGGCATCGACGCGAGCTGGCTCAGCTCGGCCTGGGGCCCGTCCTACTTCGCGCCGGACGCCAAGCAGTCGGTCGGCGACTGGCGCGCTGCGCCGCTGCCGCAGTGGACCGCGGGCGCGCACGTCGCGGCGAACTGGGGCGGCTCGACCTACCCGGTGTTCAGCCAGAGCGCCAACAAGGCGGCGGCCGCCACGTTCTCCGAGTGGCTGAACGGGACGACCGCGTCGTGGAGCATCACGAAGACCGCCCCGTCCTCGCTGTTCCCGACCTACCTGCCGCTGCTGAGCGATCCCGTCGCTACAAGAACATCACGGTCCCGGTGTCCGGCTCCTCGCACCCCGACCAGGCGTTCACCGCGGCGGCCAGCAGCATCCAGGGCGTCCCGTGGCCGCCGTTCATGACTGAGGCGCTGACCGAGTCGGCCACGGTGTTCGCGGGCGTGCTGAACGGGAAGCAGACCCTGGCCGCAGGCGTTCCAGAACTTCCAGAATGTCCTGGTGAACTACGCCAAGCAGCAGGGCTTCACGGTCTCGGGCTGACCGCCTGCTGACCGCCGGGCGGCGGGCGCCGTCCCCCCCGAGGGCGCCCGCCGGCCCGGTCCCCCGCTTATCGCCGAGGAAGGAGAACCCCAGCGTGAACGGCACCGTCACCGGGGCCCCCAGGCGCCCGCTCCCGATGCGGAGCCTGCTGGTGCAATCGGCGTGGAGTCGCCGGCGGGACCGCGCAGGCTTCTGGTTCGTCGCCCCGTTCCTGACCCTGCTTCGTGGTCCTCATGCTGGCCCCGCTCGGGTACGCCATCTACACCAGCCTGTACACCACGCGCATCATCGGCGGCACCGTGTTCACCGGCGCCGCGAACTACACCCAGACGCTGCAGTCGGGCGAGTTCTGGTCCGGCGTCATCCGGGTCATCATCTTCGCCGCGATCCAGATCCCGGTCATGCTGGCCGTCGCGTTCTTCTTCGCGACCATCTTCGACCTCGGGGTGGCCAAGTACGGCACGCTGTTCCGCACCATCTTCTTCATCCCGTTCGCGGTGCCCGCCGTGGTCGGCGCGGTGATGTGGTCGTTCCTGCTGGAGCCCCAGTTCGGCCCGTTCGTGCACCTGGCCAACGCGCTCGGGTTCAGCGGCACCGACTACTTCTCCAGCAACCTCATCCTGCCGACCATCATCGTGATCGTCATCTGGGAGTGGACCGGCTACAACATGGTGATCCTGTACACCGCGCTGCGGTCGGTGCCGCGGGACGTCATCGAGGCCGCCATCCTGGACGACACGCCGCTCTGGAAGATCATCGTGAAGGTGAAGCTGCCGATGGTCCGGCCCGCCATCGTGCTGCTGGTGTTCATCAACACGATCGGCGCGCTGCAGCTGTTCACCGAGCCGCTGATCCTGCAGTACTTCGAGACCCAGGCCATCTCGGTCAACTTCACGCCGACCCTGTACATCTACAACACCGCGATCGCGGGCGGCCAGTACAACCTGGCCGCGGCGGCCGCCGTGATCCTCGGCGTGGTGATCGTGATCATCTCGGTCAGCTCGCTGTTCGTCCGCCGCCGCAGGAGTGAGGTCTGATGAGCGCCAGCACCGTGGTCCGGCCCGGCCCCGAGCCCGGGCCCGCGGTTCCCCCGCCGCCGCGCCCGCGGCGCGGCCAGGCGGACCAGGACAGCATCCCGATCGAGTACTACGGCCTGCGCCGCGGCACGGTCACGGCGGTCACCACGCTGTGCGTGCTGTTCGCGATCTTCACCCTGATCCCCATCGCGTGGCTGGTCATCAACTCGACCAAGACCCAGGCCAACATCTTCGAGTCGTTCGGCTTCTGGTTCGCCTCGCCCTTCGTCTTCGGCCGGAACTTCGTCCTGCTGTTCCAGAACGTGGACGGCTACGGGATCTACTTCCAGTGGTTCGGCAACACGGTGCTGTACGCGGTGGTCGGCGGGGGCGGGGCCACCGCGCTGGCCGCGCTGGCCGGCTACGGCTTCGCCCGGTATCGCTTCCGGGGTCACCGGGCGCTGTTCTACCTGGTGATCGGGGCGCTGCTGGTGCCGATCACGGCCATCACGCTGCCGCTGTACCTGAGCTACGCCAAGGTGCACCTGATCAACTCGGTCTGGGGCATCATCCTGCCCAGCATGGTCAGCCCGGTCGGGGTGTACCTGATGAAGGTGTTCGTCGAGGTGTCGGTGCCCCGCGAGCTCATCGACGCGGCGCGCATCGACGGGGCCGGCGAGCTGCGGATCTTCCTCCGGCTGGCGCTGCCGCTGATGGTGCCGGGCCTGATGACCGTGCTGCTGCTGAACGTGGTCACGGTGTGGAACAACTACTTCCTGCCGCTGATCATCTTCAGCCAGAACCAGCTCTACCCGCTCACCGTCGGCCTCGGCCTGTGGTCCGAGCGCGCCCAGAACAGCGGCAACGCCGAGATCTTCCCGCTGATCGTGCTGGGCGGCCTGGTCACCATCGTGCCGCTGATCGCGCTGTTCCTGATCCTGCAGCGGTACTGGCGCAGCGGGCTGCTGCTCGGCAGCATCGCGAACTGAGGGGAGCACCGTGCCTGAGAGCGTGACCCTGGAGGGCCTGACCAAGGTCTACCCGGACGGCACCGTCGCGCTGCAGGGTCTCGACCTGCACGTTGACGCGGGCGAGTTCATGGTCCTGGTCGGGCCGTCCGGGTGCGGCAAGACCTCGGCGCTGCGCATGGTGGCCGGCCTGGAGCAGATCAGCGCGGGTACCCTGCGCTTCGGCGACCGCGTGGTCAACGACGTGCCGCCGCGGCAGCGGGACGTGGCCATGGTGTTCCAGAACTATGCGCTGTACCCGCACCTGACCGTGGCCCAGAACATCGCGTTCGCGCTGGAGAACCGGCAGATGCCGAAGGCGGAGCGGGAGCGCCGGGTCCGCGAGGCCGCGTCCATCCTGGGCCTGGCCACGATGCTCGGCCGCAGGCCGAGGCAGCTGTCCGGCGGCCAGCGGCAGCGGGTCGCCATGGGCCGGGCCATCGTCCGCGAGCCGGCCATCTTCCTGATGGACGAGCCGCTGTCCAACCTGGACGCGAAGCTGCGGGTGCAGATGCGCGCCGAGGTGCTGGGGGTGCACCGGCGGATCGGCGCCGCGACCCTGTACGTCACCCACGACCAGACCGAGGCCATGACCATGGGGGACCGGGTAGCGGTGCTGCGGGACGGCGTCCTGCAGCAATCCGGGAGGCCCCGGGACCTCTACGACCGGCCCGCGAACGTCTTCGTGGCCACGTTCATGGGCTCGCCCGCCATGAACCTCTACCAGGCGGGCCTGGAGGTGACCGGGGAGGTCGCGGAGCTCGTCCTCGGCCACCAGCGGCTGGCCCTGCCGCAGACGGTGCTCAAGCGGGTCAGCGGGCTGGCCGCGCGGCACGGCCAGACGGTGATCGCCGGCATCCGCCCGGAGAACCTGGCCGGCCCGGGGGCGGCCGGGACCGCGCCGGAGCCGGGCACCAGCCTCACCGTCGACGTCCAGCTGGTCGAGGTGCTCGGCAGCGAGCAGCTGGTCCACTTCCACCTGGACGCGGAGCGGGTCCGCGACGAAGCCGAGGGGCGCGGGCCGCTGGGCGCGGCGCTGGACCCGGCGGCCGCCGGGGTGGCCCGGATCGATCCCCGCGCGCCGGTCCGCCCGCACAGCCCGGCGGTGCTGGCGGTCGACGTCGAGCGGCTGCACTTCTTCGACCCGGCCACCGGGACGGCCATCAGCTAGTCAGGCCGCGGCGCGGGACTTCGCGCCCGCCCGCCCGGCGCGGCGGTCCGCTGCTAACATTCTGTGGCGTGGCGGTTGCGGGGGGACGTCATGGTTACGCTCCCGGCCCTGGACGGTGGACCATGGGAAACCGCAGCAAGGGATGGCTGTGGACGCGCGAAATAGTCACCCTGCCTGCCCGAAATCACGAATCGTCCGCCGACCTGGAATGGCAGTGGACGTTACGGGCCGACGGCTCCGTGTGGTGGCGGCTGACCCGTGTCCACGGCCGCGAAGAGCATAACGACTGGCAGAGCGCGGGACAGCTGGACAAGGCGGCCTGGAATGCGCTCGCCGCGGGCCAGCTGACCCCCGCCGACTACCTGGAGAAGTGCGCCCGGGACCACGGCCACCGGCTGGCCGTGCCCCGCCACCGGCAGGCCCGGCTCGGGAAATGTCCCGCCTGCGGCGCGCTGGCCGCCAAGGAGCAGGACGGCACGCTGCAGCCGCACCAGCGGCCGGCGCAGGACTGGCCGGCCCGGTTCGTGCCCTGCGCCGGGCCGCGCCCCAGGCGGCGGTGAGCGGGGGCCCGCTAGGTTGCTGCCATGGACCGCACCAGCGCGCCAGGCGGGTACTCCGGCACCCCGCTGCCCGTGAAGCTCGGCATCCGGCCCGGCCAGGCGGTGGCCGCGCTGGGCGCCCCGGCCGGCTTCGCCGACAGCCTGGCCGCGCAGGCGGGCGTGGAGATCCGCCCGGATCTGGACGGCGGCGCGCTGTTCGACGTGATCGTGTTCTTCTCGCCGTGGCGCGCCAGCCTGGAGACGGAGCTGGGTCACCTGCGCGAGCACATGGCCCCGGCCTGCGGGCTGTGGATCGCCTGGCCGAAACGCGCGGCCCGGGTCCCCACCGACATGAGCGACAACGCGGTCCGGGAGGTCGCGCTGCCCACGGGCCTGGTGGACAACAAGGTCTGCGCGATCGACGCGACGTGGTCCGGCCTCCGCCTGGTGATCAGGCGCGAACTGCGCTAGTCGATCAAATGGTGGCCGTTGAACTCGCCGAGGTCCTCGCGGTAGAGCTCGATCCCGACGCCGTTGGGGTCACGGAAGTACATGCTCTCCTCGATGCCGCGGTCCGGCCCGGTGTAGTCCAGCCCGGTGTCGTCGAACTTCTTCCTGGCCGCGTCGTACTGCTCCTGCGGGATGGAGATGGCCAGGTGCTGGACGCCGCCGATGGTCTCCTGCCAGGCCGGGTGATCATGCCCGGGGAAATCAAAGAAACCGAGCATGTTCTTGTTGCCGATATCGAAGAAGAAATGGCTGGACCCGGCGTAGTCCCGGTTTTCCACCAGCTCGACCAGCGGGAAGCCGAGGAACTCCTGGTAGAACCGGATGGTTTCCTCGACGTCGCGGCAGATCAGCGCGAGGTGGTGAACGCCGCGGACCGGGGTGGCGGGCCGCTCGCCCGGCGGCCGCAGGTACCGCTGGCGCAATTCCGCGCGCCGGGCCCGGACCTTCTCCAGCTCCGCTCCCTCAGGCTGTGCCATGACCGGCCTCCCTGCGTAGTCACCCGGAGCCGGGCCCCGGCGGCGGCGCCGGTCCCAGCCAGCCCAGGCTAACCCAGCTCAGCCCGCCCGGTTCCCCGGCACGATCACGACCGGGCACAGCGCGTGGTGGGTGACCTGGGTGCTGACCGAGCCCATGACCAGCCGGGCGAATCCGCCCGCCCCGCGCGCCCCGACCACGAGCAACTCCGCGTCCCCGGACGCGTTGATCAGCTCGTCGGCGGCCAGGCCGCTGAGGGCGCGCACGGTCACCGGCACGCCGGGCGGCCCGCCCCGCCGCCCGGCCGCCTCGTTCACCAGTTCCTGGGTGGCCTTTTCCGCCTGGGACCGGCTCTCCTCTTCCACCGGGTAGTAGTCGGCGGGCGCGTACCCGGGGCCGTAGATGCCGGACACGATCGGGCTCACGGTGATCACGGTCAGCGGGGTTTTCCTGAGGTCAGCCTCGTTCAGGGCCCAGTCCAGGGCACTCAGCGAGTGTTCCGAGCCATCCACCCCGACGATGATGCCTGGCATCTGCTGTCTCCTTCGCGGCCTGCGCTTCTTCCGCTCCTTGACTCCAGGCTAGAAGGACCCCGGCCGCCGGAGCAGGGCCGCCCTTCCCGCGGGCCGGGGACCTTCGCCGGCGCGGGCAAGGTGCTGTGCGGCTGGTTCAGGTTTAGGCTATGACCGGGAAGACGTGCATATTTGCGCGGCCGGGCGACCGTGGGAGCCCGGCCTGGCCGAGGAGCGTGCCATTGATGGGTGAGGCGGCCGGCGCAGCGGAGCCGATCCGGGTGTTCCTGCTCGACGATCACGAAATCGTCCGGATGGGCGTCCGCGACCTCCTCGAAGCCGAACCCGGCATCACCGTCATCGGCGAAGCCGGCACCGCCGCCTCCGCCCTCGCCCGCATCCCCGCCCTCAAACCCGACGTCGCCATCCTCGACATCCGCCTCCCCGACGGCGACGGCGTCAGCGTCTGCCGCGACATCCGCTCCAAAATGCCCCAGCTCGCCTGCCTCATGCTCACCAGCTTCAGCGACGACGAAGCCCTCTTCGACGCCATCATGGCCGGCGCCGCCGGCTACGTCCTCAAGCAAATCCGCGGCACCGACCTCGTCGGCGCCGTCCGCACCATCGCCTCCGGCCAGTCCCTCCTCGACCCCGAAGCCGCCAGCCGCGTCATGCGCCGCATGCGCGACCAGGCCACCGCCGCCGACCCCCTGGCCGGCCTCACCGACCAGGAACGCCGCATCCTCGCCCTCATCGGCGAAGGCCTCACCAACCGCCAGATCGGCGACCGCCTCTTCCTCGCCGAGAAAACCGTCAAAAACTACGTCTCCGCCCTCTTCGCCAAACTCGGCATGCAACGCCGCGCCCAAGCCGCCGCCTACGCCGCGCGGGTCTTTGACCAGCAGCAGGCCGCGGAGAACCACGAGTACCGCGAAGGCTGATCTTTCCGGTGGCCCGGCCAGCTGACTGAGCCAGCCTGACTGAGCCGGCTGACTGAGCCGGCTGAGCGGGTCAGCTGACCGGCACCCGCCAGTCGAGCTGGGTGCCGCCCCCGTCGGCCGGGGTGATCGTGAGCTTGCCCCCCAGGTCGGTCGCGCGCTCGGCCATGTTGGCCAGCCCGCTGCGCCGGCTCGTCTGGCCCATGCCGGTCCCGTCGTCGCGGACCCGCAGTACCAGTTCGGGCCCGACCTCCACGACCACGTCCACCCGGGTGGCGGCCGCGTGCCGGGCCGCGTTCGACAGGGCTTCGCGGAGCGCGCTGAGCATCTGCTCGCCCGCGCCCGCGGGCACGGCCTCATCGAGCGGGCCGACCAGCCGGAGCGACGGGGCGAACCCGAGCGCGGGGGTCATCTGGTCCACGACCTCGAGGACCTGCGCCCGCAGCCCGAGCTGCTTGGCGTCGCCCCGCGACTGGAGCGAGAAGATCGCGGTGCGGATCTCCCTGATCGTCTCGTCGAGGGCATCCACCGCGGTGCTCACCCGGGTCGCCGCCTCGGGCCGGGTCAGCAGCGGCATGGCGCCCTGGAGTGACATCCCGGTGGCGTAGAGCCGCTGGATGACCAGGTCGTGCAGGTCCCGCGCGATCCGGTCGCGGTCGGAGAGGATGGCGAGGCGCTCCGCGTCCTGGCGGTGCTCGGCGAGTTCCAGCGCGATCGCGGCCTGCGCCGCGAAGGTCTGGACCATCTCCACCGCCTCCGGGGCCAGCGGCATCGCCCCGACGTCACGGCCCACGGTAAAGACCCCGCGGACGTCGCCCGGCGCGCCGAGCGGGAGGATGATGGCCGGCCCGAGCGGCATGTGCTCGCGGGCCGGGCCGGCCACCCGCTCGTCGTGGCCGAAGTCGTGCAGGCTGACGGCTTCACCGGAGGAGAGCACCTCGCCGGACAACGAGGAGCTGACCGGGAGCACCAGGCCGAGGGCGCCCGGCGCGCCCGCCCCGGCCGCGTGCTGGATGACCAACTGCTGGCGGTCGGGGGTGGGCACGGCCAGTGCCACCAGGTCCGCGCCGGAAATCTCCAGCGCCTGCTGCGTGACCAGGGCCAGCACCTCATCCGGATCGGCGCCGGACAGCAGCCTCCTGGTCACCTCGCTGCTGGCGCGCAGCCAGCGCTGCTGCCGGCGGGCCTCCTCGTACAGCTTGGCGTTGTCGATGGCCACGCCGGCCGCGGCGGCCAGCGCGACGAGCAGCGCCTCGTCCTCCTCGTCGAAGTCGGCGCCGCCCTCCTTCTCGGTCAGGTACAGGTTGCCGTAGACCTCGTCCCGGACCCGCACCGGGACACCGAGGAAGCTGCGCATCGGCGGATGCCCCTCGGGGAAGCCGCTCGACTTCGGGCTGGCCGAGATGTCCGGCAGCCGCATCGGGCGCGGGTCGGTGATCAGCGCGCCGAGCAGGCCCCGGCCCTCCGGCCAGTGATGGATCGCCGCGATCTGGTCGTCCGCCAGGCCAACCGGGACGAATTCGACCAGGCGGCCGCCTTCGCCGATGATCCCGAGCGCGCCGTAACGGGCCCGGACCAGCGTGATCGCGGCCTCGACGATCTGCTTGAGCACCATCTCCAGGTCGAGGTTGGTGCCGACCGCGACGACCGCCTCCAGCAGCGTGTACACCCGGTCCCGGGTGGCCAGCACGGTCTGCAGCCGGGCCTGGAGCTCGGTGAGCAGGTCATCGAGGCGCAGCTGGGGCAGGGCCAAGTGCGGATCGGTCGGCTCCACCAGCTTCTCCCGGGAGATACTTTGGTCCAGAGGTAATCTCTGAACCAACGGTAGCGCCTGGCCGTTGTGCTGTCTGTAGCGCCTTGGTGTTCCCGTAGCCCCGTGATCTGCCAGGGAAAACTCTCCGGGGGAGCGCAGCAGAATGGCCCCCCGGGATGGAGTGAGCCGGGGGCAGGAAAGCCGGGGGTGTGGTTCGGTGCGGTCCGGCCAGAGGTGATGATGGTGAGCGTGACGCGGACGCTCAAGCGCTCGGTCGCAGCGCTTGCCCGCCGGATGGGTCTGGATGCCAACCCGCTCCGCCGGGGCTGCGACCGTACTGAAGCCTGGGTGCGGCTCGGGCTCGTGCTGGTCTTCCTGATCGCCAGCCCGCTGGCCGCCATGGGCCTGGGCCACCTGACCAACGACGCGTCACTCCGCGCGGCGCGGGCCCAGGCCGCGACCGAGCATCAGGTCCCGGCCACCCTCCTGCACAAGGTCTCGCGTAACTCCAACGACCCGCTGTACGCCGCCTCGCAGCTGGCCTGGGCGCGGGCCCGGTGGACCGCGCCGGACGGGCGGCAGCGCGTCGATGAGGTACCCGCCCCCGTGGGCAGCCGCGCCGGCTACCAGGAGCTGATCTGGGTCGACGACGCCGGCCAGCTGGCTTACCCGCCGATCGGGGAGGGGCAGATCGCGAGCCGGGTCATCGCCGTCGTCGCGCTGACCCCGGCCATCCTGGCCGTGCTCCTGCTCGGGGTGGGCTGGGTGATCCGGCGGCTGCTGGACCGGCGGCGGATGACCAGCTGGGCCTCGGAATGGTCGGCCGTCGAGCCGCTGTGGACCAAGCGGGCCCACTGAGGCGTGCCTCGCCTTAACCGGCCCGCCGCGTCCGACTAAGGCCCGCCCAGCCGGTGACCGAAGTCCTTTCCGGGCAAGGTCACGTGGCCCTGCCCGCTGCCCCCTGCCCGGCGGGAAGCTGCAGAAGACGAAAAGTTCTTCAGCCGGGCCGGGTGGCCCGGTGCCCAGCAAGGAGGCATCACCATGCGCCGCAAGACTTTCGATGCACTAGTCAGCGTGGGAGGGCTTGTCCTCGCGGCGGTCCTGCTCGTCGCAGGCGTCCTGCTGCTGTGGGGTCACTCCTACGCCAACAACCAGGTCACCAGCCAGCTTTCCGCGCAGAAGATCGTTTTCCCGACCAAGAGCAACGCTGAGTTCAAGGCCCTGCCGAAGTCAGACCAGGCCGCCATGGGTGCGTACGCAGGCCAGCTGATGACCACCGGCGCGCAGGCCAAGACCTACGCCGACCACTTCATCGCCGTCCACCTGACTGAGATGGGCCAGGGCAAGACCTACTCCCAGCTGTCCGCCGCCTCGCTGGCCGCGCCGAAGAACACCGCGCTGGCCGGCCTGGTCCAGACCGTGTTCCGCGGCACCACGCTGCGCTCGATGCTGCTCGAGGCCTACGGCTTCTGGCAGATCGGCCAGATCGCCCTGTTCGGCGCGATCGCGTCCTTCATCGGCGCCGGCCTGCTGCTGATCCTGTCCATCTTCGGCCTGGTGCACGAGCGCCGGGTGCCGGCCGAGACCGAAGTGCTCGCCAAGACGGTGCACGCCAGCACCGTGACCGCGTAAGCGGCCTCGCCCCTCAGCCAGCTGGCCGGGATCGCGATCCCGGCCAGCTGGCTTTTTACGGCCGCCGGCGCCGACCCGAGTTATCCGGGACCGGAAAACGCCCAGCCGCCTTCTTAACCGCTTCTTAACTAGCCCGGGGACCAAGGTCCTTGCCGCCCATGACCGACATCCCTGTTGAGCTTCCGGCCCGCCGGGTCATTCTGTCCGAGTCACTAGATTCTGGGCCTGTACTAGGAGACCCCATGAACATCGCTTCAGCACCCATTAATCTTGATCACCCAGGTACTTATCTGCACTGGTCGATCTTCACGGTTTCGGTCGCCAATCTGGTCCTGATCGCGGTCATGGTGGTGATCTTCGGCGCGGCCCTGCTGCTGCCCTTCCCCAAGGGGCGCACGTATCCGCCGTCCCCGGCCGAGGCGGGACCACCCGGCGCCGACGACGACGCACCGCCGGCGGCGGTCGATGAGGACGCGGACATGTGGACCAACAAGGTCCGCCGGTTCGCCACCCGGGTCCTGCCGCCCGGCAAGCTGCTGCCCGACCGCCAGCCCGCCTACGTCGCTTCCTGGATCTACGTGTTCGGCGTGGGCAGCCTGGCCGCGTTCGGCGTGGCGGTCGTGTCCGGATTCGCCCTGGCCCTCGGTGGCCCCGACTGGTGGCACTACAACCCGGTTGGCCACTTCTTCAACAGCCTGCACCTGTGGAGCATCGAGCTGTTCATGGCGCTGCTGGTGATCCACCTCTGGGGCAAGTTCTGGATGGCCGCCTGGCGCGGAAGGCGGGCCATGACCTGGATCACCGGCGTGCTCGCCTTCCTCTTCTCGGTCGTCGAGTGCTTCACCGGGTACGTTTCCCAGCAGAATTTCGACTCACAATGGATCTCGGCCAGCGGAAAGGACGCCTTCAACCCGGTCGGGGTCGGCGCCTTCTTCAACATCATGAACTTCGGCCAGATGCTGATGTGGCACATCGTGCTCATCCCGATCGTGCTGGTCGCGTTCATCGGCGCGCACGTCCTGCTGGTCCGGGTCCGCGGCGTTTCGCACCCGCTTCCGGCGAGCCGTCCGCCTGCCGGGCCGTGGCAGCTACCGGCAGCGCCTTCGCGCCCTGCGCGCGAAGGATGCGGCCCCCTGGCGCGGGCCGACCCGGCGCTACGACATCCTCAAGGAAGGCACCATCGCCGGGGTGATCATCCTGGCGCTCACGCTCGGCCTGTCCTTCCTCCTGTCCTCCCCTGACGTGCCCTCGGTCACCGTCCAGAACTGGGCCAAGGTGGCCCCGGCCGACTTCCTGGCCACCTCGGCCACCGAGCTCAACGGCACCAGCGGAAGCGCTACCTACGGGCCGCCGTACAACCACGGCACGGGCAGCGTGCAGAAGCTGCTGTTCTCGCCGGCCCAGCTGGTCGGGGTCCGGCAGCCGCTCTACCCGGCGCAGGACTTCGTTATTCACCCGCTGAGCACGATCTCCTCCACCAACCCGGCGCTCGCCGCCGCGCTGGCCACCTACCGGGCCGCGCCGCGCGCGCAGCAGCTCAGCTGGGCCAACGCCTACGCCAGCGCCGTCACCAAGGTGAAGTTCGTCGGCGGCGCCCCGGTCGTCCCGGCCGCCGCGGACGGGCCGGTGCCGGTGATGATGGCCAACGAGCTGACCATGGCCCGCAGCGGGGCCCTGGACGCCGGCCTCATCTCCAAGGAGCCGTTCTACGGCACCAACTTCACCGCACCGCTGCTGTTCATGAACGACGGGGCCTACTTCGCCAACCGGGCGGCGGCCGAGCACCTGTCGGGCGAGCAGTGGGGCGTGATGAACGAGACCGGCAGCTACCCCGGCCAGCCGTGGCTGTGGCTGTACACGATGTGGTACCAGCTCCCGGGCTGTCAGCAGCTCGGCCAACGCGGACATGATCGCGGTCTACATGACCGGCCTGGCCACCCTGCTGCTGCTCTGCGTGCCGTTCATCCCCGGCCTGCGGGACGTGCCGCGGCTGATCCCCGTGCACCGGCTGATCTGGCGCCGCTGGAGCGAGCCGGGCAGTGACGGGACCCCTCCCCCGGCCGGGAAGGCCGGCCCGGTCAACAGTGCCACCGCCGGCAAGTCCTGAAGGAGAACGTGATGCGAGCAGCAGTAGTCCGCGAGTTCGGCGCCCCTCTGGTCATCGAGGAGCGGCGGATTCCCGAGCCCGGCCCGGGCCAGGTGGTGGTCCGGCTGGAAGCCTCCGGGCTGTGCCACACCGACATCCACGCCGCCCAGGGAGACTGGCCGGTCAAGCCCGCTCCCCCGTTCGTGCCCGGCCACGAGGGAGTCGGCATCGTGCACGCGGCCGGCCAGGGCGTGACCAGCCCGCAGGTCGGGCAGCGGGTCGCCGTGCCCTGGCTGGGCTACGCGTGCGGCACCTGCGAGCACTGCCTGACCGGGTGGGAGACGCTGTGCCTGAAGCAGCAGAACACCGGCTACTCGGTCGACGGCGGCTTCGCTGAGTACTTCCTCGCGGAGGCGGCCTTCGCCGCGCCGGTCCCGGACGGCATCGACCCGGTCAACGCCGCCCCGCTGACCTGCGCGGGTGTCACCACCTACAAGGCCGTCAAGGTGGGCAACGTCCGCCCCGGCGACCTGGTGGCCATCTCCGGCATCGGCGGCCTCGGGCATCTCGCCCTGCAGTACGCCAAGATCTTCGGTGGCACCGTGGCCGCCATCGACATCACCGACGAGAAACTGCAGCTGGCCACCGACCTCGGGGCGGACCTGGTCATCGACGCCCGGGCCGAGGACCCGGCCGCGCTGCTGCACGCGCACGGCGGGGCGAGCGTGGCGATCGGGCTGGCCGTGGACGACAAGTCCTTCGCGACCGCCTACGCCGGCCTGCGCCGCGGCGGCCGGCTCGTGCTGGTCGCCCTGCCCGCGGCCGGCACGCTGCAGATCCCGGTCTTCGACACCGTGCTCAACGGCACGTCGGTGATCGGGTCGATCGTGGGCACCCGGGCCGATCTGGCCACCGTGTTCGCCCTGCACCGGCAGGGCCGGACCCGGGTGGTGTCCGAGACCCGCCCGCTGGAGGCGGTCAACGAGTGCATCGATGAGGTCCTGCACGGCAAGACCAGGGCGCGCATCGTGCTCCAGCCCTGACCAGGCCAGCACTTGACCAGGCCAGCACTTGACCAGGCCAGGTTCCTGGGGCGGTCGCCTGCGCGGCGCGGGCGGCCGCCCCAGCCTGTCCGGGAGGGCCCGTGTTGACGGCGGTCGCCACCCTGGCCATAATTCCTGGACGCGGGCCGCCCCCAGGGCGGAACGCGCCCCCCAGGACGTAGCCCAGCAGCGCGGCTACCTCTGTCGCACATGGCAGCGGGAGTAACGCCGTGCTCACACACGAACCGGGCGAAGGCCGGGCCGGCCAGGCCAGGCGGTCCCCGGCCGCGGACGGCTGGCCAGGCCGCCCGGACCAGGAGGTTCTCGACGCCGCCCGGTTCCGGCTTTCCGCCCGGGACGGGATCCCCGTCGCCGATCCGTCGCTCGCGCGCACGCTGGACGACGTCCGGGCCGTGGCCGGGGTCCGCGTGGCCGCCCGTTACGGGACCCAGCCACCCCCCGGGCCACTGGATCTCGGGGCCAGCCTGGTCCTGGTCGGCAACCTGCGGCTCTGCCTCGACGCGGTCGAGGCCGACCTGCTCGGCGCCGCCTCGGACCTGGGCATGAGCTGGGACCTGATCGCGGCCATCCTCGGTATCCCGGCCGACGATGCCCGGCTCCGGCTGAGCGAGCTGCGCGCCCGGCCCGACCCCCGCTAAGGCGTGTCCACGAGACACGCCTGAGCCGTGGCCAGGTCATGACGCGTTCGGGGGCCGCGTCATGACCTGGCCCGCAAGCACCCCGGTCCCCCCGTTTGAACCTCGTTCCCGGAGGCAGATAACACTGACGGACAAGACGTACACAGTCCGGACAGGGGACGTGCGCAGTGGAGCAGGAGATGCCGCCAGCGCCGCCCGGCGAGCGGTACGAGGATCTCATCGAGGTCTTCACGGTGCTCAGCCGGACGCTGGCCGAAGATGAATCCGTTCACGACACCTTGCAGAGCGTCCTGGCGCTGGCCCTGCGGCTGGTCCCAGGGTGCAGCGCGGCGAGCGTGACGGTGCTGGACGAGCAGGGCCATCCGGGGACGATCGCCGCCACCGACGAGGCCACCCGTGAACTGGACCGCCGGCAGTACCTCCTGCACGACGGTCCCTGCCTGGACGCGGCCCGGCGTCAGCAGGTGAACCGCTGGAACCTGGCCGAGGCGGAGCAGCGGTGGCCGGACTTCACCAGCCTGGCCAAGGAGCTGGGCTTGCGCAGCTACCTCGCCGCCGGCCTCGGCCTGGGTGACCAGCGGCTCGGGGCCCTGAACCTGAGCAGCCACGACACCGACGGCTTCAGCAAGCTCGACGAAGGGCTGGTCTCGCTGTTCATCGCGCCCGCCGCGGCCGCCATCGTGACCATGACCCGGTACGCGCGGGCCCGCGACCTGGCTGGCCAGCTCAACCAGGCGCTCCGGTCCCGGGCCGTCATCGACCAGGCTCTCGGGATCATCATGGCCGAGTCGAAGATCGATGCGGAACGGGCCTTCGCGGTGCTCAGCCGGGCCTCGAACAACCGGCGGATGAAGCTGAGGGACCTGGCCGCCGAGATCGTCACCCGGGTCAGCGGGCAGGCGCCCGCCGAGTACGCGGGCGAGCCCCAGGCCTGATCCCGCCCCTGGTCCAGCCGGGCCAAAGTACGATACGCACTACCACGGGCCCGCAGGGCCCCGGCCGGGCGGGTCCCAGGAGGCTGATGAACCAGGACACGGTTCAGCTCGATGAGGCGCAGCCGGGCGCGGCCCGGCCGGGCCCCGGCACCGCCCGGGGCCCCGCGGTCGCCCCGGCGGATCTGCAGCAGGCGGAAGCCGGGCTGTCGGTCTTGCTCGAGGCCTGGCAGCGGGCCATCGAGGAGCTGGGCGCGATGCTGCCGCCCGCCCAGGTCCGCGCGCTGCTCGCCATCGAGGCCGGGACCGGCCTGAACGTGACCGGCCTGGCCCGGACGCTGGGCACCTCCCCCTCGGCCACCAGCCGCCTGTGTGACCGCCTGGTCGCGGCCGGCCTGCTGGCCCGCGTACCCGCCGCCAGCCGCCGCGAGATCCTGCTGCAGCTGACCGGGTCCGGCCAGCGGCTGGCCGCCTGGATCCAGGATCAGCGGCGGGCCGCGCTGACCCGGGTGCTGGAGTCGCTCAGCCCGGGCGGGCGGGCGGACCTGGCCCGCGGGCTCAGCGAGCTGCTCTTACCGGAGCGGCAGCGCCCGGCGTCCGGCGCCCGGCCGCAGGCGCTCCGCCCAGCACTCAGGTGAGCTGCGCCGAGGCCTCCAGGAGCTTGCCCCGGGTGACCTGCAGCCGGTGCAAGACCACGCCCAGCACCCGCCGGGTGAACTCGTAACCGAAGACCGGATCCTCATCGCAGCAGCGCAGGACCGCGGCCGCATCGAATTCGAACGCCTCGGTGGGCTGGATCGCGAGCGCGCCAAACTGCCACTGGCAGGGCGGGAGGAACCAGGACAGGCCGACCATGTCGCCGCGGCCCAGCGTTTCCACGATCATCCGTCCCCGCCCGGGCACGTCCACGTCCAGCGCCACCTGGCCCGCCCGGATCAGCCAGAACTGGTGCGGCATCCGGCCCGCGGCGAAGAACCGGTGCCCGGCGGGCACATCGACCAGGGAGGCGGCCCCGGCCAGCAGGCCGAGGTGGGCTCCGGGCATCCCGCGCAGGAACTGATGCCCGGCGAGCGCGGACGCGGGCACCGCGATCCGGCTGTTCAGCCGGGGATTAACTCCGGCGGGCTGCCCCGGCACCTGCTGTTGTCCGGTCATGGCTGCTCCTCCCCCGGGCGCCCACCCGCCGGGGCGCCTGTCACAGGACAGGTACCCCGTCCGGCGGCCCGGCACGGCTGTGCTAGCCCGGGGGAACGGCCCCCGGGCGGCTAGCGCTGAGAGCCGACCAGCACCGCCAGGTCGTACAGGCGGCAGGTGTAGCCCCACTCGTTGTCGTACCAGCCAAACACCTTGGCCAGCGTGCCCGACGCCTGGGTCAGGCCCGAGTCGAACACGCACGAGGCACTGTCCCCGATGATGTCCCGGGACACCAGCGGGTCCGTGCTGTAGCGCACGATCCCGGCCAGCGGCCCCTCGGCCGCCCGGCGGAACGCGTCGTTGATGTCGGCGGCAGGCGCCTCACGCTCCAGCACGACCGCGAGGTCGGTCAGCGACCCGTCCTCGACCGGGACGCGGAGCGCGACCCCGTCCAGCCGCCCGGCCAGCTCGGGGATGACCGACCCGGTCGCGCGGGCGGCGCCCGTGGTCGTGGGGATGATGCTCACCGCGGCGCTGCGGGCCCGGCGCAGGTCCTTGTGCGGCCCGTCGAGCAGCATCTGGTCGCCGGTGTAGGCGTGCACCGTGGTCATGAACCCGCGGACCAGGCCGAACTCGTCGTTAAGGATCTTCGCCATCGGGGCCACGCAGTTCGTGGTGCAGGAGGCGTTGGAGATGATGTCGTGCCGCCGCGGGTCGTACTGGGATTCGTTGATCCCCAGCACCACGGTGAGGTCCACGCCCTTGCCCGGGACCGACAGCAGGACCTTCCGGGCCCCGCCCTTGAGGTGGAGCGCAATGTCGTCCCGGGTCCGGAACTTGCCGGTGGACTCGATCACGGTGTCCACCCCGAGGCCGGCCCAGTCGATCGCGGCCGGGTCACGGTGCGCGGACACTGCGATCCGGCGCCCGCCCACCAGGATGGCGTCGTCGGCGTGACCGACCTCGGTGCCGAGCCGGCCGTAGGTCGAGTCGAAGGCGAGCAGGTGAGCCAGCGTGGCCGCGTCCGTGATGTCGTTGATCGCGACGACCTCGATGTCGTCACGCTCCAGGGACCTGCGCACGAACGCACGCCCGATCCGCCCGAAACCGTTGATTCCTACCCGCACTGCCATGGGAACTCCCCTTGATCGCTGCTATATCCCCAGCGTGCCGCGCCGCCCCCGGCGCGGCCATGGGCGTCCGGGACGTCTGCGGGGGACCTTTGGCCCCTTACCCCGCGGGCCTGGACAGCGAAAGGCTTGCGGGCAAGGGGCAGGCCAGGTAGCGGGCAGGTCAGCCGGGGTCACCCGGCCGGCGCCCGGGAGGTGCGATGACCACGGCGGGCACACGGAGGCTGGAAGCGCTGACCCGGGAGGAGTCGCTCCGGCTGCTGCACGGCGTCTCCGTGGGACGGCTGGTCTTCACCCATCAGGCGCTGCCGGCCATCCGGCCGGTCAACCACGTGGTGGACGGCGACCAGGTGGTCATCCGGGCCTACCTGGGCACGGCCATCGCCACGGCCGTGGGCAGCAACACCGGGATGGTGGTCGCCTACGAGGCCGACCTCATCGACCCGGATACCCACCTGGGCTGGAGCGTGATCATCGTGGGCCGGGCGTCCCGCCTGTCCGAGGGGCCCGAGGCCGACCACTACCGGCAGCTCCTGCGGCCCTGGGTGGAGGGCAGCACCGACGACGTCATCGCGATCCGGGCGGACATGGTGGACGGCTTCCGGCTGGTCAGCGGCTGAGCCCGGCCGACTCAGCTGGCCTGGCCGACCCGGGCCGCCGCCGCCTGCATCCGCTGGTACAGGCCACCCGCCTGCAGGAGCGCCTGATGCGTGCCCCGCTCGGCCACCCGGCCGCCGTCCAGCACGACGATCTCGTCCACCTGCTCCAGGCCCTCCATCTCGTGCGTGATCAGCAGCGTCGCCCGGCCGCGCCGGGTGGCCTGCGCGGTCGCGGCCAGCAGGTCGGCGGTCAGCGCGCGCCGGTTGGCCGGGTCCAGGTGCGCGGTGGGCTCGTCCAGGATCAGCAGCGCCGGGTCGGCCAGCAGCGCCCGGGCCAGCGCGATCCGCTGCCGCTCACCGCCCGAGACGGCGGTGCCGCGGGGCCCGACCGGTGTGTCCCAGCCCTGCGGCAGCGACGCGATCCAGGGCAGCAGGCGGGCCTGCGCGGCGGCCTCCGCCAGCTCCTCCTGGCTGGCCTCCGGCCGGGCCAGCCGGATGTTCGCGGCGATGGTGGTGTCGAACAGGTGCGGATCCTGGGCGCAGCCGGTGATCACGGTGCGCACCTGATCAGGGTCGTAGCTGGCCAGGTCGGCGCCGCCCAGGGTGGCCGAGCCGCCGGCCAGGTCGCAGAAGCGCAGCAGCAGGGCAGCCAGCGTGGACTTGCCCGCCCCGCTCGGGCCGACCACGGCTACCCGGCGGCCGGCCTCCAGGTCGAGGTCCACCCCGTCGAGGGCCAGCGGCCCGTCCGGCTCGTAGCGCACGCAGGCGCCGCGCAGCCGGATCCGCAGCGGCCCGCCGGGCAGCGGCCGGGGCGTGGCCGGCCCCGGCACCGGGTCCGGCGCGTCCAGGACGGCGCCCACCCGGGCCGCGCTGGTCCGGGCCTGGCCGAGCGCGAGAGCCGCCGCGGGCAGCGCGGTCACCGCCTCGAAGGCGGCCAGCGCGGTCAGCGTGATCACGGCCAGCGGCACCCGGCTCATCGTGCCCGAGCCGACCGCGGCCACGCCCAGCACGAGCACGCCCCAGAGGGTCAGCCCGGCCACCGCCTGGGACAGCCCGCTGCCCAGCGCGGCCCCGGCCGCTGACGTCCGGGCCAGCCGGGTCAGCTCCGCGTCGGCCGCGTCGGCCCGGGCCAGCGCGGCGTCCTGCGCGCCGAACGCGTGCAGGTCCGCGGCCCCGGCCAGCAGGTCGGTGACCCGGGCGCTCAGCGCGCCGCGGGCGGGCGCGGTGCGCCGCGCCGCCCGCCGGGCCCGGGCCGCGGCCAGCCAGGACACGGCCAGCCCGGCCACCAGCAGCCCGGCGGCCAGCACCGCGCCCGCCGGGGCCAGGATGATCAGGCACGCGGCCGCCGCACCCGCGCCGACCAGGAACGCGGTCAGCGGCGGGGTGATGCCGCGGATGAACAGATCCTGGGTGGCGTCCACGTCGCTGACCAGGCGGGCCAGCAGGTCACCGGACCGGAACTCGCGCAGCCCGGCCGGGGCCAGCCGTTCCAGCCGCTGGTAGACCCGGACCCGCACGTCGGCCAGGATCCGGAAGGCCGCGTCGTGCGAGGCGAGGCGCTCGATGTAGCGGAACACGCCCCGGCCCACGGACAGCCCGCGCACCGCGACCACGGCCACCGAGATGGCCACGATGTTGGGATGCTCCGCGGCCCGGGCCAGCAGGAAACCGGACGTGGCGAGCAGCGCCACGGCGCAGCCGGTGGACACCGCGCCCGCCAGCACCGCCACCACCAGCTGGCCGCGCAGCGGCCGGGCCATCCGGAGCAGCCGCAGCAGCGGGTGCGCCGCCCGGGCGTGATCACCCGGGCGGGCGGCCCGGGACGGGAGAGCCGGCTGGGCGGTCATGAGGCAGCCGCCAGCGGGCGCCCGCCGGGCACCGTCCCGCCTGATCCCGTGCCGGCGGTGCCGCCGGGCCCCGTCCCGTCCGGCCCCGTCCCGTCCGGCCCCGTCCCGCCCGGCCCCATCCCGCCCGGCAGCGCGCCGAAGCAGCCGGCGGCCAGCACGAGCCGGCCCTGGTCCAGGGTGAGAGTCCGGTCGGCGCCGCCCCGCCAGCCCGGCCCGTGGGTGATCAGGAGCACCGTCCGCCCGGCCATCAGCCGCTCGATGGTGTCGATGATCATCCGGGCGGTCAGCGGGTCCAGGTGCGCCGCGGGCTCGTCGAGCAGCAGCAGCGGTGCGTCCTGGAGGAACGCCCGGGCCAGCGCGATCCGCTGCCGCTGGCCCGCGGACAGCCGCGCGCCGCGCTCCCCCAGGGGGGTGGCGTAACCACCGGGCAGCGACCCGATGAACTCCGCCGCCCCGGCCAGGGTGGCCGCCTGCGCGATGTCCGCCGCCGGGGCGTCCGGGCGGCCCAGGGCGATGTTGCTGGCCACGGTGCCGTCGAACAGGTACGGGTGCTGGGGCACCCAGGCCATCTGGCGGCGCCACGCGGCCAGGCCGAACGCGGCGATATCGGTGCCCGGCCCCCCGGCCGGGCCGGCCTCGATCCGCCCCCCGGTCGGCGCGGTGAACCGCAGCAGCAGGGCCAGCAGCGAGCTTTTGCCCGCCCCGCTCGGCCCGGTCACCGCGATCCGCTCACCGGGCCGGATCACCAGGGACACCCGGTCCAGCGCCGGCGCGTCCCGGCCCGGGTACACCAGCGAGGTTCCGTTGAGGAAAATAAGGTCGCGCCGGAGGTCAGCCTGCGGGGGCGGGCCAGAGCCCAGCCCGCGGCCGGCCGGTGCCGCCGGGACCGGGGTGTCGAGGATCTCGCAGGCGCGGCCGGCCGCGGTCACCCCCTCCATGCTCGCGTGGAACTGCATCCCGACCGCGCGCAGCGGCAGGTACGCCTCGGGGGTGAGCAGCAGGACCAGCAGCGCGGTCTGGTAGGGCAGGTGGCCGGCCAGCAGCCGCAGCCCCACCTCCACCGCGACCAGCGCGGTCGCGATCGCCGCGGACAGCTCCAGCACCAGGGCGGACAGGAACGCGACGCGCAGCGTGCGCATCGTGGCCCGCCGGTGCGCGTCGGTGACCTCCCGGATCACCGCGACCTGGGCCTGGGCCCGGCCGAACAGCTTGAGCGTGGGCAGCCCCTCGACCACGTCCAGGAAGTGGCCGCCGAGCCGGGCCAGCAGCCGCCACTGCCGCTCGGTCTGGGCCCGCGTCTGCAGCCCGATCAGCACCGCGAAGACCGGGATGATCGGCAGCGTCACCGCGATCACCACCGCGGAGATCCAGTCGGCCAGCCCCACCCGGACCAGCACCGCCACCGGCACCACGAAGGCCAGCACCAGCTGGGGGAGGAACCGGGCGAAGTACGGGTCGAGCGCGTCCAGGCCCTTGGTGGACAGGGTGGTGATCTCCCCGCTCCGCTGGCCGCCGAGCCAGGCCGGCCCCAGCCGCAGCACGTGCGCGGTGAGCTTGCGGCGCAGCTGCGACTTGACCGCCGCGGCGGCGCGCAGCGCGGCCAGTTCCCCGCCGTAGGCGGTCACGGCCCGGGCGGCCAGCACGGCGAGCAGCACGCCCAGCGTGGTGGCCAGGGCGGCCACGCCGAGCCCGGCGGCCGGGGCGGCCAGGGCGCGGGCCAGCAGGCCGGCCTGGGCCAGGATCAGCCCCGTGGTGGCCAGCCCGAGCGCAGCCGTGAGGACCAGGTACCCGCGGGCGGCGGCCGCGTACCGGAGCAGCCGCGGATCGACTGGCCTCATAGGCCGCTGGGCGCGGGCGCCGCGGGACCGGAGACCTGCGGACCGGAGGCCGGCGGCCCGGATGGCGGCGGCCCGGAGGACGGCTTAGGAGGCAGCAGCGACGGCACCGGCGTCCCGCCGACCCGGTGCCGGAACACCCAGTAGGTCCAGCCCTGGTAAGCCAGGACCACCGGGGTGAAGAGCAGGGCGACCCAGGTCATGACAGTGAGAGTGTAATGCGACGATGACGCGTTGTGAACGGTGAGGCTGTACGCCGCGGCCGTGGTGGACGGCAGCACATCCGGCCACAGATCGCCGAACAACGTGGCCACGGCGAGCAGCAGGGTGAGCGCCGTGCCGGCGAAGGCCCAGCCCTCGTGGCCGCGGATGATCGCGGCGACGGCGGCCAGCAGCGCCACGGCCGCCGCCGCGGCCGTCAGGTCGGTGGCCAGCCGGCCGTGCGCCACCTGGCTGGCCACCAGGAACCCGGCGGCCACGGGCACGGTGACGGCCGCGATGCGCACCGCCGCCTTCCGGGCCCGGGCGCGCAGCTCGCCGGTGGTCCGCAGGGCCAGGAAGATCGCGCCGTGCAGGGCGAACAGGGTCAGCGTGGCCAGCCCGCCGAGCAGCCCGTAGGGGTTCAGCAGGGTCAGCAGGTTGCCGGTGACCACGTGCGCGGCGTTCATCGGGACGCCGCGCACGATGTTGGCGAAGGCCACCCCCCACAGCAGCGCGGGCAGCGCCGAGCCCCAGAAGATGGCCCGGTCCCAGCCACGCCGCCACCGGTCCGTGGCCACCTTGCCGCGGAACTCGAACGACACGCCGCGGACGATCAGCGCCACCAGGATGAGCAGCAGGGCCAGGTAGAAGCCGCTGAACAGGGACGCGTACCAGAGCGGGAACGCCGCGAACGTCGCGCCGCCCGCGGTGAGCAGCCAGACCTCGTTGCCGTCCCACACCGGGCCGATGGTGGCGATCATCGCCCGGCGGTCGGCGTCGTCGCGGCCCAGGAAGGGCAGCAGGATGCCGACCCCGAAATCGAAGCCCTCCAGGACGAAGTACCCGATCCACAGGACGGCGATGAGGATGAACCAGAACGTGGTGAGAGCCATGTCAGTCTCCGTGGATTAGTACGTGAAGGCGGGCACGGGCTCGCCGGTGCCGGTCCCGGCGCCCGGCGCGTCCGGTTCCCCGGGCGGCGGCCCGGACCTGATGGCCCGGATCATCAGCCAGACCGCCACGGCGCCCAGCCCGCCGTACAGCAGGGTGAAGACGACCATCGACGTCAGCACGGTGCCGGCCGAGACGCCGGCCGAGACGCTTTGCGAGGTCTGCAGCACGCCGAACACCGTCCACGGCTGCCGGCCCATCTCGGTGAAGATCCAGCCCATGGTGTTGGCCAGGTACGGGGTGGCCACCGCGGCGATGGCCGCCCGGTAGAACCAGCGGCTCTGCGGGATCCGGCGCCGCCGGGTCAGCCAGAGTCCCGCCAGGCTGAACAGCGCGGCCAGCGTGCCGAACCCGATCATCAGCCGGAACGACCAGTACGTCACCGGCACGTACGGCCGGTAGTTACCAGGGCCGTACTTCTTCTCGTAGGCCCGCTCGACGTTGTTGATGCCCCGCACCGTGCCGTTCGGGTCCATCGTGGCGATCAGCGACAGCAGGTAGGGCACCCGGACGCTCCACACCTGGTTGTTGCCGTTCAGCGTGCCCACGGTGAACAGCGAGAAGGAGGCGGGCGAGGAGGTGTTGTAGAGGGCTTCCGCGGCGGCCATCTTCATCGGCTGCTGGGAGTCCATGAGCCGGGCCTGCAGGTCCCCGGTGACCGCGGTCGCGATCCCGGCCACCAGCGTGACCACCAGCCCGAGCCGCATGGCCCGCCGGAACAGCTCGGTATCCCTGACCGGCCGGCCCGCGCGCCGGGCCAGGTGCCAGGCGCTGGCCGCGACGAGGAACATGCCCGCCGTCACCAGCCCGGCGAAGAACACGTGCGGCAGCGCCGCCAGCACGGTGGAGTTGGTGAGGACCTTCCAGATGCTGGTCAGCTCGGCCCGGTGGGTCACCGGGTTGATCCGGTAGCCGACCGGGTGCTGCATCCAGGAGTTCGCGGCCAGGATGAAGTAGGCGGACAGGTTGCTGCCCAGCGCGGCCAGCCAGATCATGGCCAGGTGAACCCGGGGCGAGAGCCGGCCCCAGCCGAAGATCCACAGTCCGAGGAAGGTGGATTCGGCGAAGAACGCCAGCAGGCCCTCCATGGCCAGCGGCGCGCCGAACACGTCACCGACGAAGCGGGAGTAGGCGGACCAGTTCATCCCGAACTGGAATTCCTGGACGATGCCGGTGACCACGCCGACCGCGAAGTTGATCAGGAACAGGGTCCCGAAGAACTTGGTCATCCGCAGGTAGTCGGGATCCTTCTTGACCATCCACGCGGTCTGCATGCCGGCCACGAGCAGCGAGAGCCCGAGCGTCAGCGGCACGAAGATGAAGTGGTAGACGGTGGTGATCCCGAACTGCCACCGCGCGAGGTCCAGCTCGCTCACGGGGTCTCCCTTCACTGTCGCCCCCGGTCCGGGGGCCTGGCCGGCCGTGCGGGCCTGCTGGCACACGCTGCCAACTAGCACGGACCCGCGACTGGATCTTCACGCCGCGGGCCGCCGGCTGGAAGGGACGTTTGCGCTCAGCCGCCGGGACGTTGGTCACCGGGGCAGGTAAAGGGCGCATCCAGGCGGGTCCGGAGGGCGAAGGCCGAACGGCCCCATCGCCCGGGACATCGGCCCGATGCCCTTGTGACGGCCAGCACACATCCTGGAAGAGAACAACGAACGCACACCCGGCCCGGGAGAGACGGATGACGCTCATGGAGCTTGAGAGGGGGATGACGATGAAGGCTGATGTCGGTGACCGCCTGGTCACCGAAGGTCCGGACGGGGAGCGGGAATGCCTGATCATCGGCCTTCAGCGCACCGACGGGGCACCCCCCTACGTGGTCCGCTGGCTCGCCGACGGGCACATCGCCCTGGTCTTCCCTGGCCCCTACACCAGGCTCGTGCACAACCCGGATGCCGACCGCACCGGCGGCGCGCCGCTGGGGGAAAGTCATGGCGCCGGCTGACACCGACAGGGCCGTGCGGGTCCGCACGCGGACACCGCTTCCCCGGCACGCCTCCCGCCTGCGCCACAAGCTGGCCCGCGATGGCGGCCTGCTCGCCCTCCCGGCCGGACCCGCGCAGCCCGGGCCGGTCAGCGCGCGGCAGCTGGCCGGGCTGCCCGGCCCGGCCCAGCAGTACCTGCGGTTCATGGGCGTGCCCGGCCGGCCCGCCGACTGGTCCTTCCTGGCCCACTGCACGGGGCGGTTCCGGCTGCGGCCCGGCTGGCCCTGGCTGCCCTGCGAGGCCTGGCAGTACAACTCCGGCCTGGACATCGCCCGGGTCTTCCACCTGCGGATCGGCGGCCCGCTGCCGATGAGCGCGCGGGACGCCTATACCCGCGGGCAGGGCAGCGTGCGGGGCACGCTGCTGGGCGTCGTGCCCCTGGTCAACGCGGCCGGGCCGGAATACGACGTCAGCGAGCTCGTGACCTACCTGAACGATGCGGTCTTCTGCGCTCCCGGCATGCTGCTGAACCTGCCGGTGACCTGGACCGCGGCCGGCGACCGCTGCTTCGACCTGACGCTGCGCGACGCCGGCCACCGGGTGAGCGCGCGGGTGTTCCTCGACGAGCGGGGCGCGCCGGTCAACTTCAGCACCGAGGACCGCTGGTGTGACCTGCCCGGCGGGCTGGCCCGGGTGCGCTGGACCACCCCGGTGCAGGGCTGCCGCCAGCGCAGCGGCCGCTGGCTGCCGACCCGCGGGACGGCCATCTGGCATCTGCCGGGCGGGGATTTCAGCTACGCCGAGCTCGGTTTCCGGCCGGGAGACCTCAGCTATAACGTGGCCGCGCGAGCCGTCCCGGAAGTCGTCGCGGAAGCGGTCACGGGAGCTGTCACGGAGCCGGCCGGCGACGGCATGGATAGCGGGCCGCCAGCCGGGTAGTAAAGGCGGCCATGCCGCCGATCACCGAGCTGACAGGCCGCTACTACCTGCACGAACTGATCGCGGTCGGCGGGATGGGCGAGGTCTGGCGGGCCGCCGACCGGGTCCTGGCGCGCCCGGTGGCGGTCAAGCTGCTGCGGCCGGAGTACTCGGGCGACGAGGTGACGCTGATCCGGTTCCGCGCCGAGGCCCGGCACGCGGGGCTGCTCACCCATCCCGGTATCGCGCAGGTATACGACTACCAGGACGCGACCCCGGAACGCCCGGCCTACCTGGTGATGGAGCTGGTCAACGGCCCGTCCCTGGCCGGCGTGCTGGCCGGCGGGCGGCTGGTGCCGGAGCACGCCGCGGATGTGCTCGCCCAGGCCGCCGCGGCCCTGCAGGCCGCTCATGCCGCCGGGGTCCTGCACCGCGACATCAAGCCGGGCAACCTGCTGCTCACCAGCGACGGCCGGGTCAAGGTGACCGACTTCGGCGTGGCCCAGTCGGTGCTGACCGGGAACCTCACCCGGACCGGCTCGATGGTCGGCACCACCGGCTACCTCGCACCCGAACGGGTGTCGGGCTGGCAGGCCACGGTGGCGAGCGACCTGTACGCGCTGGGCATCGTCGGCTACGAGTGCCTGACCGGGCAGCCCCCGTTCCAGGGGGAGCCGCTGCAGGTCGCCCTGGCCCACCGGGACCAGGATCTCCCCGGGCTCCCGCCGTGGTGCCTGAGCCAGCCGGGCGCGGACGGGCTGGCCGCGCTGATCGCCGACCTGACGGCCAAGGATCCCGCGGCCCGCCCCGGCTCGGCGGCGGCGGTGGCCGAGCGGGCCCGCGACCTCCGGAACGGCCTGGCGGGCTGGCGGCACACCCCCGCCGGGCCTACCCGGCCGGACGGAGCCGCCCGGCCCGCCGGGCCGGAACCGGCGAACGTGCTGGCCACCCGCGCAGCGCCCGCCGGCCGCGCCGGCCCGCCGCTCGCCGACGTGGCGCCCGCTGACGTGGCGCCCGCCGGCACGGTGCCCGGGATGCCTTCCGGGACGCCATCCGGAACACGGCGGCGCCGCCGGATGGCTGCCGCCGGCCTGCCCGGCGGCATCCTCGCGGCCGGCCTGCTCGGCTGGCTGCTCGCCACGGTCCAGGCTCACCCGGCGTCCGCTCCCCCCGCCCAGCGCGGCGCCACGCCCGCCCTGACGCAGCAGACCGCCGCCCCGGCCCGGTCCACCGCGCCGGCCCGGCCCGGCCCGGGACGCACGGTCCGCGTCAGTCCCGCCGCCCCCCGGCAGGCTCCGCCCGCCCGTGCGGCGGGCGGAACGCACGTCTCCCCCGGCCGGGCCAAGCACGGCAAGGGTGCGCCGCCCGGGCACCGCTGACCGCCCCGGGTCGCCATTCGTTCACCGGGAATCCACTCGCCAGGTCGTGGCGTCAGCCCGTGGCCTGCGCGATGATGAAGCTGCTGGCTGCCCGCAGCCGACCGGCGCTGCCCGGCGGCGGGCAATTTCCCGAACGGCTTGCCCGTGATACTGCCTGCGCCAGGAGCCCTGGGGTCGCGGGACGTTTGACCCTTATGCCGCATCCGAGGGGGCAAGCCAGGCTGGCACCAGAGTCCCCGCCGAGAACAGGAGAAACAGAGTGACCGCGCTCACCGAAGCGGGGTGCTCGTATGCCCTGCTGGCGGACGGCACCACGATCACCATCCGGCCCGCTGGCCCCGGCGACTTCGAGCCCGTGAAGCTACTCCACGAGGCCATGTCGCCGGACAACCTCTACCTTCGTTTCTTCAGCATGAGCCGCCGGGCCGCCGAGCAGGAGGCGCGCCGGGTGTGCCGGGGTGAGGACGGGTCGGCCCACGGGGCGATACTCGGCTTCCTGGGCGAGGAACTGGTCGGGGTGGCCAGCTTCGAGCCGGAGGCCGATCCCGAGACCGCCGAGGTCGCGTTCGCCGTGGCGGACCGGATGCACCGGCGCGGCGTGGCCACCCTGCTGCTGGAGCACCTGGTCTCGCTGGCCCGCGACCGCGGGGTGCGGGTCCTGACCGCCTCGACGCTGCCGGAGAACACCGCCATGCTGCGCGTGTTCGCCGACGCCGGGCTGGCCGTGACCCGGCGGCTGGACGACGGGGTGATCGAGCTGAGCATGGCCATCCCGGGCAGCGCCGGGCTCAGCGAGCCCAGCACGTACCTGGACGCGGTCGCGGGCCGGGAGCAGCAGGCCGAGGTGGCCAGCCTGGAGCCGCTGTTCGCGCCGCGCTCCGTCGCGGTGGTCGGCGCAGGTCACCGGCCCGGCTCGATCGGCCGGTCCATCCTGCTCAACATCCGGGATGCGGGGTTCACCGGCACCCTGCACGCCGTGAACCCGCACCTGGGCGACATCGACGGCATACCCAGTGTGCCGAGCCTGGCCGCGCTGCCCGAGGCGCCCGACCTGGCCGTGGTGACGGTACCCGCCGCCGCCGTGCTCGACGTGGCCCAGGAGTGCGGCAAGCGCGGGTCCCGGTCCCTGGTGGTGATCACCTCCGGGCTGACCTCGGCGCAGTCCGCCCGCCTGCTCGACACCTGCCGCCGCTGGGGCATGCGGCTGGTCGGCCCGAACTGCTTCGGCGTCGCGGTCCCGGCCCTCGGGCTGGACGCCACCTTCGCCGCGCACCATCCCGCCGCCGGCTCGGCCGGCCTGGTCGTCCAGTCCGGCGGCGTCGGCGTGGCCCTGCTGGAGCACTTCTCCCGGCTGGGCATCGGCATCTCCTCGTTCGCGTCGGTTGGCGACAAGCTGGACGTGTCGGGCAACGACATGCTGCAGTGGTGGGCCGAGGATGGCACCACCCGGCTGGCCGTGCTGTACCTGGAGTCGTTCGGCAACCCGCGCAAGTTCGCCCGCACCGCGGCCCGGGTCAGCGCCACCATGCCGGTGCTCACCGTGCACGCGGGCCGGTCGGCACCGGGCCAGCGCGCGGCCGCCTCGCACACCGCCGCGGCCGCCGCGCCGCTGATCACCCGGCAGGCCCTGTTCGAGCAGGCCGGGATCATCGCGACCACCAGCTTTGGTGAGCTGCTGGAGGCGGCCGTGCTGCTCGCCTCCCAGCCCGTGCCAGCGGGCAGCCGGGTCTGCGTCCTGTCCAACGCGGGCGGCGCGGGCGTGCTGGCCGCGGACGCGTGCGTCGAGGCCGGGCTGGCCGTGGCCACGCCCAGTCACACCGCCCAGGCCCAGCTGGCCACGATCCTCCCGCCGGGCGCCGCGCTCGGCGGCCCGGTGGACACCACCGCCGCGGTTAGCGCCGAGGCGTTCGGTGCCGCCCTGGCCACGGTGGCCGGTGATACCGGGGTGGACGCGGTCATCGCCCTGGTCGTGCCGACCGCGGCGTCCGACCTGATCCCGGCGGTCAGCGCGGCCCGGCTGCCCGTCCCGCTGGCGGCCGTGGTGCTGGACCAGGCGGACGCGGTCCAGCTGCTGCCCGCTGCCGGTGAACAGGCTGCCGGTGATCAGGCCGGCGGCACGGCTGGGCGTCCCGGCGTACGCCTACCCGGAAAGCGCGGCCAAGGCCCTCGCCCGGGCCGCCCGGTACGGCTCGTGGCGCTCCCGCCCCGCGGACTCGGTCCCGGAGATCGACGGGATCAGGACCGGCGAGGCGCGGGCGCTGATCGACTCGTTCCTGGACCGGATGCCGGGCGGCGGCTGGCTGCCCGCGGACGAGGCGGACCGGCTGCTGCGCTGCTACCAGCTGCCCATGGTGGATTCCCGGCTGGCGACCACCGCCGGCGAGGCCGCGGCCGCCGCCGCGGACCTGGGCGGCCTGGTAGCCCTCAAGGCCCAGGTGCCCGGCCTGGTGCACAAGAGCGACGCCGGGGCCGTGCTGCTCGGCCTCGACGGCCCCGACGCGGCCCGCGGCGGGTTCACCACCCTCGCGGAACGGTTCGCGGGCAACTTCTCCGGCGTGCTCGTCCAGCCCATGATCAGCGGCGGGACCGAGGTCATCATCGGGGTCGTCCAGGAGCCGGTCTTCGGGCCCCTGGTCGTGTTCGGCCTGGGCGGGGTGGCGACCGAGGTCCTCGGCGACCATGCGGCCCGGCTGGCCCCGCTGACCACCGCCGACGCCGATGACCTGATCCACTCGATCCGGGCCGCGCCGTTGCTGCTCGGCCACCGCGGCCAGCCGCCGGCCGACGTGGCCGCGCTCCGCGGCGCCCTGCTCCGGATCTCCCGCCTCGCCGATGACCTGCCGCAGGTCGCCGAGCTGGACCTGAACCCGGTGATCGCCCGGCCCGACGGGGTCACCGCGGTGGACGCCCGGATCCGGGTCACCAGCCACGGGACGGCCGACCCGTTCCTGCGCCAGCTGCCCATGGCCAAGCGCCCCTGAGCCTCTCTTGAGCACCGCGCCCTGACCGTCAAGAGACCGGAGTCCTGCCGTATGAGCGTGACCACCCAGACGGAGCTCACCAGCGATCAGCTTCAGGCCCTCGACGGGTACTGGCGCGCCGCGAACTACCTGTCCGTCGGGCAGATCTACCTGATGGCCAACCCGCTGCTGACCGAGCCGCTGCGGCCGGAGCACATCAAGCCGCGGCTGCTCGGCCACTGGGGCACGACGCCCGGGCTGAACTTCCTCTGGTCGCACCTGAACCGGGCCATCGTCACCCACGGCCTGGACATGATGTACGTGATCGGCCCGGGCCACGGCGGCCCGGCCGCGATCGCCAGCACCTGGCTGGACGGCAGCTACAGCGACATCTACCCGAGCATCCCGCGTGACCTGGACGGCATGGGCCGGCTGTTCCACCAGTTCTCGTTCCCGGGCGGGGTGCCGAGCCACGTCGCACCGGAAACGCCCGGCTCCATCCACGAGGGCGGTGAGCTGGGCTATTCGCTGTCCCACGCGCACGGCGCCGCGTTCGACAACCCGGACCTCATCGTGGCCTGCGTGATCGGGGACGGCGAGGCCGAGACCGGCCCGCTGGCCACCAGCTGGCACTCCGGCAAGTTCCTGAACCCGGCCCGGGACGGGGCGGTCCTGCCGATCCTGCACCTGAACGGCTGGAAGATCGCCAACCCCACCGTGCTGGCCCGGATCCCCGAGCAGGAGCTGGACGCGCTGCTGCGCGGCTACGGCTACGCGCCGGTGTTCATCACCGGGTCCGACCCGCGGGCCATGCACGCCGAGATGGCCGGGGTGCTGGATCAGGTGATCGCCAGGATCCGGGAGATCCAGGGCGAGGCACGCAACGGCTCCAGCCGGAACGGCACCGGCCCCCGCCAGCGCTGGCCGATGATCGTCATGCGCACCCCGAAGGGCTGGACCGGCCCGGCCGAGGTGGACGGGCACCCGGTGGAGGGCACCTGGCGGGCGCACCAGGTTCCGCTGGCCGAAGTGCGCACCAACCCGGCGCACCTGCGCCAGCTCGAGGACTGGATGCGGTCCTACCGTCCCGGCGAGCTGTTCGACGCCGACGGCCGGCCGCGCGGCGAGATCCTCGGCTTCGTCCCGCCCGGCGAGCGCCGGATGGGCTCCAACCCGCACGCCAACGGCGGCCTGCTGCTGCGCGACCTGGCCCTGCCCGACTTCCGCGGCTACGCGGTGCCGGTGGACCGGCCCGGGGCGACGCTGTCCGAGCCGACCCGGGTGCTGGGCTCGATGCTCCGCGACGTGGCCCGGCTCAACGCGGCGGCGCAGAACTTCCGCGTGGTCGGGCCGGACGAGACGCAGTCGAACCGGCTGGACGCGCTGCTCGAGGTGACCAGCAAGACCTGGGAAGAGGCCACGCTGCCGGTGGACGAGCACCTGGCCCCCGACGGCCGGGTCATGGAGATCCTGTCCGAGACCACCTGCCAGGGCTGGCTGGAGGGGTACCTGCTGACCGGCCGGCACGGCCTGTTCTCCTGCTACGAGGCGTTCATCCACATCGTGGACTCGATGTTCAACCAGCACGCGAAGTGGCTCAAGACCAGCCGGGCGCTGCCCTGGCGGCGGCCCGTCGCGTCGCTGAATTACCTGCTGACCTCGCACGTGTGGCGGCAGGACCACAACGGGTTCAGCCATCAGGACCCGGGCTTCATCGACCACGTGATCAACAAGAAGGCGGAGGTCGTCCGGGTCTACCTGCCGCCGGACACGAACACCCTGCTGTCCGTGGGCGACCACTGCCTGCGCAGCCGGGACTACGTGAACGTGATCGTCGCGGGCAAGCAGCCGTGCCACGACTGGCTGGACATGGACGCCGCCGTCCTGCACTGCACCCGCGGCGCCGGGATCTGGGAGTGGGCCAGCAACGACCCGGACGGCACCCAGCCCGACGTCGTGCTGGCCTGCGCTGGTGACGTGCCCACCATGGAGGTGCTGGCCGCGACCAGCATCCTCCGCGAGCACCTCCCGGACCTGCGGATCCGGGTGGTCAACGTGGTGGACCTGATGCGCCTGGAGCCGGAGACCGAGCACCCGCACGGGATGAGCGAGGCCGAGTTCAACGCGCTGTTCACCACAGACCGGCCGGTCATCTTCGCCTACCACGGCTACCCGTGGCTGATCCACCGGCTCACCTACCGCCGGGACGGCCATCACAACATCCACGTCCGCGGGTACAAGGAGGAGGGCACCACCACCACGCCGTTCGACATGGTGGTCATGAACGACATGGACCGCTTCCACCTGGTGATGGACGTCATCGACCGGGTGCCCGGGCTCGATGGCCGGGCCGCCTGGCTGCGCCAGCAGATGACCGACGCCCGCACCCGGCACCGCGCCTACATCCGCGAGCACGGCGAGGACCTGCCGGAGGTCCGCGACTGGACCTGGCCCGGGCCTGCCGCAGCTCCAGCCGACCGGGCCTGATGGACGTCCTCGTCGTCAACGCCGGGTCGAGCAGCCTCAAGCTCAGCCTTCTCGACCCGGCCGACCAGGTCCTGGCGGCCACCGAAGTAGAGCACTGGAGCACTGACGAGCCCCCGAAGGCCCTCACCTCTTTCCTCAACGGCCTGACCGGGGTCGGTGCCGTCGGCCACCGCATCGTCCACGGCGGGCCGCTGCTGGAGGCGCCTGCGGTCATCAGCCCCAAGGTCCGCCGGGCCATCGAGGACGCCACCGACCTGGCCCCGCTGCACCAGCCCCGGGCCCTGGGCGGCATCGACGCGGTGTCCGCGCTGCTGCCCGGGGTGCCCGCCGTGGCCTGCTTCGACACCGCGTTCCACGCCGGGATGCCCGCCGCGGCCAGCACTTACGCCCTGCCCGCCACCTGGCGGGACCGGTTCGGGCTGCGCCGCTACGGGTTCCACGGCCTGTCCCACGGCTACGCGGCCCGGCGTGCGGCACAGATGCTGGGCACTGTCCCGCAGCAGCTCCGGATCGTGTCCTGCCATCTCGGCGCGGGGGCCTCGCTGGCCGCGGTGCGCCGCGGCCGCAGCGTGGACACCACCATGGGCTTCACCCCGCTGGAGGGGCTGGTCATGGCGACCCGGGCCGGGAACACCGATCCGGGCCTGCTGCTGTGGCTGCTCCGCGACGGCGGCCTGAGCCTGGACGAGCTGGCCGAGGGGCTGGAGCACGGCTCCGGCCTGGCCGGGCTGGCCGGCTCGGCCGACATGCGGGACGTGACCCGGAAGGCGGACGCCGGCGACCCGGCCGCGGTCCTCGCCCTGGAGGTCTACCTGCACCGGCTGCGGCAGCTGATCGCGGGCATGGCCGCGGCCATGGACGGCCTGGACGTGCTGGTGTTCACCGGCGGGATCGGGGAGCACCAGCCGCTCATCCGGTCCCGGGCCGCGCCCGCCTTCCTCGGCGTGCTCCTCGACGAGCAGCGCAACCAGGCCGCCGCGGCGGACGCCGACATCGGCGCGGCCGGGGCGCCGGCCGCCGCGCTGGTGGTCACCTCGCGGGAGGACATCGAGATCGCCCGCCAGGTCCGCGCCCTCCTCAGCAGTTAAGGCCCGGCTGCCCGGCGGAAGCCTTGACTGCCCATCCGCCTATCAAAGTGATATCATATTTGACAGGCGATCGGGTGACCGGCACCACAATCCGCAGGAGGCACCCCGATGAACGCAGCCAGCGACAACCCAGCTGCCCAAGGCCTGCGCGGGTGGTGGGCAACTCCCCCGCGACCCGGCCTGCAGCGCCTGATCAACCCATGGGAGTACCGCCACCTCCGCGCCTTCGGGCTCACGCGCATCGCCGGCGGCAGTGTCGCGACCGGCGCGGGCGTCGTGTGCCTCTCGTACGGCGTCTACGGATGGGCCGCCTTCTTCCTGGTGATCGGGGCGCTGAATCTCGGGGGCGGCTGCTGGTACGTCACTATCGCCCGCACCACAGCAGCCTGATCCTGAGCCCGGCCAGACCCCTGGCGGCCCCCAGCCGGCTGGCGTGTGCATGTGCGTGTGCGGAACCCGTCGCGATCGCAGCGGTTCCGGCACACGAATGGCCCGTGCGGCGCTGCCGGCCGGCCGGCGGGCGGCCAGCGGCCGGCGTCATCGCAGGTCACAGCATGGACACCCGACGCCATGGCGGGGCCAGCGCACCTGACAGCGGGAAAAGACCACAAACGGCCCGCCGCGACGCGGCCACCAGCCGGCGTGCCCATGATCGCGGTCAAATACGAGACCGATGGGGGTCCGGAGTGAACTGCTAGCGGCCGGCCGGGACGGCGCCGGGCCGGTGCCGGAAGGCCCAGCCGCGCAGGCCGTGCCCGGCGGCGCGGCCGAGGTCCGGCGGGGGCACGGCCACGACCGGGCACGTCGCGTGGGCCAGGCAGTACCGGCTCACCCAGGAGCTGACCAGGTGACGCACCGCGCCACGGCGGCCCGCCCCGACGACCAGCAGGTCACCGGGCTCGCAGGCGGCCGCGACGAGCACCTCGCCGGGCTCGCCGCGCAGTACCTCCGGCTCGGCCGGGCGGCCCGCCGGGGCGATCCCGCCCCAGGCCAGGTCGAGCGATGCCCACAGCCGGAGCCAGGCCGCGTCCCGCCAGACCTGGCGCAGGAACCCGGACGGATGACTGCGGTCGGCGAAGTCGCCGCCGGGCGGCATCCAGGCCAGCACGGGGATGAGGGTGGCGTCGTTCTCCCGCGCGATCCCGGCCGCGTAGCGCAGGGCCTGCAGGCTGCCCGGCGAGCCGCTGGTGCCGATGATGATCCGACGAGCGCCGTGCACGGGGATGCTCCTTCCGGACGGGGGTCTGCCGTCATCCAGCTAACCGCGCCGATCCCGGCCGGGGCCCGGTCCTGACACCTCCCTAACAGGCCGGCGCCGGATCCATGCGTGCCGCCTACGCGCGACGTTGACATTCACTCTGAATTGAGAGTAGCTTTCTTTTGAGCTTGACTCTCCGCTAGAGACTTTGATTCAGGGTGGTGACTCATGAGTGCAGACGCCGGCCGCATGACGGTCCCGCAGGCGCCGGGTGCGGGCCGCCGGGATAGCCGCCGCTGGTGGGCACTGATCGCTATCTCGGCCAGTGTGCTGGTCGTGGGGCTCGACCTGACCGTGCTCAACCTGGCGTTGCCGGTGCTGTCCACCCAGCTCCACGCGTCCACCACGGACCTGCAGTGGTTCTCCGCGTCGTACAGCCTGGTGCTGGCGGCGGCCCTGCTGCCCGCCGGGCTGCTCGGTGACCGGGCCGGGCGCAAGAAGATGCTGCTGATCGCGCTGGTGGTATTCGGCGCCAGCTCGGCCGCGTGCGCGTTCGCCGGGTCGCCCGGCGAGCTGATCGCGGCCCGCGCCGTGCTCGGCCTCGGCGCCGCGGTGATCTTCCCGATGTCGATCGCCGTGGTGCCCGTGCTGTTCACCCCGCAGGAGCAGCCCCGGGCGATCGCGGTGGTGATGGGCGCGACGTTCATCGCCTACCCGGTCGGCCCGCTGCTGGGCGGCTGGCTGCTGGACAACTTCTGGTGGGGCTCGGTCTTCCTGATCAACGTGCCGGTGGTGGTGGTGGCCCTGGTCGCCGTGGCGCTGCTGATGCCCGAGTCGCGCGGCAGCCAGCGCCGTGCGGGCCACTGGATCGACGTCCCGGGGATCATCCTGTCCAGCCTGGGGCTGACCGCGCTGACCTACGGCTTCATCAAGGCGGGCCAGAACGGCTGGGGCAACCCGGCCGCCGTGGCCACCATCCTGGCCGGCGCGGCCACGCTGGCCGGGTTCGTGGCCTGGGAGCGCCAGGCCGGCCGGCACGGCCAGCCGCTGGTCCAGCTGGAGCTGTTCCGCTCGGCCGCCTTCACCTGGGGCACGATCCTGACCACGTTCGTCTCGTTCGCGATGTTCGGCATCCTGTTCGCGATGCCGCAGTATTTCCAGGAGGTCCGCGGCCTGGACTCCTTCGCCACCGGGCTGCGGATGCTGCCGATGATCGGCGGGATGGTCATCGGCATGATCGGCGGCACCCGGCTGCAGACGCCGCCGAAGGGCCCGGACGGCGCCCCCGCGGGCGATCCCCCCGTCGGCCCCAAGATCCTGGTCACGGCCGGCTTCGTGGTGATGGCCGCGGGCCTGGCCGTGGGGGCCACGACCAGCGCGGCCAGCGGGTCCGTGTTCACCGCGACCTGGTACGCGGTGGCCGGGCTGGGCCTGGGACTGGCCATGCCGGCCGCCATGAACGCGGCGCTGGGCGCGCTGACGGCGGAGCGGAGCGGATCCGGGTCGGCGCTGATCACCGCGATGCGCCAGGTCGGGGCCACGATCGGGGTCGCGGTGCTGGGCACCATCCTGCTGTCGGCCTACCGGAGCCAGCTCGACCTGGGCGGGCTTCCGGCCGAGGCCGCCAGCGCGGTGCGCACCGGCGTCGCGGCCGGGGTGGGGGTGGCAGCCGGGCTGCACTCGGCGGCCCTGCTCGTCTCGGTGCGCGCCGCGTTCGCGCACGGCCTGGACGTCATGCTGGCCGTGTGCGCGGGCATCGCCGGGCTCAGCGCGGTGCTCGCGCTGGTCTTCCTGCCCCGCCGGGCCCACGCGGGCGCCCGCCCCGAGGGCGGCCCGGGACCGGCCGCGGTCACCGGGTCCGGCGCTCCGCTCGCGCCGGCGCAGCCGGACGGGCAGGATCAGGGGCATGAGCACGCACGACACTGACCAGCCCGGGCTCCGGGAGCGCAAGAAAGCCCGGACGCGTGCTTCCATCCGGGAGCACGCGTTGCGGCTGTTCCGCGAGCAGGGTTACGCCGCGACCCGGGTCGAGCAGATCGCCGAGGCGGCCGAGGTGTCCCCGGCGACGTTCTACCGCTACTTCCCGACCAAGGAAGACGTGGTCCTGCAGGACGATTTCGACGTGCTGACCCTGGACGCGCTGGAGGCACAGCCGCCCGGGCTGAGCCCGCTGGCCGCGGTGCGGGCCGCCGTGGCCGCCGCCCGGGCCGGGTTCACCGCGGAGGAGCGGGAGCGCTTCCGGCAGACCACCGCGCTGACCATGGCCGTGCCGGAGATCCGGGCCCGGGCGCTGGACGAGTTCGCCCGCAGCATCGACGTGATGGCCACCGTCCTGGCCCGGCGGAGCGGGCGCAAAGCCGATGACCCCGCGGTGCGCTCGCTGGCCGGGGCGGTCTTCGGGGTGATCCTGGCCACCACGCTGCCGGTCCTGGAACGAGGCGACATCGACCTGGACGCCATCTTCGCCTCGATCGACACGGGCCTGGCCGAGCTGGAGACTGGCTTCACGCTCTGATCAGCACGGCCCCCCGGGCCAGCCTCAGCGCACGTCGTGCGGCCGGAACTGCACGCTGATCCGCGGGCCACTGGCCCGGGTGGTTTTCGGCACGGCGTGCTCCCAGGTGCGCTGGCAGCTGCCGCCCATCACCAGCAGGTCGCCGTGGCCGATGTCGTGGCGCAGCGCCTGCCCGCCGCCGCGCGGCCGGAGCAGCAGGGCCCGCGGGGCGCCCAGGGACAGGATGGCGACCACGGTGTCCTCCCTGGCTCCCCGGCCGATCCGGTCCCCGTGCCAGGCCACGCTGTCCCGCCCGTCCCGGTACAGGCACAGGCCGGCCGTGCAGAGCGGTTCGCCCAGGTCGGGCCAGTAGTGCTGGCTGAGCGCGCGGCGCGCCGTGGCCAGCGCCGGGTCGGGCAGCGCCGCGCCCTCGCCGTAGAAGCAGAGCAGCCGGGGCACCTCGACCACCCGGTCGTACATCCGGCGCTGTTCCTCCCGCCAGGGCACGGCCTCGCGCAGCCGCTCGAACAGGACGTCGGCGCCGGCCATCCAGCCGGGCCGGAAGTCCACCCAGGCGCCGTGGTCGAGCCGGGTCCGGCGCACCGACGGCCCGAGCGGCCCCGGAGCCGGCTCGTCGCACAGGTCGAGCAGGGATCCCTGCAGGCCAGTCTCCATCCGCCCAGGATACGGCAAATCAAATATGTGTTCGACCTTGGTCATCCGCGGATGCCAAGGTGGCCGGCGCCCACGCCGGGCCTCCCGCCCGCCGTCCACGCCGGGTGGCGGATCGTCCCGCGCCGCCACCCGCCCGGCCCCACGCCGCCGCCCGGCCCCATCTAGCCGCTCACCTGGGCCGACGCGGCGCCGCGGCCATTATTGATAGTTCATTGCTTGAAATTAGACGTGATCAAAATAGTGTCGTGACCGCACGGAAGTAAGCGGCGACACACGACGAAGGAGTCCGCCATGCACAGCATCCGTGGTCTTAACCGGGGGATGAGTGGTCTTACCCGGGGGATAAACGACAGCAAAGGAGCCCGCCTCCGCAGGCCAATCACCGCCTCGTTACTAGCCATTGCGCTGGTCACCGCGCTATCGGCATCGGCCGCCGCCAGGACAGCCGCCTCAGCCAGTGGCCAGCCGGCCTACCTGAACGCCAGCCTGGCGGTCCCGGCCCGGGTCAGCGACCTGCTGGGCCGGATGACGCTGCCGGAAAAGATCGGCCAGATGGTCCAGATCGAGCAGAGCCAGGTCACCGACACGACCAGCGCCTGCACCAGCCAGGGCGGGTTCAACCTGCCCAATCCCACGTGCGAGCAGAAGATCCTCGTCGATGATCACGTCGGCTCCATCCTGGCCGGCGGATCTGACATTCCTATCGACACGACCGGGAAAGGCGGCCCAGGCAACACCGGCCTGGACTGGGCCACCGAGTACAACACCATGCAGAGCTACGCGATCGCCCATTCGCGGCTGCACATCCCCGTGATCTTCGGGGTGGACGCGGTGCACGGCTTCGGCCACCCGTACCAGGCACCGCTGTTCCCCCAGTCCATCGGCATGGGCGCCACCTGGGATCCCTCAGCCGCCGAGGCGGGCGGCGCGGTCACCGCGAACGCCCTGCGCGCCACCGGCTGGAACTGGGACTTCGCTCCCGTGCAGGACATCGCCCGGGACAACCGGTGGGGCCGCTACTACGAGACCTGGTCTGAGGAGCCGGCCCTGGCCGCCGCCATGGGCGCGGCGAACGTGCGCGGCCTGCAGAGCGGCGGCGCGGGCGGGCTGAAGGTCACCGCCACCGTGAAGCACTTCGCCGGGTACTCGGGGTCGATCAACGGCCACGACCGGGTGCAGGCCGACGTGCCCATCCGCGAACTGCAGGATTTGTACCTGCCGTCGTACGCGGGCGCGATCAACGCGAACGCGGGCACGGTCATGGTGGACTCCGGCTCGGTCAACGGGATTCCCGCCACCGCGTCGCACTACCTGCTGACCACGCAACTGCGCGACCGGATGGGCTTCAAGGGCGTGGTGATCAGCGACTACGGTGACGTGCCGGCCCTGGCGACCACCTATCACATGGCCGCCGACCTGGCCGGCGCGGCCGCCCTCGCGATCAACGCCGGCGTCAACATGGCCATGCTGCCGTTCGGCGCCGACCAGTGGCAGACCGCTGTCCAGCAGGACGTGGCCAACCACAGCGTCTCCGTGAGCCGGATCAACCAGGCCGTGTCGCGGATCCTGACGCTGAAGTTCCAGCTCGGGCTGTTCGACCACCCGACGGTGGACGCCAGCAAGGCGGACGCCGCGGTCGAGGCCGGCCGCTCTGTGACGCTGCAGGCGGCCCAGGAGTCGATGACCCTGCTGCGCAACCAGAACAACGCGCTGCCGCTGTCGCCGTCCAGCAAGATCGTGGTGACCGGGCCGAGCGCGGACTCGATGACCAACCAGCTCGGCGGCTGGAGCGTCAGCTGGCAGGGCGTCTTCGGGTCCGGCCACGTCTGCTGCGTCGGGCCGGCCGACCAGATCCCGCCGGGCACCACGGTGCTCAAGGGCCTGCAGGCCGCGGACCCGAACGTGACCTACGCGACCGACCAGGCCACCGCGGTCAGCGACGCCAAATCGGCGGACGCCGTCGTGGTCGCGGTGGGCGAGAAGGCCTACGCCGAGGGGCTGGGCGACAACCCCTCCCCGCAGCTGCCGCCTGATCAGCAGACCCTGGTCAGCGCGCTGGAGGCGACCGGCACGCCGGTGATCGTCGTAGTGATCGCGGGGCGCCCGCTCGGCCTCGGCCCGGCCGAGAACGCCAACGCGGTGCTGATGGCCTACCAGGGCAGCACCGAGGCGGGCACCGCGGTGGCCGACACTATCTTCGGCAAGATCGATCCCAGCGGGAAGCTGCCCGTGACGTGGCCGTCCGACGCGTCCACGACCGGCGCGGACTTCAACACGGGAGCACCGTCACCGCTGGGCGACCAGCCGAAGACGTTCGACCAGCTGCCCTACACCGGCTCGGGCCCGGGCAGCGGCTACAACCCGCTCTACCCGTTCGCCTTCGGGCTGTCCTACACCACGTTCAAGGTCAGCGGGCTGTCCGCGACCAGCAGCGTGGCCCGCAACGGCACGGTGACCGCCCAGTTCACCGTGGCCAACACGGGCAGCAAGGCGGGCACCGACATCGTGCCGGTGTACGTCCACCAGCCGGTCAGCGCGGTGCTGGTACCGGATCAGCGGCTCGCGGGGTTCACCCGGGTGACGCTGGACGCCGGGCAGTCCAAGACGGTCCAGGTGACGTTCCCCGTCTCCGTGCTGGCCGTCACCCCGGGTGACATCGAGTCCGACAGCCCGCCGGCTGTCGAACTCGGCGCCTACCAGGTGCAGATCGGCACCCCGGCCACGCTCAGCGCCGATTTCAGCATCCACAGCTGAGCCACGGCCGGTGGCCCGTGATCCGGCCTGGCCCGTGATCCGGCCTGGTTCTTGAGCCAGCCGGGCCCCGGAGCCAGCCGGGCCCCGCTTCCGCCGGCCACTCCCCGGAGTGGCCGGCGGAAGTCCCCGGCCACGCCGCGGAGCCAGGGTGCGCCGGACGTGACCGGCACCGGAAAATTTGAAATATATGTTCGAAGAGAATTCGCGTGGCCTGCCGCACCGGGACGCCGGCGCGCCCTAGAGTGTCTGCGTGGCAGGCCGAGAGCTAGGCGAGATCGTCGAGGCGGGCTGGGCGCAGGCCCTGGCCCCGGTGGCGGACCGGATCAGCGCGATGGGTGACTTCCTGCGGGCCGAGGTGGCCGCGGGACGGCGTTACCTGCCCGCAGGTGACCGGGTCCTCCGCGCGTTCCAGCAGCCGTTCGCCGAGGTGCGGGTGCTGATCGTGGGCCAGGATCCGTACCCGACCCCGGGGAACCCGGTCGGGCTGAGCTTCTCGGTCGCGCCGGAGGTGCGCCGCCTGCCGCCCAGCCTGATCAACATCTTCCGCGAGTACACGGCGGACCTCGGCTACCCGGCGCCGTCGAACGGCGACCTCACCCCGTGGACCGAGCGTGGCGTGCTGCTGCTGAACCGGGTCCTCACCGTCGAGCCCCGCAAGCCGGGCTCGCACCGGGGCCAGGGCTGGGAAGAGGTCACCGAGCAGGCCATCCGGGCCCTGGCCGCCCGGCAGTCGCCGCTGGTGGCGATCCTCTGGGGCCGCGACGCGCGGAACCTGGCCCCCCTGCTCGGCGGGGTGCCGCTGATCGAGTCGCCGCACCCCAGCCCGAACTCCGCCGACCGCGGGTTCTTCGGCTCCCGCCCGTTCAGCCGGGCCAGCACCCTCCTGGAGGAGCAGGGCGCCGGCGGCATCGACTGGAAACTCCCCTAACTACCGCCCGCCGGCCGTGGCCGGGGCCCCGCCCGGACCGCGCGCCCGCGATCCTGGCCCTCCAGCCGCCGCAACGAAAACCACCCGCCCGGCTCCCTGATGCTAGCGGGAATGTTGAGCGATCAACTATCGTTAGGCGTACTGCGGCCCGCGACAGGCTGGGAAGGCATCGACCGGGTGCGTGAACAGGCCGTATTCAGGCTGGCCGAGAGTGCTTAACAGAGGAGATGTCATGCCAGCGGTGACTGTCGAGGACATTCTGGTCCTGCCCCGTGTCCCGGAGCCGGACGCCGCGGCGGCGGCCGAGCGGCCGGTCGTGTCGGTGACCACCGCACCGTCCGGGTTCGAGGGTGAGGGCTTCCCGGTCCGCCGGGCCTTCGCCGGGGTGGACCTGGCCAAGCTGGACCCCTTCATCCACATGGATCAGATGGGCGAGGTCGAGTACGCGCCCGGTGAGCCCAAGGGCACGCCCTGGCACCCGCACCGCGGCTTCGAGACCGTCACCTACATCATCGACGGCGTGTTCCGGCACCAGGACTCCAACGGCGGCGGCGGCCTGATCACCAACGGCGACACCCAGTGGATGACCGCCGGGGGCGGGATCCTGCACATCGAGGAGCCCCCCGAGGAACTGGTCATGAGCGGCGGGCTGTTCCACGGCTTCCAGCTGTGGGTGAACCTCCCCCGGCGGCTCAAGATGACCACCCCCCGCTACCAGGACATCCGGGCCCAGCAGGTCTCGCTGCTGTCGTCGTCCGACGGCGGCGCGCTGATCCGCGTCATCGCGGGCGACCTGGCCGGGCACCCTGGCCCCGGCGTCACCCACACGCCGATCAGCCTGCTGCACGTGACCCTGCAGCCCGGTGCCCAGCTGCACCTGCCCTGGCGCAGCGACTTCAACGCGCTGGTCTACGTGCTGGGCGGCTCCGGCTCGGTCGGCCCGGACCACCGCCCGGTCCGCACCGGGCAGCTCGCGGTGTTCGGCGCGGGTGACGCGCTGACCGTGGACGCCGCCCGGACCCAGGAGGGACCCGGCCACGAGCTGGACATCCTGGTCCTCGGCGGGCAGCCCATCCGCGAGCCGGTCGCCGCGTACGGGCCGTTCGTGATGAACACCCGTGACGAGCTGGTGCAGGCGTTCGAGGACTTCCAGGCGGGCCGGCTGGGCAGTATCCCCGCCCAGCGCGACGAGGTCCCGGCCGAGCCGCACCCCGGCCACGACGTCCTCTAACCTCCCACCCTCCGGCCCCCCGGGAACCCCACCAGTGCGGTGCATTGTGCGTGTTATGACACGCACAATGCACCGCACTGATGCGTTCGGGATGAAAGTTTCCTGATCAGCGAGCTGTCATCCGCGGGCTGACCTGCGCCCGGACAGCGCCGGGGCCGTGGCGCGGCCGCGAATCTGTACCGCGCCGGGGTGACGTGCCAGTGTTCGCGGCAGAGCGGCCGGCCGGGCCCGTCCCGACCCGCTTCATGCCCCAGGGCCTGGACTGCCATGAGGAGGATCCCCGCATGAGACCACCGTTGCGCATCAGAGCCGGGTATTTCCGCCTGCGTCGGGTGATCACCGCATTAGCCGTACTCGGGCTGGCCAGCGCCGGCCTGGCTGCGGCGGCCGCCGCGCCGGCCAGCGCCGCCACGTCCTGCCAGGTCGCCTACTCGGCGAACTCCTGGAGCACCGGTTTCACCGCGTCCATCACCATCACGAACGAGGGCTCGGCCCTCACGTCGTGGACCCTGGCCTACAGCTACAGCGGGAACCAGCAGCTCACCCAGGGCTGGTCAGGAACCTGGTCCCAGTCGGGCGAGACGGTCACCGTGACCAACGCCAGCTGGAACGGGTCCCTGGCCACGGGCGCCTCGACCCAGATCGGCGCGAACTTCAGCTATAGCGGCACGAACACGGCGCCCACGGCGTTCACCATCAACGGCACGGCGTGCAACGGCACCGGGGGATCACCGTCGCCCAGCCCCTCCACCACGCCGACCTCCTCACCCACACCGACCGGCACGCCCACCCCGTCCCCGTCGCCGACCTCGACCGGCGGCGGCTCCTGCGGGTCGGGCGTCACCCTGCTCGCCAACCCGGGCTCGTTCTCCGTGGCCCAGGGCACGAGCGAGGTCTTCGGCGTCTCGCTGTCCGCCGCCCCGGCGGCCGGCATCACGGTCAGCGTGGCCAACACCGCGGGCAACAGCGGCCTGTCCGTGTCGGCCGGCAGCTCGGTCACGCTCACGTCCGGCAACTGGAACCTGCCCCAGCCGGTCACGGTGGCAGCGAACTCGTCCGGCACCGGCGCGGCCACGTTCACGGTCAGCGCGCCCGGCTGCACGTCGGTCACCGTGACCGGAACCGAGACGGCGGCCGGGCTCGACGAGCACGCCGTCGCACGTGGCCAACCCGTTCACCGGCTCGACCTGGTACGTCAACCCCAACTACACCACGGAGGTGGCCACCTCGGCCGCCGGGGCCAGCGGCACGCTGGCCGCGCAGATGACGCTGGTCGGCCAGCAGTCCACCGGCATCTGGCTGGACCACATCGGCGCGATCTACGGCGGCACCGCCAACAGCAACCGGATGAGCCTCCAGCAGCAGCTGGCCACCGCGGTCAGCGACGAGTCGGGCAGCACGCCGATCATCGTCCCGCTGGTCATCTACGACCTGCCCAACCGGGACTGCGCGGCCCTCGCCTCCAACGGGGAGCTGACCGTGGCCAACAACGGCCTGCAGTACTACGAGCAGGACTACATCAACCCGATCGCGCAGATCCTGACCAACTACGAGCACACCGGCATCCGGGTCGTCGCGGTCATCGAGCCCGACTCACTGCCCAACCTGGTCACGAACCTGAGCGACGCCAACTGCGCCCAGGCCAACTCCAGCGGGGCGTACGTGAGCGGCGTCCAGTACGCGCTGAACAAGCTGCACGCGATCCCGAACGTGTACAACTACATCGACATCGCGCACTCGGCGTGGCTCGGCTGGTCCAGCAACATGGGCCCGGCGGTCTCGCTGATCCACTCCGTCGCCGCGGGCACGACCGCCGGGGTGAGCAGCGTCGATGGCTTCATCAGCGACACGGCCAACACCACGCCCATCACCGAGCCGTTCATGACCGCGACCGAGAGCGTCGGCGGCCAGCCGGTCGACTCGGCCAACTTCTACCAGTTCAACCCCTACATCGACGAGCTCACCTACGACGAGGCGATGTACACCAACTTCGTCAACGCCGGGTTCCCCGCCACCATCGGGATGCTGATCGACACCTCGCGCAACGGCTGGGGCGGCCCGAACCGGCCCACCGCCGCGAGCACGTCCACCGACCTCAACACGTTCGTCAACGCCACCAAGGTGGACAGACGGCCATTCCGCGGCGACTGGTGCAACCAGAACGGCGCCGGCCTCGGGCCGTTCCCGCAGGCCAACCCGAACTCCTCATTCACCCACCTGTACGCGTACGTGTGGATCAAGCCACCCGGCGAGTCCGACGGTGACTACCCCACCGCCACCCACACCCACGGTGACCCGCACTGCGACCCGAACGGCACCAACACCGACGGCAACGGGAACACCTATCCCACCAACGCGATCCCGGGATATGACATCCCGGCCGGCCAGTGGTTCCCGGCCCAGTTCACCCAGCTGGTCCAGAACGCCAACCCGGCCGTCCCCTAACCGGAACAACGGGAAGGCCACGCTGGTCAGCCGACCGGCGTGGCCTTCCCGTTGGCGGCGCTGGTTCCGCCCTGGTCCGCCACGGCCGGGGTCATCGCGGCCGCCTGCGGGCCCCAGACCACGGCTGGTTCCGTGTGGCGTTCTGGTACCCCGACGATGGCGGCCAGGTCCGAGCCGTCGATGGTCTCCCGTTCGAGCAGGAGGTCGACCACCCGGCCGAGGGTGTCCAGGTTCGCGCGCAGCAGCATGGTCGCCCGGGTCTCGGCCTCGCGGAGCAGCTTGGCGACTTCCCGGTCGATGGACCGCTGAGTCTCCTCGGCGTAGGGACGTCCCGCGAACGGATTGTCCCGGCTCGGTCCTTCCGGTCCGTAGCCGATGGGCCCGACCTCGGTCGAGAAGCCCCATTCGCGGACCATCCGGGTGGCCAGGTCGGTGGCACTCGCCAGGTCATTCGCGGCGCCGGTCGAAGGCTCGCCGAGGACCACGATCTCCGCGGACCGGCCGCCTAGGCGGACGGCCAGCGTGTCGGTGAGGTAGCTCTGCCGGTACAGGTGGCGTTCGGCCTCGGGCAGCTGCTCCGTCACCCCGAGCGCCGCGCCCCGCGGGAGGATGGTGACCTTCGCGACCGGGTCGGCGTTCTCCGACAGGACCGCGACGAGCGCGTGACCGGCCTCGTGCACGGCGACGGAGTGCTTTTCCTCGGGCAGCAGCGCGTTGGAGCCGTCACGCCGGCCGATCAGCAGCCGGTCCCGCGCCGCGGCGAAGTCGTCCGCGGTGATGACACCGCGCCCGTCGCGCACCGCGTTGATCGCCGCCTCGTTCACCAGGTTGGCGAGGTCAGCGCCGGAGAACCCCGGTGTCCCCCGGGACACCACGCCCAGGTCCACATCAGCCCCGAGCGTCTTGCCCTTCCCGTGGATGGCCAGAATCGCCGCCCGCTCCTCCTGGTTGGGGAGGGGTATGTCCACCGTCCGGTCGAAACGGCCGGGCCGCAGCAGGGCCGTGTCGAGGATCTCGGCCCGGTTGGTCGCACCCATGACCACCACGCTGGCGCCGGGCTCGAACCCATCCATGTCCGACAGCAGCTGGTTAAGGGTCTGCTCACGCTCATCGTTCGAGCCGAAGCCACCGGGACCGCGGCGGCCGCCGATGGCGTCGATCTCATCGATGAAGATGATCGAGGGTGCGTGCTTGCGGGCGTCCGCGAACAGGTCCCGGACCCGTGACGCGCCGACCCCGACGAACATCTCCACGAAGCTCGACCCGCTGAGGGCGAAGAACGGGACACCCGCCTCACCGGCGACGGCCTTGGCCATCAGCGTCTTCCCGGTCCCGGGCGGGCCCACCATGAGCACGCCCTTGGGGCCGACCGCGCCCGCGCTCGCGTAACGCTGGGGGTATTTCAGGTAATCGACGACCTCCATGACCTCGGCCTTGGAGCCCTCGTAACCGGCAATGTCCGCGAACCGGGTGGTCGGCCTCTCCTCGTCGTAGAGCTTGGCCTTCGACTTGCCAATGCTCATGATCCCGCCGATCTGCTTGCGGCCGCGGCGGGCGAACCAGATGAAAACGCCAACCAGGAGCAGCAGCGGCCACAGCGAAAAGATCAGGCTGGCCACGGAGTACGAGCTCGTAGCGGCGCCCGTGACCTGGACCTTGTGCTTGAGCAAAAGAGGGGAAAGAGCGTTATCGTTCAGCGCGGTGGGGATCTGCGAGCTGTAGGCGACGCCGTTATCAAGCTTGCCGGTCACCAGCCCGGTCGAACTGATCGTCGCCGTCGAGACCTTGTTGGCGGTCACTTCGCTGACGAAGCCGCTGTAGCTGAAGTCCCGGGTCGTCTGGCTCTTGAAGCCCGGGTGGAAGAGGAGGAGAGACCCGAGCACCAGCCCGCCCAGCAGGACCCAGATCGGCCAGCGCGGAGTCGGCTTCGGTGCGGGATCGGGCGCAGGCGGCCGTTTGCGCAGCTTGTTTATTCTGTTCGGTTGACTCATGCCAGCCTCGGCTTCTAAGAAAATTCACAATGTGACCGCCGAGGTCCGGGGCAGCCAGAAAAGTCCATAGCGGCATGCGCGCAGTGACGAGACTTTCGCAGCGATCACCAGGTGGGGACGCATTCGAGCTACCGCGTTCGCCGCGATGACGGCGGACCTGGGCATTAGCCCGTGCAGTGCGACCGCCTTCGCATGTTTCCCGCTCTATCCAAAGCGTACGCCGCCGCTTATATATTTCCGGGCCGCGGCCCGTGCCCCGGCTAGCTGGTCCTCGACGGCACGGGCCCCGAGGACCCGCCGGACGGGATGGGCGTCGCCGCCGCCGGCGGCGAGACCCGGGACGGCACCGGCTGGGGTGTGCTCAGGGGCGGCCGCGTCGCCGGCCTGGTCGCCGGCCCGGTCGCCGGCCGGGTGGCGGGGACCGGCCGGGTGGCCGGCTGCACCGGAGCCGGGTGCCCGCCCCCGGCGACGCCGATCACGACGCCTGCGGTGACGGCCCCCGCGACCGCCACCGCGGCCGCCGCACCGCTCATCCTGCGCCGGCGGCGCCGCCGGTCACCGCGCCGGATGACCTCGGCCGGTGGCAGCGGCCACGCCTGCTCCGCACCCTGATCGGCGAGCCGGTGCAGCTCGTCGCCGAGCTCAGACATCACTGTCCCCCTGTCCGCCGCGGACGGCTCCCCCGGCCGTGCGCGGCCCGACCGACTCACGCAGGTACGGCGCGAGCGCGGCCCGGCCCCGGGCCAGCCGGGCTTTCACGGTGCCGTCCGGCACCCCGGTCTCGGCGGCGATCTGGGTCACGCTGAGGTCGCACACGTAGTACAGGACGAGCGCCCGGCGCTGCTCGGCGGGCACCTTGCGCAAGGCGGCGATGAAAGCCACCCGGTCCGGGGTCGGCCCGGGGGCTACCTGGGGCGCCGGATGCAGGCGGAGCAGGACCCGGCCGCGCCGGGCCCGGTGCCAGCGGGAGACCGCGATACGCCAGGCGGCCGCCCGGACCCACGCCTCCGGCGCGCCGCCGCGGTCCAGCTGCCCGCGGTGCGACCAGGCCCGGACGAAGGCTTCCTGGACCGCGTCCTGGGCCTCGGCCCGGTCCCCGGTCATCGCGTACAGGTGGCCGACCAGGCGGCGGAAGGACGCCGCGTAGAAATCGGAGAACTCCTCGGGGCTCAACGAGCCTCCCTGGTCGCCTCGCCCGGCCGCATCACGCCGCTCACCCTAGGCCAGTTCCGGCCCGGGCAGCCGGGTCTGCGGCGTTGCATATCTCACCGGCGGTCCGTGCAACCAGATGCGCCTCCCGCAGGTACCTACGGCGACCGCTGGCCATCCCGGCCAGCCTGAACTGGAGGTCCGCATGAAGACACCTGGCCCGCGCACGATGGCCTGGCTGGGGCTGCCCGCCGCCGCCCTGCTGGCCGGCGGCACGGCCCTGGCCGTGACGTCCGGCGGCGGCCACCCCGCCGCGGCCGGACTCGACTCTTCCATCACGCACGGAGCCATCACACACGGGGCCATCACGCACGGGGCCACCAGCCGGCCTGTCACCCACCCGGCCGCCGCCCGCGCGATGAGCCAGCCGGGCTGCAGCGCGACACCCGTCCCCGTCGCGTCCGGGCCGGCGTCACCCGTGCCCAGCCCCACCAGGCTCAGCACCCCGGTCCCGGTTCCGTCCGGTGCGCCCGCGCCCCGGCCGGCCCGGGCGCGCTGCACGCCCTCCCCCGTGCCGCCGGCCGTCCGCACCCCGGTGCCCGTGCCCTCCGGGAAGGCGGCGCCTACTCCAGCGCCGGCGCCCCCGGCGGCCAGCAGACCCGTTCCCGTGCCCTCCCCGCGGCGGACCCCGGCCCCCGTGGCAGGCAGTTAGCCAGGGGACGTTCAGCCTGCCTGGACGGGGCGTCCGGCCCTGACGGAGGGACCCCGTCCAGGCGCACCGTGAGGACAGACCCGGGTGGGTCAGCGGACCGGGCCCGGGCGTACACCGGGAGATGGTCATGCGAGCGCTCGTCTATCACGGCCCCGGCCAGAAGGCCTGGGAGGACGTCCCGAAGCCGGACATCATCGCTGACACCGACGCGGTCGTCCGCGTCGACGCCGTCACGATCTGCGGCACGGACCTGCACATTCTCAAGGGAGACGTCCCGGCCGTGACGGACGGCCGGATCCTGGGTCACGAGGCCGTGGGGACCGTCGAGTCCGTGGGCAGCGGGGTCAAGACGGTCAGCCCCGGGGACCGGGTGCTGGTCTCCTGCATTTCCGCGTGCGGGACCTGCCGGTTCTGCCGCGAGGGTCACGCGGGCCAGTGCCTCGGGGGCGGCGGCTGGATCCTGGGCCACAAGATCGACGGAACCCAGGCCGAGTTCGTCCGGGTGCCGTTCGCCGACACCTCGACCTACCTGGTGCCGGCCGGGGTCGCCGATGAGGAGATCCTCATGCTGGCGGACATCCTGCCCACCGCCTACGAGGTTGGCGTGCTGAACGGCGGCGTGCGGCCCGGTGACGTGGTCGCGATCGTCGGGAGCGGCCCGATCGGGCTGTCGGCGATCATGGGGGCCCGGCTGTTCAGCCCCAGCCACATCGTCGCGATCGACCTGGCCGACTCCCGGCTCGAGGCCGCGAAGCGGTTCGGCGCGGACGTCACGGTGAACAACTCCGGCCAGGATCCGGAGGAAGTTATCAACCTGCTGACCGACGGCCTCGGCGCCGACGTCGCCATCGAGGCGGTAGGCGTGCCCGCCACCTTCGAACTCGCCGCGCGGCTGGCCCGGCCCGGCGGCCGGATCGCCAACATCGGCGTGCACGGCGAGCCCGCCACCCTGCACCTCGAAGAGCTGTGGATCAAGAACATCACCATCACCACCGGGCTGGTCGACGCCTACTCCACCGCCACGCTGCTGCGCCTGGTGACCAGTCATCAGCTCGACGCGGCGAAGTTCATCACGCACCACTTCGGGCTGAACGAGTTCGAGCGGGCCTACGACGTGTTCAGCCGGGCGGCTGACACCAGCGCCCTCAAGGTCGTCCTCACCCGCACCTAACAACCCAACCCCCATCGTGATCATGGGATTGGTGTGGTTATAGCCACACCAATCCCATGATCACGTTTGGGGATGATGGCCAGCAGGGCTGGTGGGGCAGGTGTGGCTAACGTGATGAGTTCCACGTCGTGGAAGCGCATGACGCCGAACCAGTCACTGTTCTCGGCCCGCATCAGCTGCTCGGCGTCCGCCGCGATCTCGTGGATGACCGCGATCGAACCGGCGCGGCTCATGTCGGTCTCCAGCTGCCGCAGCAGCCCGGCCATGCGCTCGTAGCGCTGGCAGTGACGGCGGAACTCCGACTGGGTCCTGATCCCGTGCACGGCCGCGCCGATGGCGGGCACGCAGATGGACAGGACGATCAGCAGCAGGCCGAACTCGGTCGCTTCCCCGTGATGCTCACCCCAGCCCAGCAGGTGCAGGAACGCGGCGACCGCGGTGATCAGGAACAGCACGCCGGTGGCCGCGAACAGCCGGGAGTCCCACGCTCCCTGGCGGCGGGCGGTGCTCTCGTGGTAGCGGATCTGCGCCCCGATCCAGTGCTCGCTGAGGTAGTCGCGCAGCGGCCCGACGTCGGCGGGGCCGATGCGCACCTCCGGGCGGCGCGCGGTGATCTCCTCCAGCGCCCGCTGGATCCACACTTCGGTCGGGTCGGACAGGTAGCCGGGCGGCTCGCGGCGCTCCCCCGGCCGGTCCCCCGCCCCGGCCAGGGCCAGGAAGTACCCGGAGCGCAGCCGCTCGGCCAGGAAACGGTAGGAGATCCACCGGTCCAGCACCCGCAGGCGCCGGCTGACCAGCGGAGCGGCGACGAGCAGCACCAGCAGGACCACTTCCCCGGCGACGATCCAGGTCAGGTGGGGCCAGACGGTGACCTGGACCGCGACGACGACCACCGCGGCCGCCGCGGCCAGGAACATGGTCCAGTTCGTCAGCCGGAAAATCCGCTCCAGGCGGGTGGCCAGCACGTCGGCCCGGACGAAATACGGCGTGATCCAGCGGGCCGCGCTCAGGCAGGCCGGCCCGAGCGGGCCGGCCTGCCCGGGCGGGCCGGCCTGCGCGGGCTGCAGCCGGTCGCATTCCGTGCGGGCCCGGGCCGCGAACTCCGGGATGGCCGCCGCGTTGTACTGGCGGAACTCCCGGGCGGCCTCCTCGACCCGCGCGGCCCGCTCGTGGTCGTACCAGTAGACGGGCGTGGCCGGGCCGGACGTGGGCACCCACGCCACCGGCACGCCCTGCTCGCGGGCGTACGCCACGACCGTGGCCGTGCCGCCGCGGCCGCGGGGCGGCTCCCCGTCCCAGAGGGCGATGAGCACGTCGGCCCGGTCCACCACGTGCCGGCCGGCCCGCTCGTAGGCCTCCTCGCGGCTGCGCCCCGGGCGGGCCTGCCAGACCGAGGCCGCCCGCCCGAGCAGCTCGGTGAACTCCGCTTTCGAGGCTTCCCCGGTGAAATCACTCAGGTACTCCCCCGGCGGCAGCGGCAGCACGGCCTCCAGCGTGGCGTCCGGCCCGGCCAGCACCTCGGCCGCCACCAGGCGGTCGGCCCCCTCGGCCAGCGCGGAGATGACCTGCAGGGCAGGCTCGGCCACCGGGCCCAGGAACCGCTCGACCACCCCCTGGATCGCGGCCTGGATGGCCGGGATGAGCGCGGCCGGGTCGGCGAGCTGGCGGTGCCCGGTAACCCCGATGCGCAGCGAGAACGGCAGCCGCCCTTCCCCCTCGGGAGGCCAGCTGCTGTCCGCCGGGCCGGTCTCCGCGGGCCGGGTCCCGTCCGCGCGGGCCGCCCCGGGCAGCTGCCGGGTCATCGGGCACACCCCAGCCTGGCCGGCGGGGCGGCCGAGATGTAGCGGCGCCACTGTCCCGGGGTCAGGCTGTGCCCCGAGGTGGCGCAGGCAACCTTGATCCACTGGGCGGGGACCAGGCTCATCTGGGTGAGCACGCCGTCGCTGGAGCGGCTGTTGCCCTCGGTCACGGTGACCAGGCTGCGGCCGCCCGCGGTGAAGGCCATTGTGGTCTGCTGGTACGGCGAGGCCTTGGTGATGGGAAAGACGCCCAGCACGTGCCCGGAACCAAGGTCGGTGAGGACGCCGCGCCCGTCGGCCCGCTCCCCCGCGACCAGGACCTGGCCCGCCGGGCCCGGGCTGACCGCGATGTTCCCGTAGTTCCAGGGCGTCCCGGCCTGGACGGAGCGGATCACCCGCGTGCCGTCCGCGCCGCGCAGGTCGAGGTCGCCATTTTCCCGCTGCAGCACCAGCCGCGACCCGGAATAGGCCAGCTCGTAGGCCCTGACTCCGGGGATCCGCCAGGTCCGCCTGGTCTTCAGGTTCACGACGTAGACCTCCTGGTCGGACTGGTCGATGACCGCCGCCCGCGTCCCCGACGCGCCGATCGCGGCCTGGCGCTGGTACAGCCCGGCGTTCGGCCGGATGCCGGCCGGCCCGGGGACCACGACCCCGCCCGGGCCCGCCGCACCGGACGGGACCGGGCCGATCCGGATCGCCCCGGAAGCGGCCACCGTGAACAGGCGCCGCCCGTCCGGGGACAGGGCCAGCCCCTGCGGTGGGTCAGGGTCCTGGCTGAGCACGACGGCGCGCCCCGTTCCCCCGGCGGCCCCGGTGGCCACGACGGACCGCGTGCGGCCGAAGGTGTAGAGCCGCTTCCCGGCCGGGCCCCACAACGGCAGCCCGTACTTCTCGGTCCCGCCCGTGGCGATCCTGGTGACCTTCCCGAACGACGAGCCGAGCCCCGCCCGCAACAGCAGGTCCCCGTTGCTGTCGGTCAGCGCGGCTTCCCGGCCGCCGGGCTGGATCGCCAGCCGGGGACCGGGGCAGACCCGCCCGCACCGCCAGGGCATGGGGACCGGGGCCGCCCGGCCGATACGGGAGTACTGCGCGAGGTTCCACAGCGTGAGCAGGTTCCCCGAGGCCGAGATCAGCCGGGTGTGGCCGGTCCCGGCGAAGGCCAGGGAGGTACTGAACAGCGGCTCGGCGCCCGGGTAGGACCGCGGTGCGCTGGCCGGCCGGGCGCCCCGGGCGACGCGCGACACGTGGATGCCGCTGGCGTCCTCGGACGCGATCCACTGGCCATCGCGGCTGATGGCCAGGGCCAGGGCCAGGCGCCCGCCGGGCCGGGCGTGGCCCGCCGGGCCGGGCCGCCGGGTGCTCAGCACGCGCAGGCTCGACCCGGCGGCCACGTAGCTGTGGGTGAACAGCGTGCCGGCCGGCGACAGCGCGTAGGTGTAGGCCGGGTACCGGGACGGCCCGAACGTGTTGACGGCGGACCCGGCCGTGGTCAGGCCGGGCAGGGCGAGCCGCCGCCAGGAGCCATACCGGCCATCGAGCGCGACCAGCTCGGTGTCGCTGGGCACCGCGAGATTGGTGATGAGCGGCGGGCGGCCCCGGTGCCAGGTGCCGAACCCGCGCAGCGGCGCCTGCCGCCACGACCCGTCCGGCGTGCTCAGCACGTCCAGGTCGGGGAAGGCCGCGAACGCGGCCACCTGCCCGGACGGCGATATCCCGGCCGCGGTGAACCGGGTCCCCTGCGGCGCGGCCCGGGACGCGGCCACCCGGCCGCGCACCCACGTCCTGGCCGCCCGGCCCGTCGCGGCGGCCACCGTGCTCCCGTCCGCGCTGACCGCCACCGCGCTGACCGGCCCGGCCATCCGGCCGTAGGTGACCGGCCGGAACGTGGACAGGCTCCAGCCGCGGACCCAGCCGTTCCTGGTCCCGGCCACCATCGGTCTGGCCGTCAGGGGCGACGGCGAGCGCCGAAACCGGGCCGGGAGCCTGGAGGAAGCGCTGCACCTGCGGGTCAGCCTGCACCGTGGCGAACAGGGCGGCGCGGGTCTGCGGGTTGCCGGGGTCGAGCCGGTAGGCCTGGACCGCGAACAGCTGCGCAAGGTCGGGGTGCGAGCTGGTCAGCGATACGGCGGTGGACGCCAGCAGGCCCGCGGTGGCCACGACGTTCTCCTGGTCGGCGCGGTCCCGCTGGGCCTTGGCGATGAACGCCGCGATCAGCGAGAAGGCCAGCAGGACGGCCAGGGCGGCCGCGACCGAGACGGCGGCCTGCACGGTCCGGCGGCGGCGGCGGATGTGCTCCCCGATCAGGGTGTCCTTGGGCACGTGCCGGATGGCCGCGGCCAGGTCGGCCACGGCGTCCTGCAGCCGCGGGTCCGCCGACCGGAGGCTGTCCTCCTGGTCCCGGGCCCAGCGCAGGTCCACCCAGCGCGGCTCCTGGGCGAACGCGTGCCCGAGCGCCTCCTTGGACAGCGCGGTGGTGGCCGCCCAGTCCAGGTCGCCCGCGGTCTCGTCCCAGACCAGCTCGCCCGCGGTCACGGCGATGAGCACGTGGTTCACCGGGCGGTGCCCCCGCCACCAGGAGATCTCCCGGCTCACCCAGCCGGACTGCGCCGACTCCGGGGAGGCCATCAGGATCAGCCAGCCGGAGCCGGCCAGCGCCTCCTCGATCGTGGTCCACAGGTGCGGTGAGGCGGCCAGGCTGGTCTGGTCCCGGAACACGTGCAGGGCCCGCACCCGGTACCAGGGCTTGGCGAAGTGCTCCAGCTCGGCCTGGAGCCGCGCGGTGACCGCGCCGTCGAGCTGGTGGCTGTAGGAAATGAAGGCGTCGTAGCCCCGTTCCTCGCCTGCCGCCACGTTCCCCCCGGTACGGTGCGCCCAGCTTTCCCCCGCTTCGCCCTTTTTGCACTAAGAGCGCGGCAGGGATTGCTACAGGCTACATGGCGTGCCGTTCAGGCTGAAGGCGGTGGGGGCCGCGTCGCTGCTGGTCCAGGTGCCCTGGAAGCCGAGCGACACCGAGGACTTCGCGGCGATGGTCCCGTTGTAGCTGGCGTTGGTGATGGACACGTTCGCCCCGCTCTGGGTGACCGACCCGCTCCAGGCGTTGGTGATCTTCTGGTCGCCGGGGAAGGTGAAGGCCAGCGTCCAGCCGCTGATCGCGGCGGGGCCCGGGTTGGCGATGGTGACGCTGGCCACGAACCCGCCCGCCCACTGGCTCTGGGTGCTGTAGGTGACCTGGCAGCTGCCGCTGCCAGGGGTGGTGCTCGGCGTCGGGGTGGGCGTGGGAGTGGGAGTGGGCGACCCCGTGGGCGTGGGGGTGGGCGTCGGCGTGCCGCCGCCTCCGCCCGGGCTGGCCGGGATGACGTAGGTGACCAGCGACCGGGCCGGGATGGTCGCGCTGAACGCGCCGCCGCTGACCGTGGTGGTCGCCTGGGCGGCGGTGTCGCTGGAGGCGTTGGTCAGGTACGGCGTGACCGTCGCCCCGTCCGGGGTGCCGGTGCCGGACAGCGAGTAGGTGATGGGGTCGGCGCTGGCCGCGGTGTTCAGCGCGACCACGGCCACCGAGCCGTCGGGGTTCCTGAACGCGGTCAGGTCGACCGCGCTGTTCGAGCTGGTCGCGCCGATCCGGACCGCGCCGGGCCGGACGTACCGGCGAGTAGTTGGCGAACGCCCACAGCCGCCCGGACGGGGCGACGGTGGAGCCGTTGATCTGGATGAGGCCCTCGTTGTCGCCGTTCTCCGACGGGGTGGTGCTGCCCCACCAGTACAGGAACGCGCTCAGGCTGGCCGCGGTCAGCCCGGTGTAGATGTGCTGCGCCCAGGTCAGGCCGGACGCGCCGGTGCCGTCGTCCCAGGCCGGGTCCCAGGTCTCGAACGTGGACCACTCGGTCTGCCAGGCCGGCCTGGTCCAGCCGGTCAGCGCCGAGGCCGGAGCCTGGGTGTAGCCGTGGCTGGTGAACACCGCGGTGTCGGCGCTCGCCGTGGGGTCGGCCTCGATGGCGCTGGCGTACTGCTGCGCGTAATCCCAGCCCTCAGTGGCGCAGCACTCCATCTTGGTGGACAGGCCGGAGGACGCCAGGGTGGGGCCGAGCACGTCCAGGAAGCTGGCCGTCTGCGCCGGGCTGAGCTGCATGCTGTCGTAGCTGGTGGACAGGTTGGCCTCGTTCTCCGGGCCGATGTAGGTCAGCGGGTCCCCGGCGGCCGCGTAGTCCTTGGCGTACTGCACCAGGTAGTTCGCGTAGGCCTGGCGCCAGTCACCGCTGGAGCAGGTCGCACCGGACAGGCCGCACACCGCGCCGCCGTTGTCCGCCGAGTCGTTGGTCTTCATGAACGGCGGCGCGCTCCACGCGTCCGCGAACACGTTGGTCACCCCGTAGTCGGCCTTGATCTGCTGGGCGAACCACAGCTGGCCCGCGTCCTGGCTGATCGAGGCCAGCGGCACGTAGGCCGGGGCCGCCGCCGGGCTGGCCGGCGCGGTGGGCTCGATGGTGCTGCCGGAGTCGGCGCTGATCTCGTTGCGCAGCATGGTCAGCCCGGCCCCCGAAGTCGGGCTGTACAGCAGGCTCAGCGCCTGCTGCTGCACGGACGCGGACGCGTTCATCACCGTCTGGGCCTCGCCGAAGGCCTCGGACGCACCGAACCCCGTCATGGTCTGGTACGTCGTGGCGCCGTTGATGACCGCGGTGTCCTGGGCGGCCGCGGGCCCGGCCACGGCGGCGGCGCCGGTCCCGGCCAGCAGGAGCGCGGCCGCCGCGGCCGTGACACGTAAGGCAGGACGCCGCAGGGCCCGGGAGAGGGGTCGGGGGATCAGCACGGGACGGCCTTTCGTTGCGGAGATTGAAGACGGCAGGACGCCGCGCGCGCGGTCAGCGGCCGGGCCGGCGGTCAGGTGCTGCACGAGGTGCCGTTGACCGCGAAGCTGGCCGGTGCCGCATCGCTGCTGGTGAAGGTGCCGGTGAAGCCGATCGTGACCGAGCCGCCCGGCGCGATCGTGGCGTTGTAGGACTCGCTCGCCGCGGTGACCGCCTCCCCGGACTGGGTGTAGCTGGCCGTCCACATGCTGGCGATCTTCTGGTCCCCCGGGAACGTCCAGGTCAGCGTCCACGGGCTGATCGCGCTGGTGCCGGTGTTGGTCAGCACGATCTGGGCCTGGAACCCGCCGGCCCAGCTGTTGGTCAGCGAGTAGGCGGCCGAGCAGGACACCGGGGCGGCGCTGCCGGTCGGCGGCGGGGTGCCGTTGACCGCGCCGGGCAGCGCGAACTGGATGGACGCCAGCAGCGACTGCTTGGCCGCGCTGACCGGGGTGGCGTCGTAGCTGCCGTCCAGCAGGTCGTAGGAGTCCTCGCCGTTCAGCGCCCAGTAGGTCCAGCCCATCCAGGGGTGCGCGGACAGGTAGGAGACCAGGCTCGCGAACCACTGGCCCTGCGAGCCCGCGGCGCTGCTCGACACGTCGGCGGCGGCGTTGTCGGTGCCGAACTCACCGACCCACACCGGGGCCGCGCCGGAGTTGTACAGGTAGCCCCAGTTGGCGTTCCACACCGCGTCCAGGCTGGCCGCGGTGGTCGAGGAGTTGAACCAGGCCTGCTGGAACAGGTTCGGGCCGTAGTCGTGCGCGGAGTAGACCACGTGGCCCGGCGAGCTGAGCGTGACCGGGTACTGGCCGGCCTCGGCCAGGTCCCCGCCCCACCAGGTGGAGTTGGTGCCGCCCGAAGCCGTCGGGTTCTCGCTGATGCCCTCGCAGAAGATCAGTGCGCCCGGGTCGGCGGCCAGGATCGCGTTCCCGGCCTGCTCGTAGGCCAGCCGGACGTCGGTGCTGGCGTCGCCGGTGCCCCAGGTGGCGCCCTGGGCATAGGTGTCGCCGGCCGGGGTGTGCGGCTCGTTGCGCAGGTCGAAGCCGACCACGGTGGGGTTGCCCGCGTACCGTCTGGCCAGCGTGACCCAGTCGTTCACCCAGTCCTGGCTGGTGTACGTGCTCGTGTACCACAGGCCGTTGGCCTCGGCCGACTCCCCGGCCTCGGAGCGGTGATCGTCCAGGATGACCTTGAGGCCCTCCTGGCCCGCGTAGGTGATGATCTTGTCGAGGATCTGCAGCGAGTTGAGGCCCTTGAGGTCGGTGTTGATCGGGCCGGTGGCGTTGTAGAAGCTCAGGTTCTGCGGGACGATCGGCGATTCCACCATCTGGTTGGAGAACGGGATCCGGATCGTGTTGTAGCCCAGGTTCCTGATGTCGCCGATGATCGCGTGGTAGTCCTGCGCCCACAGCCCGTGCACGATCTCGTCCGGGGTCTCGAACCCGTACCAGTTGATCCCGGCGATCCGGACCGGGGTGCCGCTGGAGTCCAGGATCTGGCTGCCGCTGGTGTGCCAGAAGCCGGACCCGGCCCCGGTGGCCGCGGCGGCGCGGGAGAGCGCGCCGGCCCCGGCGAAACCGCCTGCGACCAGGGCCAGAGTGCCGGCCAGCGCCGCTGCCGCTCGGGGGAGCCGCATGAGGTGCCTCCTTGGGACGGGCCGGGTCAGGCCCGGGTCAGGGTGAGCATGGTGATCGAGTAGGGCGCGACCGTGGCCGCGGCGGCCCGGGCCTGCGGGCCGGTCAGGGTCTGCACGGCGCTGCTGGCCGGGCCGTAGAACAGCACCGGCGCGGCGGGGCTGAGCCGGTAGCCGGGGACGGTCAGGCTGGGGGCGTAGCTTGCGGCCGGGTCGTCGTTGACCAGCAGCACGCGGAGCTGGCCGCCGGCCGCCCGGTCGGCGAACACCTGGACCAGGCCCTGGCTGGAGCTGGTGCTGAGCAGCTGGTCGCCGGGCTGGATGAACCGGCTCAGCAGCTGGAGGCCGTAGTAGGCCGGGAACGGGGTCTGCGCGGCCGGCTCGCAGACCTGCGCCCCGTTCACGCTGCCGCAGCTCCCGTCGGACAGCACGCCGTAGTCGCCGTAGTCCGCTGACCCGGCCAGGGCCGCGCCGTTGTCGCCGGAGGTGACGATGCCGTTGTGGATCTGCCACCAGTCCACGTTCGAGACACCGTTCTCCAGCCAGGTCAGGTAGTCCTGCTCCAGGTAGAGCGCGTTCACGATGCTGAGGGTCTGCTTGCCCGGGTTGGACGACACCGAGTTCGTCTCGGTGATCATGATGGGCAGGCCGGGATCGCCTGCCCAGCTGGTGAACTCCTGGCGCAGCGCGGCGACCGACGCCGGGATCTGCGCGGTGTCCGCGAGCAGGCCCGCGTCGGCCGGGCCGGGCGGGGTGATGTTGCTGGGGTTCTGCGGGTACCAGTGCACGTCCGCGAAACCGATCTGGCTTCCGAGGGCGGACAGCACGGTCTGGTTCCACGACTGCGGGCTGGTCGCCGGGTTGGTCACGCCGTCGGGCCAGTTGTTCGGCGCGCCGGAGGCGGTCAGCACGACCCCGACCGAGATGCGCGGGTCCACGGCCTTCATGGCCTTGATGTACTGGGCCGCGCCGGCCGCGTACGCAGCCGGGCCGCAGTTGTACGTCTGGCCGGGCTCGCTGCCCAGGACCACCGGGCCGCCGGCCGGGGTGGTGGTGCAGTGCGCGTCCGCCTCCCAGTCCGCGCCGTACGTGCCGTTCCCGTAGACCTCGTTGCCGATCTCCCAGTACCGGATCCCGTAGTGGTGCTCGACGTTCGCGTAGCGCACCCAGTCGGCGGCGATCTGCGGGCCGGTCTCACCGGAGCCGTCCTGCTGGCCGATGGTGTCGCCGGTGCCGTAGTCCACGGTCACCATGGCCTGGGCGCCGGCCTGCCGGACGACCGACATGAACTGGCTGAAGCCGACCGCCTCGGCCTGGTGGCTGATCACGTCGGTGCTGGTCTTCCAGTCGTACTGGTCTGACTCGCTGCCGCCGGGCAGCCGCACCACGCTGATCCCGGCGTTGCGGAGCAGGGCGGGGACCGGCCGGTCCAGCAGGCTCGCGTCGTAGCTGGAGGCGTTGATGCCGATCGCGGTGCCGGGCACGGTGGCCAGCGGCTGGGCCGGGCTGACGGTGATCTGCGCGGCGGGGCTGGCGGCGGGCGGGCTGGCGGCTGGCCGGCTGGCAGCGGGCGGGCTGGTGGTGGCGGCCAGGCTGACGCTGGTACTGACCATCGAGATGACCAGGCTGGCCAGGGCCAGGGTCAGCGCCACGGCCATCGAGCGCCGGGCCAGGGGGCGGCTGCGCGGCATGACGTGCTCCTCGTCGTCGAGGTTGCCCCGGCCGGCCGGGAGGGTGGGGTCACCCGGCCCGCCGGGGACCGTGTCGGGCGGGGGAATCGCCCAGCCCGTGTGGACCGTGTCGGGGTTCCATGCGGGCGCCGGCCGCCGGCCGGCGCGCCCGCACCGTGAGGCATCGGACGCGAGCGCCCGGCGGATGGCGGCTCGTGCGGACCGTACCCGGCCCTCCGGGCGGCGGGTCAAGACCCGCTCCCGGCGGCCGCCGGCCGGCCCGGCCCTTGCGCTGGTCGGGCCGGGCCGGGGCGGCAGGCGGGGATGAAACTAGCTGAAAGCGGAGGGGTTTCATCAGCCGCCCAGGCCGCCGGTTCCGCAGCCGCCCAGGCCGGCCGGGTTTCAGCCGCCCAGGCCGTCCCGGGCACATTCGGGAGCCGCCCGTGGCGTCCGGACGCCGCTGCGCGTCCCAGGCGGCCCGGCGGCAGCCGCCCGCGAGGGACTGCAGGTGGGCCTGGACCCCGCCCCGTAGCCGGTCGGCGTCGCCGCGTGTAGTCGGTGATCAGCCCGGGCCCGAGGAGCAGTTGCAGTCGCGTTCCAGGCCCAGGCCAGGTAGCTGATGTGCTCAGCTGTCCAGCCAGGTCATCAGCGGGTTGACGTAGCCGTCCGCGCAGTCGTTCTCGCCGATCTCCCCGGCCACCACCGGCACCTGCGCCGACCACCGGGGCGATCTGGCTGGTCCAGCAGGACTGGCTGGAGCAGGTGTTGAAGTTGTACGAGTGCCAGGACGCGACCAGGTTGTGGTCGGGGTCGGCCGGCTCGTTGGCCAGCCACGTAGGTCAGGTCGTTGGAGTACTCCTCGCCGCCCAGCATGAGCACGTTGTTCGCCCCGGCCGAGCGGACCGCGTTGACCATCGACTGCATGCCGGCCACCTGGTAGGAGATGCCCGCGCAGGTCCCGCCGGACAGCCAGCACTCCAGCCACTGGCGGTGGTACCCGGTCGCGCGGGACGCGTACGGCTCGTTGAACAGGTCGAAGATGACCGCGTCGTTGCCCTTGAACGTGCTGGCCACCGAGGTCCAGAACGGGATGGCCTGCGCCGCGTCCGGCATCGGCTTCTGGCAGGTCGCCTGGGCGGACGAGCAGCCGGAGGAGTTCCCGGTGTACAGCCCGTCGGTCCAGTGCAGGTCCAGGATGGCCACCATGCCGTTGGCGTTCAGCAGGCTGACGTACGCCTTGATGGCGCTGATGTAGTTCGCGCCCGCGTAGGCCGAGTTGACGTAGGACTCCGCGTTCCAGCACGCCTCGTTCAGCGGCACCCGGACCGCGTTGACGCCCCAGTTCTTCATGGCGGTGATCGACGCCTGGTCGTTGGGGCCGTCGAAGATCCCGTTGCCCTGCACGCACGCGTACTCGCGTGCCGGAGCGGTCCACGCCGTGCAGCACGACCTGCTGGCCGCTGGCGTTGACCAGCTTGTTCCCGGACACGTGCAGCTGCGGCGCGGCCGCGCTGCCCGTCGAGGTGGGCGACGGGGTGGGGGTCGGGGTCGGGGAGGAGGTCGGGGTCGTGGTCGGCGTGGGGGTCGGGCTCGGCGAGCCGGAGGCGCCGTTGCAGGTGGTTCCGTTGAGGGTGAAGGCGGCGGGGGCGGTGTTGGTGCCGCTGTAGGTGAAGTTGGCGCCGATCTGGGTGGAGGCGCCGGCGGCCAGGCTGCCGTTCCAGCTGGCGCTGGCGACGCTGACGGCCTTGCCGCTCTGGGTCCAGGTGCCGCTCCAGCCCTGGGACAGGGTCTGGTTCCCGGCGTAGGAGTAGCCCAGGGTCCAGCTGGTGATCGCCGACCCGGTGTTCTGGATCGTGACCGACGCGGTGAAGCCGCTCCCCCAGTCACTGCTCACCGCGTAAGTGACCTGGCACGAGGACGCCGCCTGGGCGACGCCGGGACTGGCCGCCACCGCCGCGCCTGCGGCCAGGCCACCGGCGGCGAGCAAGCCGCTGAGATACCGGACGCGCCTGGCCACGCCAATCACGCGGAGTTTCACGATATACACCTCCCTGAACGGCCGGGCCGCAGCCCGGCAACGGCATGTATTCCCCTGGGCGCGCTTACCCGGGCCAGGGAGAAATCGCCTCCTGGCGGCTCGCATGGATCATGCGCGCAGTCTGCCAGATAGGTTCCCGCGAGCCGGCTGGAACGAGACACGCCGACGATAACGGCCTGTCACTAAACCGGTCAAGTTACTGTCTTGAATGAAAATAGTGCGGTTAGTTTCATGGATTGAGTCGCAGGTCTGCGCCGCTCGCTAGCAGCTCAGCGGGCTGTTGGAACCCGGGACGCGTCCGCGGGGCGGAGTGGCCACCGCTCATGCGGGACGCAAAGTGTCCCGGTAGACGGGGCCCGGACTTGCGGGACCCCGGCCATGAAACTTTCACCACGGCGGCTTATTGCATTCCGGCCGCCTTGACGGGGTGTGGCCGTGAGGGCAACTCTCGTCTTCTGATCGAGGAGGCACGCATGCCGGTTGCGAGAGAACGCATGAATGAACGCCGTATCCCGGGCCGTGGCCAGATTGCCGCGGGCCAGCCGCTCCGCGGTATTGCCGCCACGGCCGGCCGGGGAATGGCTGCGCTCGGCCGCCGATTCGCGGTGGCGGGCCGCCGGACGGCGGGCCGGGCCGCCGGCAGCTCGCCTGCTGGCCGGGGCGGTCCTGGTCACCGGGTGCGCCGTGCTGGCCGGGTGCACCGATCAGCACCAGCCAGCCCTTGTTCAAGAGCGCCGGCCCGCTGATCACGCTCCGGGTCGGCGTCTACGCCAATCCCGGCTACCAGCCGTCCGGGCTGTACGCCGAGTACGAGCGGCTGCACCCGAACATGAAGATCGTCCAGGTCGACACCGCGCAGCAGGCCAGCTACTGGCAGGCGCTCCAGGGTGACCTGAAGTCCGGCCACGGGCTGGACGACATCCAGGCCATCCCGTTCGCCGACATCGCCGCGGTGACCGGGCCGCTGGCGCGTGACTTCGTCCCGCTGAACACGCTGGGCGGGGTGTCCGGGGGCACCAGCGCTTTCGCGGACGACTGGCTGCCCTGGGTGGCGCAGCAGGCGACGAACCGCGCGGGCACAGACGTACGCGCTCGGCGCCGAGATCGGCCCGATCGCGACCTGCTACCGGACCAGCCTGCTGCGCCGAGGCCGGCCTGCCGACCAGCCCCGCGGTGCTGGCCCGGGACTGGTCGACCTGGTCTGGCTACCTGAGGTTCGGGCGGCTGTTCAGGTCGCGCATCCCCCACGGCCCCGCCTTCACCGACTCCGCCACCAGCCTGTACACCACGATGGCCGGCCAGGCGGACGAGCAGTACTACAGCCCGGCGGGCGGCCTGGCGGTCCGGCGCAACCCGGCCATCCGGGCGGCCTGGAACACCGCGGTGCAGGCCAGCCGCGATGGGCTGAGCGCGCGGGCTGGTCCCGCAGACGGCCGCCTGGGACCAGGGCCTGACCCGCGATGCGTTCGCCACCGTGATGTGCCCGGCCTGGATGCTGCACCAGATCAGCAGCCTGGCCGGGCCCGCTCGGCTCGGGAGGCTGGAACGTGACCGCCGCGCCCGGCGGGGCGGCCAACTCCGGCGGGCTTCTACCTGGCGCTGCCGCAGCAGGGCGGCCACCAGCAGGCCGCGTTCCAGCTGGCGTCGTTCCTCACCGGCGAGCAGGCGGGCATCGACCTGTTCCGCACCCAGGGTGACTTCCCGGCCAATTTCGCGGCCGTCACCGCGGTCAACTCGGTGACCAGCCGGTACTTCAGCGGCGCCCGGGTGGGCAGGATCTTCGGCCGGGCCGCGGACCGCACGCCGGGTGCCCCGCTCGGCCCGGCCAGCGACGCCATCTCAGCCATCGTGGACGGCCAGCTCGCGCAGGTCGAGGCGGGCCACCGGGGGGAGGCGGCCGCCTGGCGGGCCGCACTCCGCGAGGCCACCGCCGCCGGGCACGCAGCGGGCTGAAAGGTTCAGTGACGCAAGGTCACGGCAGGCGCGCCGGCCTGGCCTCGCGGGCAGGCCCGCCCGGCGCCGCCCGGGCCGGCCGCCGCCATGGCCAGCGGCTCGTTCCGGGCTGCTCAGCGTGGCCAGGCCCGGCGGCCAGGCCGGCCCGGGCGGGCCCGGAACCCGCCGCCGCCGCCCCGTCCGCTGATCACGCACCGTGCCGGCGGCGGCGGCCCCCGCGGTCACCCTTTCCGGCACCAGCCGCCGAATTTAGACTCCGCCCAATCTGGAAGCGCTTTCCCGGCTGCATCACGCGCGGCTGCCCGCGGCTCGCGGCCGCAGAGCGGGGAGCGCGCCTCACCCGGCTGCCTGGTCATCCGGCCCGCTGCGGCAGCCCGATCCGCGAGGAGGATGCGGATGCGAAGGTTAGCGCGAAGAGCCCTGTGCCGCGGGCTGGCCAGCTGCCTGGCTAGTGGCGCGTTGCTGGGCGGGATGCTGGTGGGCGCGGCCAGCGCGTCGGCCGCGGGACCGGCCGGCCGGGCCGCCCGCTCAGCCGCGGCGACCCGGCCGCGGCGGTCCGGCCGCCGCGGCCGCACAGGCCGGCGCGGCGGCCGCTCCAGGCCGCCAGGCGCGCTCCAGCCGGCCGCCACGACCGTGACGTCCTGCCAGGTCACCTACACGGTGAGCAGTGACTGGGGCAGCGGCTTCACCGCGGCGGTCACCATCCAGAACACCGGGTCGGCGATCACCAGCTGGACCCTGGGCTACTCCTACGCCGGGAACCAGACCCTGTCCCAGGGCTGGAGCGGCACCTGGACCCAGAGCGGCAAGGCCGTCAGCGTCGCCAGCGCCAGCTGGAACGGCAGCCTGGCCACCGGCGCCTCCACCCAGATCGGCGCCAACTTCACCTACAGCGGCACCAACACCGCCCCGACCGCCTTCACCCTCAACGGAACCACCTGCAACGGCGGCGCTCCGGCTCGCCCAGCCCCTCACCGAGCCCGAGCACGTCCCCCACCTCGAGCCCGAGCCCCGAGCCCGAGCCCCAGCCCGACCTCCACCGGCGGCGGCGGGACACCCGGCGCGGCCCCGATGGTGTCCATCACCAGCCCCACCGCCGGGGAGATCTTCAGCCCCGGCTCGGCCATCACCCTGCAGGCCAGCCCGGTGACCGGCTCGGGCCCGATCACGTCCGTCACCTTCTACCAGAGCACCTCCGCGGCCAACGACACCGAGATCGGGGTGGCCACGGCCAGCCCGTGGGCGGTGCAGTGGGCCAACGTGCCCGGCCGGCAGCTACTCGATCACCGCGGTGGCCAGCAACGGGACGGAGAGCCTGACCTCCTACCCGATAGCGATCACGGTCGAGTCGCCGACCGTGGTGGTCAACCCCGAGCTCGGTCGCGGTCCAGCAGGGCGGCACCCAGACCTTCGGCGTGGCGCTGTCGGCGCAGCCGTCCGCCAGCGTCACGGTGTCCGTGGCCGAGGCCAGCGGGGGCGACCCTGACCTGTCGGTCTCCTCCGGCGCCTCGCTCACCTTCACCACCTCGAACTGGAGCGTGCCGCAGAACGTCACGGTCGCGGCGGGCACCACCGCCGCGGACGGCGGCGGCCAGGGCACGTTCACCGCCTCGGCGTCCGGGTACGCCTCCGGCTCGGCCACGGTCACCGAGGCGCTGCCCGCCGGCTCGCAGTCCAAGTACGACCAGTGGTTCCTCAACCTGTACGACACGATCATGAACCCGGCCAACGGGTACTTCAGCCCGAAGGGCATCCCGTACCACTCGGTCGAGACGCTCATCGTCGAGGCCCCGGACTACGGCCACGAGACCACGTCCGAGACCTACAGCTATTACCTGTGGCTGACCGCGGACTACGGCCGGGTGACCGGCAACTGGACGCCGTTCAACAACGCCTGGGCCAACATGCAGACGTACATGATCCCCAGCGCGTCCCAGCAGCCGGGGCAGAGCACCTACAACCCGGCCAGCCCGGCGGAGTACGGCCCGGACGAGCCGCACCCGAACAACTACCCGGTCGCGCTGAACTCCTCGGTCCCGGTGGGCTCGGACCCGCTGTCGGCCGAGCTGGCCTCCACCTACGGCACGTCCAACATCTACGCCCCCATGTGGATCATGGACACGGACAACCGGTACGGGTTCGGCCAGTGCGAGGACACCACCTCCACGCCGAGCTTCGTGAACAGCTACCAGCGCGGCCCGATGGAGTCGGTCTGGGACACGATCCCGCAGCCCGACTGCGACCTGCTGAAGTTCGGCGGGCCCAACGGCTTCCTGGACCTGTTCAACAACGGCGGCGGCAGCTTCTCCGCCCAGTACAAGTACACCGACGCCCCGGACGCCGACGCGCGGATGATCCAGGCCGCCTACCTGGCGGACACGTTCGCCAAGGCCCAGGGCAAGGAGTCGGCGATCTCGGCCACCCTGGCCGACGCGGCCAAGCTCGGCGACTACCTGCGCTACTCCATGTTCGACAAGTACTTCAAGCAGATCACCGCGGCCTGCAGCCAGGACGGCTCGGTGGCCTGCCCGGCGGGCACCAGCAAGGCCAACGAGGACACCTACCTGCTGTCCTGGTACTACGCCTGGGGCGGGTCCTCGACCGGCGCCTGGTCCTGGCGGATCAGCGGCGAGGCGATCCACCAGGGGTACCAGGACCCGGTCACCGCGTACGCACTGTCCACCGACCCCTCGCTGATCCCGCTCTCCCCGACGGCCAAGTCGGACTGGGCGGCCAGCCTGACCACGCAGCTGAACTTCTTCCAGTGGCTGCAGTCCAGCCAGGGCGCGATCGCCGGCGGTGTCACCAACAACTGGGGTGGCAACTACGGCGACGTGTCCAAGCCGCCCGCGGGTGACACCACGTTCGACGGGATGTACTACACCCCCGATCCGGAGTACGCGAACCCGCCCAGCAACCAGTGGTTCGGGTACCAGACCTGGCCGATGGAGCGGCTGGCCGAGTACTACTACGACACCGGCAACTCCCAGGCCCAGGCGATCCTGGCCAAGTGGGTGTCCTGGGCTGAGTCGGTCACCTCGTTCAACACCAGCACGGGCGCCATCTGCCTGCCCGGGACCATGACCTGGTCCGGGCAGCCCGGTGAGAACTACACGTCCGGCTCGACCCCGCCGCCCGCCAACACCAGCCTGAGCGTCTCGGTCTCCGGCTGCTCCTCCGATCTCGGCGTCTCGACCTCGCTGGCCAAGGTCTACGAGTACTACGCGGCCAAGTCCGGCAACACCACGGCCCAGACCGACGCCCAGAACATCATCGACACCATTCACAAGTACTACGCCGACTCGCTCGGTTTCTCCGCGCCGGAGACGCGGACCGACTACAGCAACTTCACCAGCGCCTACAACACGACGAACTACGAGGGGGTCTATATCCCGTCCGGCTGGACCGGGAAGTACCCGGGCGGCATCCCGCTCAGCTCGTCCACCAACACCTTCCTGTCCATCCGCCCCTGGTACATCGGCGACCCGCAGTGGTCCAAGGTCCAGGCCTACCTGAACGGCGGATCCGCCCCGGCCTTCAACTACCACCGGTTCTGGGCCGAAGTGGATATCGCCACCGCCTTCGAGTCGTTCGCGCAGCTGTTCCCGACCGCGCAGCCACCGTCCGGCTTCTAGGCCAACGCAGCCTTATCGACTGATGAGGTAATAACGGCGCGGGCGCGCACGCGGTAATGCCGCGGGCGCGCCCGCTGGAGGATGGAAATGATGACGGTGTTACGACGGCTCATCGTGCTGGCCGCCCTGCTGCTCGCGGCCGTGGCCGTGCCGGGCTGCGGATCCGGTCCCGGCCCGGTCCCCGGGGTGGCCGGCGGGTTCGGCACCGATCCCGTGATTACCATCCCTAACGGAACCCCGCCGCCGGACATGATCGTCAGGACGGTCATCCCGGGGCGCGGGCCAGTGGTCCAGCCCGGCGACTATGTGCTCTTCAACGTGCAGGGGAAAGTCTGGGCCGGGGACCGGGAGGTGGTGGACAGCTACACCGACCGGCAGCCCCAGGGACTGCCGTTACGGTCCCGGTCCGCCCTGCCGGCCTGGCGGCAGCTGGCCGGGCAGCGGGTCGGAAGCCGGGTGCTGATGGTGGTCCCGCCCCGGGACGGTTTCGGCCGCCGGGGGGACCCGCAGGCCAACGTCATGGGCACCGACACGCTCGTCTTCGTCTTCGACCTGCTGGGCACGATGCCGGAGCAGGCCCACGCCACGGGCACCGTGCTGCCTTATCACCCGGGCCCGGGCCTGCCCCGGGTGAGCTGGGGATCCCGCGGCCCGGTGATCACGGTCCCGGCCGCCGCGCGGCCACCGGCCAGGCTGGTCCGGCGGATCCTGGTCCGGGGACACGGGCGGCCGGTCCGTAACGGCCAGACCGTGGTCGCGGCGTACACCGGGGCGGTGTGGCGTACCGGCCAGGTCTTCGACTCGAGCTGGGCCCGGGGATTCCCGGAATCGTTCCAGCTCGGGGCGGGCCAGGTGATCCCCGGCTGGGAAAGCGGCCTGGGCGGGCTGCCGGTGGGCAGCCGGGTGCTGCTCGTCCTGCCGCCCAGCCTCGGCTACGGGACGGCCGGGGACCCACCCGACGTGAACGGGCACGACACCCTGATCTTCGTCGTCGACATCCTGGCCGCGCTGTGATCATCCGGCTGGCCCTCCCGGGCCGTAAGCCCCGGGCCCCGCCGCAAGCCCGCAGGCCGCTGCGGGGAAATGAAAGTTTCATCGGCGCGGCGGACGGGCCGGAAAACCGGCTTTAGGACACTGGATGCCGCTGCCTCTTGACGACCAGCGAATTTGGCCGGAATATTCAGCAAAGAGTTTGCGTATCCGTAACACTCTCGATACTAAACCCGGTGCGCGACATAGGCTCCATGCCACATCCGATGGCCTGCCCCCGCCTATTTCCGCAGCCACCGGAAAATGGCTGGCAAGGAGGCTGGCGTGCCGGGTGCGGAGACCAAGTTACGCCCCAAACTGGCTGACGTCGCGCTGCAGGCCGGGGTCTCACCCGCCACCGCGTCCCGGGTGCTGACCGGGTCAGCGCGGGTCCGGCCGGAGACGCGGCAGCAGGTCGAGGCGGCCATCGCGCACCTCGGGTACGTGCGTAACCGGGCGCCGCGGGCGTCGTCGTCCCGGGGCACCGGATCCATCGCGTTCATGGTCTGCGAGGACAACGCCCGGGTCTTCTCCGAGCCGTTCTTCCCGCTGATGCTGAGGAGCGTCAGCCGCGAGCTGTCCGCCCGCGGCATCCAGCTCGTGCTGCTCACCGCGCACTCCCCGCGCGACTACCAGATCGCGTCCCGGTACCTGCGCAGCGGGCACGTGGACGGCGCGCTGCTGGTCAGCATGCACGGCAAGCGGCCGCTGGACCTGCGCAGCCTGGGCGTGCCGGTCGTGATGGCCGGCCGCGCGTTCGGCCAGGACGACGGCATCTCCTACGTTGACGCGGACAACGCGGGCGGGGCCACGATGGCGGTGGAGTACCTGCTCAAGAGCGGCCGCGAGATGGTCGCCACGATCGCCGGGCCACCCGACATGGCTCCCGGGGCCGACCGGCTCACCGGGTACCAGCGCGGCCATGGCCGAGGCCGGGCTGAGCGACCCCAGCCTCGTCGTGTTCGGTGACTTCGGCCGGGTCTCCGCCGAGCACGGCCTGTACCGGCTGCTGGACCGCCGTCCCGGCATCGACGCCGTGTTCGCCGCCTCCGACCTGATGGCCGCGGGCGTACTGGGCGCGCTGCGGCGGGCCGGCCGCCGGGTGCCCGACGACGTGGCGGTCATCGGCTTCGAGGACTCCCCGCTCGCGCAGCACACCGACCCGAAGCTGACCACGGTGCGCCAGCCGGTCGAGGCCATGGGGGCCCGGATGGCCAGCGAGCTGCTGGCCCTCATCGCCCGGGGCGGCCAGCAGCCCACGCAGGTCATCCTGGACACCGAGCTGGTCATCCGCGACTCGGCCTGAGCGCCCCGAGCGGGTAAGTGACCCCGGTCAGGCGCTCGGACTCCTGCCACAGCCGTCGGCCGGCCGCCGCGTCGTGGGAGCGGGCGGAGGACTCCACCCGGACCGGGTACCCGGTGAACTGGGCCCGGCCGGGCGGGCCGTAGTAGTCCCCGCCCCGGGCGCCCGGGTCGGTCGCGGCGCGCACCGTGGCCAGCGCGCCGACCTGCGGGCTCTGCATCAGCCACCAGGTGAGTGCGCGCAGGCGGGGGCTCATCGCGATCCGGACGGCGCGGTTCATGTCCCGGCCGAACTCGGTGCGGGCGTTGCCGGGATGGGCCGCCACCGCGATCGTGCCCGCCCCGGCCGCCGCGAGCCGGCCCTGGAGCTCGTAGGTGAACAGCAGGTTGGCCAGCTTGGACTGGAAGTAGGCCGGCTGGAAGCGGTAGCCGCGGCAGGCCTGGAGATCGTCGAAGTTGATCACCCCGCGCCGGTGGCCGATGCTGCTGACCCTGGCGCCGCCACGCCGAGAGCCCCGCCGCCCGATCGATCCCAGGTCCATGGTCGCCAGGTCCCCATGGTCATCGGCCCGCCGTGACATGGATCACCCGGGTCGAGGCCGGTATGCCAGACACGGCGGCCGGGAGCACCACGCCGGGGTCCGCGGCTCCCCGGGTCCCGGAGCTTCGCTTGATTACATTTCATGCCGCCTGTCCCGCGCTCTCCCGGTCCCGCCGGCCAGGGCGCTGACCTGCGCATCCGCCCGGCACGCCGCCCCGGCGCGGCGGCCCCCGGACGAGGCGCCTAGACGGAGGCTGATCACCCTCATACGAAAGGTCTGACGGCTGCCTGCCACATCCGGCGTCGCAGCCCGCTCACTGACCTGAGGGAGGCCACGATGCACGTGCGTGCTCTGACGCTGGCGGCCGGGCTGGTGCTGGCCGCGGCGGGCTTAGCCGTCCCGGCCGCCGCGCCCGCCGGGGCGGCCACGCTCACCGACGCGGTGACCGTGAACGCCACCTCCGGGCTGGGCACCATCCCGTCCGGCGCGATCGGGCTGAACACCGCGGTCTACGACGGCGACATGAACGACACCGCCGATCCCGGGCCTGCTCAAGGCGGCCGGGATCGACGCGCTGCGCTACCCGGGCGGGTCCTACTCCGACATCTACAACTGGCAGACCGGCACCGCCGCCGCCGGCGGCTACGTGGCTCCCGGCACCGGCTTCAGCAGCTTCATGAGCACCGCCCAGGCGGCTGGGGCGCAGCCCATCATCACGCGTCAACTACGGCACCGGCAGCCCGGCGCTGGCGGCCGCCTGGGTCCAGGACGCCGACGTGACCAACAACTACGGCATCCAGTACTGGGAAGTCGGCAACGAGGTGTACGGCAACGGCACCTACGGGGCCAACTGGGAGACCGACTCGCACTGCAACACCTCGCTGAACGGCACCCCGGTCACCGTGGGCAGCGAGCCGTCGCAGACCTACAACTGCGGCCCGGCCGAGTACGCCGCCAACGTGAAGCAGTACATCTCCGCGATCCACGCGGTGGACGCCAGCGCCAAGGTATGCGTGGTGCTCACCACCCCGGGCTTCTGGCCGGACGGCGTGACGAACTCGGAGTACCCGCAGTCCTGGAACCAGACCGTGCTGACCGCGCTCGGCTCAGCCACCCAGTGCGTGATCGTGCACTACTACCCGGGCGGCTCGTCCACCGCGGGCATGCTGCACCGACCCGCAGGACATCGCCGGGATCGTCAGCACGCTGCACAGCGCAGATCAGCCAGTACGCCGGGATCAGCAACGCGGCCAGCGTGCCGGTCCTGGTCACCGAGACCAACTCCTCCCTCGACATGGACACCCAGCCGGGCGCGCTGTTCGCGGCCGACATGTACATGACCTGGATGGAGAACGGCGTCGGCCAACGTGGACTGGTGGAACGAGCACAACGGCGAGGGCACCGTGAGCACGGTGGACGGCGCCACCGACTACGGCGACCAGGGCATCTTCTCCAACGGGAGCAACTACGGCGGCACCACCGAGCCAGCCGTCGACACCCCGTTCGCGCCGTACTACGGGATCGAGATGCTGACCAAGCTGGGCTCGCCGGGCGACGAGATGGTCACCTCCACCTCGAGCAACGCCCTGGTCCGGGTGCACGCGGTGCGCCGCGCGGGCGGCAGCCTGGACGTGCTGATCGACAACGAGGACCCGGCCAACTCCTACACGGTGAACCTGAGCTACAACGGGTTCACGCCCTCGGGCTCGCCCACCGTGTACACGCTGGGCAACAACGCCACCTCGATCACCAGCGCGACGCAGAGTTCCGCGTCGTCGGTCACGGTGGCGCCGTACACGCTGACCGTCGTCCAGATTCCCGGCAGCGGCGGGACCGGGGTCACCGCGCCGGGCGCGCCGGGCCAGCCGACCGTGTCCGGGCTGTCCTCGAGCACCTCCGGCAACACCTCGGGCGACCGCCACCCTGTCCTGGCCCGCTTCCACCGCCGGGACCTACCCGGTGTCCTCCTACCGGGTCTACTCCGAGGGCAGCAACGGCAGCAGCACGCTGGCGGGCACCACGTCGGGCACCACGCTGGCGCCTGACCGGGCTCACCGTCGGGACCAGCTACACCTACAACGTGGTCGCGGTGGACAGCCAGGGGAACACCTCGCTGCCGTCCCCGCCGGTCACCTTCACCGTGCCGCCCCCGGCGAACAGCAGCTGCGCGGTGCACTACGCGGTGACCAGCAGCTGGCCCGGCGGTTTCGGAGCCGCGATCACCATGACCAACAAGGGCAGCGCGGCGATCAGCCCGTGGACGCTCACCTTCACCTTCCCGGCGTCCGGCGAGGCCGTCCAGGGCGGCTGGGACGGCACCTGGTCACAGAGCGGGGAACAGGTGACGGTCAGCGCGGCCAGCTGGAACTCCACTCTGGCCGCCAACGGCGGATCGGTCACCATCGGGTTCAACGGCACCGATACCGGCCAGGACACGGCGCCCTCCGTGTTGTCGGTGAACGGGACAGCCTGCGCGAACGACTGACCCGGCCCGCAGGCCACCGTCAGGCGGGGCCGCCCGCATCCCGGGCGGCCCCGTCCCTGTTATCCGGCGCTGCGCGCCAGCGCGCTGAGCTCGGTGTTCAGCACGGTCGCGGCGGTCACGGTCACGGCGCCCTCGCTGACCCGGGTCCACAGCTTCGCGCGCAGCGTAGCGGCGAGCTGCGCAACCGGGGCCGGCTGGCCGCTGGCCAGGTCAGCCTGGACGGGGCCGATGAGGTTGTCGAAGTCCACCCCCACATCCGGCCTGACCTGGCCGGCCGCGACGTCGTGGTGGATGGTCAGTGAGAGCTGGTCCAGGGCGGCGCAGGGGGACAGCGGAATGGCCGACGACACCGCGGGCGAGGGTGCGGGCGAGGAGGCCAGCACCGGCGAGGTCGCCTCGGGGCTGGGGCCCCGGCCGGACGGGGACGGCCTGGCCGCCACGGTGGTCTTAGCCTGGGTGTCGGTGGCGGCGGAAGCCGGGCTGCCGGGCCGGGCGCCGGGTGAGGACGCGAGCAGGGCGACCAGCACGACAGCTACGGCCGCCGCGGCGGCGGTAACCGTGGCCGTGACCCGGCTGGCCAGGACCGGGCGCCTGCGTCCCCGGGCCGGCGGCCGCCGGCCCCGCCGCCCGGGCCGCCCACCCGGGCCAGGGTCACCGGACCGGGACCCGGAACCGGGCCCGGCAGAACTCCGGACTCCGGAGCCGGGCCCGGCTGCGGCCAGCTCGGCCGGGGTCGGCTCGGTCCGCGGGGCCGGCACCCAGCCCGCGCGGGCCGCCCCGGCGGACCTGCCGCTCCCGGGCAGCAGCTGCCGGGACATGACCGCGGCGTGCGCGGCACTGGGCCGATCCTGCGGATTGGGGCCCAGGCAGGCCGCCCACAGCGCGGCCAGAGCGGCGGGCACCGGGTCGGGCGGTGCGCCCGCGGGCAGCTCACCGGCCCCGGCCAGGCCCGCCCCGGCCTGAACCTCCCCGGCCACGTCATCCCCGGCCGGTCCCCCTCCGGGGGCGCGCGGGCCGCCCGACGCGATGCCGGCCAGGCAGGCCACGTAGATGACACCCAGCGCGTACATGTCCGCGGCCGGGGTAGGCGGCCCGCGGGTGAGTTCCGGTGCCGCGTAGCCGAGCCCGCCCGGAACGGGGCCGCCCGAAGGACGCGGGCGCAGCGGCCATAGCCCGGCGTCGGTGACCTTCGCGCGGTCCGGGCCGAGCACGATGTTCCCGGGCACCAGGTGACCGTGAGCCACGCCCGCGCGGTGGGCCTCGGCCAGCGCCTCGGCCACCTCCGCCACCACCCGGAGCGCCTCCCCGGCCGGCAGCGCCCCCTGATTCAGCCGCTCATCCAGCGTCGGCCCGCTGACCAGGTCGCGGACCAGGTAGGGGACGGCACGGCCGCCGTCGAGTTCCGCCTCGCCGGACTCCCAGACCCCGGCCAGCCCCGGCGCCGACAGCTGGGCCACAGTCTGCGCGACCAGGCGGAACCTGGCCTGCGCCGCGGTGTCCGCGGCGGGAAAGACGCCCAGCACCTTGACCGCCACGTCCTGGTCCGACGCCAGGTCCGCGGCCCGCCACACCCCGGCGGGTCGCCTGGTCCCGACCGGCTCGATCAGCCGGAATCGGCCCCCGACGACCGATGACTCCCGTAAATGATCCACAAACGCAAGTCTGCCGGAAATCGATTGCCGGGCGTGGCCTTGACGCAAATGCCAGGCAAAGCGACCCGGGTTTCGGCCAGGACGGCGTCAGGAGTTCTGGGCGGCCAGCCGGCGCAGCGCGTCCCGGGCCACCGCCGGGTCGGTGGTGGCCCAGAACGGCGGCAGCGACGCGCGCAGGAAACCGCCGTACCGCGCGGTGGCCAGCCGCGAATCGAGAATCGCCACCATGCCCCGGTCGTCCATGGTGCGCAGCAGCCGGCCCGCACCCTGGGCCAGCAGCAGCGCAGCATGGGAGACGGCGATGGCCATGAACCCGTTGCCGCCGCGGGCCGCCACCACCCGCTGCCGGGCGGAAGCCAGCGGATCGTCCGGCCGCGGGAACGGGATCCGGTCGATGACCACCAGCTGCAGGGCGGACCCGGGCACGTCCACGCCCTGCCACAGCGACAGCGTGCCGAACAGGCAGCTCGTCTCGTACTCGGCGAACTGCCGGATGAGCTGGCCGGTGGAGTCGTCCCCCTGGCAGAACAGCGGCACGCTGAGCGAGCCGCGGAGCTCGAGCGCGGCCTGCCGGGCGGCCCGCATGGACGAGAACAGGCCGAGCGTGCGGCCGCCCGCCGCGGTGATCAGCTCGCTCAGCTCGGTCAGGTAGGCCGGCGGGAGCCCGTCCCGGCCGGGCGGGGGCAGATGCTTGGCGACGTACAGGATGCCGTGGCGGGGATGGTCGAAGGGCGAGCCGACGTCCAGGCCGGACCAGGCCAGCCCGTGCGGGGCGGGCTCCGGCGGTGACTCCCCCGCGTCAATCGGGCCGGCGGCGGTCTCCGGGCCGCCGGCCGCTTCCGCGCTGGCCGGCTCCGGATCGGGCGTCCCGGTCCCGGCCGGTCCGGTCCGGCCGCCTCGGTCCCGGGCGCCTCGGTCCCGGCCGCCTCGGTCCCGGGCGGCTCAGCCTCAGCCCCGGGGCGTGGCAGTCCCCACTGCCGGGCGAGCGGCTCGAACGACCCGCCGAGAGCCAGCGTCGCCGAGGTCAGCACCACGGTCTGGCGGCGGAACAAGCGCTCCGCGAGCAGCGCGCCGACCTGCAGCGGGGCTACCCGGAGCGTGGCCGGGTGGCGTGGATCCTCGACCATCGGCCGGTCCATCCAGACCACGTCGGTCCGCGAGGTGAGGTCCGGGACGTACGAGACCAGGATCCGGTCCGCGGTGCCCACCAGGTCGTCCAGGACGGCCAGCGCCGAGCGGGTCGCGGCCTGCTGCTCGGCTGGCGTGTCCTCACCGGCCTGCTTGGCGCTGGAGCGGATCTCGGTGGCGCACCCGGCGGCGGCGTCCCGCACCAGGGCCAGCGCACTGGACAGATCGCCATCCAGGAAGTCGAGGCGGCCGTCGCGGGACTCGGCGAAGGCCCGGGCCGCCGCCTCGCCTGCCTCCCGGAGCCGCCCCGCCGCGTCCGCGGACAGCAGCCGCCCCACCCGGCGGGCCGCCCCGTCCACCCCGGTCGCGGACAGCTCGCCGGACGCGGCGCCGGTGACCCGGTTCACCAGGTCGTGGGCCTCATCGATGATGACCACGTCGTGCTCCGGCAGGACCGGGAAGGATTCCAGCGCGTTGATCGCGAGCAGCGCGTGGTTGGTCACCACGATGCTGGCCTTGCCCGCGGTTATCCGGGCCTGCTCCGCGTAGCATTCGCGGCCGAACGGGCAGCGCTGGGCGCCGAGGCATTCCCGGGCACTCACCGACACCTGCCGCCAGGCCCGGTCGTCCACGCCCGGCACCAGCTCGTCGCGGTCGCCGGTCGAGGTCTCGGCCGCCCACGCGTGCACCCGCTCGACCTGCTGCCCGACCGCGGAGGTCGCGCCCTGGTCGAAGAGCACGTCGCGAGGGTCCTCGGGCGCACCCGACTTGAGCCGGTGCAGGCAGAGATAGTTCCGGCGGCCCTTGAGGATCGCGAAATCAGGTTCCCGGCCCAGCAGCGGCTTCAGCGTCGTGGCCAGCCGCGGCAGGTCCCGGTCGATGAGCTGGCGCTGCAGGGCGATGGTGGCGGTGGCCACCACCACGGCGCTGCCGCTGGCCAGCGCGTGCGCGACCGCGGGCACCAGGTAGGCCAGGGACTTACCGGTGCCGGTGCCCGCCTGGACCGCGAGGTGCTCACCGGACCGGAGGGACCGCTCCACCGCCTCGGCCATCGCGACCTGCCCGGGCCGCTCGGCGCCGCCGATCCCGGCCACGGCCGCGGCCAGCAGTTCGGGCACGGGTGGCAGCGCCCCGGCGTCCACCCGGGCCGGGGCGGAACCAGGCCGCGGGCCAGCCTGCGCGAGCTTTTCACCGGGGGCCACGTCCGGAAACGCTACCGTGCGGCGGCGACAACCGGCGCCCGGCAGCGCCGCCCCTCTAGTACGGCAGGAAGCAGATGCCGGCGTGCCCGCTGACCCCGCCGCAGGTGTCGCTGCCGTCCAGGTTGTCGCTGGCGATCCACAGCCCGGCGCCGGTGGCCAGCATGTCGTCGGCGCCCAGGCCACGGGCCCGGCTGTAGAAGCCCGCGGAGCGCGCTGAGTTGACGTACAGCGCCCCGTTAGCCGGGTTGAGGCCCTCCATGCCCGGCGCGTTGTACCCGCCGGGGCCGAGGGTGTTACACGCGTTCGGGTTCATCGAGTAGCGCTCGTGGCCGCCGAAGTACGCGGCGTGGGTGTCAGCCGCGACCGAGTACAGCGAGTCGCAGCCGGTGTAGTTGATCCACTTATGCCCCACCGAGGACTCGGTCGCGGGATACGCCAGCGCCGCGTCGCACGGTCCCGACCGCGTCCCATGATTGCTGCCGCCGACGACGTGATAGCCGGTCGTGGCCAGGTACACCGTGTTGCCGTCCGGCGACCAGGCCGCTGAGCGGGCCCAGAACGACTCGGTGCAGGCGACGCCGAAGTCCCGTGACGTCCACCCGGTCACGACGGCCCGGGAGCCGCCGACGCTCAGCATGAAGATCTGGTGGCGGGTGACGCCCCCGGCCGAGCTGAACACGCCCTCGACGAGGTCGCGCCGCCCGCCGTGACTGACCTGCTGGTTATAGACCTGGCTGCCGTGGATGGACAGGTTCAGGAACCCGTCACCCCGGCCGGTCGAAGGGTTCAGGCTGGCCATGCGCGCGGGCTTGGCGCCGTTGATGGACGTGAACGTGCCTCCCACCAGCAGGTGGCCGCCCGCCGCGGCGATGGTGTTGACCCGGCCGTTGGCGCTGTGCGCGAAACCGCTGACCACGTTGCCCGTGCTGGTGCTGATCTTGGCAATGTCGCGCACGCTGGTGCCGTTGACCCGGCTGAAGTTCCCGCCGATGTAGGCCTGCGAGCAGTTGCCGCCGCTGAACGCGATGGTGTTGATCGCGGCCGCGCCGTCCTCGTCGGTGTTCGTGCTGCCCACCACCCGGGGAGCCCACGACGTGACCCGGTACGGGCTGCTCGCGCTGAAGCTGACGATGTCAGTGCGGGAATAGCTGGTGCTGCCCTGCTTGATGGTGCTGAAGCTGCCCACCGCGTACATGGTGCCGCCGCACTGGACGATCTGGCGGACCTGCTCCCGGGGACTGGACGTGCTGGGCAGGCGAGGCGTGTTACTGGCCGGTGTGGCCGACACGACCCCCGCGGGCGGCGGCTGGCCACCGGTTCCGGCCTGGGCGGCCGGGATGCTGAGCGGCACCAGCGTCCCGGCGGTGACGACGGCGACGGCGATCAGGTATTTGCGCACAACTGCCCCCCACAGTAACTCCGGTTCCCCGGGGGTACCCTATCCACTTCGTGTCCGTTTGGGAACGTTAGTCCCGTTCGGTGACCTGCGGGCCGTACAGATGGTCACATTCGCGCAACTCATCGTCCTGGTTCCGGCGTGATCATCGGCGGGCCCGGCCGCGGCATTCCCATCGCCCTGCCCCACCTGCCACGATGACCCCATGACCGACGCGCACTCACCGACCCGGGCCTTCCGCGGGCCCCGGGACCTGCTGCTCCGCCACCGCGAGGACTACCCGGCCGCGCTGGCCGCGTTCACCTGGCCGCAGCTGGATGAGTTCAACTGGGCGCTGGACTGGTTCGACGTGATCGCCGCCGAGCACCCGGACCGGGACGCGCTGCGCATCGTGGCCGACGGGGACGCCGCGGCCCGGATCTCTTACGGCGAGATGGCCGCCCGTTCCAGCCAGGTGGCCAACTGGCTGCGCGGGCTCGGCGCCCGGCGGGGTGACCGGCTGCTGCTCATGCTGGGCAACATCGCGCCGCTGTGGGAGATCATCCTGGCCGCCATGAAGCTCGGTGTGGTGATCATCCCGGCCAGCACGCTGCTCGGCCCGGAGGACCTGGCCGACCGGGTGGCCCGCGGCGACGTGCGCCACGTGATCACCGAGTACGGGCACACGCCCCGGTTCGCGGAGGTCGGCGGGGACTGGACGCGGGTGGCGGTGAGCACCACGCCGGAGGCGGCCCCGCCCGAGGGCTGGCACGGCTACGCGGAGGCGGCCTCGGCCAGCGCCCACTTCGAGCCGGACGGCCCGACTCACGCGGACGAGCCGTTGCTGCTGTATTTCACCTCCGGTACCACGGCCCAGCCGAAACTGGTCGAGCATACGCACGCCTCGTACCCGGCCGGCCACCTGTCCACCATGTACTGGATCGGGCTGCAGCCCGGCGACGTGCACCTGAACATCTCCTCCCCGGGCTGGGCCAAGCACGCGTGGAGCAACGTGTACGCGCCGTGGAACGCGGGCGCGACCGCCCTGGTGCTCGGCTACGAGCGGTTTTCCGCCCAGGCGCTGATGGACGCGATCGGCGGACTGCGGGGTGACCACGTTCTGCGCGCCGCCCACGGTCTGGCGGATGCTCATCCAGGCCGACCTGAGCGCCTGCGACGTCAGCGCGCTGCGCGAGTGCGTGGCCGCGGGCGAGCCGCTGAACCCGGAGGTGATCGACCAGGTCCGGCGGGCCTGGGGGATCACGGTGCGGGACGGGTACGGGCAGACCGAGACCACCGCCCAGGTGGGCAACACGCCGGGGCAGCCGCTGCGGCCCGGGTCGATGGGCCGCCCGCTGCCCGGCTATACCGTGGCCCTGGTCAACCCGCTGACCGGCGAGCCGGGCGAGGAAGGCGAGATCTGCCTGGACCTGGCCCGGCGGCCGCTCGGCCTGATGACCGGCTACCGCGGCGATGCGCAGCGGGCGGCCGAGGCCATGCGCGGCGGTTACTACCACACGGGGGACGTGGCCAGCCGGGACGCCGACGGGTACCTGACCTACATCGGGCGGACCGACGACGTGTTCAAGGCGTCGGACTACCGGATCTCGCCGTTCGAGCTGGAAAGCGTGCTGATCGAGCACGAGGCGGTGGCCGAGGCGGCGGTGGTGCCCTCGCCGGACCCGATGCGGTTCGCGGTGCCCAAGGCCTACGTCACGCTGGCGGCCGGGTTCGAGCCGTCGGCTGAGACCGCACTGTCGATCCTCGGCTACACGAGGCAGCGGCTGTCCCCGTACAAGCGCATCCGGCGGCTGGAGTTCAGCGAGCTGCCCAAGACGATCTCCGGCAAGATCCGCCGGGTGGAACTGCGTGCCCAGGAGACGGACCGGCTGGGCCAGCCAGGGGCGGCCGGACCGGGTGCGGCGGGACCTGGTCCCGCCGCACCCACCGGCCCGCGCGGCCACACGGAGTTCTGGGAAGAAGACTTCCCGGGCCTGAAGGGTTAGCCCCCTCCCCCACTCACCCTTCTCATGCGTCAGCCCCGACCGTATGACCGTGCATCCAGCACACGGCTCTGCCTGCCGCGCGGTTGAGGAGAAGCCCCTGCGGTCTCCTGCCGGGGACAGGCATCGAGGCCGTTCCCGCTGGCAGTCTGGGCTGATTTGCGGTCCAGACCATGTGATTCTCTGGTGCCTTTTATTCAGATTTCGTGCATAAAAAAAACCCGGCCTGGCTTCGCGGACCACCGGTGATGGTGGCCGTCTCTGCCTAGGTCCGGAGCAGCGGTACACACGCTACGCTGCCGTGGCCGGGAGGACAAGGCGGTTCACCCGCTGGTCACCTGCCCGGCCGGGGCCCGTCGCATCTCGTGGGTATCCGGGTCCCGGACACCGGCGTACTGTGATGCGCATAGGTGCCCGCACCAGCCCGCACGTGCCTGTGTGGATGCGGGCCAACGCGTCGCTCCGGACCCCGGTGGCACGGCCAGTTCTGGCTGGGCAAAGACCAAGGAGCCTGAGCGATGGATAAATCATTCGGCTTGCCTTCTGCCCTGGCCCTGCAGGCGATGAAGCCCGCACACACGCCGTCGGCGCGGCCGGCCGGAGCTCCCCTGATCGGCAGCCAGCTATCCAGTACCAGCCGCGCCAGCGCCAGCTCGTTCCCTGGCGATCAGCACGACCGGCTGGCCCAGAGAATGAACGACGTCGTGGTCCACCGGATTTTTGCCGCCGGGCTGGATCTCCAGGCCGCGCTGGGCCTGATCGGCGGCGAGCACCGGGCGACTCGCAAGATCTGCCACGCGACCGAAGAACTGGATCTCGCCATCCGGGACCTGCGGGACATCCTGTTCGAGCAGAGACCCCGGTAGCGGCACGCCATCCGGCCACCTGGCCGGGCACCGGGATCGCAGGCCAACCGGACCCTGGTGGCGTAGCGTGAGCAAGAGACCCGGGGTTCCGGGCCCGGAAGGACGCCGAACCGGCCCCAGCTGACGCTTTCCTTCCCCGAGATGAAGGAGCGAGCCGGTGGGCAGTGGCTGCGATGGCGCAGGCCCGGGTCCCGGCCCGGGATCGGACCGCTGACGTGCCCGGCGACCGGCTGCGCAGGGTACTGGCCGTCCTGTCCGACGGGGAAAGCACGTGGCCGGCCGCCCGGCTGTGCGCCGTGGGCCCGCAGATCGCGGGGGTGAACGGCGCGGGGGTCATGCTCATGGCCGGTGACATTCCCCACGGGTCGCTGTGCGCCAGTGACGACATCAGCCAGCTCATCGAGGAGCTGCAGTACACGCTGGGCGAGGGCCCCTGCGTCGATGCCTACCAGCGCGACGCGATCGTGAGCGAGCCCGACCTGGCGGACCCGGAGACGAGCCGGTGGTCCGCGTTCACCCCGCCCGCGCTGCAGGCTGGCGTGCGGGCGGTGTTCGGGTTCCCGCTGCGGGTCGGCATGGTGCGCCTCGGGGCCCTCAACCTCTACCGCGACCGGCCCGGCGGGCTCAGCCCGGAGCAGCATGCCGACGCCCTGGTGCTGGCGGACGTGACCGCCCGCTGGGTGCTGGACGCCCAGGCCGGGGCGGCGTCCGGGCTGGTGGCCACCCAGCTGGAGGCCGGCGCCGACTTCCACTTCAGCGTGCACAACGCGGCAGGCATAGTCTCGGTCCAGGAAGATGTCAGCGTCACCGAAGCACTCATCCGCCTGCGGGCGTTCGCCTACAGCCACGACCGGCTGCTCGCCGACGTAGCCCAGGACGTCATCGCCCGCAGGCTCCGGCTCGGATGAACCGGGCCGCCCAGCCCCAGCCCGGGGCTCCGCTGTGAAGGGAGGGATGAGGATGACCCGGGAAGCCGACGTGGTCCGCTCTCTGGTCGAGATGGCCGACACCCTGGTCGACGACTACGACGTCGTCAACCTGCTGACCGGGCTCACGGACCGCTGCGTCAGCCTGCTCAACGTGTCCGCCGCCGGGGTGATGCTGGCCTCCCCCTCGGGAGGTCTCAGCCTGGCGGCCTCCTCCAGCGAGACCATGCGCCTGCTGGAACTGTTCGAGCTGCAGGCGCAGGAAGGTCCCTGCCTGGACGCCTTCCGCAGCGGTCAGCGGGTCGGCCAGAAGACCCTGGAGGCGGGGTCTGACCGCTGGCCGCAGTTCTCCGCCGCCGCCGTCCGGGCCGGTTTCCAGTCGGCGGTCGCGCTGCCGCTGCGGCTGCGGGACGTGACCCTGGGCGCGCTGAACCTGCTCAGCGTGACCCGCGACCCGATCGGGGAGGCGGACCTCATCGTCGCCCGCGCCTTCGCCGACCTGGCCACGCTCAGCATCCTCCAGCACCGGGCCAGCACCGAGGCCCAGCGCCTGAACGAGCAGCTGTCCGCCGCCCTGACCAGCCGGATCGCGATCGAGCAGGCCAAGGGAGTGATCTCCGAGCGGGCCGGCATCGACCTGGCCGAGGCCTTTGCCCGGCTGCGGGCCCACGCGCGCAACACCAACCGGCGCCTCACGGACGTCGCCCAGGCGGCCGTGGACGGCACCCTCGACCCGCATGCCTGGGCGGGCCCGCCCGATGCTGACCCCGCCGGGCATCACCCGGCGGGGTGATGCCCGGCGCGCTCAGCTCGTGACGTCGGCGCTGGTGAAGCGGGCCCAGGCCAGCGAGCCGAAGATCACGATGTACGCCGCGAACGACAGCAGCCCGTGCAGCAGGCTCCCGGTGTCTATCGGCGTGCGCAGCAGCGAGTCGAACGACAGCCAGAAGTGCGTGGGCAGGTACGGGTGGATGACGGCGAACTGGGCCACGTTGTCGGCCACCTCGCTGGCCACCGCCAGCACCAGGACCGCCGCGATGGCGCCGATCGGGTGCTCGGTCAGGGTCGAGATGGCCAGCCCGATCGCGGCCAGGGCGGCCATCCCCGCGGCCACGTACAGCGTGACGTAGAGCAGCCGGAGCAGGCCGTCCGCGAGGGACACGGTCGTCCCGGACAGCAGCGTCACCGGCCCGATCGGGAACAGGATCGCGCCCATGATCAGCGACACCGCCGAGACCAGCAGGCAGGCGGCCAGCCCGAAGATGACCACGGCCACGTACTTGACCGACAGCAGCCTGGTCCGGCCGGCCGGCACGGTGAGCAGGTAGCGCAGCGTGCCGATACCGGCCTCGCCGGCGATCGAGTCACCGGCCACCACCGCGATCACCAGCGGCAGCACCAGGGTGAGCAGGATGGTCAGGGCCAGGAAGGACAGGAACACCCCGTTCCCGGCCAGCTGGGCGAAGAACGACGCGTTCGGCCCGCCACCGCCGCCGCCCGGGCTGGAGACCCGCAGCCCGATGCCCAGCACCACGGGCAGCACGACGAGCACGCCGAGCAGGGCCAGGTTGCGCCAGCGCCGGAACATGATGCGCAGCTCCGAGCCCAGCAAGCGCAGCCAGGTGCGAAGACCGTTGCGGGGCCGGGCGTGCGCGGCCAGCCCCGGGCCATCCGCGGTGCCCGGGGCACCCCCGCGGGGAGCGGACAGCTCAGCCGTTGACATCGAAACCCTCCCCGGTGAGTCCCACGAACAGTTCCTCCAGGCTGGGCCGCGGCGTGTCCAGCCCGGCCACCGGGACGCCGGCGTAGACCAGCTCGCGGGTGACCTGCTCGGGCGCCTGGTCGCCGAGCGCGGCGGACGCTTCCCCGTCCGCGGCCGTCACGTCGGCCAGCCCCAGCTTGCCGAGGACCTCAGCGGCCCGGGCCGGGTCGGAGGTGGTGACCCGGATCCGGGCCGACCCGCGCGCCCGGAGCTCTTCCAGCGGCCCCTGGAAGACCAGCTTCCCGGTCCGCATCACGCCCACCTGGGTGCAGATCTGCTCGACCTCGGCGAGCAGGTGCGAGGAGACCAGGACGGTGATGCCGTCGGTGGCGATCTCCCGGATCAGCCCGCGGACCTCGCGGGTGCCCTGCGGGTCGAGCCCGTTGGTGGGCTCGTCCAGGATGATCAGCTCACGGGGCTGGAGCAGGCTGGCCGCGATGGCCAGCCGCTGCTTCATGCCGAGTGAGTAGGCCCGGTAGTGCTTCTTCTTGGCCGCGAGCAGGCCGACCCGGTCCAGCGCCGTGGTGATCCGCTGCTTCGCGGTGCGCGGGTCGGCGGTCCGGTCGGCCGCGTCCACCCGGGCCAGGTTGTCCGGGCCGGACAGCTGCGGGTAGAACGCAGGCCCCTCGACCAGGGACCCGACCCGGGGCAGCACCTGGACCGTGCCCCTGGGCATCGGTACCCCGAGCAGCGAGTGGCTGCCCGCAGTGGGGAACACCAGGCCGAGCAGCATCCTGATCGTGGTGGTCTTGCCGGACCCGTTGGGGCCGAGGAAGCCGTAGACGCTGCCCCGGGGCACCACCATGTCAATGCCGTCCACGGCCAGCTGGCCGCTGCGGAACCGTTTCGTCAGGCCCTGGGTGACGATCGCGGGGGGAAGCTCCGCGCCCGGGGCTTCCCCCGCCTCCTGCTCCTGGCGGGCCGCCTCCTGGCCGACCGCTGGGGCGGCGTCCACCTGACCCGCGCTCGCCTGACCGTGCTCACCTGACCCGTGCTCACTTGACCTGTGCTCACTTGACCCGTGCTCACTTGACCTGGGCCGCGGCGCTCTCGAGGACGGCCGGGGTGACCGCACCGACGAGCACGTGACCGCTGTTCGTGATCAGCACCGACACCAGGCTGGTGTGCAGCAGCTTGCCGCTGCCCCACGCGCCGTGCACCGGGGTGGCCGACCTGAGCAGCGCGGCCGCGACCGCTCCGCTCTCACCGGAGCCGCTGCTCACCGACTGGCTCCCGACGCCGACCGCGCTCGACGAGCTGCCTGCACCCATCACGCTGGCCAGATCGGACGCGGGCAGCACCGCCACCGACGTCCAGTCCTTGCCGATCACCTGGGGCTCACCGGTGGCCTTCGTGCCCTTGGCCGGCATCTTCCCGGACGAGCTGGACGGGCTGACCACCTTGACCTTGGCGCCCGGCGGGGTGGTGAAGCTGAAGTTGCCGGCCGCCGGCCTGACGAACGAGATCGACGTGTAGCCGACCTGGAACGCCGGGGTGGCCGCGCCCCGGGCGAACACCTGGACCCGCAGCGGGACGTTCTTGCTCGCGTCGATGGCGATGCTGACCCGGCCGATCAGCGAGCCGCTGGACTTCGGCGAGAGCACGAGCTGGTAGGCGGGCTGGCCGGCCACGGTCACGGTGCGCTCGACGCTGACCCGGGTGCTCGGCCCGACCGCCTTGAGCGCCTGGCTGGCCGCCTGCTGCGGGGTGAGCGGCAGCTGTGACGGCATGGCCCCCGCGGGCATGGCGTGCTCATGGGCCTTGGCCGGCAGCTGCATCCGTGTCACCGTGTTCGAGCTGCTCGACCAGACCGACACCTGGCGGCCGTTACGGATCAGGTCGGTTTCGCTCAGCGTCACCGGCACCGCGAGCCGGATATGCGAGGGATCCGCGTACCAGACCTTGATCGTGTGCGACCCGGCCAGTAGCGCGGTAATGGAGTTCGGGTTGCTCGTCCCGGGCAGCTGCGGGATGCCGAGCGACGCGGTCTCCACCACGGTCCCGGTCAGCGCGGGCAGCGGGACGGTCTGGCCGGCCACCGAGGCCAGCAGCTGCGCGGGAGTGCGCAGCGGCAGCTCAGGTGAGGCCTGGGCGCTGCCGATCATGGAACCGGCAGTCACCGCCCCCGCGAGCACTACGGCACCTGCGGGAATCATCCACCTCGCGCGACGGGAAAACGTCGGCAGCGTGTTCATCGCACAACCTCACTCGTCCCCGTGCGCATAGGCCGCACGGGCTCGTCCTATGGGCCGTCACCGGCCCCGCGTGAGCCGCCGCCACCCTGATCCGGGGAGCGCGGTCCCGTTATGTCCCCTGCATTCATCATCTTGCCGCACGCCGCCTGAGCGAACCCTGTGAGAGCCGAGCCGGCACCGGCGTGCGCGCACCGCGGGCTGCGGCGCGAGGGCAGGTACTCTCGGGCGGGTGCGGGTGCTCGTCGTGGAGGACGAACGAAGGCTGGCCGCGGCCGTCAAGCGCGGCCTGTCCGCCGAGGGCTTCGCGGTCGACCTGGCCCACAACGGGGAGGACGGCCTGCACGCCGCGCGCGAGGGCGGGTACGACGCCGTCGTGCTGGACCTGATGCTGCCCAAGATCTCCGGGTACCGCATCTGCCAGCAGCTGCGCGCGGAGGAGAACTGGGTGCCCATCCTCATCCTGTCGGCCAAGGATGGCGAGTACGACCAGGCCGACGGGCTGGATCTGGGCGCCGACGACTACCTGACCAAGCCGTTCTCCTACGTGGTGCTGGCGGCCCGGCTGCGGGCCCTGCTCAGGCGGGGCGCGATCCCCCGGCCCGCGCAGCTGCGCGCCGGTGACCTGGTCCTGGACCCGGCCAGCCGGCGGGTCCGCCGCGGGGAGGCGGACATCGACCTGACCGCCCGGGAGTTCGCGCTGCTGGAGTACCTGATGCGGCGGGCCGGCCAGGTCGTGGCCAAGACCGAGCTGCTGGAGCACGTCTGGGACAGCTACGACTCCCTCGACCTCAACGTGGTCGAGGTGTACGCCGGGTACGTGCGGCGCAAGATCGACGCCCCCTTCGGCCGTGCCGCCCTGCAGACCGTGCGCGGCGCCGGCTACCGCCTATCCGCCGACGGCGGTTAAGGAGTAACCCGCCCGCCCCCTCACTAGCGGGCCGGTCCCCCACCCCTGTGGATAACCATCAGCAGTTAAGTTCCGACCCCCCCTGGGGGGTCTAAATCGAACTGCCGATTGATTGCAGGTCAGAACACCTTGAGGCGGGCGGCCTGACCGAGGTGGCCCTCGTCGCCGCGGAGCTGGACGGCTAGGTCATCCCAGTCGCCGCGCTGGGTGATCCAGCGGACCAGGGCGGGGGCCCCCGAGCTGATCTCGGCGGCCGGCTCACCCGGGCCGACCTGGATGGTCCGGGCCGCCGGGCCGGTCACGGTGATCCGGAGCCCCCCGGCCAGCGCCTCCAGGGCGGCCAGGACCCCGGGGTTCTGCTGCGGGAGCGCCGCCTCGATCCAGTCCAGCGCGGGAATCAGCCGCAGCTCATCCGAGGCAGGCGGCGGCCCGGCCAGCGGTCCCCGCGGCGGGAAGAGGTCCGCGCGGATGTGCGTGTAGTGGTCGAAGGCGTACGCGGCCGGTATCAGCGCCGCGGGATAGGTGCCGAGATCTCCCAGCGGCACCTCGGAGTGCCTGACCGGCCAGGCCGGCCAGGCCCTCCAGGGCCTCGAACGCGGGCAGGCTGACCCACTCGTAGTCGGCCAGCACCTTCGCCGCCGGCCAGGGTCGCCGCGCCTCCACGTACACCTCCTGGGCCCGCTCGGTCGGCAGGCCGGTGGTGTCGGGCAGCGAGGCGGGGTCGATCACCAGCCGCAGCAGCGCGCCCATGTGCGCCACGACGTCCTTGACCGACCAGCCGGGGCAGCCGCTGGCGGCCGCCCAGTCCGCGTCGGTGAGCCCGGCCCCGATGCCGAGGATGGCCTCACGGTCCGCGCGCAGCGCGGAGATCGCATCACCAGTCATCCCATGCTCCTGATACCTTGGATAAGATCGTTATTTAACATAGTGATGCTATGTGAAGGCGCGTATGGGCACAAGGGGAGACCGGACGGGCTATACAGAGGACGTGGCTGAGCTGCGTTCACCCGGCACGGATTCGCCGGGCCCCCGGGCCCCGGCGCGTCCCGGGCCGGGCGCGCCCGCGGGGTCGCTGCGGGCCGAGCAGGTGGCCCAGACCCGGGCGGCGCTGGTCGCCGCGGGACGGCGGCTGTTCGGCGAGCAGGGCTTCGCCGCGACGTCCGTGGACGACCTGGCCCGGACGGCCCGGGTGACCACCGGAGCGCTCTACCATCACTTCCCCACCAAGACCGCCCTGTTCGAGACGGTCTTCGAGGCGGTGCACGCGGAGCTGATGACGGCGTCGGCGGACGCGGCCGGCGGGGCCGCCGACGAGGTCGACGCCCTGGCCCGGGGATTCGGCGCCTTCCTCGACGCGGTGCTGGAGCCCGATGTCCAGCGCATCATCGTCACCGATGCGCCCGCGGTGCTGGGCCTGGCCCGGTTCACCGAGCTCGACGAGCGGTACGCGGTGTCGGCCATCGTCGCGGCGCTGCGGGCGGCGGACGCCGCAGGGCGGCTGCATACCGGCGACCCGGAGACGATCGCCCGGCTCCTGCTGGGGGCGCTGGTGCGCGGGAGCATGCTGATCGCCGGCTCGGCCGATCCGGCGGCGACCCGGGAGAGCGTGGGCCGGGCGGTGCGGGCCCTGCTGGCGGGCTTCGCGCGCGGGCCGGGCGAGTAGCCACGGGAGCCGGCGTGCCTCGCGAGGCGGGATCCCGGGCGGGCGGGCCGGCCCGCTGGTGGCGGCGGCGCAGCCTGCGCGCCCGGGTCACGCTGGCCTCGACGGCCGGGCTGGCCCTGGCCCTGGCCGCGGCGGCGGTCCTGCTCAGCAGCGCGCTGCGGGTCTCACTGATCCGCAGCCTGGACAACTCGGCCCGGCAGGGCGCCCGGGAGGTCGCCGCGCTGGCCGACGCGCACCGGCTGCCCGACCCGGTCCCGGTCGTGCCGGGCACCATCACCGTGCAAGTTCTCAGCTCTAACGGCCAGATCGTGAACGTGTCGCCGGACGCGGACCGCCTGGTCCCGCTGCTGCCGCCGGCGGTGGCGGCGGCGAACGCCCGGGACGGCCGGGCGGTCTTCCTCAACGGGCGTCCCTACGGGCTGCCCGACACGGTCCGGGTGGCTACCGCGGCCACCCGGGACGGCGGGACCGTGATCGCGGCGGTCGCCTACAACCAGGTGGGCGAGAGCCTGGCCACGCTGACCCGGGCCCTGCTCATCGGCACTCCCCTGCTGCTGGTCCTGCTGGCCGCGGCGAGCTGGCTGATCGCGGGCTCCACCCTGCGGCCGATCACGGAACTGCGCCGGGGCGCGCAGGACGTGACCAGGACCGGCCGGCCGCGGGCCCTCCCGGTGCCGGAGGCCCGCGACGAGGTGCGGAACCTGGCGCTGACCCTGAACGACATGCTCGACAGGCTGGGCGCGGCCCAGGAACGGCAGCGCGGGCTGATCTCCGACACCGCGCACGAGCTGCGCAGCCCGATCGCCAGCATCCGGGCCCAGCTGGAGGTGGCGCTGGATCACCCGGACAGCCAGGACTGGCGGCAGACCGCGGGCGACGTGCTGGCGGACACGCTCCGGCTGGCCCGGCTGGCCGAGGACCTGCTGGCGCTGGCCCGCCTCGACGAGCGGGATCCCCGGCGGCCGGCGCAGCGCCAGGTAGACCTGGCCAGCCTGGTGCGGGAGGAGGTCAGCCGGTACGCCGACGCCCGGATCCCGGTCCGGCTGGCCGGGACCGGGCCCGCCGAGGTGACCGGCGACCCCGACGGGCTGCGCCGGATGCTCAGCAACCTGATCGACAACGCCACGCGTTACGCGCGATCCCAGGTGGCGGTCTCGGTGGGCATGACCGGCAAGAACGCGCGGATCTCGGTCACCGACGACGGGCCGGGCATCCCGGCCGGGGACCGGGAGCGGGCCTTTGGCCGGTTCAGCCGGCTGGAGGCGGACCGCAGCCGCGACAGCGACGACGAGGGAGGCTCGGGGCTCGGCCTGGCCATCGTGCGGGCCACCGCCCAGGCGCACGGCGGGTCAGCCTGGCTGGAGGACGCCGGCCCGGGGCTGCGGGCCGTGGTGCTGCTGCCCGCGGCGGCCGTCGCGCGCCCGGCCAGCTCCGCTCCTACCAAGCCCCCCAGGGCAGCAGCGCCGTAACCGCGATGACGGCGAACAGCAGCGTCAGGTAGGCGATCGACAGGTGGAACAGGCGCATCGGCGCGGGGTTGGCGCTGGGCTGGGCCAGGCCCGCGCACGCGCCCTCGGTCACCCCGCTGGCCGCGGGCTTCGCGGCCGGGGTGTTGACCTGGACGGTCTGCACCGGCCCGGTCTCCGCCAGCACGGTGTCCGCCAGCACGGGCGTGGCGACCGCGACATTCCCCGCGCCCGCCGGGCCGGGGGCGGGCCGCTCCGGCGCGGGCCGCGAGATCCCGGCGAATCCCGGGCGCGGGGTCGAAGGTCATCGCGGCCACCCGGTGGTGCAGCCGGTGTGCCTCGGCCAGGAACCAGCCGCCGAGCAGCCAGCGCCGCGGCCGTGTACAGCCATCCGGCGTAGGGCGCGAGGGCCAGGGTGGCCGCCACCATCACGTACGAGTAGAACAGGATCTTCCGGGCGACCACGGCGGGTGAGGCGACCACCGGCAGCATGGGCACCCGGGCCGCGGCGTAGTCGTCGCGGAACTTCATGGCCAGCGCCCAGAAGTGCGGCGGCGTCCAGAAGAAGATGACGGCGAACAGGACGACGGCGGGCAGGCTGACCCGGCCGGTCACGGCGGACCAGCCGATCAGCACCGGGAAGCAGCCGGCCGCGCCCCCGATGACGATGTTGGACGGGGTCCGGCGCTTCAGGCCGAGCGTGTAGACGAACACGTAGAACAGGATCGCGGTGTCGGCCAGCGCCGCGGACAGCCAGTTGACCAGCGTGCCGAGCAGGACGGTGGAAACGGCCCCGAGCAGGATGCCGAACACCAGCGCCTCGGCCGGCTTGATCACGGCGGCCTCGCGGCCCTTGCCGTTCAGCGGCCGCCGCGAGGTGCGCCGCATGATCGCGTCGATGTCACGGTCGATGTAGCAGTTGATCGTGTTCGCGCTGCCCGCCGCGCAGGCCCCGGCGACCAGCGTGACCAGCAGCACCCGGATCGAGGGCAGGCCGCGCTGCGCGAGCAGCATGGTCGGGATCGTGGTGACCAGCAGCAGCTCGATGATCCGGGGCTTGGTCAGGGCGAAGAGCGACCGGGCGACCACCCGGGCGGAGCGCCGCCCCGCGATGGCGGGTAGCGCGTCGGTCGCTGGGGTCACTCCTGGTCCTCCGAGCCTTCGGTCGCAGTGTCCTGGGCCTGATCAGACCCGCCGGTTACCTTATCCTCCGCCGTCTTGGCCTCCGCAGCCGCCTCCTGCGCGGCCTGCTGGACGGCTTCCTCGGTGCGCACGCCGACCGAGGGCGGGGTCCCCCGCTCGGCCAGCGGCTCCGGGCCGCCCGCCGGCGGTCGCGGTGGGCAGCCCGGTCGCGGCGGCCAGCGACGCCGCGTGGCCGGGGTCGGCCGGCGCGACAGGCCGGGCCCCGGCGATGGGCCGGCGCCCCGGCACCGTGTGCGGGCGGGTGAAGACGAAGTACAGAGCCGCCATCACGACAATGAAGAATCCCAGCGGCAGGACCAGGGTCATCACCTGCGCACCTAGCGGGTAATAGGTCACCTGTATCGCAGAGATCACGCTGTGCACTTTAGCCTCCTGCTGGGCGCCAAACTGATCATCTCCATCCGGTCCGGGTGGGCCAGGTGGACTTGGAAGGCCGGAGAATCCGGTCCAGGCCGTGCGTGAGGGCCTCGGACTCCTCATCGTTCAGCCATCTGATGAGGAGCGCGATTCCCGCGATCATGTACGGCACCAGGACCAGAACCCACAATTCGGAGCCGCCGGCCTGCTGGTCGAAGACCAGGCTGAGCAGATGGTGGCTCCCTACCCCGAGGTACGTGGGGTAAAGGACATTGGCGCCGAAACTGAGCACCATGCCCAGGATGGTGCCGCACAGCACGACACCGGCCAGCAGCATCACCCGGTACAGCGGCCCGAACTGCGGGCTGAACGGCCGGGAGCCGATGAGCTGCAGCCAGAACAGCACGCCCGCGCCCATGGTGGTGACCGCCTGGGCGGCCAGCACCACCGGGTGGTGCACCCCCGCGTCGTACAGCGCGGGAACGTACCAGCCGCACCACACCAGGACGAACAGGGCGGTCACCGCGACCGGCCAGCTGCGCAGCCGGGGTGGCACCGGCGCAGCCTCCCCCGTGCCGGGCGCCGCGGCCCGGGGCCGTGCCGTGCGCCCGAGGCCGCGCCACAGCACCAGCCACGGGGCGCCCAGCACGATCAGCGGCGGGGCATACACGCCGAGCACGATGTCCTGGAGGACCCGGATCCAGATGAACCTCCCGGACAGTAGCCCACCGGCGAGAGCAGGGCCAGGACCACGAGGAGCAGCCCGGAGTAGAACGCGATGGCCTCGCGGGCCAGCCCGCCGGGCAGCGCGGCGCCGCCCCGGCGCGCGTCGGCGCGCAGGCCGAGCAGCCCGGCCACGTGCACGACCACGACGGCCAGGCCCACGGCGAGGACCGCCGCGTTGGCCGACCAGTGCGAGACAACCAGGTTCATGACGGTGGTTGGCCGCGGCGGCTGACGCACGCGTGAGCCTTTCCGGGCGGGCCGGTCCTTTCCGCTCAGAGCACGTAGAACAGCAGGAAGAAGAACAGCGTGACGACGGCCATGAAGTTCCAGATCAGCGTGAACGCGCTGAGCGACGACTGGAACCGCTGTACCGCGAACGCCTCGGCGTAGGTGGGCGGCTGCTCGACGAAGGAGATGGAGGTGAGCGGGCGGACCCGCATGACCAGGATCTCCAGCCAGATCATCGCCCCGAGCCAGCTGACCAGCAGGACCGGGTAGGTGTCCACGAACACGCTGGAGAACCCGGAGCTGCCCGGCTGGAACCCCAGGTTGAGCAGCTGGATGATCTGCACCACGACCGCGGCCACCCCGAGCAGCAGCGCGACCAGGGCGGCGGACTGCCACGCGCTCTTGGCCCCGGCCTTGATCCGCTGCAGCCCCACGTACTGGACGATGGCGCTGAGCAGGACCAGGGCCAGGATCGTCACGCCGTAGCCCATCGACGGGGCGTGGTAGCCCGAGCCCTTCCACCGGCCCGAGGAGTTGATCGACCTCAGGTAGAAGTAGGCGAACGCGAACGAGCCGTACAGGAAGGCCAGCGCGCCCACCGCGAACCGCGAACCGGTCCACGCCGCGTTGAGCGCCGCCTCGTGGTAGAAACCGGCTTCCTCGGCCGCCCGGTCCAGCTCGTTCGGCGGCTGGGTCGTCTGCTCGGCCATGGCTATGCCTCCACTCCGGTGCTGGCCGTCCCGGCACTTGCGTACGCGGCACTGACCACGCCCACGGGCGGATGCAGGTCGGCGACCGCCGGCGCGTCCTTCACGCCGTAGTCATACGGGCCGGCCAGCACCACCGGGATGTGCTCGAAGTTGCCCGGTGGCGGGGGCGATGCGACCTGCCATTCCAGGCCGCGGGAATTCCACGGGTTCCCGACCTCGCGCTCCCGGACGATCACCGTGGACCAGATGAAGTTGATCACGAAGATCAGGATCGAGGTGCCGAGCAGGAACGAGGAGATCGACACCCAGTCGTTGAGGCCCTGCAGGTTCCGCGCGTACTCGTACACGCGGCGCGGCTGGCCCAGCATGCCCACCGCGAACAGCGGCAGGAAGGTCGAGTTGAAGAAGATGAACATCGTCCAGAAGTGGAGGTAGCCCAGCTTCTGGTTCAGCTTGATGCCGATCATCTTCGGCAGCCAGTAGTAGCAGGCGCCGAAGAAGGCGAAGATGATGCCGCCCATGATCGTGTAGTGGAAGTGCGCCATCACGAAGAAGCTGCCGTGCTCGGTGGTGTCCGCCGGGACGTCGGACAGGAACACCCCGGAGATGCCGCCGATCAGGAAGTTGAAGTACAGCGCCAGCGCGAAGCACATCGGCACGGTCAGCCGCATCTTCGCCTTCCAGAACGTGCCCATCGCGACCAGGTAGATGAACCCGGTCGGGATCGAGATGAGCTCGGTGGTCAGCATGAACAGCGGCCGCATCTCCGGGTTGATGCCGCTCACGAACAGGTGGTGCTGCCAGACGAAGAAGCTGAGCAGGGCCACCCCGATCATGCCGGCCCCGGCGACGCGGTAGCCGAAGAGCGGTTTACGGCAGAACACCGGGATGATCTCCGACACGATGCCGAACCCGGGCAAGGCGAGGATGTAGACCTCCGGGTGCCCGAAGAACCAGAACAGGTTCTCGTAGAGGTAGCTGCTGCCGCCCAGCTGGTTCACGTAGTTCGCGGTCTGCGCGGTGCGGTCGAGGACCAGCAGGTAGAGCCCGCCGACCAGGACCGGGGTGGCCAGCACCATCAGGAACGAGACGGTGACCATGGACCAGACGAACATCGGCAGCCGGCTCCACCGCATCCCGGGCGCCCGGTAGTTGATCACGGTGACGATGATGTTGAACCCGGCCAGGATGACCGAGATCCCCATGATGCCGAAGGCGACGGCGTAGGCGTCCATGCCCTCGGTGGCCTGCACGCTCAGCGGCGCGTAGCCGGTCCAGCCGGTGGGGAACCCGCCGACCAGCACGCTGGACAGCAGGACGATGAAGGCCGCCGGGGTGAGCCAGAACGCCAGCGCCTCCAGCCGGGGGAAGGCCATCCGCTTCGACCCGATCATCAGCGGCATCAGGAAGTTGCCGAACGGGCCGAGCACGACCGACGTCATCAGCATCATCATCATCGTGCCGTGCTCGCCGACCACCATCAGGTACGACGAGGCACTCATGATGTGGTACGTCGGCGAGAGCAGCTCGGTCCGGATCGCCATCGCGAACAGGCCCGCGGTGCAGAAGTAGATGATCATCCCGACCAGGTACTGGATGCCGACCACCTTGTGGTCCAGCGAGTACCGGAAGTAGCGGGCCACCCCGCCGAAGGCTTCCTCTTCTTCCTCGGCCACCGGCACCGGCTTGCCGAGCATCTGCCGGCCGAGGTCGTTGAACACGCCCAGCCCGGCCAGCCAGCCGACCGTCGCGATCACGTAGCCGAGGACGAGCGGGAAGTCGTTCATGTCCGACAGCGCGTTCCGCGCGTATCCGTAGGACAGGAAGTTGCCCAGCCAGTGACCCACGAAGTAGCCGATGATGGCGCCGATGATCCCGGTGTGCATCGCCGGGCGCATCCACCACGGCCGGGCCAGGCGCGGGCCGATCGGCCCGGATCCGGCCGGCTCCTGCGCCGTCGTCCCCGGCTCTATCTCGATGGACATCCGGTCACCTCTTCATCGCAGTGTCGGCCTGGCGATCCGTTCCCGGCATGCCCGGGCATGCCGCGCGGCCTGGCGGCCGCGGGGCGGGCGGTCACGGCGTCACCGGGTCGGACGGCGGGTAGTAGTAGCCGGCGGCGCCGGTGATCCCGTTCTGGACCAGGACCTTGCCCATATTCGGGATCACCGTCGGGTCGTAGGTCGTCGCGTACGGCGGCAGCGCGGCCAGCACGCCCTTGCGCCGCTGGATCTGCTCGTTGGTCCTGGCCCAGACCTGGAAGGCGGCCGGGGTCACCACCCGGCCGTAGTCGAACATGGCGCCGTGCCAGATCCCGCACAGCTCGCTGCACCGGACGGTGAACCCGCCGACGTGGTCGGTGGTGGTGTAGGCCACGTTGTCCACGCCCGGGTTGGCGTCGGCTTTCACCGCCGAGCTGGTAGGCCCAGAAGCTGTGGATCACGTCCAGCGAGGTCACGTGGAACGCGATCGACCGGTTCGCCGGCAGGACCAGCTGGGTGGTCTCCATCCCGCCGAACTGCGGGTAGCGGTAGGTGAACTGCCACTGCTGGCCGATGACCTGGACCTGCAGGTAGTTGCTGCCGTCCGGCTTCCAGACCGGGTTCGGGCCCTCACCGGCCCCCGCGCCGGCCGGGACGATCAGTTCCACGGTGCCGAACACGAACGCGGCGAGCACGATGACCGCGGTGCCGCCGATCCAGGTGGCCTGGATGCCGGTGTGCCCGAACAGCGGCGGCCCGTCGTCGTCGTCACCGTCCCGGTGCCGCCAGTTGATCAGCGTGTAGCCGAAGTAGGTCCACACGAAGATCATCACCGGCGCGGCCGCCAGGGCCAGCACCGCGATGTCGAACTGCTGGTGTTCCGCGGACGAGGTCATGCCGGCCCGGGCGGCATGTGCGGCTTCCAGACGAACCAGATGAGCAGGTCGGCGACGAGGGCCAGGACGACCCAGATCAGGAAGATCCGCAGGCCGTGGTTCGTCTCCTTCTCGCCGGGGGCCTCGGGGGCCGCCGGGGCCTGGGACTCGGCCATCAGGCTGACACCTCCATGTTGCCCATCATGTAACCGAGCGTCTGCATCGGGCCGCCGTTGCCGTCCAGGAAGCCGCCGCCGCAGGGGATGAAGCACTGCCAGCGGAACGTGCCGCCGTGTTCTTCGGGCGTCATGAAGCTGAACTTCACCATCGAGTGCGGTCCCTCGGTACAGGGCGAGTCGGTGCAGCCGTCCTTGTTGAACAGCGCGGTGACAGGCGAGGCGATCGGGACGAACAGGTGCAGGCTGGGGATGGCGAAGGTGTGGCCCACGCTGCAGTCCGACCAGGTATTGCGGACCGAGGCCCGCCTGGGCCGGCCCGAGCGGCTGGCCCACGGTCTTGAACTGCTGCACCGTCATCGTGTTGCCGATCGTGCCCTGGACCAGGCTCCAGAAGTTGTTGCGCGCCGGGGTGCAGCCGTCGTAGCCCAGGATCGTCATGTTCACCCGGGTGTTCGTCGGGACCTAGAACAGCGTGGTGTGCACCCAGGCCTTGGTCTTCGGGTCCTGCACGTAATAGCTCACCCAGTCGGGCTCGCTGGAGGAGTTGTTCTGCGGGTCCTCCTGGAGGACCACGTTCACGACTCCCCCGGACGCCGCGGAGGTGTAGTTCACCACCTGCAGGCTGCTGCCCAGGTAGTGAACAACGATGAAGACCGCACCGGCGACCACGGCGGCGAACGCCACCAGCAGGGTCACGATACGGGCCGGCAGAGACACCAGTCACCACCTCGCTTCTTCGCGGCGCCTTGCGCACACGACTGGGCCGGCCGCAATGTCCCCAGAACTTGCGGGCCGGAGGTCTCGTCTGGTCCTGATCTTGCGATCGTTCGCCTTCGCTCGGCAACTCAGCTGGCCCTGAATGACGAAATTGTCATGATCCAGTATGTCTCAGCCAGGTAACATTCGGCCTGCACGTGCTGCGTGGTCACACTGAGTGCTGATCTTGAATCTGATTGTTACCGCTTAGGGCTCCTGCAACACCTCTGATCACAGAACGGGTGCTGCAATGGTTTGCCAACCCCCTCTAGGGTTGACCGCACCCCTCCCAGCGGTACATCCTCAGCTGAGGGGATCGTCCAGGCGGTGGCACGCCACCGCGCCGCGCTGACGCGTCGCCCAGATAAGCCCATGCAACGTAACCCACCTGCGAAGATGGTCCCCGTGCCGGGGGCGTACCCCACGGCAGCGCGGCTCCTCGTGGTCGATGACGAGCCGCAGATCCGTGAGTTCGTCGCGCGCGCCCTCACGGCGGCGGGCTATGCAATCGATTTCGCCGGAACAGGTAAAGAAGGGCTAAGCCAGGCCACGGCCGGGGATTACGACCTGGTCATCTTGGACCTGGTCATGCCGGACATGGACGGGCGGGAGATCCTCGCCCGGCTGCGCCACGATCGGCCCGACCAGGCTGTGCTGGTCCTCTCCTGCCTGGCCGATGTCACGACTAAGGTGGATTGCCTGGAACTGGGGGCGCAGGACTACCTGACGAAGCCGTTCTCCCTGGCCGAACTGCTGGCCCGGGTGCGGGTCAGGCTCCGCGATGACGGGCATCCCCTCAACGAGGTCCTGAGGGCAGGTGAGCTCGTGCTTGACTTCGGCCGGCTGGAAGCCAACATCGGCCATGGCCCGGTCCCGCTCACCCGCCTGGAGTTCCTCCTGCTCCGTGAGCTGATGGAGCACGTCGGGCAGTCGGTGCCCAAAGGGCAGCTGCTCGCCTCGGTGTGGGGGTACGACTTCGACCCGGGCTCCAACGTGGTCGACGTCTGCGTCCGCCGCCTCCGCTCGAAACTCGGTTTCGACCTGATCAAGACGGTGCGTGGTGAGGGATACCAGCTCTCCGCGTAGAGACGGGATGGCCGGGCGGCTCCGGCAGACCGTGGCCAGCGGCCTGAGGGAGGGCACCCGGTTCCGGCTGCGCCAGCACGCCCCCGCGATCGGTGCCCCGGAGCCAGCCCCCGCCGCCGGCCCGCTGGACCCGGGGGCCCTGGAGCCCGGGGCTCTGGACGCCGGGGCGCTGGACGCCGGAGTTCTGGCGCCGGATCCCCTGGGACCGGCCGGGCCTGGCCGGTCCCGGCCCCTTGCCCCCCTCGCCGCCGGGCTGTGGCACTCGATCCCGGCCGGGCTGGCCTTCACCCGGGGGGCCAGCCGCCGCGCCACCGCGCAGGCCGCCCGGGCCCGCGGCAAGTTCAGCTGGCCGCTGGCGGGTGGCCTGGGTGGACCTGGCGTGGGCGCTGTTCTCCGTGGTGAACCTGATCTGCATCCTGGTCTTCCAGCACTGGGAGACGATCCCGTTCCACTTCATCTGGATCAGCCTGACCTTGCTCTACGGCTTCCGGGTCTGGGCCACCCGCCCGACGCTGTGGGTGCTCGCCGTGGTCATGGCGACCACGTTCGCCGCGATCGGCTGGGACGTGTACCGCGGCAGCCAGTCCGTGGACGAGCTCAACGAGGTCCCGCTGATGGCCATGATGTTCTGGCTGATGGTCTGGCACGCGCAGCGCCGGCTGGACGCGGACCACGAACGGGACCTGGTCAGCGACGAGAACGCCCGGCTGCTGGCCACCCAGCGCCGGTTCCTGCAGGACGCCTCGCACCAGCTGCGCACCCCCATCACGATCGCGCTCGGCCACGCCGAGCTGCTGGCCCAGGAACTCACCGACCGGACCGAGCGCCGCGACATCCAGGTCGTGGTGGGCGAGCTGACCCGGCTGCGGCGGCTCGGCGAGCGGCTGCTGGTCATCGCGGCCTCCGAGGACCCGGACTTCCTGCGCCCGGAGCCGGTCGCCCTGGACGGGTTCACGATGGACGTCATCCGGCGCTGGCGGCCGACCGCCGACCGGCAGTGGCAGGTGGGCCGGCTCGACCCGGTCACGGTGGGCGCCGACCGGGAACGGCTCGGCCTCGCCGTGGACGCGCTGCTGGAAAACGCCGTCCGGCACACCGGCACCGGCGACATGATCCAGCTTTCGGTGCTGGTCAACGGGCCGGGCCTGCCGGTGCGTATGATCGTCGCGGACACCGGCCAGGGGATCGCGCCCAGCGAGCTTGAGCACATCTTCGACCGCTTCCGCACCGGATCACCGCCCGGCGGGGCGACCGGGTCCGGCCTGGCCGCGACCGGCTCCAAGGGCACCGGGCTGGGCCTGGCCCTGGTCCGGGCGGTGGCCAACGCACACGGCGGCGACGTGCGCGTGCGCAGTACCCCTGGGGTGGGCAGCGAGTTCGAGCTGGTCCTGCCGGCCCCGGCGGCCAGCGCCGGGACGCTGTACCCGGCGCTCCCGCTGAGCTGGTCCAGCAGCTCACCGGAGCCCGCGCCGGACCGGACGCTGAAGGACGACCCATGGCCAAGCAGGAACCGATGACCACGCAACCCTCGAGCACGCAGGAATACGACGAGGTGGGTGCCGGGCCGCCCGCCGGGCCCGCCCGGGGCGTGGCCGGCTGGTTCGGCGGGCTCAGCCGGGGCCGCAAGCTGGCCCTCATCTGGTCGGCTTCGGCGGTGGCGGTGGTGGTCGCGCTGCTCGCCATCGGCGCCACCTCCGGCGGGGCGGCCAAGCACCCTCCCCCGCCCCGCGCCTCCGCGTTCACCCTGTCCGAGCTCGGGCACCCGGGCCAGCACATCTCGCTGGCCCAGTACGCCGGCCACCCGCTCATCCTGAACTTCTTCGCCTCCTGGTGCGAGCCGTGCCAGCGGGAGACCCCGCTGATCGCCCGGTTCCACCGCAGTCACCCGGACGTCATCATCGTCGGCATCGACGTCAACGACAGCAGCTCGGCCGGACTGGCCTTCGCCCGGAAGATGGGCGTGTCCTACCCGCTCGCGTCCGACCCCGCGCCCATGACCATGGCGCTGTCCTACGGGGTGACGGCCCTGCCGCAGACCTTCTTCCTCAACGCCCAGCACCGCATCGTCAAGCGGGTGATCCGCGCGGTGAACCTTACCGACCTGAGCACCGGGGTAGCCATCATGACCAAGCAGAGCGCACGGAGCTGAGCCAGTGGACACCCCGACCCGCACCGACCCGCCGTACGTCCCGATCCGGACCAACCGGTGGGCGCCGCACCAGAAGGCGCCCCGCTGGCTGCTGCCGGTCGCGGCGCTGATCGTGGTGGGCATCGTCCTGGTCGCCCTGGTGCACAAGCCCAGCCAGTCCCAGCGGGCCGCCGACCTCAAGGGCGTCCTGCACGACGTGAACGCCGATATCCAGTCCTGCGCGGGCGGGGTACGCGAGTCCCTCTCGGCCCTGCACACGATCAACGCCGGCGGGAACGCCGCCAGCAACACCCAGGACACGATCAAGATCGCCCGCTATGGCGCATCCAACTGCTCGCCCGCCAACAACGAGCTGCTCGATGACCTCACCCAGTACCAGGTCACCGAGTCACTGGCCGGGTTCCACCTGGACACCGCGGTCAACGAGCGTGATCACCTGGGCGTTCCCCTACGCCCAGCGGGTCCAGAACGACGTGGCCAACGAGCTGGGCGCGCGCGACCCGGCCAAGCGGCAGCAGTACGCCGCGGCGCTCCAGCGGGACACCGGCGACCTGAACCGGCAGCGGGCCGCCATCGACAAAATCTTCATGAAGGCGATCACCGCGACCGGGGCCCAGGCCAGCCCTCCGCCCCTGCCGGGCTGAGCAGAGCCGGGCTGAGCAGAGCCGGGCTGAGCAGAGCCGCGGCCGGGGGAATCTGAGTAGATCCGCGGCCGCTGGGAATCTGACCAGGCATGCGCGGGAGCAGCAGGCTGGCCGGTGCGCTGCTGGCCGGCGGCGCGGCGCTGGCCGTCGCCCAGGGCGCCCCGGGCCTGACCGCACTCGCCCCGGTCCGGCGGCGGTTCCCCCGGCTGGCCGGCGCGGGCGCGGCCGATCATGTGGCGCTGACCTTCGACGACGGCCCGGACCCGCGGTTCACCCCGCGTTTCCTGGACCTGCTGGCCGCCCGCCGGGTCCACGCGACCTTCTTCCTGCTCGGCCCCATGGTGCAGGCCGCCCCCCAGCTCGCCGCCGAGATCGCCGCGGCCGGGCACGAGGTCGGCGTGCACGGCTGGGACCACCGCTACGCCACGATGCGCGGGCCGCGGGCCAGCCACGACGACCTGGCCCGGGCGTGCGACACGATCGCGGCGGCGGCCGGCACGGTTCCCCGGCTGTACCGCCCGCCCTACGGGGTGCTCAGCGCCGGTACCCTGATCGCCGCCCGCCGGCTCCGGCTCCGGCCGGTCCTGTGGAGTACCTGGGGACGGGAGTGGGCCCCGGGGGCCACGCCGGAATCGGTGCAGGCCACCCTGGCCAGCACCCTGGAGGGCGGGGGAACGGTGCTCCTGCACGATTCCGGGGCCGCCGGGCCGCCGGGAATGGCCGAGAACGCCCTGGCCGCGCTGCCCTGGCTGCTGGATGAGTGCGCCCGCCGCACACTGCGGGTAGGCCCGCTCGCCGGGCATCTGGCGCGCAGTACCCGCCCCGGCTGAGCCCCCGTGGTTCAGGAGACGTTGGTTCAGTTGTCGTTGGTTCAGGAGACGTTAAAGCATCCGTATGCGGGGAGTAAGGGGTGACACCGGACTGAGGAATCCTCAGGGCATCTTCAGCTGACGTACAGGCTTGTGGTGCTTACTGGAGGATGCCTGAGAACGGCGGGCCACGAGCCCGGCCGCTTACCAGGGCGACGACGCAACGTAGGCTGACTTCCGGGCAAAGGTGATACGGATGCAAGAAGGTCAGGACCGGAGTGGGGACCAGCCGCCGGAGTACCTGGGTGCATGGTCACCCATTCCGGCCGAGGACCAGCCGGACCGGCCCGCCGGTGAGGAGCCGGCCGCCGCGGGAGCTCCTGCTGAGCAGGACGGCCCCGCAGCGCCGGAGGGCACCTGGATAATCCCGGCCGCGCAGGACCAGCCGGCCGGCGGCCAGGGACAGGATCCCGCCGCCCAGAACCCATCCGCACCGAACCCATCCGCACCGAACCCGTCCGGCCCGGGACTTCAGGAGCAGGGCGGACCGGGCCAGGACCGGGCTGAGCACGGCCTGGCGGGCCTGGGCTTCGGCGGGGCCGCCGCGGCAGACAGCCCCGCCCCGGGCACACCCGGGCCGGCCAGCACTCCCCCGGGCGGGCCGTCAGCACCGGGGCAGGGTGGCTACGGCCAGCCCGGCAGTGGCCAGCCCGGCCAGCCTGGCTACGGCCAGGCAGGCCCCCAGCCCGGCTACGGCCAGGCGGCCTACGGGCCATCCGGCTACGGGCAGCCTGGATCGGATCAGCCGGGACCCGGGCAGCCCGGGACTACGGGCAGCCCGGGCACGAGCCAGCCGACCGCCGCATTCGGGCAGCCAGGCTACGGCCAGCCCGGTTACGGCCAGCCCGCCCCTGGCCAGCCCGGTTACGGCCAGCCGGGACCCGGCCAGCCCGGTTACGGGCAGCCCGGGCACAGCCAGCCGACCGCCGCGTTCGGCCAGGCCGCGGCGTCCGGCGGGTACGGCGAAGGCGGCCAGCCCGGTGGTTACGGCCAGTCCGGCGGCTACGGCCAGCCGGGCGGCTACGGGCAGTCCGGCGGCTACGGCAGCCAGGGGCCCTGGGGCCCGCCGCCAGGCGGGTCCGGGCGGCTGGGGTTCGGGCGACATCATCGGCTACGGCTCTGAGCCGGAACCGCCGCGGCGCAGCCGCGGCGGCCGGGCCCTGGTCTACGTGGTAGTGGCCGCGCTGGCCGCGGGCGTGGGCGCAGGCGCCGTGGTCGCGCTGAACCACAACTCACAGTCCCCGGGCAACACCATCTCCTCGCAGCAGATCCCCTCGCCGAACCGGAACGGGGCCGGCAGCGCCAACACCACCAACGTCAACGAGCAGTCGGTGGCGAACAAGGTCGAGCCGGGCATGGTGGACATCAACTCCACGCTCAAGTACCAGGACGGCGCGGCCGCGGGGACCGGCATGATCCTCTCCTCCAACGGCGTGGTGCTGACCAACAACCACGTGGTCGAGGGCTCGACGCACCTCACCGCGACGCACGGTCATCGGCGGCAAGAAGTACCAGGCCACGGTCATCGGGGTGGACCCCACCGACGACGTGGCCCTGATCAAGCTGCAGGGCGCGGCGGGGCTGAAGCCGGTGCAGGTGGGTGACTCGTCCAAGGTCACCCTGGGCACCGGGGTCGTGGCCATCGGGAACGCCGGCGGCACCGGGGGCAGCCCCACCGTGACCCAGCGGCACGATCACCGCGCTGGGCCGGACCATCACCGCGAGCGACTCAGGCAGCGGCCAGAACACCGAGACGCTGCACAACATGCTGCAGACCAACGCGGCGATCGCGGAGGGCGACTCGGGCGGCCCGCTGGCCAACGGGGCGGGCCAGGTGATCGGGATGGACACCGCGGCGAACAGCCAGTCGCTGGGCGGGGCGGGCACGTCCCAGGGGTTCGCGATCCCCATCAACCGGGCGCTGGCCATCGCCAAGAAGATCGCGGCCGGGAACGGCGGCGGCCACATCCTGATCGGCCCGAAGGGCTTCATGGGCGTGGGCGTGGACTCGGTGACTGACGCCACCGCCTGCCTGGCGCAGAGCGGCCTCGGGGCCGGCTACCAGGTCCCGACGCACGCGGGCGCGCTGGTCTGCAACGTGTACCAGGGCACCCCGGCCTACCAGGCGGGCGTTCGGGCCGGTGACGTGATCACCGGGGTCAGCGGCCAGTCGGTGACCACGGCCAACGGCCTGACCAGCGTGATGCTCAAGTACAAGCCGGGCGCGACGGTCTCGCTCACCTGGGTTGACGAGAGCAAGCAGAGCCACACCTCGTCGCTGACGCTGATCAACGGGCCGGTGAAGTAAGCCGGTCAAGCCAGAGAGCGCGGCGGACGGGCCCTCCAGCCCGCCGCCGCGCTCTGCTGTCTAGCTGGTCAGCCAGGCGCGGAGGCGGGACTCCACGTCGGTGATCTGGGCGATGGGGACGTGCTCGCCCCGGGAGTGGGCGACCTCGGGGTCGCCGGGGCCGTAGTTGACCGCGGGCATGCCGAGTTCGGCGAAACGGGCCACGTCGGTCCAGCCGAACTTGGCCCGCGGGGTGCCGCCCACCGCGGCGAGCAGCGTGGCGGCGGCCGGGTCGGTCAGCCCCGGCCGGGCCCCCGCGGCCCAGTCGGTGAACGTCACGTCCCAGCCCGCGAAGATCTCGCGCACGTAGTCCTGGGCCTGCTCCACGGAGCGGTCCGGGGCGAACCGGTGGTTCACGGTGACCACGCACTCGTCCGGGATGACGTTGCCCGCCACACCTCCGCTGATGTAGACCGCGTTGAGCCCTTCGTGGTACTTCAGGCCCTCGACCTCGGGTTCCCGGGCCACGTAATTGCGCAGCACGTCCAGGATGGGCCCGGCCGCGTGAATAGCGTTAGTGCCATTCCAGGACCTGGCGCTGTGCGCGCGCTCGCCGGTCGCGCGGACCTCAGCCCGCATCGTGCCCTGGCAGCCGCCCTCGATGATCGCGCTGGTCGGCTCGAGCAGCACGGCCAGGTCGCCGTCCAGCAGCTCCGGGGAATTGCGGGACAGCCGGAGCAGGCCGTTGCGCTCGGCCTCGACCTCCTCGCCGTCGTAGAACACGTAGGTCACGTCGCAGCGCGGCTCGGGCAGGGACGCCGCCAGGCGCAGCTGGACCGCGACACCGGACTTCATGTCGCAGCCGCCGCAGCCGTACAGCAGGTCCCCGTCGAGGCGGGCCGGGAGGTTGCCGGCGATCGGCACCGTGTCGATGTGCCCGGCCAGCACCACCCGCTCCGGGCGGCCCAGCGTGGTCCGGGCGACCATGGCGTTGCCGTCCCGGTACAGGTCCAGGTGCGGGATGCGGCGCAGCGCGGCGTCGATCATGTCGGCCAGGCGTTCCTCGTCCCCGCTGACCGAGGGGATATCGACCAAGGCCGCGGTCAGGGCCGCCGGATCCTGGGAAAGGTCAAGGTCTAGGTCCACGCGGGGAGCCTAGCCGGACATGATGGCCAGACCAGCCATGACACTGGGTGCGTCCATGATTGCCGGGACCACCCACGCCGAACGGAGAGCTCATGTTCCACGTTGATTCGGAGGTCGGCCGGCTCCGCCAGGTCGTGCTGCACCGCCCCGAGCTGGAGCTCAAGCGGCTCACTCCGGACAACGCCAGCGAACTGCTGTTCGACGGCGTGCTGTGGGCCGAGCGGGCCCAGGCGGAGCACGACGAGTTCGCGGAGGCGCTGCTGGCCCGGGGCGTGCTCGTGCACTACTACGGCGACCTGCTGACCCAGACGCTGGAGATCTCCCAGGCCCGGGACTACATCATGGACCGGGTGTTCGACTCCCGGCTGAACGGGCCGCTGGCCTGCTCGGCGCTGCGGGCCGCGGTGGAGGGACTCGATTCCCCGGTCCTGGCCCAGGTCCTGACCGGGGGGATCACCAAGCGCGGAGATCCTGGAGCTGACCCCGGAGCCGAAGAGCATCGCGTTCCACTCGCTGGACCCGGACAGTTTCGTGCTCGCCCCGCTGCCCAACCTGCTCTACCAGCGCGACACCTCGTGCTGGATCTACGGCGGGGTCTCGGTGAACGCGATGGCCATGCCGGCCCGGATGCGGGAGACCGTCAACGACGAGGCCATCTACCGCTGGCACCCGATGTTCGCCCGGGACAGCTTCGAGGTCTGGTACCACGGCGCGGACGCGGCCCCGGCGACCATCGAGGGCGGCGACATCCTGGTCATCGGCAACGGGGCGGTGCTGGCCGGGATGAGCGAGCGGACCACCCCGCAGGCGGTCGAGCTGATCGCGCACCGGCTGTTCTCGGCCGGGGCGGCGCGCTGCCTGGTCGCCATCGACATGCCGAAGGCCCGGGCGTTCATGCACCTGGACACCGTGATGACCATGTGCGACTACGGGGTGTTCACCAAGTACCTGAACCTGGGCATGCTGCCGTCGTACACGGTCGAGCCGGGGGCCAGCTCCCGCGAGCTCAAGGTCACCGACCACCCGCCGGAGGACATGCACACCGCGATCGCGGCCGCGCTGGGCCTGCCCAGCATCAAGGTGCTGACCGCCAGCCAGGACCCGGCCGCCGCGCAGCGGGAGCAGTGGGACGACGGCTGCAACGTGCTGGCCATCGAGCCGGGCGTGGTCGTGGCCTACGACCGCAACGTCACCACCAACAGCTACCTGGAGGAGAACGGGGTCGAGGTGGTGCCGGTGCCCGGCAGCGAGCTGGGCCGGGGCCGCGGCGGCCCGCGGTGCATGAGCTGCCCCATCGAGCGCGACGCCTGACCGGGCCCGCGGGCAGGCCGGGGTCTGCCTGTAGCGCTGCCGCGTGGGGCTAGCCATGATCAGGGGGGCACAGTAATCTTTGCGGAAGTCAGATGATGCCCTGACGTGAGGCACCGACCTCACAGACTGCCGGTCCGCGGCTGATGGCTTCTACATCACGGTGCTGATGTAGAAGGAGCGGTCCTGCCATGGAAAGCCTCAAGCTGACCAGCTACGTCAGGGAACGGCACCGCACCGGGCGGGACCTGGCCGCAAATGCCCTGCTGGATCTCTACGCCACGGCGCAGATCGCGGCCAGTATCCAGCTCAGGGGCACGCCCGGATCGGGTTTAAGCCAGCATCTGCGCTCTGAGCGCCTGATGACGCTGGCCGAAGACCGGCCGCTGCTCACGGTCGCGGTCGACGCCGGCCCGCGCATCGAGGCGGTCCTTGAGCGGACCCTGGCCATGACGGCCCCCGGGCTCGTGACCCTGGAGTCCGTCCGCTTGCTGGACGGCGAGGGCAGCCTGGCCCGCCTGGCGGCGGGACCACCAGAATCGCCGGGCGAGGAGCTCAAGCTCACGGTGCATCTCGGCCGCCACGAGCAGGCGTATCAGATCCCCGCCTACGAGGCCATCTGCGACCTGCTCTACCGGCGCTGCATCGCCGGCGCCACCGCCCTGCTCGGCGTGGACGCTGCAGTCCGTGGCCGCCGCCCGCACGCCCGGCCGCCCAGCCGCCCGGCCGGGGCGCCGATGGTGATCGTCGCCGTCGGCCCGCCGGAACAGATCCTGAGCGTGCTGCCCGACGTCAGCGGGATGCTGCGCCACCCCCTCCTGACCCTGGAACCAGTGCGGGTGTGCAAGCGTGACGGCCTTCTCCTGGCCGTCCCTGACCGGTCACCGGGTACCGGAACGCAGGGGATGACCCGGTGGCAGAAGCTGACCGTCTACACCTCTGAGGCGGCCCGGCACCAAGGCCAGCCGATTCACCGCCTCCTGGCCCGCCGCCTGCTGTCCGCCGGCATCGCCGGCGTGACCACGCTGCGCGGAGTCTGGGGTTTCCACGGCGAGCGTGCCCCGCACGGCGAGGGCGCACTGCGCCGCGGGCATCACGTTCCCGCGATCACCATCGTGGCCGATACTCCCGAGCGCATCCCGGCCGCCTTCGCCATCATCGACGAACTCACCACCGGCCGGGGCCTGGTGACCAGCGAAGCCGTCCCGGTCATCCGGGTGCCTGCCGCTGGCCGGCGGGGTGAACCCGAGTCCTCCGGGCAGCATCCGGGGGCCGCCGGGTGAGCACGGCCCTGCCGATCCCGGTCATCCAGCTGCTCCAGGTCCTGACCATCGCGCTCGGCTCGCCCGGCATCTCAGGTGTCATCGCCAGGGTCGAGGCGCGGCTGCAGGGCCGCCGGGGTCCCCGGATTCTGCAGCCCTACTACGACCTGGCCAAGCTGTTCCGCAAGGAAGCGCTCGCGCCCGAAGGCGCGAGCTGGGTGTTCCTGGCCGCCCCGCTGGCCGCGTTCACCTGCTACCTGACGGTCCCGCTGCTGATCCCGGTGCTGACCACGTACGGGCTGCCCCTCGGTTACATGGGGGACATCCTCGGCGGCGGGTTCATCCTCTCCCTGGCCAGCTTCCTGGTCGCGGTAGCCGCCTCGGACACCTCCAGCCCCTACGCCCAGCTGGGCGCGAGCCGGGCCAAGACCTTCTCCGCGATCACCGAGCCGGTGGTGCTGTTCGTGGTGTTCACGGTCGGCCTCATCACCGGGACCGATCTGCCGTACGCGCTGGCCGCCACGGTCCGCTCCTCAGCCAGCCAGATCATCCGGCCGTCCCACGCGCTCGCCGCGGCCGCGCTGTTCATGGTGATCCTGTCCGAGACCGGCCGGATACCGGTGGAGACGCACACCGGCACGAACGAGTTCGGGATGATCGAGGAAGCCCGGCCGTTCGAGCACTCCGGGCCGTACCTCGCGTGCTGCGCTGGGGGTCGGCGGCCAAGCAGTTCATCCTCTACACGATCCTCATCAACGTGTTCGTGGCGCCGTGGGGGCTGGCCGCGAGCGCCCAGGCCGGCGCGGTACTGCTGGCCATCGTGGCCCTGCTGGCCAAGGCGTGCGCCCTGGGCGTGTGGTCGCGGTCATCGACAACTCCTTCGCCAAGCTGCGCCTGTTCAAGATCACCGAGTTCGTGTCGGCCGCGTTCCTGCTGGCCATCCTCGGCGTGTTCACGCTCTACCTCGGGGGTGGCTGATGAACCTCGCGCAGGCGCTGCCCACGCACGCCCCGGGCGTGTTCACCGGGGGCGCGAATATCATCGCGGTGCTCATCCTGCTGGCCGAGTTCGGCATGCTCCGCCAGGCCTTGCTCCGCGGCCACATCCGTCTGTACATCGTGCAGTCGGCGCTCATCTGCGGTGCTGGCGGTCATCGTGGCGCTGCCCGGCACATTCCCGATCTGTACATGCTGGCCGCGCTGACCGTGGCGCTCAAGGTGATCGCCATCCCGCTCCTGCTGCGCAGGCTGCTGCGGGAGACCGGCCCGGCGGGCGCCGGGGCCGACGGCACCGATATCGCGGGCAGCGGCGGCCTCGGCGTGGCCAGCACCGTGCTGCTGGCCATCGTGGTGGCCGCGTTCGGGTTCTTCGCGGCCGGCAGGCTCGGCATCCGCAGTAATGCCGCGCCGCTGACCGCGCTGTCCGTCTCGGTTCGGTGGTCCTGGTGGCCTTCGTGCTGATGATCCACCGCCGGGACGTGGTGTCCCAGGCGATCGGGCTGTTCTCGCTGGAGAACGGGATCTCCCTGGCGGCCCTGGTGGTGGCGCCGAGCCTGCCGCTGATCCTGGAGGTGGCGCTGCTGTTCGACCTGCTGCTCGCCGTGGTGGTGTTCGGCCTGCTGATCCGGATGCATCACGGCCGGGCCCAGTCGCTGTCCACCACCGGCCTGACCAGACTGCGCGGGTGAGCCGTGACGACCGTCGCCCTGCTCCTGCTCGATCATCCCGTTCGCTGGCCGCGCTGGCCGCCTGCGCCGTGCCGGCCCGGGCCGGCCAGGCCATCACCGCCGTGGCCGGGGCGCGCGAGCTTCGCGCTGGTCCTCGCCCTGATCCCGGCCGCCTCCCGGCGGGATGCTCAGCCTACCTGGGGTTCATCAGGATCGACGCGCTGAGCGTGGTGTTCCTGCTGGCCACCAGCTTCCTGTACGCGACCGTGGCCATGTACTCCATCGGCTACCTGCGCGGCGATCACGGCCATGGCGCGTCCGCCGGCGTTACACGCCGCCGGTTCTCCCTCGGGCTGAACCTGTTCGCGTGGTCCATGCTGGCCGCCCCGCTGATGAGCAACCTGGCCCTGCTCTGGGTGGCGGTCGAGGTGACCACGGTAATCTCGGCCCTGCTGGTGGCCATCGAGGGCACCGACGGCGCGGCCGAGGCGGCCTGGAAGTACATCCTGATCGCCTCGGCCGGGCTGGGCATCGCGCTGCTCGGCACCATCTTCATGTACTACGCCGGGGCACAGGTGCTCGGGCCGCACTACGGCATGGCGTTCGCACCCGCTGCTGCACCCAGCCCGCCATCTGCCGTCACACGCGGTGCGGCTCGCGTTCGTGCTCGCCGTGCTGGGTTTCGGCACCAAGGTCGGCCTGTTCCCGGTGCACACCTGGCTGCCGGACGCGCACTCCGAGGCACCCACGCCGGTGTCCGCGCTGCTGTCCGGGTCGCTGCTGGCGGTGAGCTTCTACGCGATCCTGCGCTATTACCAGGTCGCCGTGGCCGCGCTCGGGCCGCGGTTCCCCCGGGATGTGCTGCTCGTCTTCGGCGTGGCCTCGCTGCTGCTGGCCGCGCTGTACCTGCTGGACCAGCGGGACTACAAGCGGCTGCTGGCCTACTCCAGCGTGGAGCACATGGGCATCCTGGCTATCGGGGTGAGCTTCGGCGCCCCGGTCGCGCTGGCCGGGGTGCTGCTGCACGTCCTCGCGCACGCGGCCGCCAAGGGCAACGCGTTCATGGGCGCCGGCGTGCTGGTGCGCAAGTTCGGCAGCAAGCAGATCTCCGCCGTCCGGGGCGGCCTGGACCTGCTGCCGTGGAGCGGGCCGCTGTTCCTCGCCGCGATCCTGGCGCTGTGCGCGATGCCGCCGTTCGGGATCTTCCGCAGCGAGTTCGAGATCGTCGCCGGCGGGCTGGCCGCGCACGCCAACGCGCGCCGCGGTGATCCTGGTCGTGCTGGTCACCGTCGCCTTCCTCGGGCTGGCCCTGGCCACCAACCGGATGCTGCTCACCCGCCGCGGCACCGCCCGGCCGGGTCCGGCCAGCCGGGCGACGCCTGACCCGGGGGGAGCCGAGCGCGTGGATGGTCGTGCCCGTCGCGGCCGGCCTGGTGGCGCTGCTGGTGCTCGGCCTGCATCCCGCCCGCTGAGCTGACCGGGCTGCTGGCCCGCGCGGTGCAGCCGAGCTGGGGGGCCGCGCATGACCGCGACCGGCGGGCCCGGGCGTGAGCACGCTGGCCGCCGACGTCGGCGCGCTGTGGGACGACGTGACCCGGGACGTCGCCGCGGGCCGCCGGTTCGCCGGGCTGATGGCCACCCAGCGGCCCGACGGCGTGCTGCTGTCCGTGCACCTGGCCGGGCCCGGGGGCATCGCTGACCCGGGAGGCCCGGCTGCCGGCCGGCGGCTGACTCCTACCCGGCGCTGACTCCCCGGCTGGGCGCCGCGTTCTGGTACGAGCGGGAGATCCACGACTGTTCGGGCTCACCCCCGAGGGGCATCCGCGGCTGGCGCCGCTGGTCCTGCCGCGTGCGTAACGGCCAGGCGCCCGCGGCCGCGGCCCGGCGCGCCGGGCGGCCCGGCGGTCATCGAGCCCGACGAGCATGCGCTGCCCCGGCACGTGATGGGCCCGGGCCTGTTCACGATCCCGCACGGCCCGGTCCGCTCCGGGGTGATGGAGTCCATCGAGTACCTGGTGGAGACGCCGGGCGAGGACATCCCGCACCTGAACATGCGGGTCTTCTACAAGCACCGGGGCATCGAGAAACGGTTCGAGGGGATGACCCCGGCGGACGGGGTGCTGCTCGCGGAGCGGACCGAAGGGGTCGCGTCGGTCGCGCACGCGCTGGCCTACTGCCACGCGATCGAGCGGATCGGCCGGCGTCGAGGTGCCCTGGCCGGCCGCGCTGGTCCGGGTGCTGCACGCCGAGCTGGAACGGCTCGCCGGCCACCTCGACGTGGCGATGAGGCTGTGCCGATGCCGCGGGCCTGGCCGTCGCCACCGCCCGGTTCGGCGTTGCACAAGGAACCGGTGCTGCGGCTGGTCGAGCCGGATGTGCGGCAGCCGGTTCGGCCGCGGGGTGGTCGTGCCCGGCGGGGTCAGCCGCCTGCCGCCGGCTCGGGCCCGGCTGACCTGCTGGCCGAGCTGGCCCGGCTGGAGCGGGCGATCACCGGCGACGCGCGGTCGCTGATGGGCACCGCGTCGTTCCTGGACCGGCTGCGGCGCACCGGGCCGCTGCGGCCGCGAGCGGGCCCGCGAGCATGGCGCGCTCGGCCCGGTCGGCAGGGCGTCAGGTTACGACGACGACGACGCCGGGCCCGCCGTACGACGCTTACGCCCGCGCTGGGCCTTCCGGAGCGGCTGCCTCACGACGGCGGGTGACGCGCTGGACCGGCTCCGGGTCCGGTGGGACGAGGTGGCCGGGCGATCCGCCTGCTCCGGCAGGCGGCCGAGGAACTGGCCGAGGCCGGCGACTGGCCGGGCTGGGCGAACTGGCCGGTGCGGACTGCGCGGCTGACGGACGGGCGGCCGGCTGGGCCGAGGCTCCGCAGGGCGAGGTGCTGTACGACCTGCGGATCGCAGACGGGCGGATCACCCGGTGCCGCCCCCGGTCCGCCTCGTTCCACAACCTGGTCCTGTTCCACGAGGTGTTCGCCGGCGACATCCTCACCGACTTCCCGTTCATCGAGGCCAGCTTCGGCCTGTCGGTCGCGGGGGTGGCCCTGTGAGGACAGAACGGTGAGTCCCTGGGTGCTGCGCGGCCTGCGCGACGGGGTGGTCACCACCCGCTGGCCCGCCCGGCCTGACCCGTACGCGAGCGGCTGGCGGGGCCCGGCCACCGTCCTCGCCTCCGCCGCGGCGGACGGGGCGGACGGGCTGGACGCGCTCTGCCCGACCGGGGCGATCAGCGCCGGGCCGGGCGCCGGGTCCGCCTGGATCAGGGCCGGTGCATCCTGTGCGGGCGCTGCGTGGCCGCAGCGGCCCGACGTGTTCGGCTGGTCACCAGGGCCCGGTGCGGCCGCGCTGGCCCGCGGCCGCGCTGGTCGTGCCGGAGATCCCCGAGACGGCCGGGAACCTGGCCGCGATCCGCGGCGGCTTGCGCCTGCGCACCGCGGCGCTGCGCCGGTCGGTGCACCTGCGTCACGTCGACGCGGGATCGGACGGCGCCGAGGAACAGGAGATCCAGGCGCTGCTCGAAGCCGGTCTACGACGTGCACCGGCTCGGCATCTTCCTCACCGCGAGCCCGCGGCATGCTGACGTGCTGCTGGTCACCGGGGCGGGCGCGCGGGGCATGACCGCGCCGCTGCGCCGCACCTTCGACGGCATGCCCGGACCCAAGCTGGTCATCGCGGTCGGGACCGACGCGGTCAGCGGCGGGCTGGTCAGCCCGTCGTACGCCACGGCGGGCGGGGTCGGTGAGCGCGGTTGCCGTGGACGCTGGCTGCCCGGGTCACCGCCGAGCCCGTTCAGCATCCTGCACGCGCTGCTGCTGGTCCTCGGCCGGCTGCCCGCCCGCGAGGAGGCGCAGCGGTGAGCGCCGTGCTCGCGGCCGGGCTGATCCTGCTGGCCGCGGCCGCGGCCTTGGACCTGGTGGCCGGGGCCCGCTGGCCGCGCCTGATGAGCGTGCCCTACCTGCTGGGAGCGGCCGGGTCGGGGTGCCTCGCGGCCACCGGCGCGGGCGTGCTGGCCGGCCAGCACGCCCGGCTGGCGGTCAGCGGCTGGCTCGGGCCGGGCACGCTCGGCCTCACCGCCGACCGGCTGTCCGGGCTGTTCCTGCTCATCTCGTTCGTGGCCGCCACCGGGGTGTCCCTGGCCTTCGCCAGCTGGGCGGCCCGGCCGTCCGCGGCGGGCCGTCCCGGCCCGGCCCACGTGCCGGCGGGGGGCACGCTGGCCGGGCGCCGTGGGCTGGGCGCGAGCTACGCGCTCGCTCTCGGCGCCGTCGCCGTGATCACGACGGCCACCGACGCGTTCACGCGCCTTGTTCGCGTGGGAGATGCTGACCGTCGCGTTCTACCTGCTGGCTGGCTTCGAGCGCGGGCGGCCCGGCCGCCCCGAGGGCGCGTTCCTCACCCTGGTCTTCGGCCGGATCAGCGGGGCGGCGCTGCTGCTCGGCCTGCTGCTGCTCGCCGCCCGCTCGCACTCGCTGAGCCTGGCTTCGTTCAGCCACGTGAGCGCGGGGCGGCCCGGGATGCCGCTGAGGCGCTGTTGTTCGCCGGGTTCGCGGTCAAGGTCGGCCTGGTGCCGTTCCAGGTGTGGATGCCGCGCGGGTACCCGGCCGCGCCCGGGCCCGGCCCGGGCGATCATGGCCGGGGTGGCGGTCAACGTCGGGTTCTACGGCCTGTGGCGCAGCTTCAGCCTGTTCGGCGGCGCCGCCGGCCTGGCTGACCGGCCTGCTGCTGGTCCTGGCCGGGATGACCGCGCTGCTCGGCATCGCGCACGCCGCGGTGCAGCAGGGCCTGCAGCGGGTCATCGCCTACTCCAGCGTGGAGAACGCCGGGCTGATCCTGGCCGGGTTCGGGGTCGCCCTGGTCGGGGCGGCCATCGGTGACCGGCGGCTGGCCGCCGCGGGCCTGCTCGCGGCGACGCTGCAGATCGTGGCCCACACGGCCGCCAAGTCGCTGCTGTTCACCAGCAGCGCGATGATCGAGTCGGAGCGCGGGACCAGTGACCTGGACAGGCTGTACGGCACGGCCCGGCGGCTGCCGTGGAGCGGCACCGGGCTGGCCATCGGCTCACTGACCCTGGCCGGGCTGCCGCTGACCGCCGGGTTCGCATCCGAGTGGTTCCTGCTCGAATCGCTGATGCAGCAGTTCCGGGTGCCCGGGCTCGGTTACCGGCTGGTCCTGGCGCTGGCCGGCGCGGCGGTGGCGCTCACCGCGGGATTCGCCGGGGTCACGTTCGTGCGGCTCATCGGCTTCGTCGTCCTGGGCTGGCGCCCGTCCCGGCCTCCCCCCGCCGCGCCGGACGGTGGCCCGGCCGGGGACGGGCTGGCCGGGGACGGCTGGCGCGGGCGGACGGGCGCGGGATTACGGATGGCTGGGCCGGACCGGGCTCGTCATCCTCGCCGCCGCCTGCCTGCTCCCCGCGGCGCTGCTGCCGCTGGCCATCCGGGTCATCGCGGCGGGCCTGGCCCCGGCGGTACCGGCGGACGTCACCGCCGCCGCGCTCAAGTCTCCCTGGGTGGTGCAGCCCGTGTTCAGCGGGTTCTCCATCCTCTCCCCCTCGTGGCTGTGGATCGTCATGCCGGGGCTGCTGGTCATCGTGGTGATCCTTACCCGGCTGGTCTCCGGGAGCCGGATGACCCGGGTCCGGCGGGTACCGGCCTGGCGGTCGGCCACCGCCGGAGTGGACGGCGCGGACTGCTACACCGCCTACGGCTTCGCCAATCCAACGCGCCGCGTGCTCGCGGGCGTGCTGCACACGCGGGCCGAAGTGCGCGCGCTCGGCCTGGAGGATGGCGGGCTGGCAGACGGTACCGGGCGGCCGGGGCTGTCTGCACCGCCCGGGGACGCACCGCCCGGGGACACACCCCCGGACGGGGCGCATCTGAGCTACAGCTCCGACGTGATCGAAGTGGTGGAAACGTATCTTTACCGGCCGATGGTCCGGCCGGTGAGGATGCTGGTGCGGGCGGCCAAGCGGCTCCAGTCCGGCCGGCTGGACGCCTACCTCGCCTACATGCTGATCGCGCTCATGGCCCTGATCGCGCTCGTCGTCACGCTGGCCTGACCAGGGGGTTACCCGATGACCTCGGACCTGATCTGGGCTCCCTGGTCATCCCGGTACCGGACCTGCAGCTGGCCGCCGTCCAGGTCCAGGACCGCGAACCCGAACCGGGCCCAGTGGTTACCGTCTGAGTCCGGCAGGAAGCTGCGGTCCTCCCACGCCCCGGGGGCCGGGACCGGGTCGCCCGGGGCCCGCGGCTGCAGCACCGGCACCCCGCCGTGCCCCAGGCAGCGCGGGAACCGGACGCCGTGGCTGGCCTCGAAGCCCATGCAGCGGTGCTCGTGCCCCCACCACCACGCGGTGACGCGCCCGCTGTCCAGGACCGGGCCGAGCTTGGCGGGCAGCACCGGGCCCAGGTCGGCCTGGTCGTAGGCGGACACCAGCTGGTGGTGGCTCAGCAGCACCAGCTTCCGGCTTGACGTCTTCGCAATTTCCGCAACGAAACCCGCTTGCGGGTCTTCGAGCACTCCGCACGCGCCTTTGGTGAGAACGTCCGGATCCCAGGACGTGTCCAGGGCCACGAAGTCCCAGGACGGCGCGGTGAGCCGGAAGTAACTGGTCGCGGCGCCGTCGGCCGAGTGCTGGGCCGCGAACCGCGGGTCTCCCAGAAGGGTCCCGAAGTAGCCGAAGCCACCGCTGTACATGTCGTGATTGCCGTTCAGCGACCAGGACGTGACCCCGGCCCGGGCCTGCTGCGGCGTGACCGGCCAGCAGGCCAGCACATGCTGCTGGATTTCGCTGGGCAGCCCGGAGTAGTAGACATCGCCGAGATGGATGACGTGCGCCTCCCGCCCGTGGTCCAGGGCGTCGGTGACCTCCTGCGCCATGTACCCGGCCACGGCCCGCGCCCGGGGCAGCCCGGTCCCCCAGTCCCCCACCACGACCAGCCGCGCCGAGTCACTGATCGCGTGCGCGGCGGGCCGGGGGTTGAACGGGTGGTTGCCCTGGGCCAGGTGATGCAGCATCGATTCGGCGATCTTGATGACCCAGTCCGGGTCATCCGGCGAGAAGTTCCCCGGGTGCAGGAGCGCCTCCGCGGTGTGCGCGATGGTCGACCACAGGCTGCGGTCCGCCGGAGTCCGGTCAGCCACCACGCCCTGGGCCCGGAGGCCCTCGGTCAGGGCGCTCTGCACCAGGCTGACCGCCGGGTCGCGGGACAGGTAGGGCACCACCGCGTCTTGCGCCCCGCCCGACGAGGCATTGGCCGTCCCGGCGGCGGGGAGCGCGGCGCTCACCTTGGCCGGCGGGTCACCGCCGCCGGGGATCACCTGCGCGGCGGCCGCGGTGGCCCCCCGCAGCTGGTCCGAGCCCAGCACCCCGCGGACGGCTTCCACGTACTGGTGGACCGAATCCCGGTCGTACGCCTGCTCGATCATGTGAGCTCTCCCCGCCGCGAGCAGCCCCGGCCGGGGTACGGCAGCACCGCTGGCGCCGGGGTGCCCGCGGGGGTCATCCGCGGGCACCCTAACGATGAGGCCCGGGGCCGCCGGGCGCAAGAGGCCGCCTTCCGGACAGCCAGCGCAGAATTGCCGGCATTGCCCAGAGCTTCTCGAATTGCCTTTACTGTTCCACGCCATTACATAGTCATCTAACCCGGAAATAGTGACGCCTGAGTCACTGGCCTTTCATTGCTCCGCTACCTTGGCCATCAGCCGGGAAACTATTCCTGGCGGCCAGAACACTCATAGGGGGCGGACGTGAAGGTGGTACGGGCTATTCCAGTCCTATGGGGGGCAACCGCGGCGGCCCTCCTCGTGATCGCCGCAGCGCCGGCCCAGGCCAGCCCGGCCCGGGCCGCCCAGTCACGGGGCACCCAGTCACGGGGCACCAGCATCACCTCGATCCTGCGGTCAGGGAACACCGTGACCGGCGTCCGGGGCGCGGGCGGCGGCCGCGTGGTGCTGACCGGCCTGAGCGCCACCAGTGGCTCCTCGGCCGCGTTCCTGTTCCGCGGCCGACTCGGGTCCGCGGCCGGGGCGGCGGTCTCGGTGCTGCACCCGGCCTTCCGCAAGGTCACCTCGTCCACCTTCTACGGCCCCGACACGCACCTGTTCAACCCCCGGGCGATCGGCCGCAGGCAGGTCCGCGCGGTGGGCAGTTACGTGTCGTCGGCCGCGCCCCCGGGCGTGCACAACCAGGGCATGATCTACCTCGGGCCGGTCAGCGGCCGGGGCGGCTCCTGGACGTCCATCGACGTTCCCGCGCACGGCAGGAACGTCACCGGGCACGTCCGGGCCTGCCCGCGGTCCCGGCGCCGCTGCCACGTGATGGACACCATCCCGCACAGCACCATGGGCAACCTGGTGGCGGGCAACTACGACCTGAACCCGACGGTGCACGGAGGCATCGCCTCGGGCAACGCGTTCATCTACAACATCACCCGGCACCGGTGGACCCTGCTCCGGATGCACGGCAGCCTGTCCACCAAGAGCACGTTCTACGGCATCTGGCAGGACGGCGGCCCGGGGAGCGTGCACTACACGCTGGCGGGCGGATCCTCGGCGCACGGCGGCCAGCGCGGGTTCCTGATCAACTACAACGAGCGGACCGGCGCCTTCGGCAGGCCGGCCTTCTACAGTTACAGCAACCGCCCCGCCATTTTCACTCATTTCGAGGGGATCACCGGCGTCCGCGGCGGCTTCAATCTCATAGGGATGAGCAGCGGCCATTCCCCCGCGCTGGTATTCATCCCGGTGCGGGGCCGGTCCTTCGGCCGCGCACGCTGGTATCCGGTCAATGTCGGCGCGAGCTCGCTGTGCCCGTGCAACGCCGTGACCGGGAACACCGTGTGGCGCAACCACCTCATGGGGGCGTACGTCCCGACGAGTTCCCCCGCCCCGTACACCTACCTGGCCACCGTCCCGGCGCGGTAGGCGCGCGACCGGCCCCGGGCCGCGGCCCGGGGCCGGTGTGCGCGGCGGGCTGGCCTGGGTGACTGGCTCAGTCCCCGGACGGCCTCCTGCGCGGGAGCCGCACGGCGGGCTGGCTGGTGGCGAGTTCCTCGCGCAGCTCGATGAGGTCGCTGGTGATGACGGTATGCGGTCCTGGCCCGGGCTGGGTGCGGCGGGCGACGTAGCGACGGCGGTCGATAGCCAGATCAACCTCGATCTGACCTTTAGCCTGCTTCCATGAGCAAGGTGCCGCCGTTCAGCCCGACCCCGCTTCGGCTGATGTATGTCCAGGTCGCCGAGCACATCGCGGCCAGGATCGAGGCAGGGGAGCTTGAGCCCGGTACGCGCCTGCCTCCGGAGCGGGACGTGGCTGTCGAGTACGGGGTGGCTTACAACACCATCCGCAAGTCAATGGAGATCCTCCGCGAGCGCGGGCTGATCGTGACGATGCAGGGACGTGGCACGTTCGTCAACGAACGACCGGACGCCAGCTGACCCGGTCCGCTCACCCCTCGGGGAAGCGCTATTCGTGCGGGGTAGCGGGGGGTGAGGGACGGGTGCGGGGCTGGGCGCTGCGGGCGGAGAGGTGCTTGGCCCCGTCGTGCAGGGCGGCCAGGATGACCGCCACCGAGGGGCGGCGGACGCTGGCCGTCCGGGCCACCGCGTAGACGTCGCGGGCCGCGTCCGAGCCGGGCAGGTCACGCACCACGACCCGGCCCTCGCCCGCGGCCAGGGCCAGGCGCGGCACGGCGGCCACCCCGATGCCCCGGGACACCAGGGACAGGATGGTGCCCAGGCCCTCGAACTCCCAGGGCATGGCGGGCGCGCCGCCCGCGGCGGCCAGCAGCCGGTCCACGGCCACCCGGGAGGGCTCGCCCGCGGGGGCGGCCATCCACCGGCTCGTCTCGCTGAGCCGGCGCAGGTCGACCGGCTCAGCCGGGTCGGCCAGCGGGTGGCCGCGCGGCACGACCAGGACCAGCGGGTCGCGCACCAGATGGTAGAACTGCAGCACGCCCGCCCCGGTGCTGGCCAGACGGCCGGTCCAGTCGTCGACCAGGGCCACCTCGACCTCACCCCAGCGGACCGAGCTGAGTCCCTCATCCTTCTGGGTCTGCCGCAGCAGCAGGGTCAGCCGCGGGTGCGCCCGCAGGCTGCGGGCCAGCGCGGGCGCGAACGCGGCCGCGGCGGTGGGGAAGGCGGCCACCGAGACCCGGCCGGTGGGCTCGCGCTCCTGCGCGGACAGGTCCGCCTCGGCCTCTTCCACCTGGGCCAGGATGCGCTCAGCGTGCGCGGCGAGCCGGACACCCGCGTCGGTCAGCTCGGCGGACCGCGCGGTCCGGTCGAGCAGGATCACGCCCGCCTCGCGTTCCAGGGCGGCCAGTTGCTGGGACACCGCGGACGGGGTGTAGCCGAGGGCGGCCGCCGTGGCGGCGATCGTTCCCCGGCCGGCGAATTCCTTGAGCAACCGCAGCCGGTGCAGATCCAGCATAAGTTCAAGTTACCCTCCACAACAGATATAGAAGCTTGTGCTAATGCATAACTGCAGGCATGCTGGTCAGAGCGGTCGAAGGTCGCAAATGGCCCTCACCCATCGCTGCCCGCTGAGTGGCGCAATGCGGCGCCCGAATTGCCCCAAATAGGCGCCCATCCCCAATCTAGGAGTCGAGAGCCATGTCCATGGCTGGCGCAGCCATGCCATCTGCCCTGCCCGCGAAACCCTCCGGCGCGATCGCCCCGCCGCCACCCGCCAGCCCCAAGCTGACGACCGCGCCGGCCGCTCCCGTCTCCGCCCCGGTCGCTCCGTTCCCGGCCACGGTCCCCCCGTCCCGGCTCACCCTGGCCCCCATCCCGGTATCGGCCACGCTGGCCGCCAACGAGACCCTGGCCCGGAAGCGGCGGGCGGGCGAGACCGTGCTGCCCCTGGCGTTCGGCGAGGCCGGGCTGCCGGCCCATCCCCTGCTGATCCAGGGCGCTGGCCGAGGCGAGCGCCGGCAACACCTACGGCCCGGTGGCCGGCCTGCCCGAGCTGCGCGAGGCCGCGGCCGGGTACTGGACCCGCCGCGGCACGCCCACCGGGCCGGCCAGCGTGGTCTGCGGCCCGGGCAGCAAGGCGCTGCTGTTCGGGCTGCTGCTGGCCATCGGCGCGGACGTCGCCGTGCCCCAGCCCAGCTGGGTCAGCTACGCCGCCCAGGCCAGCATGCTCGGGGTGCAGCCGCACTTCGTGCCGGTGCCGCCGGGCGAGGGCGGCGTCTGCGAGGCCGCGGGCCTGGCGGCCGCGGTGACCGCGGCCCAGCGGGCTGGCCGCCGGATCGGCGCCGTGGTGCTGACACTGCCGGACAACCCGACCGGCAGGCTGGCCCGCCCGGCCAGCGTGCACGCCCTCTGCCAGGTCGCCGCCGAGCACGACCTGATCATCATCGCCGACGAGATCTACCGCGACCTCGTGCACGACCCGGACCAGGCCTTCGCCAGCCCGGTCCTGTTCGCGCCGGAGCGGACCGTGGTCACCACCGCGCTCAGCAAGAGCCTGGCCCTGGGCGGCTGGCGGATCGGCGTGGCGCGGCTGCCCGACAGCGGGATCGGGCTGGCCCTGCGGGACCGGCTGGTCGGCATCGGCAGCGAGATCTGGTCCGCCCCGTCGCTGCCGATCCAGCACGCCGCGTCCCTCGCCTTCGACGAGCCCGCCGAGCTCACCGAGCGGGTGGACCGCAGCCGGGCCCTGCACGCGGAGGTGGCCACGGCGGTGGCCGACCGGTTCGCCGCCGCCGGGCTGCTCGTGCCCGCACCGCAGGCCGCGTTCTACCTGTACCCCGATTTCGCGCCCTGGCGGGAGCACCTGCGCCGCACGCGCGGCATCGGCAACGGAGCCGACCTGGCCACGCACCTGCTGCACCGCTACGGCATGGGCGTGCTGCCCGCGAGCGCGTTCGGCGAGGAGCCGTCGGCGCTGCGGGTGCGGGTGGCCACCGCGATGCTCTACGGCGAGACCGACGAGCAGCGGGAGCGGGCGCTGCGCTCGGACGACCCGGTGACCCTGCCCTGGATCGCGGCCGCGCTGGACCGGATCGAGGAGGTCCTGGCCGCCCTCGCGCCCTAGCAGGGTTTCGCGCCAACCCAGGCCCGGCGGCGCCCGCCCGGGCCGGTCGGTTAACCTGCTCATTTGCGGAACCTTACGGCCAGGATCGGGGAGTAGCCGTAGGGGTAGGCGGAGCCGGACTTGACCAGATTGGCCTCGAAGTAGACCGGGTCGTTGTTCACGGTGGTCGAACTTGATGGTGAAGACCGCCACGCCTTGCGCGTTGGTCAGCGCCTGGACCGGAGTGGCACCTTCGGGGAACTTGTTGATGAAGGCCTGGCTGGTAATCGTGCCGCTCTGGGCGTAAATGACCTGGCCGAGATAGACAGGGACGTTCGCCGCCCGGACCGGCTGGTCGAGGCGGTTGACGATCTCGGCGCGCACGGTGATCGTCTTGCCCCGCGCCACGGGCTCGTTGATCGCGGAGGGCCGCAGCACAACCCGCCACAGGTTCGGCACGTAGATTCCGGTCCGGCTGACCGTGTCCGGCGAGAAGGCCAGGACCTGGAAGCCGTTGGTGATCGAGGGCGCCGCGAAGTAACTCGGGGCCTGCAGCGTGTACCGGGCGTGCTGGTGCGCGGCGAGGAACGTGGGACCGTGCACACGGCGCCAGAAGGCCGTCATCGTCAGGCCCTCCTCTACCGTGAACGAGGGCCGCACGCGATGGGCGGAGTTGTTGGTCACCGACACGGTGAGCTGATCGACGGTCGCCAGCTGGCCGGTGGTGCGGACCGACTCGATCGACATGGCCAGCGGGCTGGGACTGGTCAGGGCGGCGAGGACCGCCAGAGCGCAGGCCCCCACGGCCCCGGCGACCACCCATTTCCAGTGCCGCCAGAGGGCGGGCAACTGCGGGCGCTGCGTGGTCGCCGCGGCCGCGATCGCCGCCGGGATCAGCATCACCAGGTAACTGCCGAAGGACCGGGTGGCGAAGAACAGCACGATCGACGGCAGCAGGAACGTGGCGGGCTTCAGCGCCGGGTAGGTCGCCGCGTAACAGCCCAGCAGGGCCAGCAAGACGACCACGGCCGCGGAGCTGTAGTCGCGCAGCGAGCCGCCGCCGACCGGGAGCGACAGGCTGAGGCTGATCAGGCCCTGGCCCGCCGGCACGGTCTGCGCGGTGATGGGGGTGAGGACCCCCTTGACCCATCCGCTGGGTGAGTTCAGCAGGTACGGCAGGTTGGGCACCAGGAACGCGGCGACCGCGATCGCCAGGTACCGCAGGCCGTCCCGGATGCCCTGGCTCCAGTCCCGCAGCCGCCGCGATTCCAGCACGATGCCGATGATCAGGAAGGGGAGCACGAGCCACGGAGTCTGCTTGACCGCCATGGCCAGCCCCATCAGGACGGGGCCGCGCCAGGCCGCCCGCCCGCGGGTCCAGGCGAACCGGTCCCAGCCGGCCGCCGCGCCGACCAGCAGCGGGATGAACAGGAAGTCGGTCACCCCGCCGACCGCGTACCCGGTGAACACGTCGAGGCTGATGACCACGGCCGCCAGCGGCGCCAGCTTCCTCGGCAGCACCGCGTACAGCACCGCCCCGCCCAGCGCCCAGGCCGCGACGTTGGTCCAGACGGCAGCCTGGGTGGCGACGCCGAGCGCGAGCAGCGGCAGGTACTCCTCGAACGCGAGCGCCGGATAGGACAGGCGGGTCACTGGCCGCCCGTCCAGCAGGAACGTGTACCCGTTCGGCGACACGTGGAACAGCGGGAAGGCGGCCGCCATGGAATGCAGGTACGGATTGATGCCGTGCAGGGCGAGTTGCGCCGCGTACTGGTCGAAGGCGATCTCGTCGGTGCCGTAGTCGGGAGCGGCGTAGACCTGGAAGTAGCTCCACAGGGCCAGGCCGGCGATCACGGCGATCAGGACGCCCAGATCGATCTGGCGCTGGCGGCGGGAGCTGATCGCGCCCCCGGGAACCCAGGCGGCCACGAGAGCCAGCAGCCCGGCCAGCCCCAGGAGCACGACGGGAACGGCAAGCCACGCCCCGAACGTGAGGTTGCCGGAGAGCCGGAACGACCAGGTGACCAGGAAGATCGCAGCCAGCGTCCGCAGGATCCGCTCGCTCCACGCCGTGGTGTCAGCTTCAGCCCCACGGCGGCCAGTCCAGCCGCGGTAACCGGTCGATCGGTGCCGTCCTGCCGGGATACTCATGGCCTCGCGGCCCGCGCGAGGCTAAGGCACGCATTAGGCCGCGAAGACCTGGATGTTCCCATAGGTTGCTGTCCCCACCACCTCGTAGAGTTGGCCTCCGCTGGTGGAGACGAGCACCTGGACACACTGACTGGGCGCCGGCAGGACCTTCCGGACCGCCTCGGTGCTGGTGTTCACGTCGGCGATGTTGGAGGTGGCACCGTCGCTCTTCAGGACGTACAGCGTGTTGCCGTCCGGGCTGAGGGCAATGGACTGCCCGGTGTCTTCCCGGCCGCCGACCCGGAACTTGGCGGCGACCTTGCCGCCGGTGATGTTGATCTGATCCACCAGCCCGTTGCGTTCCAGCGCGTACAGCGTGGTCTGCCCAACGTCGGGGACTACGGAGACGGCATCGGACGGCATCGGGACACTGCCCTGGATCCGCCCACCGCGGGAGCCCACGATGGTCACGCTCGCGGTTGTGGCCGTCCCGGTCAGCACGTAGAAGGTCGTGCCGTCACTGCCCACCACGACCTGGCGGGCGGGGGCGGGCAGCGCTACGGTCTTGACGAGTTTGCCGGCCGGGGACAGGAGTTCCAGGGCGCCCGAGTGCTTGGCGGCCAGGGCGAGGCCGATGACCCCGGCGGATGATTCGGCCACCGACCGGGCGGCGCCACTCACCGAGACGCTGCCTTTCATGCCGCCACTCGATGAGTCCATTTCGAACAGGCCCATGCTGGTTTTCCCGGCCAGCATCCATATGGTGCCATTTGCCTGGGGTTCGGCCACGGACACGAGGCTCCCCGGTGCCCGGAGGATACGGTGCGGCAGCTTACTGACCGAGGCGTTCTCTTTGGCCGGGGAGGTCGCTGAGCATGCAGTGAGCGCGAGCGCCGCTGCCGTGAGTCCGATAAGCACAGTTGTACGGCGCGTCAGGCCCGCCATAGCTGGATTCCTTCCAATTCACGCGATGTGAGGGCATCGCGGAGGGGGTAAATGCTGGGGGTTAACACGTCGCGGGACCGGCGGCGAGCCGGTCCCGCGACATGCGTTCAGCGGCTGCGAGCCGCCAGCCACCGGGGGGCAAGAACTCCGACCCCGGCCGGAGACAGGCCCTCAGGCGTGAAGAACACGCTGTCGAGGACCACGTTTCCCGCCCCGCGGTGGGAGGCAGAGGCGAAGCGGGCCCCTCCCGTGGGCCTCCCGCCCCCAGTAGGGGCCAGGACGATGAAGTCGGCTGCGGGCGCCTTGAAGGTGACAAACTCCGTGTGGCCACTCTCGGTGGAGCCGACGAACACGAAGGTCTTGCCGTTCCACGCCGCCAGGCGATCACGCGACGTGATGGTGGCCCCGGTGATGTCCAGGGTGAGTGAGTGCCCGAAGGGCCCGGTGTACGGCTTGCCGTTGACCGTGATCAGTACACCGACACCGGCCACGGCCCGGTAGCCGGGATCGCTGTTGCCCACCCCGAGCGTGTCAGGCGCCAAGAGGGTGACCTGGACCGGAGTCGAGAAGGTCCCGGGCGGAATCGTCAGCGTGACCTCGACTCCGTCGATCTCGACGGGCCCGATCTGCTTTCCGGCCGGGCCGACGGTCACGCTGGTGACGACGGCCTTGTACCCGCCCGGGGCGGGATGTGACGTGGGTGGCGGAACATAGGCAGCCTGGGCCGGAAGAAGCCCGGGATTAACGACGGCCAGAGTGGCGGCCCCCAGAGCCACAATGGCTAGTTTTTGCGCGAGGTGGAACCTCTTTGCGCCCGGCATGTTCAGTATCTCCCACTCTCGGTCTCTCGGAATCAGTTCTGTCCCCCATGCTTTCGCACCCGATCGTAACAGCACGACTACGAAGAGTCACCACGCCTACGGAACTTTAACCTCATGGAAATGCACTCCACCGCCCGCACGCAAAGCCTCGAAGCAAGATAGCGCTGAACCTGCTAATTTGCCCGAAACCCCTAACGTGCAGAAACTACTCATGTGCCTGAATCCGCGCACTGTAGACTTTTACGGTGGCATTTCCGCCGGTCCAGACCCGCACTTCGATCCGCTGACCGGGAACGGGCGGCACGAAGTGGGCGCTGAATGGTCCCCAGCCGGAATAAACGCCGCTGCGCAGGGCCGTGCTGATGCTGACGGGCAGGCTCACGCTCTGGCGGCCAGCGGCCCCGGTAATGCTGCGCCGGGCCAGCAGGGCCCCGCGGCCGTTGTCGTCCCACACTTCGACGTTCGCCGGGCCCGTGGCCGACAGGGCCACCTGCACGGTATAGCTGCCGACCGGCTCCAGCCATTCGATGCCGTCGGTGACGTAGCCCAGGCGCCGGGTGGAACCGGCGTGCCACTCGCTGACGGAGCCACTGGTGGCCGCGTGGCCGCCTGCTCCCACGGCGGTCCAGGCCGGGACCCTGCCCGTGCCGTCGGGAACGATGACCCAGTGCTGCCCGGCGGGCCGGTGCCAGCGGAAGGCCCACACCCCGTTGGCGCTCGCGATGAGCTGGGCGTGCATGGGTCCGGCGAGCTGCCCGATGAAGGCCATGGAGCTCGCCGTGGTCTGCAACTCGGTCCCGGCTGATGGGGTGATGACAAACCAGACGTCCGTGCCGCTGACCGCGGTTTTCGACGTGCTGGCCAGGGCGTGGACGTCCAGGCGGCCAGCGAACGGTCCCAGGACACCCTGGGAGGCCACCACCTCATCGGATTCCGGGATCTGGGCCCGCACGTCCGCCAGGGTGGCGGCCGTCGGGCCGGTGACGCGCAGCCAGTGCACGGGCACCTGAGGGCCCCAGATCGCGGCCCAGCAGAGAGCCTGGGCCACCAGCAAGATGGAGAATACCCGCGCTGTCCCGACACGCCGTCGGGACAGCCAGGCCAGCGCGGCCACGGTGCCCACCGGCACGAGCACGTAGACGGGCAGGAGCTGGAACGACGGCTGGGCGAACCGCCATCCAGCCGACAGGACCGACGACAGCAAGGCCACGGTGATCACGGGCAGCAGCGGCCGGAACAGGATGCCGATCGCCCCGCCGGGCAGCAGCGCGGCCGTGACGTCGGCCCGTTTCTGCCCGAGCGCCTCAATGAGGCGGACGGGGTGGCTGACAATGCCGCGGACCATCTGCCCCGTGGTCAGGTTCGCCCCGGTCGCCAGACGGCCGTGAAGGTAACTGGCTGAGACGCCGAGCGCAAGGTAGCCGTAGTGCCGGGCGAGCGGTGCTCCGTGATCAGCGCCGATCTTCACGATGAAGGCCGAGTAGGCGACGCTGATGACGGCGAGCGCGGCACCGCGCCGCCAGTAGCGGCGCCCGGACAGCAGGCCCCCCGCGCCAATGCCCAGCACGTATACGGCGGCCGGCCCCCCGCAGGCGAGGACCGGCGCCACCCACCACCACATCCGGCGTCGCCCATCCGCCAGGTCCCGGGCCAGCAGCACGGCGAACGGCAGGGCGACGCCTTCCATATGGAAGTCGAACGAGACTGACCACCACAGCCACGGGCTGACCACGAACAGCACGAGACCGGTGATGGCCAGCCACGCCATGGTGCGCTCGTTCCGGCTCCGGACCACCATGCGGCACATCCAGCTGAAGGCGATGGCCTCTGCCGCGACCACGCCGATGTCCTGCAGCCAGAGCAGGGTCAGGCTGTGCGGGCCCAGCCAGTAGAAGATGGCTAGCGGCCAGATGGCGAACTCGGCGTCGTTGCGCCAGAACGGCATCGACTCGATGGTCGTGCTCGGGTTGAGGTGGCCATGCGCGATCAGGTACCAGGGCTGGTTGTAGACCGCGAAGTCCCACGTCAGCGCGTACCGGTGATACAGCAGGGCGCTCCAGGCGCAGAACCCGGCGAGCTGGAGGGCCAGGACGGCGTAGCCGACTTGGCGGACCCTGGCCGCCAGGTCGGGAGCGTCTGAATCGTCACGTTCGGCAGTGGGAGCCGTGCCCTGATGAGGGAGGCGAAACCGGGACACCCGGGGTGCGACGTGCCTTCCGACCGCCAGATCGCTCTCGGATGCGGGCATGCCGCAGATGCTATCTGTGATCTAGTGACCACGTTATGTTATTGAGTGGCGCTCACTGTGGCTGCGGCTCTGGCGGCCTAAAGCTCCACACCCGCTGAGGCGGCGGCTTCGGCGAGAGGCGCCAATTGCGGGCGCTTGGGCGGTATTCCGTCGCCTGAGGAACGGCCGCGGATCCGCCGGGCCAGCCAGGGCGCGGCGTGCACCCGGACCCAGCGGGCATCCATCCGCCGCTCGGACACCCAGCCCGCCGCCGCGAAGCGGGGCACCCGGTCCAGTGGCGGCCAGGGCTCGCGCCAGTCCTCGTCCACGGGCACTCCCATGACCTCGCAGGCCCGCAGGGCCACCCGGCGGTGACCGTCCGCGGTGAGGTGCAGCCGGTCGGCGCTCCAGGCGCGCGGGTCGCGCAGCACGTTCATGGACCACAGGTCGACCACATGGCACTGGTGCCGGTCGGCGATGGCCCGCAGGTGCATGTTGAACGCCGCGACCTTGCCCCGGATCAGCCGCAGGACAGGGAACCGGGGATCGAAGCCGGTGAACATGAGCACCGGGCAGCCCGGCCTGGAGCAGGGTGCGGATCACCTCGTCGAACGACTCGGCCAGCGTGTCCGGGTCGGCCCCCGGGCGGAGCATGTCGTTGCCGCCCGCGGCGATGCTGACCAGGTCCGGCCGGAACGCGATGGCCTGCGGGACCTGTTCCTGCGCGATCTCGGCCAGGACCTTGCCGCGGATGGCCAGGTTCGCGTAGCACAGGCCCGGCTGGAGCGCCGCGAGGTGCTCCGCGAAGCGGTCCGCCCAGCCGCGGTAGCCGCCGCCGACCGCGGTCCGATCGTCGAGGCCCTCGGTGAAACTGTCCCCGACCGCAACATAGGAGCGAATCTCCATGGTCACGTGCCCTCCTACTCCTCCCACCCATTGTGCGCCGCGACCCGCGGCGGCCTGCCCGGCGACCCGTGCTTAATGGGAGCCGGTGCTTCTTCGGGGTGGTGGTGCAGGGATCAGGCTGCTGGTGACGGTGCCGGAGCACCGTCACCAGCAGCCCACCGACCGCTTGGACTCAGCGGGGCGCGGCCGGGGCCTGGGGAGGCTCACACCGTGAAGGGCTACCTCTTCTGATCCACGTGCGCGTTCGCGAACATCACCGGCATCCGCCCGATGCCCGCCGCGACGTGGTTGATGTACACGTAACCACCGACCGCCAGCCCGGCGAGCACCACGAGCACGGCCAGGGACGCGAGAACGATGCGCACGGTGCCTCCTTCTACTGCGGTGCGGCGGGCGTCACGGTGAACGGGTAGCGCTTGGCGAACGCCGAGATCGAGTCCTGCCGGATCGCCGCCCACAACTGGCGGGTGATCGCCCGGTCGAGGCGGACCTGCCCGTTCCTCAGGTGGACCGGCGCGGTGACGTAGTCGGTCGAGCCGGTCAGGTGCCGGACCTCCCGGGACAGGTGCACGAGCTCGGAGGTGGTGAAGTCGCTGTCCACGGTGAGCATGCTGATCAGCGCGTGCAGCACCCGGTACATGGTCACCGGGTTGGACAGCAGGTGCCCGAACTCGATCGTCCGGATCACGGCCCGCATCAGGCTCTGCTGGCGCAGCACCCGGCCTTCCTGGGTCAGGGAAGGCTGCCGGGCATATTTCAGGGCGCTGAGCCCATTCAGGTGATTGACTCCCACGTGGAACACGTGCCCGAAGCTGCTCGTCGCCTCCGGGAGAGTGACGTCCACCCCGCCGATGGCGTTGACGGTCCGGTCCACGTGGGCGAAGTCGATCCGGGCGTAGTGGTTGATCTGGACGTGAGTCAGGTTCTCGACCGTGCGCACCAGCAGGTCCGGGCCGCCGAACTTCAGGGCGTTCTGGAGCTCGGTCTTGCCGTGGCCGGGCACCCGGACGATGGACTGCGGCGGAATGGAGACCACGCCGCCCGAGTACCCGGTGGCGTTGACGTGCAGCAGCATGATCAGGCCGCTGGTGGAGTTCTCGGGTACCGACATCGCACCGGTGGGCCCAATGCCCTTGCCGGTGATCAGGACCGTCATGGCCCCGCCGTAGCTGGCGCCAGCCGGCTCACTCACCGCGGCGAACTTCACCGGGATCCGCTGGATGCTGCCGGCCAGGTGGTTGAGGTAGAAGTACCCGCCGGCCGCGACCGCGCCGATCAGCACCACAAACGAGGCCAGCGTCACGAGTGCGATGCGCAGGCCGCGTCTCGGACCAGTCCGGCTAGGCGTATCCGACATCGTTCCTAATCCCCCTCATCTGTGCTCGTCTGCTACCGCGGTGCGGCGGGCGTCACGGTGAACGGGTAACGCATCGCGAACGCCGAGATCGAGTCCTGCCTGATCGCCGCCCAGAGCTTGCGGGTGAGAGCGCGGTCGAGGCGCACCTGCCCGTTCCTCATATGGACCGGCGCGGTGACGTAGTCGGTCGAGCCGGTCAGGTCGCGCACCTCCCGGGCCAGGTGCTCGATCTGGGACGTGGTGAAGTTGCTGTCCACGGTGAGCATGCTGATCAGCGCGTGCAGCACGCGGTACATGGTCAGCGGGTTCTTCAGCAGGTGCCGGAACTCGATCTTGCGGATTACGGCCCGCATGAGGCTCTGCTGGCGCAGTACGCGCCCTTCCTCACTGAGGGCCGGCTCCCGCGCGTAGTCCAGCGCCTCGATGCCATTGAGGTGATTGACACCCAGATGGAATACGTGCCCGAAACTGCTCGTCACATCCGGGATCGTGACGTTCACGCCGCCGAGCGCATTGACGGTCCGGTCCACGTGACTGAAATCAAGCCGGGCGTAGTGGTTGATCTGCACATGCGTGAGGTTCTCGACCGTACGCACCAGCAGATCCGGCCCGCCGAACTTCAGGGCGTTCTCAAGCTGGGTCTTGCCGTGGCCAGGCACCCGGACGATGGACTGCGGCGGAATGGAGACCACACCGCCCGAGTAGCCCGACGCGTTGACGTGCAGCAGCATGATCAGGCCGCTGCTGCTGTCCTCGGCTACCGACCTGTCACCCGTGGGCCCGATGCCCTTGCCGGTGATCAGGACCGTCATGGCCCCGCCGTAGCTGGCGCCAGCCGGCTGACTCACCGCGGCGAACTTCACCGGGATCCGCTGGATGCTGCCGGCCAGGTGGTTGAGGTAGAAGTACCCGCCGGCCGCGACCGCGCCGATCAGCACCACAAACGAGGCCAGCGTCACGAGTGCGATGCGCAGGCCGCGCCGCCTGCGCCGGGCGGGCCGTTCCTGCGGCAGGGCTGGGTCCAGGCCCGGGCCCATAAAGACGCCGTCATCCGGACCATTCCGGATCGACATATCCGACATCGCTGCTCGTTCCCCCTTTTAGTGGCCGCGCGCTATACGGCGCTCCCCTGACCAGACGCAGCCAATCGGTGCTTTCCGAACCAGCCGCCGCCTGGAATCAACGACGCTCTCAGCCGTACTACCCATCGTGCTTAAGAAATTACAGGGAGTAATGTATCCCACGCAGTGGGCCACCGGCCAGCCCGGCGGGCACCTGGCACGTCGCTGACACGACTAGGGGGATTCGTGAGCAACGAGGCGATGGGCAATGATTCGCCCAGCCTTCGGATCAGGCGAACTCTTTCCAATCACCGGCGCGCCTTTCCGGGCCGGCGCTGGGTCCGGGTGGCATTCGAGCTGGGGTATGACGCGATTTCCTGGATTTGCGGCCTGCTGGCGGCCGCCTGGATGACGCGCGACCTGACCGAGGCGTCAGTCACGCCATTCATGCTCGTCAGGGCGGCCGGGGTCATCTGCCTGCTGTCGGCCGCCGCGGGCCTGCTCGCCGGGCTCTACCGGGGCCGGTACCAGCGCGGCAGCCTGGACGAAGTCATGGGTGTCGGCATGGCCACCTGCGTCATGGCGCTCTTCCTGGCCCTGATCTCACCCCGCCTCATCAGCGGCCAGCAGGCCGCGCTCCAGGCGGTCACCGGCAGCGCCATGTTCGCCCTGCTCGCCATGCTCGGCGCGCGGTACGCGCTGTTCGCGGTCCGCCAGCACGTCCGCCGCTCAGCGACGGCCACGGTCAACGTCATCGTGTTCGGGGCCGGTGACGCCGGATCGAGGCTGATCGACCGGCTGAAGCGCGAGCCCCACTCCACCTATCGCCCGGTCGCGATCCTGGACGACGACCCCGCCAAGCGGCGCCTGCGGATTCAGGGCATCCAGGTCCTCGGCGACCGGACGAGGATGGCGGAGGTAGCCGCCACGACGGGAGCCACGGTCCTGGTCATCGCGATCGCGCGGGCGAGCGGGACCGCGATCAGGGACCTGACCGCGCAGGCGGAGAGCTGCGGGCTCATCCCGAAGGTCGTCCCGTCGGTCACCGAACTGCTCACCGGGAGCGCCCGGATCGAGGGCGTGCGCGACCCGCGGATCAGCGATCTGCTGGGGCGCAGGCCGGTGCGGACCGACGTGGCCGCGGTCGCCGGGCACTTCGCGGGCAAGCGCATCCTGGTCACCGGCGCCGGCGGCTCCATCGGCTCGGAGCTCTGCCGGCAACTGCACCGCTTCGGGCCAGCCGAGCTGGTCATGCTGGACCGGGACGAATCCGCGCTGCACGCGATCCAGCTGGCCCTGCACGGCCGGGCCCTGCTGGACTCGGACGAGACGATCCTGGCCGACATCCGCGATCCGTACCGGGTCGCGGAGGTCTTCGAGCAGTTCCGGCCGCACATCGTCTTCCACGCCGCGGCGCTCAAGCATCTTCCGCTGCTGGAGCGCTACCCGGCTGAGGCGGTCAAGAGCAACGTGCTCGGGACCCGGAACGTGCTGGAGGCCGCGGCGGCCTGCGGGGTCGAGTCGTTCGTCAACATCTCGACCGACAAGGCCGCGGACCCGGTCAGCGTGCTCGGCTACTCCAAGCGGGTCGCCGAACGGCTCACCGCCCATATGGCCAGCCAGGCGGAGGGCAGCTACCTGAGCGTCCGGTTCGGCAACGTGCTGGGCAGCCGCGGCTCGGTGCTCACCGCCCTGTCCGCCCAGGTCGCGGCGGGCGGCCCGGTCACCGTGACCCATCCGGACGTGACCCGCTACTTCATGACCGTGGACGAGGCCGTGCAGCTTGTCCTGCAGGCCGCCGTCATCGGCAGTAGCGGCGAGGTCCTGGTGCTCGACATGGGAGAGCCGGTGCGCATCGCCGACATCGCCCGCCGGCTGGCCGCGGGAGCGCCGCATCCGGTGGACATCGTCTTCACCGGCCTGCGGCCGGGCGAGAAGCTGGCCGAGGACCTGCTCGGCCAGGGCGAGGTGGATAACCGGCCGCATCACCCGCTGATCCGCCACGCCGTGGTCACCCAGTTGACGCCGGAACGGCTCGGCAACCTCGACCTCACCGACAAGCCGGCGCGGCTGCGGGAGGTGCTGGCCGCGTGGGCCGGCGGCCGGGCCGGGGAAGACCTGGGACCGGCGCTACCCCGGCAGGCGGCGGCCCGCAGGTAGCCCCCAGCCCAGCGCGGCCAGGCGGCCGGCCAGATCGTCCAGCAGGACGACCGTGTCCGTATAGGCCTGAGGGGGCCCGCCCATAGGGTCGGCCACATCGTCCGCCGGCGAGTCCCCCAGCAGGGCGGCACGCTCCCGTCCGGCATGCACTCTGGCCAGCCACCCGGCGAACGGCTCCGCCGGCCTCCGGGGCCCGGCCTGCTCGCCGCGGCGGACCAGTTCCTTGAGCGTGAACGCGCGGGGCCAGGTGTCCGGCGCGGTGACCACCGCGTGGCGGACGTGCTCACGGGACATGCCCAGCACCAGGTCCGCCCAGGCCAGATCAGATCCCGCCACCCGGTGACTGCGGTGCCCGGAGATGTCGAGGCCGCAGGCGGCCAGGGCCGAGGCCGCCTCCGGCGCCGCGGGTTCCCCTTCGGAGAACAGCCCGGCCGAGCGCACGGCCACCGGCGTACGCGACCGCGACAAATGACGGGTAAGCAGTACCCCGGCCATGGGCGAACGGCACTGATTGGCCGAACACAGCACCAGGATTCTGGTCGTCACGACTGACGTCATTTGCCGCACTTCGTCCTCCCATGCCGGCCAACCGCACGCCTCAGCAATTCCGGCAATAGCAATCACTTAATGTGAGCAGTAGTACACTCACTGTCGCAACTGCAGTGTCGCACGGGGCTCGGCCCAGAGTCCGGACGTGTCGTATCCCGGGGGGATGTATCTGATGGCTGAGCCCGGCAACGGAGCCACTCTGCGCACGTATCTCGTGGTGCTGCGCCGCCGGAAATGGTGGGTGATCGCGCTCGCCGTGCTGGGGCTGGGCGGCAGCCTGGCCCTTTCGTTCACTCAGCCCAAGCAGTACTCGGCCACCGCGCAGCTGCTGGTGCAGTCGCCCGGGCAGGGCATCTCCCTGGGCACCACGCCGCAGCAGGTGACGACCACCGACGTGCAGACCGACCTGCAGCTCGCGACGAGCGAGCCGGTCATGCAGATCGTCCGCCGCCAGCTCGGCAGCGCACCCGCGATCTCGGCCTCCGAGGTCGCCCAGACCAACGTGATCGCGCTGACGGCGATCAGTGCCAGCCCGGCGCAGGCCGCCCGCATCGCCAATGCCTACGCCAGCGCGTTCGTGGAGCAGACGCAGAACACGGCGCTGAAGAACCTGACCACGGCGCAGGCCACACTGCATAAGCAGATCAACTCACTGGGCAGGCAGATCCGGTCGCTGCAGGGCAAGGCCAGCGCCGCCACGCAGGTCAGCGCGCTGGTCAATCAGCAGGCCGTGCTCAAGGAAGAGATCGCCCAGCTCGAGGTCAACGGAGCGTCCGCCACCAGCGGGGTCGAGTCCGTCACCTCAGCGCGCGCGCCTTCCTCGCCGAGTTCGCCGAAGCCCGTCCAGGACGCCCTGCTCGGGCTGGCCGCCGGGCTGATGCTGGGCCTGGGGGCGGCGTTCCTGCGGGACAGCCTGGATGACGCACTGTCGTCCAAGGAAGCGGCGGAGCGCTCCGCTGGCGCGCCGGTCATCGCGATGGTGCCGATGGTCACGTCGTGGCGGAAGCGGAACCGGGCCGAGGTCGCCTCGACTTCGGCACCGACATCTCCCGCCGCCGAGGCCTACCGGTCGCTGCGGACGTCGCTCCAGTTCGCCCGGCAGGCGCAGGAACTGCACACCCTGCTGGTGACCAGCCCGGCCGCCGCGGAAGGGAAGACCTCCACGCTGGCCAACCTCGGGGCGGTGTTCGCCCAGGCCGGGGAGCGGGTCGTGCTCGTGTCCTGCGACCTGCGCCGGCCCCGCCTGGGCCAGCTCTACGGGATCGAGGAGCAGGCCGGGCTGACCACGGTTCTCCTGGGACAGCAGACGCTGGAACAGTCCCTCCAGCAGGTACCGGGCTACGACTGCCTGTGGATACTGGCCGCCGGCCCGGTCCCGCCCAATCCGGCGGAACTGCTCGATGGGCCCCGGACCCGCGAAATCTTCGCGGCCCTGCGCGAGAACTTCGACCTGGTCCTGGTGGACAGCCCGCCCGTCCTTCCGGTGACCGACGCGATGGTCCTCTCGAAGTACGCCGACGGCACGCTCCTCGTGGTGGCGGCCGGGCAGACCAAGCGGGCCGAACTGCAGCGCGCCGCCGAGCGGTTCAGCCAGGCCAAGGCGCCGGTGGTGGGGGTCGTCCTGAACGAGGTGACCCGGCAGAGCGCTTACGGCAGTGGCTATGGCTACGGGTACGGATACGGCTACGGGTCGTACGCCCCGGACGCGTCACTGGTGCCTGTGCAGGCCAATGGGACGGCGGGCAAACTCGGGCGCCGCGGCCACCGCTCCAGGTAGCTACCTGGCCCGCGATAGCCGCTCCGGCAATTTCCGGTTACCCCAGTTGACCGCGATTACCGCAGATGACCGCGCCGGCAGGGAATGCCCCATTCTGGCCCGGCAATTGATCGCAACTTATAGTGACCATGTGATTACAGAAAGTTCACCAGCCCGGTAGCATCCACTCTGTGTGGGGGGACGAGATCACGCGAGCCGTATTGTGCTGCGGCATTGTCGTCATTGTCGCCGAGCCGCTGACGATTCCCCTGCTGCGCCGGCTGGCGGCGATTGACACGCCGGGAGCCCGCTCGTCGCACACCGTTCCGACGCCGCGCGGCGGCGGGCTCCCGATCGTGCTCGGGCTGCTCGTGGCCGTGGTCCTGGTCCGCGGCAGTGCGGCCGTCCCGTTCGGCGCGGCGATCGGCTTCTTCGGGGCCCTGGGGTTCGTCGACGACCTGCACGGGCTGACCGCCATCCGGCGCCTGCTGCTCCAGGGCGTGGGCAGCGCCGGGATCGCCGCGCTGCTCATTACCCCCCTGCGGCTGCCCGTGGCGGCGCTCGCCGCCCTGACCCTGGTGACCGCGGTCTGGCTGATGGGGTTCGTGAACGCCTTCAACTTCATGGACGGCGTCAACGGGATCTCGGCCGCGCACGCCATGATCGCGGGCGTGGCCTACGCCTGTTTCGGGCAGTGGCGCCAGGACTCCTTCCTGCTCGCCATGGGACTGGCCGTCGCCGTCGCCGCGCTGGCCTTCCTGCCCTGGAACGGCGGACGGGCCCGGGTGTTCCTCGGGGACGTCGGCAGTTACGCGCTAGGTGCCGCGCTGGCCGTGCTGGCCGTGACCGCGCTGATCCACGGCCTGCCCCCCGAAGCCGCCGTCGGCCCGCTGGCCCTGTACCTGGCGGACACCGCCTGGACCCTGCAACGGCGGGTGCGGGCCGGGGAGCGCTGGGCCGAGGCGCACCGCACGCACACCTACCAGCGCTGGTGCGACGTGGGGTGGACGCACCAGGAGGTGACCCTCCTGACGGGGGCGACCACCATCCTCGTCACCCTGCTCGCCGCGACGAGCCTGACCGGGAACCTGGGCCTGCGGGCCGGCTGCGACCTGGCCGCGCTCGCCCTGCTGGTGCTCTACCTGGCGTCACCGGCGCTCCTCGGGCACCCGGGCCTTCCCTACCGCACCAGTCCCAGTCCCCGGGAGCTGCCGGCCGCGGTCGCGGGCCGCCACCGGGAGCGCGAACTGCAGAGGGAGCCGGGCTGAGGTGCGCATCCTCATCGTCACGCATTACTTCCCGCCCGAGACGGGCGCGCCCCAGGCCCGGCTGTCCGCGCTGGCCGCGACGTGGGCCGCGGACGGGGACCGGGTGACCGTGCTCACCGGGATGCCCAACCACCCGACCGGCGTGATCCCCCCGGAGTACCGGGGTGCCATCCGGCGCCGGGAACGGCGCGACGGCTACCGCATCCTGCGTACCTGGCTCTACGCGACGCCGAACGAGGGGATCGTCCGCAAGACCCTCGGGCACCTGAGCTTCATGGTCAGCAGCGTGCTGCTGGGCGCGCAGGCCAGCGGGCGCGCCGACGTGGTCGTGGTCTCCTCGCCCACCTTCTTCTCCATCGGCTCCGCGTGGCTGCTGGCCCGGCTGAAGCGGGCCCGGCTGGTCGTGGAGATCCGCGACCTGTGGCCGGCCATCTTCACCGAGCTCGGCGTGCTGACCAACCGCCGGGTCATCGGCCTGCTCGAGCGCCTGGAACTCGCGGCCTACGCGGCCGCGGACGAGATCGTCGTCGTGAGCGAGGGCTTCCGGGAGAACCTGATCAGCCGCGGCGTCCCGCCGGGAAAAATACATACGATCCGCAACGGAACCTCGCCCGGGCGATTCGATCCGGCCCGGCGACCCGATCCCGCGGTGCGGGCCGCCCTGGGCGCGTCGCCGGGTGACTGCCTCGTGCTCTACCTGGGCACGCACGGGATCTCCCAGGGCCTGCCCGGGATCGCCGAGGCCGCGGCGCGGCTGGCCGCCCACCCCGTCCACTTCGCGTTCGTCGGCGAGGGCGCGGACAAGCCACGGCTGGAACGCAAGGTCGCCGGCCTCGGCCTGCGGAACGTGACCCTGCGTCCCGGCGTGCCGCACGACGAGGTTCCCCCGCTGCTGGCCGCCGCGGACATCTGCCTGGTGCCGCTGCGCGACGTGCCGCTGTTCGCCACCTTCATCCCGTCCAAGATGTTCGAGTACCTGGCGGCCGGCCGGGCCGTGATCGGCTCGGTCACCGGGGAGGCCGCGCAGATCCTGCGGGAAGCGGGCGCCGTGGTGGTCCCGCCCGAGGACAGCGTGGCGCTGGCCGACGCCGTCCGCGAGCTGGCCATCAGCCCGCAGCGGCGCCGGGCCATGGGCCGGGCCGGGCGCGCCCATGTCGAGCAGTGCTACGACCGGGCCGCGCTGGCCCGCGAGTACCGCAAGATCCTGGACAGCGCAGGCGGGCCGCTATGAGGCTGCTGGTCACCGGGGGCAGCGGTTTCCTCGGCGGGTACGTGCTGGACGAGGCCAGCCGCCGCGGGCACGAGGTCGTGGCCCTGGCCCGCAGCGACACGGCCGCCGCCGCCGTGGCGAGGCATGGCGCCGAGCCACTGACCGGCGACTTCGACGATCCAGCTGGGCTCCCGGACGTGTTCAGTTCCGCGCAATGCTCCTCGTTGCTGAATATTGCCTCGCTGGGCTTCGGCCACGCGCCGGCCATCGTGGGGGCCGCGCGCGCGGCCGGTCTGGACCGCGCCGTATTCCTGTCCACCACCGCGGTGACCACCCGGCTCCCGGCCCGGTCCCGGGCCATCCGGCTCGACGCCGAGAAACAGATCCGGGAGTCCGGCCTGAAGTGGACGATCCTGCGCCCGACCATGATCTACGGCGCGCCGGGTGACCGGAACCTGTCCCGGCTGCTCACGCTGCTGACCCGGGTGCCCGTGCTGCCCGTGCCGGGCGGCGGCCGCCACCTCCAGCAGCCCGTCCACGTGGACGACGTGGCCGGCGCCGTGCTGAGTGCGGTCGAGCGGCCGGTGTCCGCGGAGGTCACCTACGACATCGCCGGCCCGGAGCCGCTCAGCTTCGCCGAGCTTCTGCGCAGCTGCGGCCAGGCGGTCGGCAGCCGGACCCGTTTCGTCCCGGCGCCGCTGAGTCCCCTGGTCGCGGCCGCGCGCGCCTACGAGCTGCTCGCCACCCGGCCGAGGATCCGGGCGGAGCAGCTGCAGCGGCTG
>CAWKOA010000017.1:0-103334 GCA_963851025.1 uncultured Actinomycetes bacterium
CTGCGCCGACCGTGCAGCCCAGCACCACGATGACCAGGGGGCCGTGGGTCGGGAGGAGGACCCGGGCCCGGTCACGCCGTTCCATGTCAGGCCGTCCGGGACCGTGACCGCCCGGCACGACCCTGACGTGCTCCCGCCAGCTGGTGCCGCCGCGATGCTGGCCCGGGCCGCTCAGCGCCCGCTCCACCAGGGTCGGCCGGGTGCTCGACGCGCCGCGGACCACGACGATGGGCGGCGTCCAGGGGCTGGGCGGCGCGGAGGGCGGGCCGGCGGCGGGTGCTGCGGACTCGCCTGGCGAGTCCTGGTCCGGCGGGTCAGCCCCGGCTGGCGCAGCCGTCTCGTCCCGGGCGTGTGGTTCCGCGGGGAGATCGGGCCCGGCGAGCGGAGCGTTCTCGGCGGGCCTTTCCAGTCCGGCCGCCGCCGCTGACGGCTGGGCCCCCTCGGGCCTGGCGGTCTCAGCTTCGGGGGTCTCAGGTTCGGGGGGCTCAGGTCCTCGGCAGTCTCAGGCTCAGTCCACCGGGACTCGGTCGCCCCAGGCTCGTCGCTCCGGTATCCGGCGGCCTCCTCCTGCGCTACCTCGGGCCGCGCCACCTCGGCCTCTGCCACCTCAGACCGGGTTAGGCCGGCCTGCGTGATCTCGGGCGCTTCAACCTCGGGCTGCTCGACCTCGGGCGCGCGGCCTCGGGCTGCGGCCTGGGCCAGCCTCAGGCTGCGCGGCCTCGCGTCCTGGCGGTCAGGTCCTGGGCTGCCCCGGCCTCAGCCATCTCGGGCTCAACTGCCTCAGGCTCAGCCGCCTCACCTCACTCCGGGCTGAGCCGCCTCGGGCTGGGCCGTCTCGGGCTCGGCCCCCTCAGGGCGGACAGGGCCGATGAAGAACCCGGCCGGGCTCGTTGACGGGCCAGTCAACGGCTCCGGCGGCTCCGGCGGGGCCGCCTGTGCCTGGGCCGGCACACCCACCACGGGCCCGGCGGGAGGGACGGGCACGGCCGTGTCCGCCGCCGCCAACGAATCGGCTCTCCCCACCAGGGCATCCCGATCCGCGGGACCGGGATCCCCGGCAGCCGGAACCGCATCCCCGGCAGCCGGGACCGGATCCCCCGCAGCCGGCCGCATCCCCCCACCGGACCCATCCCCCCCCGGACCCATCCCCCCCCGGACCCATCCCCCCCCGGACCCATCCCCCCCCGGACCCATCCCCCCACCGGACCCATCCCCCCACCGGACCCATCCCCCCCGGGACCGCATCCCCCGCGACGGGGACCGGATCCCCCGCAGCCGGAACTGGATCTCCCGTGGCCGGGACCGGAGGCGCGGCCGCGGGCCCGGCCGGTCCTGCCGTCATCTCCCTTTCCCCGCGCGCCGGGGGAGCGGGCGGACCCGGAGGGGTCCAGGCCGGGGCGGCCGGGGCCGCCAGCGACGAGGGCGACGAGGGCGCGTGCGGGTCCTTCACCGGCCAGGTCGCCACCGCCGGCGGCCGGGCCGCAGCCGGCGGCCGGGCCCCGGCCGCAAGGTCATCGGGACGGGGCGGCCGGGTGGCCCCTTCCTGGCCCCGGCCGGGAAGCCCGGGTGCGCTGGCCGGGAAGGCAGGCCGGGTGGCGTGACGGCAGGCGGATTCGGCTGCGGGGCGCAGTGGGGCCTGCCGCTCGTCGTGGGCAATCTCGGCCGGCGCCGTATCCGCCGCCGTGGCAGGCGGCGGCCCTGCGGGACCAGGGGCGATAGTGGGCCACTGGGGGGCCGGCCCCGCCGCTTCGCCGCGGGGGGCACTGGCCGGGCCGGAGCGGCACGTGGCACGCGGACGCGCGGGCTGGCCGGGGCCCCCGAAGCCGGAGCCGCCTGCACAGCGGCTTTGCGCGCGGCCGCCGGCCGCAGCCGGGCCGGGCGCCCGGCGACGGCCGGGACGGCGGGGATAGCGGCGGGCGCCAGGGCCGGGGCCTCGGCGGGCGACCGGGGGCGCTCGGCGTCCCGGCGCCAGACCTTGCCGATCACGACGACGTCGTCTTTCTCCTGCAGCGGAGCCATCCGGCACCAGGTCCCCGGCTCACCCAGGTAGCGGACCTGCGAAATGACCAGCTCAGGGAGTCTCTTGCTTTCCAGCACGGGCCGCGTGGCGAGCCAGGTGATCACGCCCGGCGGCAGCACGTACAGCCAGAACAGGGTGTGGTTGAAGGGCAGCCCGAGGATGGTCAGCAGGATCACGTACGGCACCGTGATCGCCGCGAATACAGCGATCTGGCCAACCGGGACCGGCATCGGCAGCCTGAAATCGTACAGCTTGTACAGCCGCTTTTCGATCCGCCAGATGCTGGTATAGGTGGGCAAGTCCACCGGGCGCTCTCCTTCCGGCCTGGGCGGAGATCAGTGGACGCCGAGCGCGTTCGCGATGCCCGTAGCGAGCGTCTGCACGATGCTCGGGGTGTAGAAGATCACCGCGATGGCGACGGCGAGCACGAGGAACTGCACAAACCGGATGATTTCCCGTGTGAACAAGAAGAAGAGGGCGACGATCCCGACGATCCCGAGGAACAGCGGCCCGAAGAGCCCCTGCAAGTAGTTCACGAGCCCCGTGGTGTTGATTGACGAGGCCCCGATGATGAGCGGATGGAACGACATCGATCTACTCCGGGTTATGGGGGATCACGCCTGGCCGGGCGGAGGCGTGCGGCCTTCGAAGTCCGGTCACGGCGACCCCGGTGACTCGGTTGTTGCGCTGATGTCCCTGACGTACCAGGTTCCGTTCTGCTTCACGACGGTGAGCGCGTAGCTCATCTGGAGCTGGGCGGGTGCCCCGCCCTTGACGATCTGACCTGCTGGGTTTCTGGCCGGAACGCTCCAGACGACGGTCGCAATGATATGGCGGGTCGAGTCGCCGGGTGGGACGCTGATGTTGGTGATGGACTGGAAAGTCACCGCGCCGTCGAGCCCGGTCAGCGAGGTGCCCGGGGCGAGGAACCGGCCCAGGGTCACTTGATTGCCACTGGCGTAAGCCTGGAAGAACGCCGGAAGCTGGTTGGTCAGCACGGCCTGGGTGCCGGAATCAGTACCTACGGGGGCCGCCGAGGGCAGGGTGGCGCGCCCCGGGGCAGGCAGCCAGGCGGGCGCGCCGGAGACCACGAGTCCGGCCGAAGACGCGTAGACCGGCACCCCGAGCTGCATCAGCTGCCCATTGACCCGGGCCAGGAGCGTCACCACGGCGTGGTGAGCATCCTGCACATCGGTGGCGGCCACCACCTCGGACTGCAATTGCGACGTGCCCTTGCCGTTCCAGCCCAGCTCCGGGTCGGATCCGCTGGGCAGGAAGGCGCCGAGGTGCGCGGCACGCTGGGCCGCGTCGCCGGGGTTGTAGTTCAGGTACACCTGGCCGAACTGCATGGCGTAGGCGTCCGCGAGGGTGACCGGGAAGCCGTTGCCCGCCGGCACGGACGCAGCGGGCGCCGCCTGGCCCGAGTGAGACTCGCCGGACAGGATCGCGACGACACCGCGGTAACCGATAAGCAGGACCACGGCCCAGGCAACACCCCGGAAGAGCCAGACAAGCCACCGGCCGCCCGCTCCGCCCCAGGTTCGCGATGTCCGCCCGCGCCCGGTCTGGCCGCGCCCGGAATACTCGGTCCCCGCTTCGTAGTCCAGCCCGTGTTCACCCAAATGCGGACTGCGTTCAGCGGTTGACCGGCGAACCATCGCACCTCCGCCCGTTCCTGCGCACGCGCAGCAATGAGTTGCGGTGCCTTCCTATGCCGTCTATCGCCCTATTCTGCGCCATAACCCGCCGACCCGGGAGCCCCTTTCGCGAGGCCCACTGCCCGGTACACGGGCAAACAAACCGCCCATTGACCGGTGTGAGAGCACCACGATTGCGATCGTAGGTCTCTGACCTGCGACGATGTCGATACGCAGGTTTGCTAGGAACTCTCGGTTGACAGCTGTCAGCGTGCCCCGCAACCCACGGCAAAATAGTTGCACCCGATGCCTTACGAGGCATCTTAGCTGTATCTGGAGGCCCGGGCGAGCACCGCAGCGCCCGTGTCGCACGGGGCATCTGGCCCGTGTTGACGGCTGGCTCCCCGCCGGAGTGGTCCGGCCGATTGCGGCCCAGCGAGTGACTTCACGCTCGCTAATACGCCACTCTCCCAGGCCTTAGCGCCGCAAATCATCCGGCTTATCGAGCCCCAGAAGGCACGAATCTCACTGCTCACCCACAAGACGACTGCCGTACACCGGATTAGCGGCTGGGGGGCTTCCGGGAATCACCGGCGGAGATGGCGGCTCAGTCCGGACGCCGCGCGACGAAGACCAGCTCACGACCGGGCCGGTCAGGCGCATCACGCAAATCGTCCACAGTGAAACCGGCCGCCATCAGGGAATCGGCGACCTCATCGCGCCGCCGGAAACGCAGCGTCGACTCCGAGGTCAGGACCGCGCCGTCCGCCTCGAACACGAAGATCGACCGGAAAGACACCAGGTCACCGCGGATGTTGGTCACCTCGGCCCACGACTCGACCGCGCCAGCGCCGGGAACGTCGGCCCGCGACAGCGAGCCGGCGCGATTCCATTCCCGCCACGCCTGCGCGGCCGGGTCACGGGTCTCGAAGACCAGGCGCCCCCCGGGCCGGACCGCGGCGTGCGCGCTCCGCAGGACCGCCTCCCACTCCTCGTCGGTGACGAAGACCTGAGCGACGTTGCCGGTCATCGTGGCCAGATCGACCTGGAGCGGGGGCAGGCCGGCGGCGCCGCACCGCAGCCAGCGCACCCGTCCGGCACCAGGCTTGGCCCGGGCCACATCCAGCGAGGCACCGGCCGGGTCCACGCCAATGACGTCGACACCACGGCCGGCCAGAAGGCAGGCGAAGGTGCCGGTGCCGCACCCTATGTCGAGGACGCTGCGGGCCCCGAACTCCGCGACGATCGCCGCGTATACCGTGAGGTCGTCGCGGTCAGGATCGAGGGGATCGTAGACCCGGGCCAGCCGCGGCTCCTCGAACAGCGCATCGGCCATGACAGCACTCCGCGGACCCAGCAGGCACTAGACGTTTGAAGCGGAACTCCACCATGTTCCGCCACCGATACACATGTACGGGCCTCCGGACCCCGACGTTCCTCAAGACTCTTCGACATAGGCGGCTCCACCGTCCCGGCATGCCGCGACCAACCGCTTGTCACGCGTCCACAGCCGTGCTCCGCCGACAAGCATGACGGAGCCGAGCAGGTGGACATCCACCACACTCAGTCCACGCCCCCAGAGCTGACGCCCATCCACCAGCGCCATCACTTCCTCATGCGTCAGGACCGGGAACCCCTGGAGGCTCTCAAGGAGGGCCAGCACACGGTCGCGTTGCTTGATCGACCCGAGCGCCAGTTCCTCGATCACAGCACGATGACATCCGACCTGGTCGTCACGGAGGAGCGCAACGAGTGAAGGCTCTGAGGCATGGAAGTGGTCGATCCAGATCGAGGTGTCGACCAGGATCACCTGGCGCCGTCCCGCCGACGCGGCGCCGCGGTTGCGTGGGTGTCCGAGCCACCTAGGGCCGCCAGGCGCTTGGCGCTCTCCACACGGATCAAGGTTTCCAGCCCGTCGCGCAAGAGCGCGGACCTCTCCGTGATACCCGTCAATTCAGTCGCGCGCGCCAAGAGCTCGTCATCGATGGTCACCGTGGTCCTCATCGAGACCTCCGCATCTAGAATCGCATCATCTGATGCTCTCAATGATGCCACATCTTGAGTGGAGCGGACAGCCGTCAGTCAACGGCGCCCTGATGCCAGAACGGAATACGACTACACGTTGACGATGGTCAGCGCGGACCGAGCGGGGTAGGCGTGGCTCATGTTCGATGGCTTCCAACTTGACCGCGTTCCCTATGGTCACAGCGGCGCGAGGATCATCAGGATCTCGTCTCTGGTGTCGTCGGGGGCGAGCCGGAGCTTGCCGGGCCAGCGGCCTGTTACCTGCCAGCCGAGCCGGCCGTAAAAGCCTTCGAGGCCCATTCCGCCGCGCACCGCCAGGTGGAGCTGCTCCAGGCCCATCTCGTCACGGGCAACTTCCCTGAGCCGGCTCATCAGGGCCGATCCGATGCCTGCGTTCCGGCGCACGAGCTGCGTCTGCAAGTGGCTGACCACACCCCAGTGCGCGATGAGAGGGCTGGGGTCGCGGCTGAGGCCCACCCAGCCCGCGAGGGCGCCCGCGACACGGGCAAGCAGTATCCGGCTCTGGCTTGGGTTGAGGCGGCCCGCAAGGGCATCGACTGCCGGCCGGACGTGACTTCCGTCAACTGGGGGAAAAGGGAATCCCGCCGCGCCGCCGGCGTTCGTGACCGCTACCCAGCATGCGGTCAGCTCCTGCCTCACCGCTGGATAGGCCTCACCTGGGCGGGTGAGCTGGGTTATCTCGAGGTCCTCGCGGTTCGTCATGACCCGACCGTCTCACCCAGAGGTGACAATTCCCGCAGCGCTTCACGACGGCACGGCGCCTTCACGATGGTTAGACGTTGAAGCGGAACTCGACCACGTCGCCGTCGCGCATCACGTAGTCCTTGCCCTCGATGCGCACCTTGCCCACGGCGCGGGCTGCGGCGAGCGATCCGGCCGCCACGAGGTCGTCGAACGCCACCACTTCGGCCTTGATGAAGCCGCGCTGGAAGTCGGTGTGGATGACCCCGGCCGCCTCGGGCGCCGTCGCGCCGACCGGGATCTCCCAGGCCCGGACCTCTTTCGGCCCCGCGGTCAGGAACGTCATCAGGCCCAGGGCGGCGAACCCCGCGTGCGCGAGCCGGTTCAGCCCCGGCTCCCCCATCCCCAGTTCGGCCGCCATCTCCAGCGCCTCGTCCTCGGGCAGCTCGGCCAGCTCCGCTTCGGTCTTGACGTCGAGGAAGATCACCTCGGCCGGCGCCACCTGGGCGGCCAGCTTGGTCCGCAGTTCCTCGTCCGCCAGCTCAGCTTCGTCCATGTTGAACACGTAAACGAAAGGCTTCGCGGTGAGCAGGTGGAGATCACGCAGGTCAGCCAGGTCGATACCGGCGGCGGCCGCCCCCGCGAACAGCGTCGTCCCGTTGTCCAGCACCTGCTGCGCCGCCGCGGCAGCATCGGCTGACCGCTGGCGCTCCGGATTCTTGGCGAACTTCGCTTCTTTAACGAGGCGGGGTACCGCCTTCTCCAGGGTCTGCAGATCGGCCAGGATAAGTTCGGTCGCCACCGTGTCCACGTCGCGCGCGGGTGACACGTCGCCATCGACATGACTGACATCAGGATCGGAGAACACCCTCACGACCTGGCAGATGGCGTCGCTCTCCCGGATATGCGCCAGGAACTGGTTGCCCAGCCCCTGGCCCTGTGACGCCCCCCGCACCAGCCCGGCGATATCCACGAACCGTGCGGTGGCAGGCACGATCGGGGCCGAGTCGTACAGCCCGGAGAGAACCGCGAGCCGGGCGTCGGGGATGCCGACGATGCCGACGTTTGGCTCGATAGTCGCGAACGGGTAGTTGGAGGCCAGCGCGTTGGCTCTCGTCAACGCGTTGAACAGGGTGGACTTGCCAACGTTGGGCAGGCCGACGATGCCGATCGAGAGACTCACCTGCGCGAGTCTAGAGCGGTTCGCAGGGTGAACCTGCCGGGCCTGCCCTGACCAGCTGACCGGGTCGAGCGTGTCGGACAGGAAACTGACAGTGGCCACTGCCACCATGACGGACTATGGACGTCTTCTGGATGTTCGCCCTACTGGCCGTGGGGGCCATCATCGGCGCCGCCCTCGGTTACCTGTACGCCCGTGGCCGCCTGGCCAGCATGACCGCCGACCTCACCGGCCAGGCCCGCGCGGCCGAGGAGCGGGCGCGGGCCGCCCAGGACCGGGCGGCCATCATGGAGCGCGCCGCCCAGGAACGGGCGGCCCTGATCGACGGCCAGCTGGCCGAGCGCTTCCAGGCCATGTCCGCCCAGGCCCTCGATCGCAGCGCCACCATGTTCCTGGAGATGGCCGAGGGCAGGCTCAGCGCGGCCAACGCCCGGGCCGCCGGCGAGCTGGAAACGCGCCGGGCCGCGGTCGAGCACCTGGTCCAGCCCCTCCGGGAAACGCTGGCCAAGGTGGAGGCCCAGCTCCGGGAGACCGACGAGGCGCGGCATCTATCCCACGCGGCCCTGACGGAGCAGATGAAGATCACCCGGCAGAGTTCGGACGATCTGCGGGCCCAGACCCAGTCCCTCGTGACCGCCCTGCGGCGGCCGGAGGCCCGCGGCCGGTGGGGCGAGATGCAGCTGCGCCGGGTAGTGGAACTGGCCGGGATGTCCCCGCGCTGTGACTTCGACGAGCAGGTCAGCGTGCAGACCGCCGAGGGCATGTTCCGGCCCGACATGGTCGTGCGGCTGGCCGGCGGCAAGAACATCGTGGTCGACTCGAAGGTCTCGCTCGCCGCCTACCTGGAGGCGGCGGAGACCTCGGACGAGGTGGTACGCGCGGCGCGGCTGGACGCCCACGCCCGGCACGTGCGTGAGCACGTGGACCGGCTGGCGGGCAAGTCGTACTGGGCCTCGCTCAGCCCGGCCCCGGAATTCGTCGTGCTGTTCATTCCCGGTGAGGCGTTCCTGGCCCCGGCGCTGGAGCACGATCCGGCGCTGCTGGAGCACGCGATGGCGCGCAAGGTCCACATCGCCACGCCCACCACGCTGGTCACGATGCTGCGCACCGCCCAGTACGCGTGGCAGCAGGACGCGCTGGCGGAGAACGCCCGGGCGGCGTTCGACCTGGGCCGTGAGCTCTACGAGCGGATCTCCGGCCTGGGACGGCACATGGACCGCCTCGGCCGCGCGCTCACCTCTGCGGTCACCACCTATAACCAGACGGTGGGCTCGCTGGAAAGCCGGGTCCTGGTCAGCGCCCGCAAGCTGAACCAGCTCGGCGTGGTGGAAGGGGACCTGGAGACCCCCGCCCTCATCGAGGAGGCCGCCAGGACCCTGTCCGCCCCGGAACTAGCCGTGCCTGAGCTGCCGGTTCCCGAACTGCCCGCCCCGGACCTGCCCGCACCGGAGCTAGCCGCCCACGAACAGCCCGCCCCTGAACGAGCCGCCCCGGACCTGGCCGCCCTCGAACAGCCCGCACCGGATCTGGCCGCCTCCGAACGGCCCAGCCCGGAAATCACCGTCCCACCGCAGCCGGATCCCGCCGAGCCGGGGCGGGCCGGCGCCGGACGTCCGGAGCTGCCCGGCCGGGACGGGCCGCCAGAGGCCGTGATGGCGATACCGGGCAGCCATGGCGCAGGATAAGCCGGCCCCGCCCAGGCTCAGCCTGCTGGCCCAGTCCGGTCACCTGGAGTACGACCGGGTGCTGTTCTTCAGCGACGCCATCTTCGCCATCGCGATCACCCTGCTGGTGATCGACATACGGGTCCCCAGGTTCACCGACCCCGCCCGCCAGCTCAGCGCGGCCAAAGGCAACATTCTCAGCTTCGGCATCAGTTTCCTGGTGATCGGGCTGTTCTGGATGGGTCATCACTCGATCTTCCGTTACATCACGGTGCTCGACCGGGCCGTGATCGCCATCAACCTGGTTTTCCTCGGCACTATCGCGTTCCTGCCCTACCCAACCTCCCTGCTCGGCGGAACCGGCTCGGACCGGGTCTCGACGATCTTCTATGCGGTATGCATTTCCTGCGCGGGGCTCGCCGAACTGGCCGTCTGGCTCTACGCGAGCCAGGTCAAGGATCTACTGGTGCCCGGCACGTCGGCTGCGGTACGCCGCTACATCGCGCTTCGCGTAGCGCGCATCCCGGTGGTTTTCCTGCTGTCCATCCCGGTGGCCCTCGTCTCTGCGCAGCTCGCCACGTACTTCTGGATCCTGGTCGCCGTGCTCGGGACGGCGCTGGGCCGTTTCGCGCGCCCGGCCGACGAGCAAGAAGGGGAAGGGGGAACGCCGATCCGGCGGGCTGATGGGCCCGCCGGATGACCAGCCGTTCGCGTGGCTAACGGAAAGCTCCCTGGTCAAACGCGTGACCAAAGCATTACCCGGCGTTCGGGGACCCGCGGTCCGCCCCGGCGTCCGGGCGTGTCAATGGCCCAGATCGGGCACCGGGCCGGGGTAGCGTGGCCAGCGAGGCCGTCATCCGCACGGCAGCGCCGGGGAGGGAGCACAGGGTGTCCCAGCCACGGCCCGACGCGTCCTGGCCCCCGCGGCGGCCGGGATCCAGTCGTTCCCGCTCGTCCCGGGGCACCGGGAAGCCATGGTCCGCGGAGCGGATCGATGCTCCGGCCGGGCGTCCCTGGGACGAGGCTGACCAGCCGTCGGGTCCCGCCCAGAGCGGGGAATGGGCCTCCGACGCCGCGGAATTCGGCCCTGCCGTGAAGCTCGGCCCGGCGGCGGAACCTGGTTCCGGTGTGAAGCTCGGGCCGGCCGCGGAACCCGCCCCGGGTGTGAAGCTCGGGCCGCGGAACCCGCCCCCGGTGTGAAATTACCGCCGCGAATCCGGTCCGGCGGTGCAGTTCGGCCCGGCCGCGGGATCCGGTTCCGGTGTGCAGGTCGGGCCGGCTGTGGAACCCGGTCCGGGTATGCAGCCTGGGCCGGCCGCGGAATCCGGTCCGGCGGTGCAGTTCGGCCCGGCCGTGGAACCCGGTCTGGGCGTGCAGTTCGGGCCGGCCACGGAACGGGGCACCGATGCCGAGCGGGCCACGGGCACCGGGCAGGGCCGGGCCGGGGAGCGTGGCGGGATCACGCTGACGGGCCGCGGCGCGATCGCCGGCATGCTCGTGCTGTTCTTCCTCAGCCTGCTGCTGGCGAGCTGGCTCCAGTGGGGCGTGCTGGCCGGCGCGAGTTTCGTGATCGGCAGCGTGGGCGCGGCCTGGTACACCCGGCGACGGGACCTGCTGGTGGTCGCGGTCAGCCCGCCGCTGCTCTTCTTCCTCGCGCTCATCGTCGTCAAGGCCCTGACCGCGAAGGGCAGCATGATCATCTCGGCGGTAGAGGGAACCGCGCTGACCCTGGCGAATGTCGCACCATGGCTGTTCGCGGGGGTGATCGTGTACGTGATCGTCGCCTGGGTGCGCGGCCTGCCGCAGTGCGTCTCTGACCTGCGCCGCGACCTGCGGCCCGATCTAGCCCAGCCGCGATCGGGGACCAGGACCACGGGCGCCGGACCACGGGCAGCCGGGCCGCGTACCAGCCCGGTCCGCGGCACTACCGCTGAGTCCGGCGGCCCGGCGCCGGCGCGAGACCGTCCAGCGCGGGACGCTTCGGCGCGGGACGGTTCGGCCGGGCTGGTTCAGCCCGGGACGTTCAGCGCGGCGCGGTGCGGCGCAGTTCCGGGGGCGGCGCGAAGACGAGCCGCTCTTCGACCGCCTCGACCTCATCGACGGTGCCGAACCCCTGCCCGGCCAGGTACTCCAGCACGCCAGTCACGAGTTCCTCGGGAACCGAGGCGCCGCTGGTCAGCCCCACCGTGGCGACCCCGTCCAGCCAGGCCGGGTCGATCGCGGTGGCGTCCTCGACCAGGTAGGCGGCGCGGGCACCAGCGTCCAGGGCCACCTCGACCAGCCGGACCGAGTTCGATGAGTTCTCCGAGCCCACGACGATCAGCAGGTCCGCGTCGGTCGCGATCTTCTTCACCGCGGACTGGCGGTTCTGGGTGGCGTAGCAGATGTCGTCACTGGGCGGGTCGGCCAGCTTCGGGAAGCGCTCGCGCAGCGCGGCGACCGTCTGCAGTGTCTCGTCCACCGACAGGGTGGTCTGGGACAGCCAGGCCACCCGGGCCGGGTCGCGGACCTGGACGTCCGCGCCGCCGTCCGGCCCGTCCACCAGGTGAATGCGGCCCGGTGCCTCGCCGGTGGTGCCGACCACTTCCTCGTGGTTCTCGTGGCCGATGAGAAGGATGTCGTAGTCCTGGGCCGCGAACCGCTTGGCCTCGTTATGCACCTTGGTGACGAGCGGGCAGGTAGCGTCGATGGTCCGCAGGCCGCGGCGCTTCGCCTCCTCGCGCACCTCGGGCGATATCCCGTGGGCGGAGAAGACCACGACGGCACCCTCGGGCACGCTGTCAGCCTCGTCCACGAAGATCGCGCCGCGGGTCTCCAGCTCACGGACCACATGCGTGTTATGCACGATCTGCTTGCGCACGTAGACGGGGGCACCGTAGCGCTCGAGGGCCGTTTCGACGGCCTGAACCGCCCGGTCAACCCCCGCACAGTAGCCACGGGGCTTAGCGAGCAGTACGCGTCGGGTAGTCACGGGCATGTCCCCTATGGTAGTTGAGCCCGGCGTGCCCGATGCCAGCGCCGCACCCCGGAACCGGATGGACGCCATCCGTCGCCGATTCCCGCCGCTGAAGCACCAATTGCCCCGGCAGCAGCCCGTGACAGTGTCATGCTCGATCTGATACGACTGTGCCTGTCACGGACCCACGCTGCGCCGCCGGGGTCGGAACGCCCGGCAGGCCTGCGCTGTGGGAGCGCGCGGGCCCCGAGCCCCCTGGCGCCGGGACATACCTGAGGAGAACGATCGAGATGCCTTTGCCACAGGTCAATGACCGCCTCAAGGAAATCCCTGCGCAAGCGCTGCGGACAGTGTTCGCCACCATCGGCCAGTTCCTGATGGCCGCGGACCGGTTCCGCGCCCGGGCCGCCGAGCAGCTCTCGGGCAGCGGCGGGGCGACGGCCGCCCCGCCGGCCCAGCAGGCCCCGGCCGAGGCTCCGCAGGTGAAGCCGGCCGCGCCGCGCCCGGCCCCGGCCCAGGACGCGGAGACCACGCGGTGGCGGTCGCTGGACAAGACCGGGAACGTCAGGCTGCTCGACGGGGACGAGGAGCAGGACGAGGAAGACCTGGCCGTTCCCGCCACCCCGGCCGGGTACACGCCGACGGAGCCCGTCCCGGCCGTGAGGGCCCCGGCCGAGCCCCTCTCCCCCGGCCCGTCTCGCCCGAGCCCGCGCTGGACGAGACGGCCGAGACCTCCCCCGCCGTCCCGGAACCTTCCGACCTCGTCCCCGTCCCGGACTCCGCCGGCCTGGCGCCCGCGGTCCCGGAGCCTTCCGACCTCGTCCCCGTCCCGGACCCGGCCGGCCTGGCGCCCGCGGTCCCGGAGCCTTCCGACGTCACCCCCGTCCCGGACCCGGCCGGCCTGGCGCCCGCCGTCCCGGTCCCCGCCGTCGTCGCCGAACCCCCCGCGCCCGCCGGCGAGGCCCTGCCCGTCCCCAACTACGACCAGCTCTCCGTGGCCTCGCTGCGAGCGCGGTTGCGGGTGCTGGACGCCACCCAGGTCCAGGTGCTGCTCGACTACGAGAAAGCCCACGAGGGCCGGCCGGCCGTGATCACCATGTTCGAGCGCCGCCTCACCAAACTCAGCGAAGGCAGCTGAGGCCGGCCGCCCGGCCGCGATCAGCCGGAATCGGACGCAGCCGCCCACCATGGCGCTAGACACCTCACCCGAGGCACCGGTCCCGGTGCGCACGATCCTCAGGCTGACCAGCGAGTGGATCGGCCGTCTCGGCCGGGTCTGGGTCGAGGGCCAGATCGCCGAGCTCACCCGGCGCGGTAACACGGTGTTCCTGACCTTGCGTGACCCGGTGGCGGCCGTCTCGGTCCGGGTCATCTGCCCGCGCACGGTGCTGGACGCCACCGACCCGCCGCCCGGGGAAGGCGCCCGGGTCCTGGTCTGGGCCAAACCCGACTTCAACACCAACCGGGGGTCTTTCTCCCTTTCGGCCACCGAAATCCGGGCCGTGGGCGTCGGTGAACTGCTGGCCCGGCTGGAACGGCTCCGCCGGGCCCTGGCCGCTGAAGGGCTTTTCGCGGCCGAGCGCAAGCGCCCGCTCCCGTTCCTGCCCGGCAAAATCGGCCTGATCTGCGGACGTGACTCGGCCGCGGAAAAGGATGTGCTGCGCAATTCCGCCCACCGGTGGCCCGCGGTCCAGTTCCGGGTCGAGCCGGTGGCCGTCCAGGGGCAGTACGCGGTGGGCGAGGTGGTCAACGCGCTGCACCGGCTGGACGCCGACCCGTCGGTGGACGTGATCGTCATCGCCCGCGGTGGCGGCTCGATCGAGGACCTCCTGCCGTTCTCCGACGAGACGCTGATCCGGGCCGTGGCCGCCGCGAAGTCGCCGGTGGTCAGCGCGATCGGGCACGAGCAGGACACGCCTCTGCTGGACCTGGTCGCGGACGTGCGGGCGTCCACGCCCACCGACGCCGCGCGGCGCATCGTGCCCGACGTGAGCGAGCAGTTCGCGCTCATCACCCAGCTGCGCGGCCGGGCCCGCCGGTGTGTCACCGGCCGGATGGAACGCGAGACCGCCTGGCTGGCGGACATGCGGTCGCGGCCCGCGCTCGCCTCGCCCGTCCGGGAGATCGAGCGGCGGCAGGAACTGGTCACCGGGCTCGCCGAGCGGGCCCGGCGGCGGCTGTCCGCCTCGCTGGACCGCGCCGGGGACGACGTGTCCCACGTGCGGGCCCGGCTGCTGGCCCTGTCCCCGGCCACCACCCTGCGCCGCGGCTACGCGATCGTGCAGCGCCCCGACGGCAGCGTGGTGCGCGCGGCCGCGGACGTGCCGCCCGGCGAGCGGCTCACCCTGCGGTTCGCCGACGACCAGCTCACCGCGGTGGCCGAAGACCAGTAACCGGGACCCGCCGCACGCCAGCCCCCGGCCAAAACTCTTCCTGCCTATTACCTCTCACGGTGTTTCTTCCCGCATTGAACGGGCGAGAACTCTGAACATTGCTGTGAGCCGGGGGGGATCAGCACAGTGACGACACATGCCGTGAAAGGCACGACATCCGATCAGGCCACTTCACGACGGCCGGGCCTGGATGGGCTGCGCGCACTGGCCGTTATTGCCGTTATTGCCTTTCATGAGCAGTTGTCCGCATTTTCCGGGGGGTTCCTCGGGGTCAACGTCTTCTTCGTGCTCAGCGGATACCTGATCACCGACCTGCTGACCGCCCAGTGGAACCGGCACGGCCGGCTGGACCTGCGCGGATTCTGGGCCCGGCGGGCCCGGCGGCTGCTGCCGGCCCTGGCGGTCCTGCTCGTCGTGGTGACCGCGGCCACGGCCGTGATCGAGCCGGCCCAGCTGGCCGCGCTCCGGTCGGCGCTGCTCGCCGCGGTCACCTACTCCAGCAACTGGTGGCAGGCGCTGGCGCACCACTCGTACTTCGCCGAGTTCGGGCCGCCGCCACCGCTCCAGCACCTGTGGTCGCTGGCCATCGAGGAGCAGTTCTACCTGGTCTGGCCGCTGTTCCTGTTCGTGATCCTCAAGACCTGCCGGTCCCGCCGCCTCCGGGCCGGCGTGGCCTGGTCCGGAGCGGCCCTGTCCGCGCTGGCCATGACCCTGGTCTACGTGCCCGGCGCGGACCCGTCGCGGGTGTATTACGGCACCGACACGCACGCCTCGGCCCTGTTCATCGGGTCGGCGCTGGCGCTGACCTGGCCGCTGCGCCGGCTGGCGGCCGCAGGCCCGCTGGGGGCGGTGGACCGTGACCACACCCGGATCCCCGACGCGGTGGGCCTGGCCGGGATCGCCGTGCTGGCCTGGGCCATGGGCCACTTCGCCGGGACGGACCGGGTGCTCTACCCGGCCGGGCTGCTGATCGCGGCGCTGGCGGCGGGCGGCGTGGTGCTGGCCGCGGCGACCCCGGGCCTGGTCAGCTGGGTGCTCAGCCGGTCCGTACTGCGCTGGATCGGGGTCAGGTCCTACGGGATCTACCTGTGGCACTGGCCGGTCATCGCGCTGGCCACGGCGGCGTTCCCGGAGCAGCGCCCGGCGGGCTGGATCTGGCTGCCCGAGGCGGCGCTCTCGATCGGGCTGGCCGCGGCGTCCTGGCGGTGGGTCGAGGAACCCATCATCCGCGACGGATTCCGGGCCACGGTCGCGGCCCGGTCCCGGATGGTCGTCGGATCCCTGGCCGGGGCGCACCGCTCACCCGTCCGCGCCGTCCCCGCGCTCGCCGTGGTGGCCGCCCTGGCCGTGGCGGGCGCCGCGGGCTACGGGGTGGTGCACGCACACTCGTCCTCCGGGCTGGCCGAGCAGATCAGCGAGGGGGTCAGGGTCAGCCAGCAGGACCCGGCCGGCCCGGCCGCCAGGCCCGCCACCGGCCAGCGCGCTCCCGGCCAGCCCGGCCGCCAGTCCCACGGCCAGCCCGGCCGCCAGTCCCGCGGCCACCCCGGCCGCGATCACCGCCGCGGCCGCCCGGGCCCGGGTGACCGGCTCCGACGTCTTCGCGGTCGGCGACTCCGTCATGCTCGCGTCGGCCGTCCAGCTGGCCGCCGCGCTGCCCGGCATCTCCATCGACGCCCAGGTCAGCCGTCAGGTCAGCGCGGGCCTGCCGGTCGTGCAGCACCTCGCGGCCGCCGGGCGGCTGCGCCCGGTCGTGGTGTTCGCGCTCGGCACCAACGGCACGTTCACCTCCCAGCAGATGCGCCAGCTGGTCCGCGCGGTCGGCCCGCACCGGGACCTGGTGCTGGTCAACACCTACGAGGCGCGGCCCTGGGAGGCGGGGGTGAACCGTGTCATCGCCGCCGCAGCCCGCCGGTACCCCAACGTGGTCATGGCCAACTGGTTCGCGACCATCGAGCACCGCACCAGCCTGCTGTGGCCGGACGAGGTGCATCCGCAGCCCACCGGGGCCCGGCTCTACGCACGGATGGTCGCCGCGGCGGTCCGGGCCGCCCGGGGGGCGGCCGCCGCCCGACTGGCCGGGGGCTCCGGGCTGCCACCGACCGCGCACCGCGTCGCACCCCTCGGCTGACCGCCCCGGCCGCCCCCTCCCGCCCCGGCTGCCCACGCCCCCCAGGCCGCTGACGCGTCGTGATCAGCTGGGTGTGTGACTGGTGGGGCTGGTGGGGCTGGTGGGGCACGCGGGAACTCGTGCCGTGGTGGGTGAGCCGGGCGGGGCGGTCTTCGTTGCGGAGAATTAAAAGGGTGCGCCCGGTTCGGCGGACTCGGGTGCGCGCGCGGCCATCGCGGCGGCGAGGCGGGCGCGGGCGCCCTCCAGCCACTGCTCGCAGACGGCGGCCAGCCGCTCGCCGCGCTCCCACAGGTCCAGCGACTGCTCCAGGGTCAGACCGCCGCCCTCCAGGCGGCGGACCACCTCGGTGAGCTGGTCGCGGGCCTGCTCATAGCTGAGCGCGGCGGAGGGGCCGTCGTCCCCGGCCGGCTGCGCTCCGCCGTTCCCGGCCGGCTCTGGCTCAGCGCTCACGGCATCAACGTAGCCGGCTGGTCACGCCCGGGACCCGGGGACCGACCCCGGACAGCACATCGAGCACGCCGCAGGCCAGCCGCCGGGCGTGCGTGGCGTCCTCGTCCAGCGACACCTCGGCCACGGCCAGCATGAGGGCCCCGGTCATCACGACCGCCACCGCCTCGTCGGCCGGCCCGGCGCTGCGCGCGAAGAAGTCGGCGTTGCGGCTGGCCCATTCGCGCAGCCGCTGGCGCATGATCAGGTCGAACCCGGGCGGGGCGTCCCCGGACACGAACAGCCGGGACAGCTCGCGATCCTCCAGGCAGCCGTCCAGGTAGGCGCGGGCCGCGGCCAGGAACAGCTGCCGTGGCTCGCGGACGTGCTCGTCGCGCGCGCCGCGCGCCGCCTGGCGCGCCCGCCAGGCCTGCCCCTGGTGGAACTCCTCGAACAGCGCGACGTACAGGTCGGCCTTGCCGGTGAAGTGGTGGTAGAGGCTGCCGACGCTGGCGCCGGCCCGGGCGACGATCTCGGTGACCCCGGCCTGCGCGTAGCCGACCGAGATGAACACCTCGCGGGCGGCGGCCAGCAAGGCGGCCCTGGTGGCCGCGCCGCGGTCGGCGGACCGCACGGTAGGCTGCGGAACATCTGTTGTCATTCGCCTGTCACCGCCTACGCAGTGCTCCCCACGGTTGGGCTCCCCACGTCTGGCGTCAGGGTGTGCCGCCCTCGGCGACAAGGCTACGCCCGCCCGTGCGGGACGCAGGATGGCGGCACGGCCACACAGGGAAGGCGGTCTCTGCGATGACCGAGAACGAGGCAGCGACCCCGCAGACCCCCGGGCCGGCCGACCTGACGGCGGAGCCGGAGATCCATGCGCCGGACCGGAACCTGGCCCTGGAACTGGCCCGGGTCACCGAGGCGGGAGCGATGGCGGCGGCCCGCTGGGTCGGCCGCGGGGACAAGAACGGCGCGGACGGCGCGGCCGTGCACGCGATGCGGGCCCTGATCAACACGGTGTCCATGAACGGCGTGGTCGTCATCGGCGAGGGCGAGAAGGACAAGGCGCCCATGCTCTACAACGGCGAGCAGGTCGGTGACGGCACCGGCCCGGCCTGCGACGTGGCCGTGGACCCCATCGACGGAACCCGCCTCACCGCCAACGGGATGCCGGACGCGATCGCCGTGCTGGCCGTGAGCGCCCGCGGGTCCATGTACGACCCGTCCGCGGTGTTCTACATGTCCAAGCTGGTCACCGGCCCGGAGGCGGCCGACGTGGTCGACATCGAGGCGCCGGCCGCGCACAACATCGCGGCCGTGGCCCGGGCCAAGGGCTGCTCCTCCTCGGACGTGACCGTGGTCATCCTGGACCGGCCGCGGCACGAGCGGCTCATCGCCGAGGTCCGGGAGGCCGGGGCGCGGATCAAGCTGATCACCGACGGCGACGTGGCCGGGCTCGATCATGGCCGCGCGTGAGGGCACCGGCGTGGACCTGCTGCTCGGGGTGGGCGGCACGCCGGAAGGGATCATCACCGCCTGCGCGATCAAGTGCCTGGGCGGCGTCATCCAGGCCCGGCTCGCGCCCCGCGACGACGCCGAGCGGGAGAAGGCCCTCGCGGCCGGTCATGACCTCAGCCACGTGCTGACCACCGACGACCTGGTCACGTCGGAGGACGCGTTCTTCGCGGCCACCGGGATCACCGACGGCGAGCTGATGGCGGGCGTCCGCTACCGGGCGGGCGGCGCGTCCACCCACTCGCTGGTCATGCGGGCCCGGTCCGGCACCATCCGCAACATCCACAGCGAGCACCAGCTGTGGAAGCTGCGGGCGTACAGCTCGATCAATTTCGACACCCCCTGCTAACGCTGGCCTGCGCGCGGCAGCCGACACGCCGGCACGACATGTGGTGCTTGGGCTTGCCGGGCGACCTACATATGGTGGTGCCTGCGGCTGGTTCCGCGGGCCTGCCAGGGCCGTGGAGGCAAGAGGGAACCCGGTGGGAATCCGGGACTGCCCCGCAGCGGTGAGCGGGAACGAACGTCGTCATGAAGCACTGGGCCTGATCAGCCTGGGAAGCGGCGGCCAGTAGGCGGCCCTGGGCCGGGCCCGCGAGTCCGAAGACCTGCCAGCGCACCGCGCGCACCCGCGTGCGGTGGTCTGAGGCTGCGCGGGACGGCCGACGGCGCAGGTGCGTGCCGTTGATGGCATGGTTGCCTCACCTCGTCGTGGTCCCCGCATGCCCCGGGCTGTTCAGGCCCGAGCTCGCGAGGAGAGAGCATGACGGTCACCGAATCCCACCCCGGCGGCACAAGCCCGGCTGACACCGGGGAGTCACGGCGCCAGGGGCGGATGCAGGTTCGCAAGCGCAACGGCGACACCGAGCCCGTCGACGTGAACAAGATCGTGCGGGCCGTCGAGCGGTGCGCGGGTGGCCTGCAGGACGTCGATCCGCTGCGGGTGGCAACCAAGACGATCAGCGGCCTGTACGACGGCGCGACCACCGCGGAACTGGACCGGCTGTCGATCCAGACCGCGGCGGAGATGACTGGTGAGGAGCCGCAGTACTCGCGGCTGGCGGCCCGGCTGCTGTCGGCTTACATCGGGAAGGAAGTCCGTGGCCAGGGCATCGCGTCGTTCAGCCAGGCCGTGGGCCTGGGCCACGCCGAAGGACTGATCAGCGACGAGACCGCGAGGTTCGTCAAGGACAACGCCCGCAAGCTCGACGACGCGGTGGATGTGACTGCGGATCTGCGGTTCGAGTACTTCGGGTTGCGGACGGTCTACGACCGCTACCTGCTGCGCCACCCGGCGGCCCGGCTGGTGATCGAGACGCCGCAGTACTTCCTGCTCCGCGTGGCCTGCGGCCTGTCCGCCGCGCCGGGCGAGGCGATTGGCTTCTACCGGCTGATGTCCTCGCTGGCTTATCTGCCCAGCTCGCCAACGCTGTTCAACTCCGGGACCCGGCATTCCCAGATGTCCTCCTGCTTCCTGGTCGATTCGCCGCGGGATGAGCTGGGCTCGATCTACGAGCGTTACGCCCAGGTGGCGCGGCTGAGCAAGTTCGCGGGCGGCATCGGCATCTCCTGGTCGCGGGTGCGTTCCCGCGGCGCGCTGATCCGGGGGACGAACGGGCAGTCCAACGGGATCGTGCCGTGGCTGCGGACGCTGGATGCCTCGGTCGCCGCGGTGAACCAGGGCGGCCGCCGCAAGGGCGCCGCGTGCGTGTACCTGGAACCGTGGCATCCCGACATCGAGGAGTTCCTGGAACTGCGGGACAACACCGGGGAAGACGCCCGCCGTACCCACAACCTGAACCTGGCCAACTGGATCCCGGATGAGTTCATGCGCCGGGTCGAGGCCGACGAGATGTGGTCACTGATCGACCCGGACGAGGTGCCGGACCTGCCCGACCTGTGGGGCGAGGCGTTCGGCACCGCCTACCGCGCCGCTGAAGCCGAGGGCCGCTTCGTGCGGCAGGTGAAGGCCCGTGAGCTGTACGGGCGGATGATGCGCACCCTGGCCCAGACCGGCAACGGCTGGATGACGTTCAAGGACGCCTCCAACGCCAAGTGCAACCAGACGGGCACGGCCGGGAACGTGGTGCACCTGTCCAACCTGTGCACCGAGATCATCGAGGTGAGCAGCGATGCGGAGACCGCGGTCTGCAACCTCGGCTCGGTCAACCTCGCCCAGCACCTGACCAGCCCCGCCGGCGGCGAAGGGCTGGCCGTCGACTGGGACAAGCTGCGCGAGACGGTGCGGACCGCGGTCCCGTTCCTGGACCGGGTGATCGACCTCGGCTACTACCCCAGCGAGCAGGCCGCCGCGTCTAACCCCCGGTGGCGGCCCATCGGCCTGGGCGTGATGGGGCTGCAGGACGTTTTCTTCGCGCTGCGGCTGCCTTTCGACTCCCTCGCGGCGCGCGAGCTGTCCACCCGGATCTCTGAGGAGATTTACCTGACGGCCCTGGAGGCGTCCGCGGAGCTCGCCGAGGCCCATGGCGCGCATCCGGCGTTCGCCGGGACGCGGGCCGCCGCGGGCCAGCTGCAGCCCGATCTGTGGGGGGTTCCTGGTACCCAGCCGGACCGCTGGGCTGCGCTGCGGGAGCGGATCGCCGCGACCGGACTGCGTAATTCCCTGCTGGTCGCGATCGCACCGACCGCGACCATTGCCTCTATCGCCGGATGTTATGAGTGCATCGAGCCGCAGGTGTCCAACCTCTTCAAGCGGGAAACCATGTCCGGTGAGTTCCTGCAGGTCAACGGGGTTCTCGTTGACGAGCTGAAGGCACACGGGCTGTGGAACATGCAGGTCCGCGACGCTATCAAGCTCGCCGACGGATCAGTGCAGGGCATCACCGGGCTGCCGGCCGAAGCCCGCGAGCTGTTCCGCACCGCCTGGGAACTGCCGCAGCGTGCCCTGATCGACCTGGCGGCGGCCCGCGCGCCGTTCATCGACCAGAGCCAGTCCCTGAACCTGTTCCTGGCCGCCCCCACGATCGGCAAGCTGTCCTCGATGTACCTGCACGCCTGGAAGACAGGCCTGAAGACCACCTACTACCTGCGGTCCCGGCCTGCCACCCGGATCCAGCAGGCCACCGTCACCACGGCGGCACCCGCCACTGACGCCGCGGCGCTGGCGTGCTCCCTGGAAAATCCCGAGACCTGCGAGGCATGCCAGTGACGACCAGCGACACCGCCCCATCGGCCAGCGAGACATCAGCCAGCCAGCCGATGCTGCTCGACCCGGGAATGGACCTCACCCTGCGGCCGATGCGCTACCCGCACTTCTACGACCGGTTCCGCGACGCGATCAAGAACACCTGGACCGTCGAGGAAGTCGACCTGCACTCCGACCTGGCCGACCTGGCCCGGCTCTCACCCGCCGAACGGCACCTGATCTCCCGGCTGGTCGCCTTCTTCGCCACCGGCGACACCATCGTCGCCAACAACCTCGTCCTCAACCTCTACCAGCACGTCAACTCGCCCGAAGGGCGGCTGTACCTCTCCCGCCAGCTGTTCGAGGAGGCCGTGCACGTCCAGTTCTACCTGACCCTGCTCGACACCTACGTTCCCGACGAGGCCGAGCGGTCCGAGGCGTTCGCGGCCGTGCAGAACATCCCGTCGATCAAGCGCAAGGCAGATTTCTGCTTCCGCTGGATCGACTCGGTGTTCGGGCTGCGCGAGCTGGCCAGCCCTGCGGACCGGCGGGCGTTCTTGCTGAACCTGATCTGCTTTGCCGCCTGCATCGAGGGACTGTTCTTCTACGGCGCGTTCGCCTACGTCTACTTCCTGCGCTCCCGGGGCCTGCTCAACGGGCTGGCCTCGGGAACCAACTGGGTGTTCCGGGACGAGTCCATGCACATGGCGTTCGCATTCGACGTGATCGACACGGTCCGCCACGAGGAACCAGGGCTGTTCGATGAGGATCTGACCCGGCAGGTCAGGGAGATGCTCGCCGAGGCGGTCAACTGCGAAGCCCAGTTCGCCGACGACCTCCTCGGGCAGGGGGTGCCCGGGATGTCCCCGGCCGACATGCGCGGGTACCTGCAGCACGTCGCCGACCGGCGGCTGGCGCAACTGGGCATCGAGCCGCTCTACGGATCGGCGAATCCGTTCCCGTTCCTGGACCTCCAGGATGTCCAGGAACTATCCAACTTCTTCGAACGGCGCGTCTCCGCTTACCAGGTTGGCGTCAGCGGCGACGTCGGCTTCGACGATGACTTCTGAACAGGCCACGAACCCCGCCCAGTACGCCGCAGCGGATCCGGCGAGCGCGGAGAAGGCTAGCGCGGGCGGCGGCTGAACAGGCCGGCCCGGCGCGGCCGGGGGGTGCGGACGTGGATGCGCCCCAGCACGGCCAGCGTGTGCAGCTCGATGACCGGGGTCCCGGGCGGGACCAGCGGCACCGGGCGCGGGTCCGGCGGGGCCCCCGGCAGCGAGGCGGACAGGCTGCGGGTGATGACCGTGATCCCGGCCGGGACCAGCAGGTTGATCTGGCCGCCCATGGCGCTGGCGTACATCACCGTGCGCTGGCCCTGCAGCAGCGCTTCCCGCAGGTCCAGCACGACCTGCCCGCCGATGGCGGTCACCACCAGCCGGTCCGGGACGACCCACCGGCCATCGCGCCGCTCGGTGGTGAAGAACGCGGTCACCGCGCGCGAGCTGTCCAGCCGCAGCGGCTGCGCGCCGGGCAGCGCCAGGTCATCGGTGAGCCCGGCCAGGTCGCCGAGGGTCCGCGCGGTGTAAGCCCGCTGCACCCGGTGCGCGTGCTCCTCGAGCGTGATCCGCCCGTCCGCGGCCGCCTCGGCGAGCAGCGTGACCACGCGCTCCCGGTCAGCGTCCGAGGCGCGCAGGTCACGCGGGCTCTGCCGGGGATTCACCCTTCTGACGATAGCCGCCTTGACGCCCGGACGGCACGGTCCCTACCCTGACCGCACGAGCCCGGCCCCCGCCGGCGGCCCCGCAAGCCTGGGAGCGGCGCATGGAGCTGGACGGCACGGATCCGCGGCAGGCCGGCGACCGCCGCGGGCGGATGGCGACCAGCGCCGCCTTCTTCGTGCAGGGCCTGTGCTTCGCGGTCGTGGTTACCCGCGTCTCCGTCCTGCAGACCAAGTTCCATCTCTCTAACGGCCAGCTCACCCTGGTCCTTCTGATCGTGCCGGTCATTGCCGGGGTGGGCAGCGTGCTGTCCGGCCCGCTGGCCGCCCGGCTGGGCAGCGGCACGGTGCTGCGCGTGGCCCAGCCGCTGGTCTGCCTGAGCCTGCCGGCCATCGGGTTCGCCAGCACCCGGCCCGAGCTGTACGCCGCGGTCGGCCTGTTCGGGCTGTTCCTCGGCGCGGTGGACGCGACCATGAACATGCAGGGCGCGATCACCGAGAAGCGCTACGGCTACAGCGTCATCAACGCGTTCTACGGCTTCTGGAGCGCGGCCGGGATCCTCGGCGGGCTGTGGAACGCCGCGGCCGGGAAGCTCGGCCTGTCCCTGGGCGTGGCGTTCACGATCGCCGGGGTGGCCGGGCTGGCCGGCGCGCTGGCCCTGGGGCCGCGCCTGTTCGGCAAGGCGGCCGACGTCGCGCCGCCGTCCGAGGCCGCCGCGAAGAAGGCGGGCATCCAGATCCCCTGGCGGCCGATCATCCTCATCGGCGTGGCCATGTGCTGCATGTACATCGGGGACGCCGGCGTCTCCAACTACAGCTCGGTCTACATGTCCAAGGTCCAGCACGGCAGCAAGGCGCTGCTCCCGCTGGCGTTCGCGGCCTACCAGGCGATGATGCTGGCCGGCCGGGCCTTCGGTGACCGCGCGGTACGGCGGTTCGGCGCCGCGGCGGTGGTGCGGGCCGGGGCCGTGGTGGCCGGGCTGGGCCTGCTGGGCGTGGTGCTGGCCCCCTCCCCGGCCCTGGCCATCGCCGCCTTCGCCGTGACCGGCCTGGGTTTCTGCGTGGTGCCGCCGATGTGCTTCTCGGCCACCTCGAAGCTCGACCCGACCGGATCGGGCATCGCCATCTCACGGGTGAATTTGTTCAATTACGCCGGGTTCGTGCTCGGCGCCGCCCTGGTCGGCGGGATCGCGGGCGCGGTGGGCGGGCCGGCGGGCTGGCGGGCCGCGTACGCCGCGCCGCTGGTGCTGACCCTGGTCATCGTCGCGCTAGCCGCCGGGTTCGAGCCGGGCCGGGCCCGCGGGGCGCGGAGCGAGGCGGCGACCACGGCGGAGGCCGGCTCCCCCGCCTCCGGCTGACTTCTGCCGGGCCGCCCGGCGGGCTTCTCCCAGGCCGCCCGGCGGGCTTCTCCCGGGCCGCGCCCGCTAGGCATGGCCAGGGAAGCCTGTTAGTTTGCCGCTAGCAACTGCTTTGCCTCTGGCCACTATCAGCGAGGGGGAAGAGAGCCGCGTGGGCGAGTCGCTGAACGGCCAGATACCGGCTGAGGGGCGCGGAGACCGCTACAAGTGGGTGGCGCTGTCCAACACCACGCTGGGCATGCTCTCCGCCACGGTCAACGCGTCCATCGTGATCATCTCGCTGCCCGCCATCTTCCGCGGCATCCACCTCAACCCGCTGACCCCCGGCAACGTGAGCTACCTGCTCTGGATGCTGATGGGGTACCTGGTGGTGTCCGCCGTGCTGGTGGTGACGCTGGGCCGGCTCGGCGACATCTACGGCCGGGTGCGGATGTACAACCTGGGCTTCACGGTGTTCGCGCTCGGCGCGCTGGCCCTGCCGTTCGACCCGATGTCCGGGGCGGGCGGGGCGCTGTGGCTGATCGGCTGGCGGGTGGTGCAGGCGACCGGCGGGGCCATGCTGATGGCCAACTCCCCCGCCATCCTGACCGACGCGTTCCCGGCCGACCAGCGCGGCACCGCCATGGGCATCAACCAGGTCGCGGGGATCTCCGGCACGTTCATCGGGCTGATCCTGGGCGGCATCCTGGCCGCGGTGGACTGGCGGCTGGTGTTCATCGTGTCGGTGCCGATCGGCGTGGGCGGGGCCATCTGGTCGTACCTGAGCCTGCAGGAGCGGGGGATCAGGACCAGGTCCCGCATCGACTGGCTCGGCAACGTGACCTTCGGGCTCGGCCTGATCGGGCTGCTCACCGGGATCACCTACGGCATCCAGCCCTACGGCGGGCACGTGATGGGCTGGACCAGCCCGGTGGTGCTGACCGGCCTGATCGGCGGCGTCGCCCTCCTGGTGGCGTTCTGCTTCATCGAACTGCGGGTGGAATCCCCCATGTTCGACCTGCGGCTGCTGCGGATCCGGGCGTTCGCGGCCGGTAACGCGGCCACGCTGCTCGCCTCGATCGCCCGGGGCGGCCTGCAGTTCATGCTGATCATCTGGCTGCAGGGCATCTGGCTCATCCTGCACGGCTACAACTACAAGGACACGCCGCTCTGGTCCGGCATCTACCTGCTCCCGCTCACCTTCGGGTTCATCGTGGCCGGGCCGATTTCCGGCTGGCTGTCTGACCGGCACGGGGCCCGGTGGCTCGCGTCCGGGGGCCTGCTGGTGTCCGCGGCCGCGTTCGGCGGGCTGCTGCTGCTCCCCACGGACTTCCAGTACGTGACCTTCGGGACGCTCATCTTCGTGGCCGGCGCGGGCATGGGCCTGTTCTCGGCGCCCAACGCGGCCGCGATCATGAGCAGCGTGCCCGCCCGGCAGCGCGGGGCAGCATCCGGCATGCTGGCCACCTTCCAGAACTCCGGGTTCGTGCTGTCCATCGGCATCTTCTTCTCGCTGATGATCGTGGGCCTGTCCAGCACGCTGCCGACCACGCTGACCAAGGGCCTGATGTCCCAGGGAGTGCCCGCGGCGCTGGCCCACCAAGTCGGCCAGACCCCGCCGGTGGCGAGCCTGTTCGCCACGTTCCTGGGCTACAACCCGATCCATGAGCTGCTGGCCCCGACCGGCGTGCTGGCCCATCTGCCCGCGCACAACGTGGCCACGCTGACCGGCAAGCAGTTCTTCCCCCTGCTGATCGCCGGGCCGTTCCACCACGGCCTGGTCATCGTGTTCAGCATGGCCATCATCGTGCTGGTCATCGCGGCGGGTGCCTCGCTGCTGCGCGGCGGCCGCTACGTCTACGACGAGCAGGCCGACAGTGCGGCGGGTAACAGCGCGGCGGCGGGTCAGGCCGGCGCGCAGGAGCCCGGCCCGCTCGCGGACACGGCCCTCGGCGCCTCCCCCGACCTGGCCATCGAGGTGGCCGCCGAGGTCGCCGACGAGACCGCGCGCGACCCTCACCGCTAGACCGCCACCCGCCTGGCCGCCGCCCGCGTGTGTCTTCCCCGGCACCCGCTAGCCACGGGGCCGCCGGGCAAATATAGTTAGCTCTGTGAACGATATAGAGATGGCGGCGAGCGAGCCCCCGGGAGGCACGGCCCAGCCGGAAGGCACGGCTTACGCCGGGGGGACGGCCAACCCGGAAGGCGCGGCCTCCGCCGAGGGGGCGTCGCGGGCGGAGGCGGCCGAGCTGCTGGCCGCGATCAGCGCGGTGCGCCGGACGACCAGGCGCGCGGTGCGGCACGCCTGGGCCACTCCCCCGCTGCCGACCGCGCAGAGCGAGCTGCTCCGGCTGATCGCCCGCCGGCCCGGCATCTGCGTCGCGGACGCCGCGCACGAGCTGCGGCTGGCCCCGAACACGGTCAGCACCCTGGTGGGCCGCCTGGCTGAGCAGGACCTGCTCCGCCGGGAACGCTCGCTGCCGGACAGCCGGTCGGTCCGGCTCACCATCACCGGCAAGGCCCGGCGGCGGCTCGAGGAGTGGCGCGACCTGCGGGCCGAGCTGGCCAGCGAGGTGCTCGCCGCGATGTCCGTGCAGGACCGGAGCGCGCTGGCCAGCGCGGTCCCGGCCATGATCCGGCTGGCCGAGAGGATGGAGGAGCGATGAGCGCGGAGCCCGGGACCGTCACCAGCCACCCGGCGGGGAGCACCGCCCCGCCCGCGGGCGGCCTCGCCGGGGCGGAGCCGGCGGTGAGCTGCACCGGCGTCAGCTACCGGTTCGGCGACCACGTCGCGGTGGACCACGTGGACCTGGCCATCCAGCCGGGCGAGACCTTCGGCCTGCTCGGCCCCAACGGGGCCGGCAAGACGACCACCATCCGGATGCTGGTCACCCTGCTCAAGCCGATGGACGGGCGGATCAGCGTGTTCGGCGCGGACACCGCCACCCGGCCCATGGCGGTCCGCCGGATGATCGGCTACGTCCCGCAGCTGCTCTCCGCCGACGGGTCGCTGACCGGCCGGGAGAACGTGGAACTGTTCGCCCGGCTGTTCGACGTGCCGCGCAGCGGGCGGGCGCAGCGGGTGGAGGAGGCGCTGGCCGCGATGGGGCTGGCCGAGCCGGCGGGGCGCCTGGTGAAGACCTACTCCGGCGGCATGGTGCGGCGCCTGGAACTCGCCCAGGCGCTGGTCAACGCGCCGCGGCTGCTGGTGCTGGACGAGCCCACGGTCGGCCTGGACCCGATCGCCCGCTCGGACGTGTGGGACCACATCACCCGGCTGCGTGAGCAGGCCGGGATGACGGTGCTGATGACCACGCACCACATGGAAGAGGCCGACCTGTACTGCGACCGCGTCTCGCTCATGCACAGCGGCCGGGTGCAGGCCACCGGCAGCCCGGCCGACCTGAAGGCCACGCTCGGCCCGGACGCGTCGCTGGACGACGTGTTCCGCCACTTCACCGGCGGGACCCTGGATGAGGACACCGCGAAGGGAGGCATCCGTGACGTCCGTCGCGCCCGGCGCACCGCCCGCCGTCTCGGCTGATTACGGTCCCGCGCCCAGCAGCCGGGTGGGCCTGGGCCAGCTGGCCAGCCGGATGCTCACGCTGTGCTGGGTCGAGCTGCGCAAGCTGCGGCACGACCGCACCGAGCTGTACACCCGGGCCATCCAGCCCGCCCTCTGGCTGCTGATCTTCGGTGAGACGTTCAGCAGGATCCATGCCATCCAGACCCCGGACGGGATCTCCTACCTCGCCTACCTGGCCCCGGGGATCCTGGCCCAGTCGGCCCTGTTCGTGTCGATCTTCTACGGCATCCAGATCATCTGGGAGCGGGACGCGGGCGTGCTGGCCAAGCTCATGGTGACGCCCACCCCCCGGTCCGCGCTGATCACCGGCAAGGCGTTCGCGGCCGGGCTGCGCTCGATCGTCCAGGCGGCGGCCGTGGTCGTGCTGGCCGCCATCCTCGGCGTCGCGCTGACCCATAACCCGCTGAAGCTGCTGGCCACCGCCTGCGTAGTGGTGCTGGGCTCGGCGTTCTTCTCCTGCCTGTCCATGTCGATCGCGGGCCTGGCCCTGAACCGGGACCGGCTGATGGGCATCGGGCAGGCCATCACCATGCCACTGTTCTTCAGCTCCAACGCGCTGTACCCGACCGCGCTGATGCCGGGCTGGCTGCAGGCCATCAGCAAGGTCAACCCGCTGTCCTACGAGGTGGACGCGCTGCGCGGGCTGCTCATCGGGGTGCCGACCAACCTCGCGCTGGACGTGGCCGTGCTGGTGGCGGCGGCCGTGACCGGCGTGGTCGTGGCCTCGGCCCTGCTCCCCCGGCTGGCCAAGTGACACCCGGCCGGTAATCCAGTGGCCGCTGCGGCGCCCGGCCTCCTACGGTAGCCGGATGCTGATCCCGCCCGACGGGCTGCCCGAGGCCACGCTGCGGCCGGCGCTGGAGCGGCACTGGGGCATCCGCGCCGCCTCGGTGCGGTACCGGGCCGTCGGCTGGGGCAGTCACCACTGGGAGGTCTGCGGTGCGGACGGCGCCCGGTGCTTCGTTACCGCCGATGAGCTGGAGAACAAGCGGCTCTCACGGGCGGAGCCACTGGCCGGGGGGTTCCGGCGGCTGCACGCGGCCCTGTCCGCCGCCACGGACCTGCGGGACTGTGGCGCCGCGTTCGTGGTGGCCCCGGTGCCCGCCCGGGACGGCGAGCCGCTCGCGCGGGTGAGCGACCGGTTCGGCGTCGCGGTCTACCCGTTCATCGAGGGCCAGAGCTTCGGGTGGGGGGAGTTCTCCTCGCCCGCGCACCGGCTGGCCGTGCTCGGCCTGATCGCCGCCACGCACACCGCGCCGCCCGGGGCCCGCCGGCGGGCCCTGGCGGACGACTTCCGCGTCCCGCACCGGGACGCACTGGAGGCCGCTGGCCAGCCCGGGGGCGGCGCCCGGGACGCGGGACCTTACGCGCACCCGGCCGCGCGCCTGATCCAGCGGCACGCCGCGCCCATCCAGCGGCTCCTCGGCCGCTACGACCACCTGGTGGCGGCCGCCCGCGCCGGGCCGCCCCGGGCCGTCCTGACCCACGGTGAGCCTCATCCCGGCAACACCATGCTGACCGCGGACGGCTGGGTGCTCATCGACTGGGACACCGCGCTGGCCGCCCCGCCCGAGCGTGACCTGTGGAGCCTCGACCCCGGCGACGGTTCCGTCCTGGACGCCTACACCCGGCTCACGGGCGTGACCCCCCGGCGCCCGGTGCTGGACCTGTACCGTCTGCGCTGGGACATCGCCGAGATCGCCGCCGACGTGAGCCGCTTCCTGCGGCCGCACGCCGGGACGGCCGAGGACGACGAGTCCTACGAGCTCCTGAAGTCCCTGGTCGGGCGGGTCAGCGAGGAAGACCAGGGAAGCACCTGACCGGCGCTGGTCAGTCGGGGGGCTCGGCGACGGGGCCCTCGTGCGGCTCGGCCGTCCGGCCCAGCACCGCCCGCAGCAGCGTCTCCGCCGCGTCGGCCGCGGTGCGGGCCGTGACCGCGTTGGTGTGGGCCCGGTCGAGGTTGCCGAGCGCGATGCAGTCGAACGCCACCTGGGCGTCATGCACAGCCAGCTCGAGCTGACGGGACGCCTCATCGAGGCTGATCGCCTGCTCGTCGCTGGTCGGGACCCTGATCTCCTGCTCGTCACTGCCTGGGATACTCACGGCCTTCTCCCTCCTGACCCGGACCCGCTCCCACCGCCGGGATGGGTGACCTTTACCCGGGCGGACGGCAGCCATGCCACCCTGGCCCCCGGGATCTGGCTGGTCAGGTGCGGGCGGGCCGCAACACCGGCGCCAGCCCGGATCTACGATGAAAAAGACACCACACCCTCTACGAGGACGTACTGACGATGCCCGAGTTCGCGTACACCGACCTGCTCCCCCTCGGCCCCGACGCCACCGAGTACCGCCTGCTGACCGCGGACGGGATCACCCGGCGCCAGGCCTTCGGCCGGGACTTCCTCGAGGTGGACCCGGAGGTGCTCACGCTGGTCGCCCACGAGGGCATGCGGGACATCGCCCACCTGCTCCGGCCGGGGCATCTGCGCCAGCTGCGGGCCATCCTGGATGATCCGGAAGCCAGCCGCAACGACCGTTTCGTGGCCGGGGACCTGCTGAAGAACGCGTGCATCGCGGCCGGCGGGGTGCTGCCCATGTGCCAGGACACCGGGACCGCGATCGTGATGGGGAAGCGGGGCGGGCAGGTCCTCACCGACGGCCGGGACGAGGAGCATCTCAGCCGCGGCATCTACGAGGCCTACACCCAGCTGAACCTGCGCTACTCGCAGCTGGCCCCGCTGTCGATGTTCGAGGAGCGGAACACGGGCAGCAACCTGCCGGCCCAGGTCGAGATCTACGCCACCCCGGGCCAGGAGTACAAGTTCCTGCTCATGGCCAAGGGCGGCGGGTCGGCCAACAAGTCCTTCCTCTACCAGCAGACCAAGGCGGTGCTGAACCCGGCCGGGCTGCACACGTTCCTGGAGGAGAAGATCCGCTCCCTCGGCACGGCCGCCTGCCCTCCGTACCACCTGGCCATCGTGGTCGGCGGCACCAGCGCCGAGTACGCGCTCAAGACCGCCAAGTACGCCTCGGCCCGGTACCTGGACACTCTGCCCGCCAGCGGGTCAGCGGCGGGGAACGGCTTCCGTGACACCGGGCTCGAAGCCGAGGTGCTGGAGATCACCCGGAAGATCGGCATCGGGGCGCAGTTCGGCGGCAAGTACTTCTGCCACGACGTGCGGGTGATCCGGCTGCCCCGGCACGGGGCGTCGTGCCCGGTGGCCATCGCGGTGTCGTGCTCCGCCGACCGCCAGGCGCAGGCCAAGATCACGCCGGAGGGCGTGTACCTGGAGCGGCTGGAGACCGACCCGGCGCAGTACCTTCCGGAGACCAGCGAGGACGAACTCGGTGACGACGTGGTCCGGATCGACCTGAACCGGCCGATGAGCGAGATCCGCGCGGAGCTGACCAAGTACCCGGTGGCGACCCGGCTCTCGCTGACCGGCCCCCTGGTGGTCGCGCGGGACATCGCGCACGCGAAGATCGCCGAGCGGCTGGCCGCCGGCGACCCCATGCCGCGGTACCTGGTCAACCACCCCGTGTACTACGCCGGCCCGGCCAAGACCCCGGAAGGCTACGCCTCGGGGTCGTTCGGACCGACCACGGCCGGCCGGATGGATTCCTACGTCGGGCAGTTCCAGGCGGCGGGCGGCTCGATGGTCATGCTGGCCAAGGGGAACCGCTCCGCCGCCGTCACCGCGGCGTGCCGCGAGCACGGCGGGTTCTACCTGGGCTCCATCGGCGGCGCCGCGGCCCGGCTGGCCCAGGACTGCATCACCAAGGTCGAGGTGCTCGAGTACCCCGAACTGGGCATGGAGGCGGTCTGGCGGATCGAGGTCCGGGACTTCCCGGCGTTCATCATCGTGGACGACAAGGGGAACGACTTCTTCGCCGAGGAGCCGCAGCCGCCGCTGCTCACTATCGGCACCCGGTAGCGGCCTGGCCGGCCGGGAACCCCCTGGCCGGCCGGGGATTCCCGGGACGGGTGCACGGCCGGGGACCAGCGGGTAGCGGCCCGGTGACGGCGAGGAAAATCCCGGCCCGACACACGTGTTATTCTCACGCGCTTCACAGGAAACACGGTGGATCCCGCGTGTATCGTCCCGTGCATGCACGTTGCGGCCAGCACGGGGCGGATGGTCGCGGGGCGTTACCTCCTGCAGAACACCATCGGCCGCGGCGCCATGGGTACCGTCTGGCGTGCCCGGGATACCGTCCTGGCCCGTGACGTCGCGGTCAAAGAGGTGCGTCTCCGTGGCCCGGCCACCACGGGCTCGGCGATGACCGAGGAAACCCGGGTGCTCTATCAGCGCACCCTGCGCGAGGCCCGGACCGCGGCCCGGCTGAACCACCCCGCGGTGGTGACCGTCTTCGATGTGGTCGAGGCCGACGGCAGCCCGTGGATCGTGATGGAACTGGTCCAGGCGCGGTCCCTGGACCAGGTCCTCACCGAGGAGGGGCCGCTGCGCCCGCACCAGGCCGCCGATCTCGGCGCGCGGGTGCTAGGCGCGCTGGCCTGCGCCCACGCGGCCGGCATCCTGCATCGCGACGTCAAGCCGAGCAACGTGCTGCTCGGGCCGGATGGCCGGGCCGTGCTGACCGACTTCGGCATCGCCACCCTCGAAGGGGACAGCGGCCTGACCCAGGCCGGCATGGTGATGGGCACCCCCGGCTTCACCGCGCCAGAACGGATCCGGGGCGAACCGGCCAGCCCGGCCTCGGACCTGTGGTCGCTGGGGGCGACCTTGTACGCCGCGGTGGAAGGGCGCGGGCCCTTCGACCACCGGGGCAACTCCATCGCGATCCTGGCGGCCATCGCCAACGAGGAAGCGCCGCGGCCCCGGTCAGCCGGCCCGCTGCGGCCCGTCATCGAAGCGCTGCTGCACCGCAATCCGCAGGCCCGGCCGGATGCCGCCGCTGTCGGACGGCTGCTGGCCGTGGCCGGGCTCCCGGGCGCGAGCGGCGCCGCCACCTCCGGGGACGCCGGCCAGCGCCCCGCAGAGGCCGGCGCCCCGCTGCTGACCGCGCCGCTCGGCGTGGCCCTGGCCGGGCCGGAGACCCGGGCCCCGGCCGGTGGCGTGTCCCGGGGCGGCGCTCCCCGGCCGGATGGCCAGTGGGCAGGAGCCCCGTGGCCGGACGGGACATGGTCTGAGGGCCCGTGGTCCGAGGGCCCGTGGTCAGGCAGTCGGTGGTCAGGCAGTCGGTGGTCTGGCAGGCCGTGGTCTGGCAGGCCGTGGTCAGACGGCCCGCGGGCCGGTAACACGCCACCCGACGGCCCGGGGGCGGCCTTCCCGGGCCCGCAATCACCGCGCGGGCCCGCCGCGGGCCTGCGGGCCGCGGGCTTGCGGCCGGGCGGGTCACAGGCGGCCGGCACGGCGCGGCCGCACCGGGATTGCGGCGCGGGCTGGTGGCCGAGATCGTGGCGATGCTGCCACGCGGGCGCCGCGGGCTGCTGGCCCTCCTCGGCGCGCTGGCCATCGTGGGCGCGGGCATCCTGGCCGGGGTGGCCCTGACCCGCGGCAGCGGCGACCCTCCCGCTCCGCCCGGGACGGCAGGCCCGCAGGCCGTCACCGCGGGCCAGGACGGATCCGCGGCCGGTTTCACGATGACGGTCCCGGCCGGCTGGCGGACCTCGCCGCAGGGGGCCGGCACCGACTTCACCAGCCCCGCGGGCCGCGTGTCGATCCTGGTCACCCCCATGGCCGCGGACGGCGTGCCGGCCGCCGGCCAGCTGCGCCGACAGCTGGCCGCGGCCCTGCAGCCAGGCCGCTTCCCGGGCTATGAGCTAGTCGGCGGCCGGCCCTTCACCTTCCAGGGCGGGGCGGGGGCGGCCTGGCAGTTCACCTGGCAGCCGCCGGGCGGCGGCCGGATGGAAGCGCTGGAGATCGGGTTCCGGATCACTACCGGGGCCGGCCGTCAGGCCTACCTGGTGCGGGAATCCGCGCCCGTGGCCGGGTGGGCGGCGGCCCAGCCCGTGTTCCGGGACGCGCTGAGCACGTTCCGGGCCCGGTCATGACGCTGGCTCTGCTGGCCCGGGGGGACGACCCCCCGGAACCCCCCGCGCTCACCGGCTCGGAGGGAACACGCCTCCGGCGCGCCCCGCCTCGCCGGTGAGCAGAGTCAGTAGCCCATGTAGGACCCGCCCTGCCGGACCGCCACGACCCCGGGGATGTTGTTCATGGAGCCGTACCGGCTGATCGCGTACCGGAAGGCCGCGATCATGTTGTCCACCGGGTTCCAGATGTTGTGGTGCCCGGGCAGCGCGTAGGCCTGGAACGTCGGGCCGATGACCTGGGCGATGCCCTCGGACGGGTGGCCCGCCGCCGCGTTGGAGTCCCAGCCGTTGTACGCGTGGGGGTTGGCCCCTGACTCGTGCTGCACCACGATGTCGGCCGCGCTGGTGCTGAGCAGCGACCGGGAGACCCCGTGCTGCTCCAGCGCATGCTCCGCGGAGCAGATCCACCAGTGCAGGGTGGACGACGCGCACGGTCCGGTGTGCCGGGCGCTGGCGTGGTGCGCGGTGTGGTGAACCTTCTCCGCGGCCCGGGCCAGCTGCGCGTGGTGCACGGACCGCCCGCCGCTGGCGTGCTGGCCAGCGGGCTTATGCTGGGCAGCGGCCTTGGCCGGGTGCGACGCCGGCGCCTGATTCCCCGGACGCGCCGCGGCCGGGGATTTCCCGGCCCTGGCCGACGCCCGGGCGGCCGCCTGGCCGGAGGCCAGGATGGCCCGGCCGGTGGCGGTCACGGGAGACACGCCGCCCGCGAGCAGGGCGGCGGAGCCAGCCGCACGGTCGGCCCCGCGGGCCACGTGGTCCAGGGAGATCCCGGTCAGCGGGAGCGCATCGCTGCTGCTCTGCGCGGCCAGGACCGTGCCGAGCGCAGCGGGTGCGCCCGGACGGCCCGGCGTCGCGGTGGCCAGCCCGGCGGCGACCAGCCCGGCCGCCGCGACGGTCGTTCCTGCGACCGCGAACGTGAGACGTGCAGGCTTCCGGTTGGAGTTACGAGATGTGAATGTCCTGGGGATGGACAAGATTGACCTTCGATCGGGCGCACGAGGGTGCGCTCGGCTTTCACCCGGGGACGCTGCGGGGTACAGCAGGAATGCTGGGGGGCCAGCAGCGGCGCGCCGATGTGCCGCGGGTCAGGGCGGCGGGGTTGCGGGGGGGAGCAACCATCAGGCACGCTCGGGTGCTTCCGGCCACCCACCATGCCCAATAACGGCAATTAGTTCTGCCCGAAAACCTAAATAGAACGCTATGACCTAGAACACACTCTCCCGAAACTACAGCGAACACACATTCGAATATTGTCGTCTAGCTAGGCTATAATTGAGTGATATGCCAAACGCTCTGCGCCGTGTGATCCACGCCACTAAGTGACTCCATGAATCTAGAGCGCTACTGAATGTGCGCATTTTCGGTCGTTAAGCGGCGGCTGATTCCGCGAGACCGGGGGGCAGCATTCAGCACTAAGTAACGCATGTCACACCGTGCGCAATGGCCGGAAACCAGGCCCAGAGGGGGCCGGAAATGCTGAACTAACGCTCTGTTACTCAGTAGTAACTGTGCGCTTGCCAGAACGCCCAGGCGCTGCACGGATCGCCATAGCGGGCCTGGATATAACCGAGTCCCCACTTGATCTGGGTGGCCGGATTCGTCATCCAGTCCGAGCCCGCCGTGGCCATCTTGCTGCCGGGCAGGGCCTGCGGAATGCCGTACGCGCCGCTGGCATTTTCCGCGTTGTAGCGCCAGCCGCTCTCGCGGGTCCAGATGTTGTTCAGGCAGCTGAAATACGTGCCGGGGCTCCAGCCGAACGAGGAGAGCATGTTGTAGGCGATGCTCTGGGCCGTGCCGGGGTCAGGCGGCGGCGCAGCGGCCACCGTGGCGGCCGAGCCTGCCGAGGTACCCCCGGACCCCTGCAGGGGCTGTGAGGCCACCTTGGGGGCGCCCACGAGGTGCATGGTGTGCGAGGCGGCGGACATGACGATCATCTGCTGCCGCTGCTGCTCGAGCACGGCCACGGCCTGGCTGCTGGACACGGCCGCGGCGGCGATGGCCGCCCCGGAATCAGGCACATTGCCAGGCCGCATAACCACCAGGTAGCCCGCAATGGCGATTCCGGTGACCGCGGTGACCGCGGTAGCGGTGACGGGCAACAAAACGCCATTACGGCGTGCCGCCCGTCGTTTTCCGGGGCTTCGCCTCCGGTGTTCTGACAAGGCTGTCCTTCCGTGGGCCGAACTTCCGGGCGAGACACCCAGGAGCAGACCGCTGCGCCTGCGGGCAGCGCGTGGTCCAGTTCTTCTGCCAATACCAGCCGCGGAAACTAAGTCACCAAGAACGTGCCAGGCGGAAGGCCTTGAACCATCGGCGCTACCTTGCCAGAGGCGAGGGAGGGGTCTGCAACCGCTTCCGCTGAAAAAGTTGTGACGGCTGGGCCACCAGCATTGTGAGGTAGATCACAAATTGACAACACGTACCGTAACAATTACCTGCTGTGAGGGACGGGCAAGTTGTGGTCACCGCCTTCCCCGCCGCCCGCGTTCCCGACACGCCGGTGGTGTCCCGGAAGGCGCGGGTTCCCCGGAGTTTGTCCGGCCGCCCGGCCCGGGACCGGGACCGCTGGTGGCGGGGCAGCCCGGTGGGGCCGCCCCGCCACAGTGGCTAGCGCTCGCGCCTAGCCCTCAGCGGTTCCAGGAGGGTTTCCGGTCACATGTGGGCCGGGTTCTGGCCGTGCTTGGGCTTGGCCGGGGCCACCGGGTTGGCGGCGCCCGCCGGGCCGGTCATCGAGGCGACCGCCTGCTGGGTGGCGTTGATGGTCGCCGCGGTGGCCACGCCGTTCCCGTCGAGGGTGACCGTCACCGGGTTCGTCAGCCCGAAGTTCTGGCAGTTGAGGTTGGTGAAGGACATGTTCAGCCGGTTGGCCAGGAAGGTGAACAGGTTGTTGCCCACGGCCGGGACCGGCGTGGTGCCGGTGGCCAGCAGGGTCTGGCTGCCCTGCAGGAACAGGCTCTGCACGTTGACCATGTTCTGGCAGTAGGCCGCCGGGGTGTCCGCGGTCTGCGCCCTCATGACCACGGGCTGGTCCACGCTGGTCCGGTACCTATTGGTCTTCTGCTGGCTGAACGCCCCGTTGACCAGGGTCATCGGGTCGTTCTCCGGCACCAGCGCGGTGGGGGCCGCCTGGTTCTTGGCCGCGAACAGCTCGTCCAGCGCCTGGGACGTACCGGGCGTGCCCGCGTTGGTCAGGTCCGGCTCGGTGAACGGGGTGCACCCGAGCGTCGGGTCCAGGAACCCGTTCAGCAGCGCGTTGTCGCTGCCGTTGTTGATCACCGTGGACCCGGCCAGGGCCGCGGTGTTGGCCGCGTTGTCCTGCGCCGTCTGGCCATTGCCGTTGAGCAGGTACTGCGTGGTGACGTTGTCACTCTGGTCCTGGTCGATCATCGAGAAGCTGCGCGTGGTCGGGCAGGTCACGCCCGGCGCCTTGGTGGCCGTCCCCACAGCCGGGATCGTGGTCAGGCCGGCCGCGATGTCCTTGTTGACCGCGGCGAAGAACGCCACGCCGTTACAGAAGGACACCTGGCCGAAGATCGAGCCGGCCAGGCCGTTGACGCACTTCGCGCCGCCCAGGGTGGCGCCCGTGGCGCCCTTCAGGGTCAGGTTGGTGCCGTTGAAGCCGAAGTCGATGGTGACCACCGCACCCGCCGGGAGCGTGGGCACCACCGGGGCCGCCCCGGGCTGGGTGCCCTGGGTGATGACCAGCGGCTCGTAGGTGCTCAGCGCCCCGGTGGCCGGGTCCAGGATCGTGGCCTGGGCGAACGCGCCCAGGTTGGCGAAGTTGGCCATGGTGCAGCCGGACGCCTGCGGGGACATCCCGCCGGGGCCGGTCAGCTGGTACGGCGTGGCCAGGCCCGCGGCGGTCAGCGGGTTAGCCGGCACGACGAGCACACAGCTCACGTTGGCCGCCGCGGCCGCGGGCGCAGCCGTGGCCGTCGCGGTGGCACTCGCTGTCGCGCTGGCCGTGGCCGCCGGGCTGGCCGTGGCGCTGGCCACGGCGGTGGCGGCCGGCGTGGCCGTCGCCCCGGAACCCTGGGCCGAGAGCTTCAGACTGGCATTCCCCTGGCTGACGAAGTGCAGGCCGAGGACCAGGCCGACCGCCATCGTGATGACCAAGGGGACCGCGATCAGCAGGATCCGGCTCCTCGGCGCGCCCGATGGGGACCAATGCCTGTTGCGCATTAAATCCACCTCCATGCCGCTGTTAACGCTCCCAGAAGGTCACGCTAGACCACTAACATCCGGTTAAGCAGGGAGACGGCAAAGTAGTTCTCTTAAGGCACAGGCCCGGCCAGCCAGATCAAATGTTGCGTAATTCTTACGTCGCAGGTAATAGGCTTTTCCCCGATACCCGCCGCGACAGCATGCGAGCGGACCATCACGATCCGCCACGCGCTCCGGGTGTCCGCAACACCCTGGGATGGGGCACTCCAGCGCCTGATCCGCTGCCTTAATCCGCCCGGACCTGCGCTCGCGGCGCGTGCGAGCCCGCGTCCTGGCCGTGAGAGCCCGCGCCCGGGCTGCGGATGGCCCGCCCGGCCCGGGCGGCCTGACCCCGAATCCGGTACCGCCCGGAAGCCGTCCCGGCGCTCCTATTTACCATCAGTAATGGCCGGCATCCAGGCTGGAAAAAGCATTATCTTTTCGCGCGGATATTGCGTCTGCCCGCCCGCTCAGCGTGAATGGGCGGCCTGGATCTGCCTGGCCACGGCGAGAGCCGTGTCGATGGGAACGGCGAAACTGGTGTGCCGCAGGCCGCGGCCCGTCCCGGCCACGCTGACCCCGATCACCTGGCCGGACAGGCTCACCAGCGGGCCGCCGGTCTCCTCGCCGGGCGCCACCTGGGCCGTGGACACCAGCAGGCCGGTGAGCCGCTGGCCACCCACGGCCACCGCGCCCGCGCCGCCGCTGAGGTTCCCGATGTTCAGGGTGAAGGTCCTGGCCAGCCCGGCGCTGCCGACCGCGGTGACCCCGGCGCCCCGGGCCAGGTAGCGGGAGTTCCCCACCGCGGCCGGCCGGAACGACCGGGCGCTCATGATCTGCAGCAGGCCCAGGCCGTGGGCGGGGTCCGTGCCGACCACACGGGCCGGGAAGGACCGGCCGGACAGCACCAGGCGCACCGTCACCCGGTGCGCGCCCTGGAGCATCTGGGCGCTGGTGAGCACGAGCCCGGAGGGGGTAAGCACGATCCCCGCGCCGGCCGGCCGGCCGGGTACCGGCAGGACGTGCACCAGGCCGGGCGCGGCCGAGTGCAGGATGTTCGCCTGGTTGTCCGCGCCGGTCCCGTTGTCGTCCTCGACGAAGACCTTGTTGGCGCGGGGCGGGGCCGGGATGACCGAGGACGGGCGCGCCGGGCCGGACAGGGCGCCCGCCACGGCGAACGCGGCCACGGCGACCGCCGCGGCGCTGACGGCGGCGCCGGCCCCCAGGCCCAGCCGGCGGTGACGGCGCCCCGCGGCGCGCGGCGCGCCGTCCCCGGCCACGGCATCCCCCGCCGCGGCGTCTCCCGCCGTGCCGTCCTGGACCGTGCTGTCGTCCCCCGCCGGGCCGTTCCCGGTCGCGCCGTCCCCGGCGGCCGCGCCGGCCGCGGTCTCGTCCCGCATGGCTGTACCTCCTCGCGAAAAAAGGTGCGGTGGCCTCCAGGCTTCTGGAGGCCACCGCACCCGGGGATCTACCCGACTTTCAGGGTGGGACAGTTACATCCCGGACGGGTTCATCAGGTGGTGGCGGCGGTTGACGCCGATCCGCGTCCGGGGCGGGGGCATGGTGGTGCCCGTCGCACCGGTCCCGGCCGCCGTGGTCGCGGCCGTCGCCGTCTGCTGGGTGACGTTGAACGTCGCGGCGGTGGCCACGCCGTTCCCGTCGAGGGTGACCGTCACCGGGTTCGTCAGCCCGAAGTTCTGGCAGTTGAGGTTGGTGAAGGACATGTTGAGGCGGTTGGCCAGGAAGGTGAGCAGGTTGTTGCCCACCGCCGGGACCGGCGAGGCGCCGGTGGCCAGCAGCGTCTGGTTGGCGTTCAGGAAGGACGTCTGCACGTTGACCATGTTCTGGCAGTAGTTCGCCGGGCTGTCGGCCGCGTCGTTGGCCGCGGAGACCGGCGCCTGGCCCACGTTGGAGCGGTACAGGTTGGTCTTGGTCACGCTGAACGCGTTGTTGACCAGGACCATCTCGTCGTTCTCCGGGACCATGGCGACGGGCGCGGTCTGGTTCTTGGCCGCGGACAGCTCGTTGAGCGCCTGCGAGGTGCTGGCCGTCCCGCCCTGCGACAGGTCAGGTGCCGTGAAGGAGGTGCAGCCGAGCGTCGGGTCCAGGAAATCGGAGATCAGCGCGTTGTCACTCCCGTTGACGGCCTTGGTCGCCCCGGCCAGGTTGGCCGCGTTGGCCGCGTTGAACTGTGCGGTCGTCCCAGCGGCGGTCACCAGGTAGATCGAGGTGACGTTGTCACTCTGGTCCTGGTCGATCATGTTGAAGTTGCGGACCGTCGGGCAGGCCACCCCGGCGGCCTTGGTGGCGGTGCCGGTCGCGGGCACGACCAGCAGGCCGGCCGCCTCGGCCCGGAACGCGGCCCGGAAGAACCCGGTCCCGTTGCAGAACGACACCTGGCCGAAGTCAGACCCGTTGAGGCCATTGACGCAGCGGCCCTGGGCCATCGCGGTGGGGGTCGCGCCGACCTGGGTCAGGTCGGTGCCGTTGAAGCCGACGTCGATCGTGACCACGGCACGGGCCGGCAGCGTGGGCACCACGGGTGCCACGGCCGGGGTCGTGCCCTGGGTGATCACCAGCGGCTCGTAGACCGACAGCGCGCCCGTGGCCGGGTTGAGGATGGTCGCCTGGACGAACGCGCCGAGGTTGGCCGAGTTGGCCATGGTGCAGCCGGACTGCGCGGGCGTCATGCCAGCCGGGCCTTCCAGCTGCCACGGCGTGGCGAGTCCCTGCGCACTGAGCGGGTTGGCCGGCACGATGATGCGGCAGTTCACGTTGGCCACGGCGGCAGCCGCGGTCGCGGTGGCCGTCGGCGTGGCCGTCGCCGCCGCAGTCGCGGTGGCCGTCGGGCAGATCGTCGGCGTGGCCGCCGCGGTCGCCGCTGTGGTTGCTGCAGCAGTGGTCGCCGCCGTGGCCGGCGCGGTCGCGACCGGCGTGGCCGCGGTCCCGCTCGGGGTGGGCGCCACGGTCGCGGCGGTGCTGGCGGGCGTGGCGGCGGCTGCGGCGGTCCCTGCCGCTGTGCTGGCCGCCGACGGCGTGGCGCAGGCTCCGGCCACGCTGGCAGCGTTACTAGCGCCGAACACGCTGCCCACGTTCGGAATCAGCAACGCCCCGCCGACCCCGCCCACCACGGCCACGGCCCCGACTATCGCAAGGAGCCGGGTTCGTGACCGCGGCTCGAACTTGCGATCATGGTTAAAGACTCTACTTCGATACGACACGACACCGTTCCCTTTTTATCGGGTAATCGCTCCCGGGCGCTCACAGTAGTACTGCCCTTGTGTCATGTGACAGAGAATCAAGATTTTTCTTGTTTTGCCCGGCCCACGGTCACTGCTAGCCCAGAACCCGGCGACGTTTTCGCAGCTCAGAGCCATGTTGATCAAGGTCTCGAGGCGAGCCGTCAAGGCATTAATTAGTGACCGTAATAACTTCGTAAGGAATGGCGCGCGAGGGGGCCTCAGCGGCGGGTGACCGCAGATAACGCTGGTGTGAAGAATAGCGCAATACGCAACGCCAGGAAGGCCGCCCCCGGGCGCTGTGCGCCCCGGGAGCCGCCGGCGCCTTCGTCATCTGCTCATCGGTGTACACGAGCCGCGGCCCGCACCGGTTCACCGCCGGGGCGGCGGGAGCAGGGCGGATGGTCCTCGTTGCGGAGAATTTAAGGGGTTACGGCGGGAGCGGCGTTACTTGACCGACCCTGCGGTCATGCCGGCCACCAGGAAGCGCTGCAGCAGCAGGAAGCCGACCACGATGGGCACGCTGACGGTGAGCGAGGCGGCCATGATCTGGTTCCAGTAGACCTGGTTCTGGGTCGCGTAGCCCTGCAGCCCGACGGCCAGGGTCCGGGTCGAGTCGTTGGTCAGCACGGAGGCGAACAGCATCTCGCTCCACGCGGTCATGAACGCGTAGATGCCCACCGCGACGACGCCGGGGATCGCGGCCGGGATGACCACCCGGATGAACGCCCCGAGCGGCCCGGTGCCGTCCACGGTGGCCGCCTCGTCCAGCTCGCGCGGGATCGTGTCCAGGTACGCGGCCAGCATCCAGATCGCGAACGGCAGCGTGAACGTCATGTACGTGATGATCAGGCCGGTCCGGCTGCCGTACAGGTTGATGCCGGTGCTGTCGCTCAGGTTCACGAAGATCACGAACAGCGGGAGCAGGAACAGGATGCCCGGGAACATCTGGGTGGACAGGATCGTGATCGAGAACAGCTGCCGGCCGCGGAAGCGGTACCGGCTGAGCGCGTACGCCGCGAGCAGCGCCACGATCACCGACGCGACCGAGGCCACCGAGCACACGATCAGGCTGTTCTCCAGGTAGGTCAGCAGCGGGATCGTCTGCCACATGTCCACGAACGGCGACAGGGTCAGGTGGCTGGGAATCCAGCGGAACGCCCCCTCCACGTCCGGCAGCGGCTTCAGCGACGCGGTGAGCATCACGTAGACGGGCGCGATGGCGAACAGGCCGAGCAGGGTCAGCACCACCACCCGCGCCCAGCGGAACCAGGCCGGCTCATGCACGGCGTTCCCCCCGTCTCCCCAGGGCCAGATAGACGACGGTCACGACCAGCAGGAACAGCAGCAGCAGCACGGACATGGCCGACCCGGTGCCGAAGTTCCAGCTGACGAACGAGTTCTCGTAGATGTGGATGGAGATGATGTCGGCCTGGGACGGCGGCGCCGAGCCGAACAGCGTGAACGGCACCGAGAAGTCGTTGAACGTCCACAGGAACAGGACCAGCAGCAGCACCCGGTTGACCGGGCGGAGCAGCGGCAGGGTGACGTGCCGCACCTGGCCGAGGAGGCCCGACCCGTCCAGCGAGGCCGCCTCGTACAGGTCGGCCGGGATGCTCTGCAGGCCGGCCGTGAGGATCAGGAACGCGAACGGCCAGGTGCGCCAGATCTGCACGACCACCAGCGACCAGAAGCTGTCCTGCCCGATCAGCCAGAACGGCCGCCCGTGCACCAGGTGCAGGGACAGCAGCAGCTGGTTCACCATGCCGGTGTCCCGCTGGAGCATGAAGTTCCAGGTGATGACCGAGGCGAAGACCGGCAGCGCGTACGGGATGAGGAACAGCGTGCGGACCGCGCCGCGGCCGCGGAAGGCCCGCTGGGTGAAGACCGCGCCCGCCATGCCGAACAGCCAGGCCACGGTGAGCACGATGGCCGTGTAGAGGATCGTCACCGTGAACGAGTGCAGCAGCGCCTGGCCGGTCGCGGCGGAGAAGTTGACCGCGACCGCGTAGTTGCTGAAGCCCGCGAAGGGCGCAGCCCGCCAGTTGTGCAGGAAGAACAGGGTCAGCTGCAGGAAGCTGATGGCCACCCCGGCCAGCATCGGCACGATGTGGATGAGCAGTTCCAGGAGTATCGCGGGGATCAGCAGGATGTACGGCAGCGATCCGCGCCGCCACCACCGCCGGGCAGGCGGTGGTGGCGGCGCGGATGCGGTGACACCCTTCTCGGCCCGGATGGTGTCAACCACCAGGGGTCAGCCTCCTAGCTGCTGCTGTGCCTGGCTGAGCGCCGAGCCGATCATGGCGGCCGTGACCGTCTTCCCGGTGGCCGCGCTGGCGTACAGGTGGATGATCGCGGTGCCGACCGCGGTCTCGAACTGGCTCTCCGCGGCCACCGCGGGCATGGGCGCGGCGGAGGTGCTGAGGATGCTGCGGAAGACATGCACGTCCGGGGTGTTGAACGCCGGGTCGCTGTAGGCGGCCTGGACGGAGGGCAGCGAGCCGTAGGTGTGGTTCAGGCTCTCCTGCTCCGGCGTGCTGGTCATGAACTTCACGAACTTCTCGGCGGCGGACAGGTTCTTGCTGTCCTTGAAGATACCGATGTTGATACCCGCCACCATGCTGGTGATGGGCTTGCCGCCGGCCGGCATCGGGGAGGGCAGCGGCAGCGGCGCCACCCCGATGTCAGAGGCCTTCATGCCCAGCTTGGCCAGCGACCCCGAGGCCGTCTGCCAGAAGACCATGGCCGCCTTCCCGGTGGCGTAGTCGGTGAGCGCCTCCGTGCCCTTCGAGTACTGCGCATCGCTCGGGTTCACGATCTTGTCGGCCTGCATGAAGTCGATCATCTGCTTGACCGCGGCCACGTTCTGCGGGGTGTCGAACGTGGGCTTGCCCGCGGAGTCGAAGAACGACCCGCCCTGCTGCTGGCTCAGCTCGAACGCCAGGTGGACGTTCTCCGGGATCTGGCCCGCCTCGAGGGTCAGCCCGTAGTGCCCGGCCTTGGTCAGCTTCTTGGCGTCCGCCACGAACTCCGTCCAGGTCGCGGGCGGCGCACTGATACCCGCCGCCGCGAACTCGGCCTTGTTGTAGTACAGGCCATAAGCCGTGCTGTAGAGCGGCACGGCCACCGGCGGCTGGCCGGGCGCGCCGGTCGCCGAGAGGCTGCCGGGCAGGAACCGGCTGGAGCCGCCCATCTCGTTCATGACCGACGAGGTGAAGGGCAGGAAGGCGCCGGTGGCCTGGAGCGACGCGGACCAGGTGTTGCCGATGTTGAGGACGTCCGGGCCCTTGCCCGACACGGTCGCCGCGGTGATCTGGGTGAGCAGGGTCGTCCAGGGGATGACCTGGACCTTGACCTTGATGCCGGTCTGCTTGGTGAACTTGGCGATCTGCGGGGCCAGGACCTGCTGGTCGTCCTGCAGGCTGGTGCCCTGGTTGCTGGCCCAGTAGGTGAGCGTCGGATGGGCGGAGGAACCGGAGTTCGAACCGCTGCTGCCGCAGGCAGCGAGGGACAGGGCCGCCGTGGTGGCGGCCGCGAAGGCCAGGGTCGACAGCTTTGTCGGTCTCATGTGGTGTCCTTCCAGGGGAGTCGGCGCGAGCACACCACGGGTCTCGCGCCGGGCCTTGCCGGAATCTAGCGTTGATCGTTCGGGGACGTACCGGGGACATACGGGGCGGAGCAAGGGGCCTGCGAGGGATCTTTTACGGCTTCCTATAAGCCGTAAATTATGGAGCCAGGCCGGCACTGTCAATGTCGCGGCAGTCTCCGTTCCCGTTTTGTTACAGAGCCCGTCCGAAACCCGGCCGCGACGCGCCGCTGGTCATGCGTCCGCGCCGGCTTATTGCGGGCCGTAAAATAGCGGGGTCAGCAGCCGCATCGTCGCGGCCCCTCCCTCGGTGAGGCAGGTCGATGGCCAGGCCAAGCACAACCACCGTGCGGGATCTCCGCAAGAGCAACCGGTCCCGCGCGCTGTGGCAGGTATTCCTGAACGGTCCGCTGACCCGGCAGGAGGTCGGCACCGTCGCCGGGCTCAGCCCGGCCACCGTGAGCAACCTCGTCGCGGCCCTGGTCGCCGAGGGCGTCGTGGTCGAGGTCGGCCTGGAGGACTCCAACGGCGGCCGCCCGCGCGGCCTGCTCCAGGTCAACCCGGGCTACGGCTACGTGATCGGGGTGGACGTCGGCGAGACCGCGTTCCTGGTCGAGCTGTTCGACTTCGGGCTGAACCTGCGGGCCCGGCACGCGTCGGTCACCGACATGTCGGTGCTGGATCCCGAGGACGCGGTCAGCCACATCGTCGAGGGCATCGAGTCGGTCATCGCCGAGGCGGCCGTGGAGCCCGGCAGCATCCTCGGCGTCGGCGTGGCCGTGCCGGGCCTGGTCGAGCACCGCGGCGACGCGGTCGTGCACGGCCAGAGCGTGGGCTGGCACGCCGTCCCGCTGGAGGCCATGCTGCGTGACCGGACCGGCCTGCCGATCCTGGTCGACAACGGGGCCAAGACCCTGGGCCAGGCCGAGCGCTGGTTCGGCGCGGCCCGCGGCACCGACAACGCGGTCATCGTGCTGCTCGGCATCGGCGTGGGCACCTGCATCATCAGCAACGGCGAGGTGTACCGGGGGGCGACGAGCAGCGCCGGCGAGTGGGGTCACACCACGGTGTGCGTGGGCGGGCGGACCTGCCGCTGCGGCGCGGACGGCTGCCTGGAGGCCTACGTGGGCGCGGGCGCGATCGCGGCCCGCTACGAGCAGCTCAAGCGGCGCCGGGTGACGATCAGCCCCGGCGAGCTGGAAGGCCGGGTCGCCGCCATCATCGGCGCGCGGGACAGCGACCGGGCCGCGGCCCAGGTCCTCGACGAGACCGTCACCTACCTCGGCGCCGGCATCGCGGACCTGGTCAACCTGTTCAACCCGGAGCGCGTGGTGGTGGGCGGCTGGCTCGGCCGGGCGCTGAGCGATGAGCTGCTGCCGCGGATCCGCGAGGCGGCGGGCCGCCGGGCGCTGCACCTGCCGTTCAGCCGGGTCGAGATCGTCACCGCGGACCTGGGCCAGGACGCGGTCGCCCTGGGCGGCGCGACGCTGCCGATCGCGCGCCTGCTCACGGCGGGCGCGGTGCTGCCCAGGCACCCGGAGAAATCCCGCCGGATCCGGGCCGTGGTCTCCCCCGGCTGACGCCCCGGCGGCCCGGCAGGCGCCCGGGGCGGCCCGGCTGGCGCCCAGGGCGGCCCGGCAGGCCGCCAGCCGGGCGGCCCCGGGTCACGTAACAGCAGCCTCTCAGGCACCGCCCGGGCTCCCTTGACCCGACTTTACTCAAGGCTTAGCATAAGGTCTAAACTATAAACATCCGGTGCCGACGGCGCCGCACATGGCCATCCCTTGATGTGCAGTGAAGGAGCAGTCGGCAGTGTCCATGCGCTTCCCGCCAGGTTTCCTGTTCGGCGTGGCCACGTCCGCGTACCAGATCGAGGGCGCGGCCGATGAAGACGGCCGCGGGCCCTCGATGTGGGACACGTTCTCCGGCGTCCCCGGCGCCGTGACTCACGGTGACACCGGCGCGATCGCCTGCGATCACTATCACCGCACCGACGCGGACCTGGATCTCGTGGCCGGGCTGGGGCTGAACGCCTACCGGTTCTCGGTCGGCTGGCCCCGGATCGTGCCCGACGGCACCGGCAGCGTCAACCAGAAGGGACTCGACTTCTACCGGCGCCTGGCCGACGGGCTGCGCGCCCGGGGCGTCGAGCCGATGGCCACCCTGTATCACTGGGATCTCCCGCAGCCGCTGCAGGACGCCGGCGGCTGGGTGAACCGCGACACCGTGGCCCACTTCTGTGACTACGTCCAGCTCGTGCTGGACGGCCTCGGCGACGTGATCCCGGCCTGGGTGACGATGAACGAGCCGTTCTGCTCGGGGATGATCGGCCACCTGCAGGCCCGGCACGCGCCCGGCACCGCCGACCTGCCCTCAGCCCTGGCCGCCTCGCATCACCTGCTGCTCGCCCACGGCCTGGCCATGGGCATGATCCGGGAGCGCGCCCCGCAGGCCCGGGCGGGCATCACCCACCTGCTGTCGGACATCCACGCCGCGTCGGTCTCCGAGGCGGACCAGGCGGCGGCCCGGCGGCTGGACGGGCACGAGAACCGCTGGTTCCTCGACCCGGTGCTGCGCGGCCGCTACCCCGCGGACATGCTCGACTGGTACCAGCGGCAGGTCCCGCTGGACTTCATCCGCGACGGCGACATGGAGATCATCGCCGCGCCGGCCGACTTCCTGGGCGTCAACTACTACGAGACCAAGGTGGTGGCCGCGGACCCGGGCGAGCCCTACCACCAGGCCCGCGTCATCCCGGCCGCGCACTACCTGGACCCGGCCGAGCTGACCGCGAACGGCATCGACGCGCGCCCGGCCGGCCTGGGCGCGATCCTGCGCCGCGTGCACGAGGCCACCCCGCTCCCCCTCTACATCACCGAGAACGGCGCGGCCTACCACGACTACGTCAACCCCGAGGGCGGCGTGGACGACGTGGAGCGGGTCGCATACCTGGCCGCCCACTTCGCCGAGACACTGGCCGCGGTCGAGGCCGGGGTGGACGTGCGCGGCTACTTCGTCTGGTCGCTGCTGGACAACTTCGAGTGGGCCGACGGGTACAGCCGCCGGTTCGGCCTGGTCTGGGTGGACTTCGGCACGCAGGCCCGGATCCCCAAGGCGAGTGCCCGCTGGTACGCCCGGCTCATCGCGGAGCAGGCTGAGCCCGCGCTGCCCTGACCCGCCGCGCCTGCGCCGCTTTGCTTCTCCGCAACGAAGTTCAGCAGCCGCCCAGCGACACGACCAGGCTGGCGTGCTCCCGGCTGGCCTCGATCAGCACCGCGTTCCGCTGATCGGATCCGGTCGCGCGCTGCATGGCCTGGGCCTGGTCCCGGCCGAACTCCATGTGCCGGCCGATCAGCCGCCGCAGCCGGGTTTCCTCGGCCAGGTCGATGTACCAGACCTCGTCGAGCAGGGCCGACACGTGAGCCCACGGGCCGGACCGGAGCAGCAGGTAGTTGCCCTCGGTGATGACCAGCGGCACGTCCGGCGGGACACCGATCGCGTTCGCGATGGAGTCCTCGATGCCCCGGTCGAAGCGTGGCGCGTACACGACTCCCTCATCCGGGTCCCGCAACCGCCGCAGCAGGGCCACGTACCCGGCCGCGTCGAAAGTCTCGGGGGCGCCCTTGCGCTCCACCAGGCCACTCTCGGTGAGCAGCTCATGGGCCAGGTGGAACCCGTCGAGCGGCACGTACGCGGCGGCCGGTCCCAGCTCGTCGCGCAGCCGCGCGGCCAGGGTGGTCTTGCCCGCCGCGGGCGGCCCGGTGATGCCGAGGATGGTCCGCCCGGGCTGGCCCGCCAGGACCCGGGCGCGGTCCAGCAGCAGCCGGACAGGCGTGTCGGCCATCAGCGGCGCAGGTCAGGGCGCCCGGAGGCTGCCGATGCTGAGCGACCCGGCCGCGGCCGGCCCATCCGGCGGACTCTGGTCCGGCGCGCTCTGGTCCGGCGCGCTCTGGTCCAGCTGGCTCTGGTCTGGCGCGCCCCCGCCAGTCAGGCCCTGCCGTTCCTCCTCTTCGCGGATGTACCCGGCCGGATCCTTGTCCACCGGCCGGACCCCGGCGTAGTGCTCGGCCTCGTAACGCACCCAGGCGACGCCCAGGTCGTGGCGGAGCTGGAGGCTGGCCAGGCGGCGGAAGTCGGTCAGGCCCTCCCGCTCCTCCTCGCCCATGTGATCGCTGTTGGCCAGGTTCGCGGCGGCGACCCCGGCGAACCACTCGTCGCTGCCGGCCGGGTGGCCCGGGACCGACGTGACCGCGTCCCGGATGTCGTTGTGATCCCCGATCGCGTCGAGGGTCTCATCCTCCGCGGTCCCGCCCCGCCGGGCCTGGATACCCACCCGCAGCAGCGCCGGGTAGAAGATCTCCTCTTCCGCCGCGGCGTGCAGCTCGAGGAAGGCCGCCAGCCGGCCCCAGACCGCCTGCAGGGTCACCGTGTCGGTCCGGTCGACCTGCTCCAGGATGGCGAAGAGCCGGCGCTGCTCGTGATGGTCGTCGAGGATCAGCTGAGTGATGTCCACCGGGTGCCCTCTTTTCCGTGCTCCTGGGTTCGTTTCTCACCCTAGGGGACGGGCTCCGGCCCCGGCCGGGCGGTTCATCCCGGCCGGCCAGGGTACCGTTACGGTGATCTGGCGCCCCGGTGTCCCCAGCCAGCGCGGGTTCCAGGCGGACCGTGATCAGGTCCGCCTGCGTGCCACACCCAACGGGAAAGACCTGTGCCTAGCGAATCTGGCTCCTCCGCCCTGCGCTCGCACCGTCATGTCGTGCAGTTCTACGCCCGTGACGAGGAGCTGGCCGAGAGCGCGGGGGACTATCTCGCCGACGCGATCGCCGAGGGAGGCGCCGCGGTCATCGTGGCCACCCAGGCCCGATGGGCCGGTTTCCAGGCTGGCCTGGCCGCCCGCGGCGTGGACGTCACCGCGGCCCGCCGCGACGGCACCCTGGTCAGCCTGGACGCCACGCCGCTGGCGCGGCTGCTGACCCGCGCGGGCCGGATCGACCGGGCCGGGTTCGACGCCCAGGTCCGGCCCGCGATCCTGGCCGCGGGCGAGGCGCCCGGGCCGGTCCGGGTGTACGGCGAGGTCGTCGCGCTGCTCTGGGCGGCCGGTCACGTCAACGCCGCCCTCGAGCTCGAGGGCTTCTGGAACGAGCTGGGCCGCGAGATCCCCTTCTCGCTGTACTGCGGTTACCCGCAGCAGCTGGTCGAGGGCAGCCAGCAGCACGGTGCGGTCAGCGAGGTCTGCCGCCTGCACTCGGCCGTCGTCCGCGGGCCCGTGGCCAGCGAGGCTGTGGCCAGCGGGCCGGTGGCCAGCGGGCCGGTGACGGGCATACCGGTGCCCCGCAGGCCCGCGGCCGGCCCGCCGCTGGCCGGGCCGCTGGGCCGGGCGTACTGGGCCGACGCGGCCCGCACGTTCGGCGGGACCCGCGAGGATGCCCGGGAGGCCCGGGCGTTCGTGCTGGAGATGCTCGGCCCGTGGCGGGGTGAGCAGGTGGCCGCGGACGCCGCCCTGGTGGTCACCGAGCTCGCGGCGAACGCGGTGCTGCACGCCGGGTCGGCCTTCAGCGTCAGCCTCGCCCTGCACGGGGACGTGATCCGGATCAGCGTCGGCGACACCGTTCCACTCGGGCAGCCCGACGGGAACCACTGGCTGCCCGCCGCACCCGGCCACGGCCTGGGCGTGGTCGCGGCCATGGCGGCCCGCTGGGGCGTCGAGACCCAGTCCAGCGGCAAGGCCATCTGGGCCGAGCTGGCCCTGCCCGGGTAACACCGGCAAGTGATTGCCGTCTACCCGGTGCCGTCTACCTGGTGGCCAGGCTCCGCAGGAGCGCCCGGGTCTCGCGGAGGCTGCGGCCGGGGTCGCCGCCGGCCGGGAAGATGATCGGCCACAGCTCGGTCACCCCCGCGTCAGCCAGCCTTCCGAGCTGCTTCTCGATCGCGGCCTCGGTCCCGGTGACGGCCAGGGCGCCCGGTGACGACGCACCCTCGCGTTCCAGCAGCCTGCGGTAGTTGTCGAACCCGGCGTAGCGGGCGAACACCTCGTCGGCCGTGCGCTGGGCGGTCGCGGAATCCACCCCGGGGGTGAGCGCGACCGGCAGCGCGGCCACCACCCGGGGCGCGGCCCGCCCGGCGGCCGCCCGCTCCAGCTGCGGGACAATCTGGTCGCCCAGCGTGCGCGGGCCGGCCAGCCAGGTCACGACGCCGTCGGCGAGTTCCCCGGCGGCCTGGACCATGAGCGGGGAGAGCGCGCCGACCAGCACCGTCACCGGGCTGGTGCCTGGCACGGCGAAGCCCCCGTCCACCTGGTAGAAGGCGCCGCGGTAGCGGACGCTGCCCGCACGCAGCAGCGGGACGAGCACCGAGAGGTAGTCGCGCATGTGCGCGGCGGGCTGCTGGTAGGCGAGCCCGTGCAGGTCCTCGATGACCGGCCGGTGGGACACGCCCACGCCGAGCGTGAGCCGGCCGCCGCAGAACGCCTGCGCCGTCGCGGCCTGCTGGGCCAGCGCCAGCGGGTGCCGCGGATAAGTCGGCACGATCCCCACGCCGAGGCCGATCCGGCTGGTCTGGGTGCCCGCCACGGCCAGCACGCCGAGCGCGTCCACCCCCCGGGAGAAATGGACGGTCCAGGCGGACCCGAAGCCCTCGGTCTCGGCCGCCACCACGTCGCCGACGATGTCCTGCGGGCGCATCGGCGTGCCGAGCACCTCGCTGCCGGCCCCCATCGCGATCCGCATCCCCGCAGCATCCCGCCGTGCGGCACGGCCAGCCAACGTCCCGCCAGGGCAAGCCGCCATCCCCGGCTCGTCTGCGGATGGCGAGTCCTGGGCGTCACTCCAGCGGGCCAGCGCGGTGACCGGGCCCTGCTCAGTGCCGGGCAGGTGACGCATGGGGACTGCGTTCCTGCGCCGCCTGGCGGAGGTGCTGGGCGCTACGCCAGCTGGGTTACGAAGGTGCCAGGCGCTTACCCCTGAATGGATCAATAGGAATGCCGTGATGGCAGATGCTATTTGTTCTCAAACAGAAGCGTCCGGTCGCAGTGTCAAGTCATACACCACTCGGCGGGACGCGGCCGATCACTCTCAACCATTAATATCTTACTTAGAGTGATTCTATAACTACATCGAGTCATTGGGCCGGCCCAGGGACTTATGTGAGGGTGGCGGCACACCACAGAATGGGGACTGACCCCGTTACCTTGCGTTCACCTGAATGTTTTGTTCAGGAAACGTTGTGCTGGGGAGTCGTTTGCTCGGGGTGGGGGACATGGCACGTGAGGCAACAGGACAGGCAGTGAAGTCTGCCTTCGTTCCCGGGGAGGATCTGGCCGATGCGGATCCAGGGCCCGGGCCCGTCCAGCAGGCAGCGCATGACTTGCGCCAGCCAATCGCCGCGGTGCTCGCACTGGCCTCGGCCGCACTCGCGGACGGACCGGCACCGGAAAGAGTCCGGCACCGCCTGGAACAAATCGTTGCCGAGGCCCATTGGCTTTCCGAGATCATTCACGACACGCTGGCCGGGCCCGGCACCGCGCCAGTCGATATCCAGGCACTCGTCCGTGAGACCCTGAGGTCAGGGCAGTTCGCTAGCGCACCGCACATCATGCTTCAGCAGCCGGACCTGGCGCCGAGGTATTCAATGGCCGCCAGCACGCGCCTGCGGCGGGCACTCGTCAATGTCCTGGCCAACGCGATACGCGCCGCGGGCCCGGAAGGGCACGTGACCCTGACTGAGCGGGCTAATGGCAATGCAGAGGTTATCGAGGTCGTCGACGACGGCCCAGGATTCGGGTCCATGGCGGCCGGCCACGGCAGCGGTATCGGGCTGCAGATTACCGGGCAGATTCTCGCGGAATGCGGTGGCCGGATGGAGATCGAGCGGCTCCAGTCTGGCCAGACCCTGGTCCGGCTCTTAGTGCCGGTCATGGCACGTGGCCGTGCGGCAGGGGGCACCCGATGAGGATCGTACTCGGCGATGGCCACCGGCTGTTCATCGATGCCCTGGCCCAGGCCCTCGCCCAGGACGGCATGACGGTGGCGGCCCTGGCCACCTCCCCGCAAGAGGTGATGGCGGCCGTAGCCCGGCACCGGCCTGACATCTGCCTGATGGCGACCCGTTTTCATACCTGCGGAAACTTCGGCGTGCTGGGACTGATCCGCGGGCGATACCCCCAGGTCAAAGTGGTCTTCCTGGCGGATACTGTCGATCCTGAGGCCGCGTCAGATGTGATCAGCAGCGGTGCGGCCGGCCTCATCAGGAAGGACCAGCACCTCGCCGAGATCATTCGTACCCTGGCCGACGTACGGGCCGGTGAGCAGGCTTTTGACACCGGCCTGCGCCAGCCCGGTCCCCGGGATTTCCGGTCGCCCGCGGCCAGTGACAGCGAATGGCTGGTGCAGTTGCTCACTTTGCGTGAGCAAGAGGTACTCATGCTCATTATGGAAGGGCAGTCCACCAAGCAGATCGCCCGAGCGCTGGCTATCTCGCTGAGCACGGCACGAACCCACATTCAGAGCGTTCTCGTCAAGCTCGGAGCACACTCCCGGTTGGAGGCGACAAGTATGGTGGCCCGCTCCTGCCTGCTTGGAATTTCTGGTCAGTATTCGCTTAGCCCGCCGGCGAGGCAAGCAGTCGCCAGCGGGTAACCGCTACCCTGATGCGACGCCCGACCGCCCTGGAATCACTGAGACTCCCCGAGTCTCCAGTGAGGCAACTCCTCGTGGTGGACGACTATGTCTCTTTCGCGGAGGCCCTGGCGGGCCGGCTGAGACATCGAGCCCGGGCTAACCGCATCCGCGGCAACCACCATTGAGCAGACCCGCCTGGCGCTCAGCGAACGCCGATTCGACGTCGTTCTGCTCGATATCGACCTTGACGGCCTGGACGGGATCGAATTTGCGGGCGAGGCGCTGTCCGTCCACCCAGATATGCGGATTGTGATCGTTACCGCGGGCCGGGACGAGAGCCGCATCATTGAGGCTGTCCAGATCGGCGTGTCGGGATGGGTGCTCAAGGACGAGCCAATCGAGCACCTGTTGTCCGTGGTCTGGGGCGCACTGCGTGGAGAGACCTGGATACCGCCCAGGCTCCTGACCTACGTGCTCACGGAACTGAAATCCGCACAATCCGAACGCGCCGAGCTTGCGGCACTGCTCTCCGCGTTGAGCCCTCGCGAAAGACAGATCCTCGGTTGCCTGGCTGCGGGCATGAGCGCGGACGCGATCGCAGGCCAGCTGTTCTTGTCACGCAATACCATTCGGACCCACATCCATAACATGCTGAAAAAACTGCACGTTCACTCTGCGCTGGCGGCGGCGGCGCTGGCCCGGCGGGCCGGCCTGTCGTATCCGGATCCCGCCCACCCCGAATCAGCGGGGCGTGCGGAGCGTGGTATCTGACATCGACAAGAGCTCCCGCCAGAGGCTCACGGCCTGACCGCGCTCGCCCACCCCGAAGCGCTGGTAAATGCTGCAGATATGGTTCTTCACCGTCTTCTCGGTGATGACCAGACGGGCTGCTATCTGCCGGTTAGACAGGCCATCGGCGATGAGCCCCATGATCTCGCGTTCACGCGGCCGGAGGTCCATGGGGCTGGGGCTGGGTACGGGACGGCCGGGATCGGCCCGGCGGGGGCCTGCTGCGTCGGCCGGGACAGGACGGGCCGGGATCGGCCGGTGCCGGGCTGCGTCCATGACGACCTGGATCAGCGCACTCTGTTCGAGTTCTCCGCGCAGTACGCAGCCGCTGGCCCCGGCCTCGGCAGCCTCCATCACCAGATGGGCATCGTCCCCCGAGGTGAGCATGACAACCTGGGTTAGCTGGCTGAGGTCCCGGATGGTCGCCGGACCGTCGGGCAGGGGCATCCGGATGTCGAGCAGCAGCACGTCCGGGTGATGCCTGCGCACCAGGGCAACAGCGTCCTTCCCGTTGTCCGCCTCGGCGGCGATCTTGATGCCCGCAGCGCACTCGAGCGCTGCGCGGAGCCCCAGGCGGAACACGGGATTACTGTCGGCGACGATCGCCCCCACCTGGGACGCGACCGGGGCGGCCCGGGATGGTTGCCTGGCCGGGGCCGGCATCTCGACCTGGACGCGGGTTCCCCGGCCCGGCTGGGATTCGACGATCAGCCGGCCGCCCAGCCGCCGGGCGCGCTCGTTCATCCCGGCCAGGCCACGGCGGCCGGCCGCCTGCAGCCGGGCCAGGTCGGCCTGCAGGCGATGGCCGGCGCCGTCGTCTTCGACGGCCAGCACCAGCAACTGGCCCTCCCGGCGCAGCAAGACGCGGACCCGGGACGCACGGGCATGCTTTTCCACGTTGCGCAGAGCCTCTCGGAGGATGGCGATGATCTCGTGGCGGAAGTCTTCCGGCATTCCTCCCCCAGGCGCCAGCTCGAGGCTGACCCGGATGCCGGTAAGGATGCCCCAGCCTGTCGCGACGCTCCGCACTTCGTCGCCGAGCGCTTCCTCCTGCAGGTTATTGATGACGCACCGGGCGTCGGAGACCGTGCGGCGTGCTAGCCGGGCTAGCTCGGTCAACTGCTGATCGAGCGTCTGGCCGTCGCTGGCCTGCAGAGCCGTCACCAGGGAATCAGCCACCATGGACACACCAAGCAGGCTCTTGCCGACGGTGCCGTCCATCTCCCGGGCTATGCGCGCCCGCTCGGCCTCGACCGCCGCGCGTACCTGGTCTGAGTTACCCAGGACGCCTAAGGGCGTGCCGCCCCTTACCCCGCTGCCTCGCTGCTGCGCTGACTGGCCAGCCGATAGTGCCTGGCCAGGGACGTTCTCCCCCGTACCCCTACCCATGCCGCGGTCCCCTACGGTGCAGTTCCCCGGCCCGCCCGTTTCGCAGCGCCGAACCCACAGCTACTTCAGGCGAACAAGCAAACAGAAAGCGAATAAAGAGTAATCCTTTCACCAATGTAGACGCACCGCATCCCCACAAGGTTCACCGCCAGGCACGTCCGCGCCGGAGACGTGCCTGGCGGTGCTGACGCCCGCCGCCCGGCGGCTGGGCCGGCCACCGGGCTGAGGCCGTCACGTGAACGTGACGACCTCAGCCAGCCAGGTGCCGCTGCCGGTGCCACTGGCGGTGAAGCTGCCGGTGGCCGAGGGGATCTGGTACGCGCGCCCGAGGGTATTCGTGCCGACGCTGTAGTTCGCCAGGCCGGTCCACCCGGTGTTCCAGGTCAGCGTCGTGCCGCCGAAAGTCCCGGTCACCGCGAACACGAACTCGCCGGCCCGGCTGATCGTGCCGGTGGCGCCGGAAGAGAACGTGCTGCCGGTTCCGCTGGCCGCGGACTGCCGGTCCACCGCGGCGACGCCGGACACCTCGTCCGTCATGATCCGGTACGTCGAGGCGGCCGGGAACGTGATGGTGATCTTGTCGTTGACGGCGAGCGCGTGGGTGGCGACGCCAGACAGCGTGATCAGGCGGTCGCCGTTGCCGTCGGAAATGTCACTGGCCACCGTCAGCGTGTTGCCCTGGGTGTCGGTGCCGGTGACCGCCCCCGTCGCAGACGTGCCGGTGAGCTGAACCGTGGCGATGATCAGGTGACCCGCGGCCACTCCGCTGGTGCGCCACACGGTCACCGAGCCAGACGTGTGCGTACTCGTCGAGTAGTTCGTCGCAATCTGGTTGACGTACTGCGCCGGGCTCGTGTTCTGTGCGCTGACGGTGACGGTCTTGCTGGCCTGGGAGGTGAGGTTGCTGCCGTCGGTCGCGGTGACGGTGACGGTGTAGCTGCCCGCGGACTGGTAGGTGTGGGTCGCGGTCGCGCCGGGCTGCGGCCCGGCCGTGGTGCCGTCACCGAAGTTGAACGTGTAACTGCTGATCGGCGTGCTGCCCGCCGTCGAGCCCGAGGCATCGGCGGTCACCTGCACCGGGGCCGTGCCACTGGCCGGGCTCACCGACAGCGCCGCCGTCGGCGGGGTCGCCTGCTGTGCGCTGACGGTGACGGTCTTGCTGGCCTGGGAGGTGAGGTTGCTGCCGTCGGTCGCGGTGACGGTGACGGTGTAGCTGCCCGCGGACTGGTAGGTGTGGGTCGCGGTCGCGCCGGGCTGCGGCCCGGCCGTGGTGCCGTCACCGAAGTTGAACGTGTAACTGCTGATCGGCGTGCTGCCCGCCGTCGAGCCCGAGGCATCGGCGGTCACCTGCACCGGGGCCGTGCCACTGGCCGGGCTCACCGACAGCGCCGCCGTCGGCCCGGTCTGCGTGCCGCCGCCACCGCCCTGGTACTCGTAGGCCCCGCGGTCGTAGTACGACCCTGGCGGGTTGGCCTTGGCGTTAGACGTGGCCGGGTCATCCACGCGAGGGTGGCCCAGGATGTCCGCCGCCTGCTCGCCGGAGGCGGTCGAATCTGCCGAATCAATGGCCGGGGATCCCGCGGTCAGCTGGAAGTTCCCAGCCCCGGCGTTCGCGAACTGCGGATCCTTGAAGATGCCATTGGATTCCTGCCCGGTGGCCCCGGTGAGTGCTGACTGGCTGCTGTACGCGGTTCCGGCCCACGTGTATTCGGCACCAGCACCGCTCTGCCACACCAGGTTGTAATCAGCGGTGGTGGTGGCCGGCGCCGAGTCGTACACGCCGATGTTCCCGATCCGCCGGTTGCACAGGTTCGTGTAGTCGGGCGCACCAGTGCCTGGATTGACGGCGATCGGGGTCGGATTGATGACCGCGCCGGTTGCGTTGTTCATCGAGACATTGTTCTCGATGTTGTAGTTGCCGCTGGTGCCCTCGACATTGATGCCGTCCGTGCAGTTGCCGAAGACGGTGTTGCCGATAATCCGGCCGCCGGTGACGTCGTAGTCGTCGATACCATGGTCACCGTTACCGTATGTGAGGTTGTCGGCGATGAGCGTGTTGTCTCCGCCGGTGTACATGTTGATGCCGGTGTCCTCGTTGGCGTACGTCACGTTGCCGATGATGAAGTTCCCGGGCGCGACGACGTCGATCCCGTTGGCGTTCCGCTGCCACTGATAAGCGTTGTGGTAGGACGTGTTGCCCACCACCGTGACACCGGTGGTGGATCCGGTCAGGATGATGCCGTGACCGACGTTGTCGTGCGAGACATTGTTCTTGATGAGACCGCCGGTCACGCTGCTCAGGTAGATGCCCGACGCGGACTGGCCGGACACCGGCGTTTGGGTGCACGACCAGGAGCACGACACCGTGTTACCGGAGATGGTGATATTGCTGCTGCTATTAACGTAGATGCCATACGACGGCGTGCCGGTGATGGTGAAGCCGGAGACAACGACATTGCTCTTGCCGGAGATCGAGAAGCCCTTTGCGCCGCTCGCACCGCCGCTGATGGTCACGCCGGGGTTCGCGGTGAACGTCACACCCGAGGCCGGGCTGACCGAGCTTCCGGTGTACGTTCCGGCCACCACCTGCACGGTGTCACCCGAGACCGCTTTGGCCGCGGCCTTGGTGAGCGAGCAGAACGGCAGCGCCGCCGTACCGGAGCCGGAAGCGGTATCCGAACACGCAGGATTCGTGCTGTCCACGGTCCACGTGGTGGACGCGGACGCCGCGACACTGGTCATGACCGCGCTGGCCATGACCACGCCGAGCACCGAGCCGGCGATGGTGGCACGCCGGGCCGCGGCTCTCATCGCTTTACGCCGGGTAACGAACCTAATGCACGAGTAACTTCTCATAGTCGGACAGCCCCCCCAAACCGGGCAAAATTAAGCCGGCCAGGCCTAGCAAACTGCCCGCCCGTTAACGTGAGAACAGCAGTCTATTACTAATGCTTTACCGGAACAAGCGTTCTTAGCAGGTCATGCCCCTTTTTCCGGAACCATCAGCGGTCGCGAAACACCCGTTTCAGGCAGTAATGGCCCGAAGGTCGCCGCATCCCTGCTAGCCGGGCTCCTTCCCTATCGGGACCGGGGGACCTGGAACCACTCCGATGAGGGCCGGCAGGGCCACCGAACCCGCCCCGGGCCGCACGATGCGGGTCACATAGAGGAAGGTGTCCCATAGCCATCGGATGGTCTCGGTAATTGTCGGGTACCTCAGGTAGCCGAGATCCGTGGCTACCCGGTGCGGGACGAGTTCGGTCAGATAGTAATTCTCGACATCCCCGACCTGGCCGAGAACCTTCTCGTCGCGCACCAGCACCTGGCTGGGCCCGGTCATGCCCGGGCGATACCGGAAGATGAACCCGAGCTCTTCCGGATAGCGCCGGGCCAGGGCGACAGTTTCGGGCCGGGGGCCGACGAGGGTCATATCCCCGCGTAGCACGTTCACCAATTGCGGCAGCTCATCGAGGCTCGTCTTGCGCAGCAGCGCGCCGAGCCGGGTCACCCGGTCGTCGCCGGGTGCGGTCACCTCCGGCCCCGCCTTTCCGGCCCGCATGCTGCGGAATTTGTACAGCGTGAACGGGATACCACCCTCCCCCACCCGGAACTGGCGGTAGATCGCCGAACCGCCGGTGCTCCGCCGGGTGGCCAGGGCGAGCGCCAGGAAGGCCGGCCACACCAGCCCCAGCACGGCGATGGCCACGGCCACGTCGAGAAGCCGCCGGGCCGGGCTCGGCCGGATCCCCGGAGCCGCCACCGTGAGGACCGCGGCCGGCACCTCATCCCGCGTCCCCCGGGTGGCGGGCTTGAGACGCCGTCCCGACGTCCCATGGTCGCTATTAGGCACGAACAACATCAGACCCCCCCGAGTGTGGTGAGTGGATCGCGGCACTGGCGACGCCGGCGGCCAGGCGACGGGTGATCAGCGGGTCACAGCGGGCGTTCAGGCAGACGCCGGTGGCGAGATCGAACTCGAGGTTGTGGCCGAGGCAGCGGATCACCCCATCCCCGACTGCGCTCCCCACAGCGAGATCCTCGCCCGCATGAGGGCAGTAACGGGCGATCTCATAGCGGCCGCCGGGCGCGTCCACCACGATCTTCTCGTCACTGGACCGGCTCTGCTCGTAGGCCGCTATGGCCTGCAGGGCCTGCGGCTCGGCGTGCTTGAGAAAACCGATGAGGTAGTCGTTGTAGATGTCCGGGTCGCGCCAGGCGGAGAAGCGCAAGGAGAGGAAGAGGTCCTCCCACCCGATCTGGCCGAAGATCACCGGGGCCAGCCAGCGCGAGTCCAGCCGGAAGCCGTATTCGGCCCGGCGGGCGCGGCCCCCCAGATCGACCCGGACGCCTTCCGGCCGGAGGTCCACGTCCCATCGGCCCTCGACTTCCCCGGTCAGCTCGAAGCGGACCGTCATGTCGATCCGGTCCAGGAAGTAGGGGCTCATCTCGCCCAGCCGCCGGAAGTGCTCGACGAACGCGTCCCGTAGATCGCTGCCTGGCTGCGGGAAGGTGGCCCGGACCGCTTCGATGCCGCCCCGCCGGGCGCCGGCGTAGGCGTCCAGGTACTCATCGGTGTCGCCGAAGTCGAAGCCGTGCCAGTGCGGGTCGGCGGCATGGCGCCCGGATAGTGGCTCGTACTCATCACCCGGCAGCCACAGCCCCACCCGCTGGCCGGGGAGCCGTGCGGAAAGGAACTCGGCGGCCTGCTTCTGATCGGGGAACAGGCCCGGGGCCTTCAGCCAGCGGTTGTGCTGCTGGATCTCGGGATCGAGGAAGCACATGGGCCCGGCGAAGGGGACCGCCAGTTCCGGCTTCACCAGCCTGATCAGCCGGCTGACCGCCCTGAATTTGCCCGCTCGCTTGGCCGCGCTGATCTCCCGGAGCTGTTCCGGCGGGTAGTCGTAGCAGATCGGATGCCAGGTGGCGCTGGCCATCTGCACGGCCATCACGTCGAGCCGGCCCCCGCACTCCAGGGCTGCGCGGCGGGCCTGGCCCACCGTGAGCCGGGCGTCGTTGCCATGCAGCAGGGATGCGCCCCCGGCCGAGAGCAGGACCGCCGCGTCATGGCACATCGGCGACTGCTCGGTGATGAAGGTCAGCCAGTCGCCGTCCTCATTGAGCGGGAATTTGGCCAGGCCGGCACCTCGATGATGTTGGCCACCCCGGCCGCCGCGAGGCGGTCGCGGAAATTCGGTGACGGATACCGCGGAATCAGCACCGTCGTGGTCACCGGCAGGCTGGTCAGCACGGACAGATCCATGTGATCGAGGTGCTCGTGCGAGACGGTGACGTAGTCGCAGTCCATCAGCGCGGACCGGGCGAGGTGGCCGTTGGCCGGGAACTGGAACCAGGCCGCCTGGAATGCGCCTCGCCCGGACAGCCAGGGATCCATCAGCAGCCGCAGTCCGGCCCCGTCGACCCGGAGCCCGGCGTGACCGAGGTAGGTGATCCGCATCGATTCGCGGCTCATCCGGTACCCGCCGGCAGGAAGACGTCGGTGAAGACGGTCGCGATCTTGGCCAGATCGCGGTCCAGCCCGGACTCGAGCGAGTGCGGGCTCATGTGCGTGAACAGCACGTGCCCCGCCTGCCGCTGCTTCTCCAGCTGATCCCACAGCGCGTTCGGCCGCATTCCGGGGTTCATCAGCTGATACATCGCCCCGTCGTATTCCTGGTGCCAGGTCCAGATGTCCACTGCGTGGGCGCCGTAGGCGAGCGGGATGTCGACGAACAAGCGCACGTCCGCGGCCGCCAGGGCCGGGGCGGCGCGGTAACTTCCCGGATGCGCGAGCGCCTTGCGGGCCTGCAGTTGAACCAGGCTGGGCCACCCGCGCCGGCGCGCCTCCTGCCACGCTGCGGTCTGTGCCCCCGCGGCGGTAGTGCCCCAGCCGGCGTAGGTGGCGTCGCTCAGCAGACCTGTACTGAGATCGAGCACGTCAATCGCGTGCAGGCGCAGGTACTGGTCGATCTCAGGGAGGGCGAGCTCCGGGTAGCGGGCATCCGCCGCCCGGGCACAGGCCGCGGCGGCGGGAACGGTGAGCTGGTGGCCCGGCAGGCAGCCGAGCTGCGGCACCACCATGTCGACGAGGATGAGCTTGCGCGGCGCGGCCGCGTGCAGCGCCCGTGCCGCGTCCGACAAGAACCGCTTGATCTTGCCGGTGCTGTCCATGCCGTCGTTGTAGCCGAGCTCATCCGCGATCTTGATGCCGACGACACCGGGCTGCCGGGCCAGGACCGCTACCCGGTTGACCGCGGCCTGGAACGAGTGCGCCCCCTCCTCCCAGCGCTTGACCATGTCGGCCTCGATCCACACCCGCAGGTGATCGTGCGCGGCCACATCCACCGCAGTCCGGTAGTCGGCCAGCGGCGCGAGCGGGGAAGCCGGCGCTACCGCCTGGGGGGTGACGGCCGGGGGTGGTCCGCTGTGCTGAGTCCTGGTGCCGCCGCATGCGACTGCCCCGGCCACCGTGAGGGCGCTCCCGGCCACGGCTATGACCACCGACTTCCCGATCCGGCGGCGGGGTCGGCCGGTCACGACGACGCACCCACTGCGGCCGGTGCCTTGTGCCGGGGAACGTGGACTCTCTTCCGCACGGCGAAATAACAGACGAGAAGCGCGGCGCTGCTGGTCAGGTAGGCGGCGGCCGAGGCGACGGCGGCGCCAATCACGTGGAAATGCGGGATGAGCGCCAGATCGAGCCCGATGGTGACCACCACGGACACGCTGAGGGCGATGGAGTTCGCGCCCGGCCGGCCGACACCGTACAGGTACGCGCTGACCAGCCCGGCCACCCCCTCGCCGACGAGCCCGAACAGGAGGATGCAGGCGGGCACCATGGCGGCGGCGAACGCGGGCCCGTACACGAGGGGCAGCAGCGGCACCGCTGCTGCCAGCGGTATCGCGGCGAGTGCGGTCATGAAGAATGCGCGCGGCAGCAGTGCGGCCACGTCCCGTCCCGCCGCGGTGCGGTCCCGCACGGCCAGTCGTGGGTAGAGCACGTAGGTGATAGCCAGTCCCGGCAGACGCAGCAGTTCGGCGTACTTCGAGGCGACCGCGTACACCCCAAGAGTGCCCGGGCCCACCAGCGCCCCGAGGATCACGACATCCAGCCGCAGGTTGATCAGTGAGAGCATGCCGCCCACCTGACCGCGCAGGCCATAGCGGCAGATTTCCGCTCCCAGCCGCGGGTCCGGCCTTTTCCACCCCCGCAGGAACCCGCGCTGCGCGAGCCGGACCGCGATTCCCACGGTGACCAGGACGTCCGCGCCGACCAGCGCCGACATCAGCAGCGCGGTGCCGTGCAGGAACGGCAGCAGGGCCACGTACACCGGCAGGAATGCGGCTTCCTCGGCGGCGATCGCCGCGTTGGCACCACGCATGTCGTTCTCGCCCTGCAGGAAAGACTTGCCCGCCGCTACCCAGAGCTGGGCGAACACCGGGACAGTAGCGGCCAGCACGACTCCCATGTGCCACGGGCGGAAGAAGAGCCAGTGCAGCAGAGGGGCCAGGGCCAGCCAGCAGATACTCGCGGCCAGCGAGCCCAGCAGCGTGAGCACGATGAGGGTTGACCGGAGCCGGGGCAAGGTCGCGTACTTCCTGTTGGCCAGGAAGTACGGCGCGGCGGTCGGCAGGCCGCAGGAGACCAGCACGCCGGCCAGGCCGGGGAGCACCCGGAGCAGGGTCAGCTCACCGAGCAGCTTGGGCCCGCCCGCGTGCGCGACCAGGATGGTCGCGATCGTGAGCGCGATCAGCGCGACGAGGCGCGCGGCGATATTGGCGGTCAGGACGGGCGGCGCATACTTCTTCAGGCGGGCCTTGAGGTGTTTCATCGCGCCGCCTCGGCCTTGTCCGGCCGGCCGCCGTCACGGTCCCGGCGGCCCCACAGGTCCAGGGCGGCGATGATTCCGAGCAGCGCCCACAGGTGCCGGAAGTGCAGGACCTGGTAGAACATGGCGGATATGAGCATGCCGATCACGGCGGCGCCCAGCAGTTCGGGGCGCGGGAAGATGCTGGCGTACTCAGGCCGCAAGGGCCGGCTGGCGATCCGGCGGCAGCGTGCGGCCACGATGACGATGAGGAATATCAGGGCGATCCCGCCGAGCACGCCCCGTTCCAGCAGAGCCGCGGTGTAATCGTCGTGGGCCATCTTGACGTAGCCGTACTGGCGAGCCTGGAAAGCGGACTTCGTCCCCCCTGGTCCGATGCCGAATGGGGTGTCGCCGGTGAAGTACAGCTGCTTGGACTCAGACAGGATGGTGCTGCGGGAGCCGCTGCTCTCGGCCTGGCGGCCGATCGAATCCTTGGCTAGCTGCGAGCTCCCCTGGGCCTGCTGAACAATCGACTGAACGTGCACGTGCGGGGCGATGGCCACCACGGCGAGGGCGAGCGCGGCCGCGGTGATGATGGCCGGCACGGCACCCCGGCGCCGGGCCAGCGTGAACAAGGCACCCAGCACAGTGGTGATCGCCAGCACCAGCGCGCCGCCGTTGGAGCCGGTGAGGACGATGGCCAGCACGATCAGCGCACAGCAGAGCCACCTCAGGGGACGCCGTCCCGGGTAGCGCGCGGCCCGCAGCACCAGCACTGAGCAGATGAAGTAGTTGGCGGCCAGGTTCGGGTCACCCAGCGTGAACGCCGCCCGGACACCATTGCGCGCGATCTCGCCAGACAGCACCGGGATGTGCCCGAACACTCCGATGATCATGAGCGTGGCCCAGCAGGTGGCGCTGATCACCCAGGCCCGGGTAATTGTTTTCAGCAGCGCGGGATCACGTCCGACGTTGGCGATCGTGATCCCCCAGGCCAGCAGGAACGCGTCCTGGATCAGGCTGACCAGCCCGCCGCCCACGCTCACGTACGCGTCTGAGTAGGCAACGGTGGTGGCCAGGGCCCCGGCGAGGATCGACAAGCCGACGGGAACTATGTACGGGAAGCGCATGGCCTGGCGGCGGCTGGAGAACCAGAGCGCACCGATGAATATGGCCGCGGCCAGGAACACGTCAGCGGGCGCGGTGTTCCCAGTGCCCGCTGGGACCAGGAACGGCATCGCCGCGATGGCGACGCCCATCACCACCTTGACCACGTTGCGCCGGCTACCCACCGAAGGGGTGACGGGCGTGATTTCGGGCGGCCCCGGCGTGGCCGCGCCGGGCCGCGCCGGAGTGCGGGGAGCTACCAGCGAGGTCATTGCGGCACCTCGCTGATCAGGCGCAGCAGCAGATCGCGATGCTGGGCGGCGAAATCGGGGTGGTCCGCCGTCGCTGCGACCTCAGCCAGCCCGGCGAGCAGGGTGTCGCGCCACAGCCGGGCCGGTGCTCCCAGGCGGGCCAGCGCGGTCGCGACAAAGCCGCGGACGAGATCGCCAAACCAGCCCTGCCCGGTGATCGCGTACCGGATTCCCGCGCCCCAGCCGTCCGCGCGCAGCCCGGGATGGCCAGCGACCCTGCGGCCCGGGCGGGTATGCCGGTCGAGATACAGGGAGTAGCTCAGCACGAACCGGGCCACGTCGCGCAGCGGCTCACCAGACAATTCACCCGAGGCCCAGTCCACGACACCGGTGACGGTCTTCCCCGTCACCAGCAGGTTGCCGGCCCAGAAGTCCCCGTGCACGACGGTGCGCGGCGTGCTGGCGGACGCCAGGCGCGCGGCGACCGGCCCGAGCCGGCCGGCCAGCTCGGTGACGCGCGCGTCACCTGGCCACCGGGCGGCGATCCGCTCGGCCACGCCGTCGAGCAGCGCGATGGGTGCCGCCCCGGCCAGGCTGTCGGCGTGCAGGGCCGCGAGCCAGTTCCCGGCGGCCGTGAAGTCGGCGCGCACCGCCGCCGGATCCCGCAGATGCCGGAAGGCGTGGTAACTGGCCCGCATCGGCACGCCGGGCACCACCGAGGTGGCCACGGCCAGCAGCCCGTCCGCGTCGAAGACGCCTGCGGGCCGGGGCAGGGTCGGCCCGACCCGGGGCAGGATCAGGCGCCGCAGCTGGAGGAGGAACTGCGCCTCGCGCTCGATCACGCCGGCCGCCGCCCGGGTGGTGGCGACCTTCACCGCGAGGTGCGGCTCTTCCGCTCCGGGGGCCATCACGAGCACGGTCACGCTGGAGTTCGGGTCACGGGAGGCGTCCAGCAGGATGGTCCGGCTGCCCGTCGCCGTCAGCAGCGCGCGCAGGTCCGCGGCGGGCGGCCGCGGCGCGGCGATGCCCGGCCGCACCGGTTCCTGCGCCTGGGCGGCCGGAGAGGTCATGGTGTCCTCCCGATGACGACCCGTCCGGCGAGCGACCCTGCTGCTCCCGGGCGGCGGCGCAAGAACGTGACGGCCGCGCCGGCCAGCGCATGCGCCCAGGTGACACCGGGCGGCGGGGTGACCAGGGACCGGCAGGCCCAGCGGACCGCGTCGGTTGTGTCCTCGACCACCACGATGGCCCTGCGCAGCGAAGGGAGCGCCGCGTACTGGCGGTCAACGACGATCGCCCCGGTGGCGGCGATCCGGCGCGCCCGCAGGCGCCCGCCGGGCCGGTGGTCCAGCAGGACGACGGGCGTCCCGGCGGGCAAGCCGCGCAGTTCCCGGGCGGTACGCCGGACCGCCAGCGGCCCGGACGCCACGTCAACGGTCACGGCTTCCCGCGGCGCCAGCAGCCCCCACCGCTGCCCCGGAGTGGTCCAGTGCGCAGTCACGATCCTCCTCAGTGCAGTACCGCGAACGGGCGCATCCTGGCCACCGGCCGGACCAGCCCACCCCGGACCAGGACCGCGAGAACTTCATCCACCCCCTGGTCGTCGAAATGCGCGGCGCTGGCCGGGGCGGTGTCGTCGTAGCGGAACCGCAGGGTCGCCCGGTGCTGCGAGTCCGGGCGGGAGATCCCCCGGCGGGCGAAGTCACTGACCACGGTGCCTGCGCCGTGGCAGGCGGAATAGAGCGCGTCGGCCGATCCGCCCGCGACACACAGGTACGACGACGTCCGGTGGGTACCCGGCACCAGCACCGCCTGGCCGGTCTCGGCGAAGGTCGTCCCCGGGGGCATGAGTTCCGCCGGGTAAGCCCGGCACGAGTTGTGCCGGTGCACGACGGCGGCCTCGCCGCCGACCTCCTCCTCGTAGATGGAGTTGTGCGGGGAGTCCACGACCAGCTGCCCGTCCGGGCCGCCGAAGACCTCGGTGGCGATCTGGCGCAGCCCGGCGTAGATGGCGACCCGGAACGCGAAGCCGTAGTTCATCGCGGCGGCATTGGCCAGCATCAGCCGGCGTCCCTCGTCACTGTCCAGCGGGACCGGGGGGCACCCGCCCGCGAAGTAGAGCCGGTAGCGCTGCCGGAGCTGGGACAGTGAGCGGGCCGACATGCCGTGGTAGAGCGGTTTCACCACTGACATGGCCGCCCGGATCTGCTTCGGGTAGTGCTTCCGGCGGCCGAACATCGCGCCCACCGCCCCGGGGAACACCCCGCCTCCGGCGTGATACTGCAGAGTCATCTGTCCCTGCGTGACTCCCAGCTTCGCCGCGGTGTCCGGATCGAAGACCTGCTCGACCTCTTGCAGCTCGATGAAGTGATTGGTCGGGCCGACCATGCCGAACCTCAGCCGGGCGAGCTGCAGGACGAGTCCGGGCAGCTCACGCTGGAGCCGGTCCGCGCCGTCGTAGCGATCGAGGTCCAGGCGCCCGAGTTCTTCGACGCGCTCGAGAATTGACGTCCCGGTGCCGAACCGTTCGGCCGCGAACGCCCCGCCGTCGCGGGCACAGCCCAGCACATCACGGGCCGACAGCTCCGTGCTCATCCCCGGTGGATACGGGTAACGCTCGCGGACGCGCCGGTAGAACTCGTCGATTCCGGCCCGGGCCGGGCGGGGCGAGTTGAGCGCGATCAGCGCCATGCCGCAGTTCACCGAGGCGCTGGTCAGGGTGGGCCGGACCGAGGTGCGGGTGGCCACCGCCACGGAGGAGGGGAGCTCCATGTTGGACTTGTGGTGAAAGTCCGGGAGCACGACGGGCGGCGCAGCCAGGTCGGCGCCTCCCACGGTGGCGCGGAGGTCGGCCAGAGCCCCCTGAGCCGCAGGTATCTGCTCGCTATCGAACACCCGGGGCTGCGGGCCGCCCGCGCCCTGGGCATCCCGGGCAATGAGCGTGACATCCATGTAGTCCTCCGGGGTCATCAGGCGGGCCGGGCGAGGGCCACGTGCCGGCGCGGGCGAGGAGGGCTGCTGACCCCGCTCCCGTACGCGGCGTCCAGGACCGTGGCCAGTGCGCCCGGGGTGAACCGGTCCGCGATCAGCCGCCGTCCGGCCGCACCCATGCGGGCCGCATCGGCCGGTGAATCGAGCATGTACCTGACGGCTGCGGCGAGCTGCCGCGGCCGCTCCGGGGTGGCCAGCAGGCCGGTTTCCCCCGGTAGAACGACGTCCGGGACGGCATTCACGGCGGTGGCCACGACGGGGAGACCGGCCATCATGGCCTCCGCGACCGCGCACGGCAGCCCTTCGTACCGGCTCGCCATGACGAACACATCGAGCCCGGGCAGCAGTTGCGGCACGTCGTCGCGATGCCCAACGCAGATGAAGCGGCCCTGCAGGCCCCGGCGCTCCGCCCGCTGCTCCATCTCGCTCCGCAACGGGCCGTCCCCGATCCAGACCGCGTACACGTCCGGCCGGTCCAGGGCGGCGATGGCATCCACGAAGGATTCGGGCGCTTTCTGGTAGTCAACCCGGCCCACGGTGCCCACGATCTTGCAGCCGACCGGCACCCCGAGCCGCCGCCGCGCGGCGTCCCGGACCGCCGCGCTGGCCTGGGCATCTGGCCAGTCGATCGCCGGGTTGATGACCCGCACCCGCTCGGGCGCCGCGATGCCCCGCCGTACCGCCTCGGCCGCGACGGCCCCGCCGACGGCCAGGAAGACGTCGGTACGCCGCCCGAGGTAACGCTCGATGCCGACGTAAGCCGAACGGCGGGCCCGGGACTGGAACTCGTGGAACGGGAAGCCGTGGAACGTGTGCACCACGCGCGGCGTCCCGGCCCGTTCCGCAGCCAGCCGGCCAAGCGCGCCGGCCTTCGCGCTGTGCGTGTGCACCACGTCGTAGCCCACCTGCGCCAGATGGTCGGTCAGCAGGCTCAGGCACCGGAGATCTTGCCGGGGCGAGATCTGGGAAACGAGCTCGGGCAGGCTGCCCACGCGCAGGCCGGCCTCCATGGCGCGGGTGAGCAGCTGATCGCCGCTGCCGTCCGCGTCAGCGAGGCCGTCGGTGTCGCCCGCGATGATCGTGGCCTGGTAGCGGTCCGGATCAAGCGCGAGAGCCCCGCGCAGCGCGACCCCGCCCGCGCCGGCCTGCAGCCGGGTGACCACCACGGCCACGGAGAGCCGGCTCACGCGGCGCCTGCCATCCGGAGCAGTTCACCGATCGGCGCGGGCGAGCCGTGCGCGGCCCGCACTTCTAGGCAGGGCAGCCGCGCGGCGAGCGCGGTGGCCACCCCGCTCACGTCCGGATGCGCCGGCCCGATTCCCGTCGCGAGCGCCAGCGTGGCGGCGAACGGCCAGAAGCGCCGCAGTTCCCCGGCCATGTATGTTCCCGCCACCAGCGCGCGCGCCGCGTCCTCCGGCGAGAGTGGCCGGACCGTGGTTTCCTCCCCCGCCGCGGCGCGGCCGAGGACCACCAGGCGGTCCGGATCCAGGCACGGCACCCTCCCGGCCAGCGGGACCTCCCGGCGGCCATGCGGTGCGGCCGGGCCAGCCGGCCCGCCCTCGACCCGGAGCGGTTCCACCAGCCCGTAGGCGGTGCGTGCGTCACATGCGCAGATGTTGTCCGCGGTGGCGATCTCGCCGTGCGGCAGCCCCGCCGACAGCATCGTCGACTTCCCGACACCGCTCGGCCCGGCGATCATCGTCACCCCGTCGGCGCCGGAGGTCACCGAGACGTGCAACGGCACCCGGCCGTGCTGTGCCGCCCACCACAGCGCCGGGTAGTGCACCAGGGTCTGGGCCGCGAGCAGCCGGAACCGGGACCCGAGCAGCACGTTGGCGCTCCTGGTGGCCGGCCGGGGTCGGTACCGCGCCGTCACGTGCAACGTGCCGCCCCGGGGCTCGACCAGCAGGTCGAACCCCGAGGAGCACGCGTCCGCGATGAGGGCGCGCGGGGGAATCGCCCAGGCACCGCGGCCGATCAGTGTCCACCCGTCCCGGCCGAACGGCCGGCGGTCCGCCTGCACCTCGAGGTGCACGGTGGTACCTGCGGTGGGCGCCTCTTCCAGCTCGCCACCCGTCCCCGCGTCGAGCAGGGCGGCCAGCCTCGGCTCAGCGCAGTCGACCCCGAGGCGCTCGCCGGCGGTGCTGAGCGCACGCATCAGAAGCCATCCGGGTACAGGGCACCAACGCTGACGGGGGTCTCCGCGCGATCGGACGGCGCGTACTCCGGGACCAGCCGCCGGAGCAGTTCCTTGGAACGCTGCGAGTCGCCCTCGTCGGCCGCCTCGTACAGGTCGGCCAGCAGCAGGCCGAAATCCGCCATCGGCTCCGCGCTCCGGGTCGCCCAGATCTTGGAGTGTGCGCTGCGGACGCGTTCCTCAGTGTCCGAGAACACCTTTTCGGACAGCTTCTCGCCGGGCCGCAAGCCGGTATACCGGATCTCGATGTCCGGCAGGTTCAGTTGCCGGGCGTAGTTCCGGACCAGGCTCACGATCGGCACGGGCTCGCCCATGTCGAGGACGAACGTCTCGGCGTACTCCGCCATGGCCGCGGTCTCCAGCACGAGCCCCACGGCCTCTTCCACCGTCATGAAGAACCGGGTGACATCCGGGTGGGTCACCGTCACGGGCTCGTCGCGGGCGATCTGGTCGGCCAGTACAGACAGGAACGATCCCCGGCTGCCGAGCACGTTGCCAAAACGAACCGAGGCCAGCGCGACCGGGCCGCCCGCTTCCCGCTGCACGACCAGCTCGGCCAGCCTCTTGCTCGCGCCCAGCACGGAAGCCGGGTCCGCGGCCTTGTCGGTGGAGATGAGCACGAAATGGCTGCTGCCATGACGGACCGCGGCCCCGACCACGTTCTGGGTACCGCGCACGTTCGACTTCACGGCCTCGCAGGCGTGCCGCTCGAGGAGCGGCAGGTGCTTGTGCGCCGCCGCATGGAAAACCAGCTCGGGCCGGGTAGCCGCGAAGATCTGGTCGATCCTGCGCTGGTCGCGAATGTCAGCGATGATGATCTCGTCGCTGTCGAGCAGGCCGCTTCCGGTGATCTCAAGCTGCAGCCGGTGCAGGTTGGATTCATCATGATCAAGGAGGTAGAGCACGGCCGGCCCGAAGCCCTGGATCTGGCGGCACAGCTCACTTCCGATGGAGCCGCCTGCCCCGGTGACCAGAACCCGCTTGCCCGAGATCAGGGCGGCCGCCTTCTCGCTCACCACGTGCAGCTCCCGGCGCCCCAGAAGGCTTTCCACCCGCAGCTGGCGCAGGTCGGAAATCCGTGCGTCGCGTTCCACGGCCGCGAGGAATGAGGGCAGGTACCGGACGAGCAGGCCGCCGGTCCTGGCGGTGTCCACGATCTCTGCGAGCCGCGGCGCAGGCAGTGAAGGGATCGCGACCACGCAGGCATCCGCCCGGTGCGCCCGGGCCACCTCGGGCAGCGCCTGGATCGGGCGGTAGACGGGCAGGCCGGCGGCCCGGGTCAGCCCGAAGGCATCATCGAGGAAGCCAATGGGCGAGAGCCCGTAGTTCGGGCTGCGCTTCAGGGCCCGGGCCAGTGTCCGGCCCGCCTCTCCGGCCCCGACGATGAGCGTCCGTAGCCCGTCCGCCTCGGCGTGCCGGTTTCCTGGCCAGCTCAGCATGGCCTCTGCCCCCCTGGTCGAGTCATCAGTCAGGCCGCCACGGTGCAGCCGGCAATGGCCGTCACAGCGTCGGTAACGTGCGCCAGCTCGGGCTCGGTGAGCCCGGGGTACATCGGCAAGGAGACCACCTCGTCGGCCACCCGGTCGGTGACTGGCACCGACCGGCTTTCATCGGGGGGCAGGATCCGCCGGTAGGCGGAAAGCTGATGGACCGGGATGAAATGCACCGACGTGCCGATTCCCTGCTCGGCGAGCGCATTCATGAGCACGTCACGCGACACCGCGCAGCCGGCTGTCACGCGCACCTGATACAGGTGCCAGGCGTGCCGGCCCTGGTCCGGCCGCCGCGGCAGGATGAGCCCGGGCACGCTGGCCAGGGCCGCGTCGTAGGCCGCGGCCAGCTGCTCCCGGCGCCGCTGCCAGGCCGGCAGGCGGGCCAGCTGGGCCCGGCCGATCGCGGCCTGGACATCGGTGATGTTCGCCTTGAGGCCGAGCTCGGCGACGTCGTAACGCCAGCTACCGCCGGGAAGATAGCGCCGCCAGGCGTCGCGGCTCATGCCGTGCAGCCGCATCGCGCGCGCCTGGCCGGCCAGCTCGTCGTCGTCGGTGGCGATCGCGCCGCCCTCGCCGATGGGCAGGTTCTTGGTCGCGTAGAAGCTGAAGCAGGCCGCGTGGGACTTTCCGCCCACGGGGATCCCGCGTAGCTCGGCGCCGATCCCGTGCGCTGCGTCCTCCACGACCCGGCTCTCGGGCAGCCCGGCCGCGGCGGCCAGTTCCGTGACGTCCGCGGGATGGCCCGCCATGTGCTGGACGACCATGGCCGCCGGGCGGCCAACCCGGCGGGCGGCGGCCGCCACCGTCTCCGGTGTCGGCAGCAGTGTTCCCGCGTCCACATCCACCAGGGCCGGCCGCAGCCCGGCCTGCACGATGGCCGCTACCGCACCGCAGAACGTAAGGCTCGGAGTGAGCACGGTGGCGCCGGCCGGGAGGTGCAGGGCCCGCAGCGCGATCTCTATGGCCGCGGTCGCCGAGGAGACCGCGATCACCTGACGGGCACCCAGGTAACGAGCCAGCTCGAGCTCGAACGCCGCCGTCTCCGGGCCCATGGTGATCCACCCGGAGCGCAGCACGTCCAGCGCGGCCTGCTGCGCTTCCGGCACGATTTCCACCCGGGCGAACGGCACCGCAGTCGCGGTCACCGGGGCCCGCCTTCGGCGTCGTGATCCGCGCCCGCCTGGTTCCCGTCCGCCCCGGGCTGTGCGCGCCGGGCCCACCGGCGCCGCATCCGGGGAACGCCCACGACCCCTACCATCGGCCAGCCGGACGACCTGGACAGGTCTTCCAGCGCCGTGATGCGGGACACCCGGGCCACCGGGCCGGAAAGGACGACGATGCCAACGTGCGTCGTCCCGGCTACCCACTTCATCTGCCCTAGCGGGTAGACCTGCAGGGCCGTGCTCCCGGTGACCGTGGCCCTGGGCTGCACCAGGACGTTAGGGCCGGTCCCGGCCAGTGTCGGCTGGTTATCCGGGTCCCAGTGCTGGTTGCCGTTCGCCCGCCCGGCCAGGCCGGACCGGCCTGGCGCGCCGTCCGCCGAGGAGGCCTGCAGGGACTGCATCAGCCCGGCGGCCAGGGCGTCCAGCTCACGTTTCCCGTCGATGTCGACCAGGGCGATCGTGCGGACATCCGCGTGTGCGGCCGCCAGCCGGAGCCGCAGCGCCATCTCGTCAACGGCCGGCGTGCGCTTCCCGTTCATGTCCTCGCCGCTCAGCTGGCCCAGCGCGGGCACGCCCAGCCGCCGGCTGACCCGCCGCGCACCCGGCACCGTGGGCCGCACCGTCTCCGCGATCGACGCGATCAGGATCCCCGCGACCAGCCCGAGCAGAGCGGCCAGTCCCAGCTTCTGCACGGTCGCCTTGGACTCCGGCCGGGCCGGCAAGGCTGGCTCGTCGATGACCGTGGACAGGCCCAGCGTGCCCGCCTGGATGAGCAGCCGGCTCCGGTCACCGGTGAAGTTCGCGATTACCTGGTCCAGGCCGGCCAGCTGGGCTTGCAACTGCTGGTTCTGCGGCTGCGCCGCGGCCCGGCCGGCCATCACGGCCCGTCGCTGGGACAGCCGGACGATCTCCTGGTCGTTGGCCGTCAGCGCGGCCCGCAGCCCGCTCTGGCCCACGTTGTTGATCGACCCGACCACCTCGGCCGCGAGGACCTTGGCGACCTTCTGGGCGACCTGGGGGCTCCGGTCGGTGATGGTGAGGTCAATGACCTGGGAGCTGCCGAGCCCGCTGACTGTGATGTTGTTGCCGATGAAATCACTCAGATTCCGGTTCGCCCCGGCGGACAGGAGGGCTCGCTCAACGGCGGTCCGGCCCGTGGCGAGCGCCTCGACCTGGCTGGCCACGGCGTCCGCCGCCGCGCTGCTCTGCGGGACCACGCTGCCCGTGATGATGCGGGCGGATGTGGCGTAGATGGCGGGCTGCTTTGTGGTGAGAAAGGAGACTGCGAGAAGAGGCACTGCCATGCAGATAACCAGCAACGCCCAGTACTGCCGCAGCAGGCGTGCTGCGACTTCGTCGATCTCCACCGAGCCTCCCCGTCACGCCGGCAGAGTCACCGCCGGCCGCTTGGACAAGGCTAGGAACGGCACCGCCCGGCACGGATCGCCCACCGTCATGAGATTCGGCTACGTAAAATGCCCGACACCCGCCGCGCTCCATGCGGGGGCCAGCCGCAAAGCGACCATCACCGGGGGCCCCGCCTGCAGCGGGACGGGGTTACTGGCGGATGCGGGCCAGGACCAGGGTGATGTCGTCCTCGCCGCGCTGGCGCAGCGCCTGGGTGACGGTTTCGCAGGCGCTGTCCAGCGAGGTACCGGGCTTGCCCAGGGCCGAGCCGAGCGCGTTGCGCAGCGCGGCGATGCCGTCTTCCAGCGCCCGGGTGCGGCTTTCGGCCAGCCCGTCGGTGTACAGCGCGAGCGTGGCGCCGGGGGGCAGGCTCACCTGGGTGGCCTCGAAGGTGCCGTCGCTGAGCCCCAGGGGGAGGCCGGCCGGCACGGTGACCATCTCGGTGCCGCCGCCCGGCAGCGCCAGCACCGGTGGCGGATGGCCGGCCCCGGCGATCACGCAGGTGCTGGCCAGGGTGTCGATCACGGCGCACATGCAGGTGGCGTAGGGCGAGGTGGGCATGCCCGCGGCGAGGGCGTCCAGCGCGGCCAGGACCTCCACGGGCGGCAGGTCCAGGCCGGCCAGCAGGTGCGTGGCGGTGCGCAACTGCACCATGACCGCCGCCGCTTCCGGGCCGTGTCCCATCGCGTCGCCCACGACCAGCGCCGTCCGGCCGCGGGACAGCGCGACGATGTCATGCCAGTCCCCGCCCACCATGCTGGCGCCCACCGGCAGGTACCGGTGCGCTACCTCCATGGCCGGGGGCACGCGCGGCTCGCCGGGCAGCAGGCCGCGCTGCAGCGCGAAAGCGGTCCGCCGTTCGCGGTGATAGAGGCGGGCGTTGTCGATGCACACTGCGGCCCGGGAGGCGAGCTCGCCGGCCGCGGCGATGTCCGCGGGCCCGAAGTCCGGGCTCTGCGGCGCCCGCCCGAACGTCGCGCACCCCAGCACGACATCCTGGGCCACCAGCGGCACGGACAGGAACGACGCGTAGCTCGACGCGAACTCCCGGCCGCCGGGGCGGCGGGCGATCCGCTCCCGGCTCTCGTCGTCGAGGCGGTCGAACAGGACCGGGCTGCGCGTGTGCATCGCGCGGAAGCTGGGCGACTCGTCCCCGAACACGAGCACCTCACCCGGGCGCAGCAGGCTGTCGGTCACGGCCGTGGGCTGGCCGGCCAGCCGGGCGACCAGCCGCCGGACCACCGCCCCGTGCCCGGTCTGCGGCGAGACCGGCTCGTCGGCGGCGAGCAGCCGTTCGAACACGAAAATGGCGGCCACGTCGGCAAAGGCGGGCACCGCCACATCGGCGACCTCACGCGCGGTGCGTGGAAGGTCGAGCGTGGTGCCGATCCGGTCGGCCGCCTCACGGAGCCAGGCCGGGCCGGTGCTGGGCGAGACATGCTGCCCGATCACCAGCACCCCGGCGTCCGGGCCGCCCAGCGGCTCCCAGCGGAGGGCGACCGGGCCGCTGCCCCCCGCGAAAGCCATGCTCACGGTCGCGGTCCAGGCCCGGCCCGCCGCGACCTCGGCCAGCGCCTCGCCCGCCATTTCACGCTGGCCCGGACCGGTCATCAGCACGTCACACACGTGCTGCCCGGCCACCGCCGGCGCCGGGTGCCCGAACAGCCGCTCAGCGGATACCGGCCAGGAGGCTACCTGCCCCCCGGCATCCAGGGTGAACGCGGCCAGGCCAGCCAAGTCCGGCCCGCGCCGCCGTGGCAGCGCGAACCCGTGCTCCCCCGCCCCGTGTGACGCCACCGGTATCTGCACCAGTCCTCGCCGGCCGGGTAGCCCCGCCCCTCGCAGCGGCCTCCCCGGCAATGACCGCGAGCCATTCCGTGCTGGCGGCCACGCGGTACCGGCAGCCATTGCCCGTACCCTGCGATATCGTTCAAAGAAAGAAATGTACCGCAAAACAGCTGGCAAAATCGGGCACGCGCGGCAGAACAGCCACGGCACGCGGGCACGTGCCGGAAGGACGAGGAAGCTGGATGGCCGGCGAGCCGGACTGGGTCCCCCCGGGAGTGGACGTGAAGCGGGCGAACACCGCCCGGGTCTACGACTACTGGCTGGGCGGCAGCCATAACTTCCTGGCCGACCGGGACCTCGCGCGCGCGATCTCCGCGGTGGAGCCCAACGCCAGGGCGGGCGCCCGGGCCAACCGCGATTTCCTCGGCCGGGCGGTGCGGTGCCTGAGCGCGGCCGGCATCCGCCAGTTCCTGGACATCGGCTCAGGCATCCCGACCCAGGGGAACGTGCACGAGGTCGCCCAGCAGGCCAGCCCGGGGTCACGGGTGGTCTACGCCGACGTGGACCCGGTCGCGATCGCGCACAGCAAGGCCATTCTCGCGGGGAATGAGAACACCGCGATCCTCGATGCCGACCTGCGCGACCAGGAAAAGATCCTCGGCGACCCGGCCGTCCGGCGGCTGATCGATTTCGGCCAGCCGGCCGGGCTGCTGCTCGTCATGGTCCTGCATTTCATCGACGACGACGCGGACCCCTGGCAGATCGTGGCCAGGCTGCGCGACGCGCTCGCACCCGGCAGCTACCTCGTGCTGGCCCACGCCACCACCGAGAGCAGGCCGGCCGTGGCCCAGGCCGCCGAGACGGTGTACAACCGCAGCGTCTCCACCGGCATCCGGATGCGCTCGCGCGCGGACATCCTGCGCTTCTTCGACGGCTTCGAGCTGCTGGACCCCGGGCTGGTCTACATCCCCCAGTGGCGGCCGGACTCCCCCGCGGACATCCCGGGCGACCCGGGCAAGTTCTGGGTCCTGGTGGGCGTGGGCCGCAAACCCTGACCCGCCCCGGGGCCGCCGCCGCGTTAGCGCTGCGGCCAGCCGAGCGCGTCGAATACGGCGACCGGGTTGAGGTAGTCCCGCCAGTGCACGACTTCCCTGTCGCGCAGGGTGAGGACCGAGATGAACTGGTTGTGGTACGGGTTCCCGGTGGCGACGGCGTGCCCGTGGGAGGTGTATTCGAGTACCGCGACCCCCTGGGCCGCGTCGTGGTAGACGGCCAGGTCAGAGCAACGGTCAACGACCATCATGGTGCCGTAGGGGCGGTAGAGCTCGGCGATGGCGGTGCGGCCCTGGACGCGCGGCGGGTAGCCGGGGGTTCTCACCACGTACTCGATGATGATGTCCTCGGCGAGGAGGTCGAAGAAGTGGCCGGGCCCGGCCAGGCCGTCCAGTCCCTGCTCGATGATCCGGAAGAACGGGTCGAGCGCGGCGAAGTCCGCCAGGTCGGCGATGGGCGTCTTGAGATGGCTGGCTGCTTCGTTCATGGGTCCATGATCAGCCGATGAGCTGAGCGTTTCAATGATGTTGATGCTCGTGCTCCAGGGCCACGCGTGGCTCTGGACGGAGGCAGGCGAGGACGCCCTCGAGCTCACACCCGGCGACCGATGGATCAGCCCTTGAGGATCTGGCGGGCCATGACGGCGCGGTGGATCTGGTTGGCGCCCCCGCAGATCTGGGTGATTGTGGACTAGCGGGCAGTTTGCGAAGGTAGATGCCATGTCGGCGGCCGGGCGTCAGCACGGGTTCAGCCCACGATTTCGCGAGCCTGTCCCGCTGTGCCGCATCGGCAGGACCTTGATGAAGCCAGTTCCGCATGGCCCTGCGCAGGTTGAGCCGAGGAAATTATTCTCTGAGAGAATACTCTTAGAGTATACTCTCCGTTGTGAGTGTTCCGCTGACGCTGTGTGGGCTGCTCGCGCGGGGGCCAGGCCACGGATACGACTGGAAGCGGGACGACCACGCGTACGTCGGCCGGGCCGGCCGACCAGAGCCCACAGGACTGCGAAGATCATCGAGGCGCGGAGAACCGGGTGCCTATATCCGAGAGTTCTGACGTAGCCGCGTGCCGCCGGGCGACGTCATGGTCTTATGTGATTGCTGTCATTGCGGCAATTGCCCTGATCGCTTACCTGTCAGTCTGGGGGCAGCGATATGGATTTGATCTGAAGGTCTACCGGAGTGCGGTGAACTCCTGGAGATCAGGGCAGAATGCTTATCTGCGGACCTACACTCAGGGCGGTCTGCCCTTCACGTATCCGCCCTTTGCCCTTCTCGTACTGTCGCCGCTTGCCTGGGCTTCCTTTCCGGTCACTCAGTGGCTCCTGTGGGCGGCAAGCCTGGCCGCCGCGACAGGCTCGGTCGTGCTGGTCATGCGCGACATGGGCGCCGCGGTCACGCCACGCCTGCTGGGCCAGGCCTTCACCTGGTCGTGTGTGGCACTGATCGCACTCGAACCCGCGAGGAGCGCAACCGACTACGGGCAGGTCGAATTCATCCTCATGTTCATCGTGGTAGCTGACCTTCTGGTGGCCGCATCTCCCTATCGCGGAATTGCGATCGGTGTCGCCGCGGCCGTGAAGCTGACGCCACTTTCATTTGTTATTGTTCTCGCCGTCAGCCGGGACGTGAAGTCGGTTATACGTGCCGCAGTGTCATTCTCCATATGGACGGGCCTATCCTGGTTGTTCTGGCCATCCGCGTCTCATACCTACTGGTTCCGTGATGTGAGTGACCCGGCCCGGGCCGGGACCATCGACTATGGCGGCAACCAGTGCTGGTACGCGATCCTTCACAGACCGCCATTCCCCGCAAGCGGATCTGAGTTCACGTGGCCGCTGCTTTCACTCATGACACTGGCCGCAAGCACCTTCGTCGCCTGGCGGTGCGTAAGCGCGGGGCACAAGGCGCCCGCCATCGTCGCGACGGCCCTGGCAAGCCTGCTGATCAGCCCGATCTCCTGGACTCATCACTGGGTCTGGGTACTGCTGATCCCCGCTTTGATGCCCCGTCATCGCTGTTCAGCCATACCGCCATCCGTGCGGGTAATGCTCTGGGGGCTCATCGTGCTAACGATTGCCGCACCATACTGGTGGTTCAGCCATGGATTGCCGTCGGATATCTCTGAAGCCGTCCTGCCCGTCTGGACCGCAGTCGTTCTCCTCGTTTGGAGCATGACTGCGTTCGTGACCTGGCGAAAGAATCCGGCACCGTCCCCGGTTCCGGCGGGAGATCGTCGCCCTGCCGTTCCTGCTGCGCCGGCACGGCATAGAAAGCCGCGGGTCGCCAGGCTGTCACCAAGCGGCAACGTCACCCCTTGAGCAGCTGCCGGGCCATCACCACGCGCTGGATCTGGTTGGTGCCCTCATAGATCTGGGTGATCTTGGCGTCGCGCATCATCCGCTCGACCGGGTAGTCCCGGACGTAGCCGTAGCCGCCGAGCAGCTGGACCGCGTCGGTGGTGACCTGCATAGCCGTGTCCGAGGCGAAGCACTTGCAGGCCGAGGAGAAGAACGTCAGGTCGTCGGCACGGTCGCCGTCCATGGCCCGCTCGGACTTCCCGGCGGCCGCGTAGGTGAGCTGCCGGGACGCCTCCACCTTCATGGCCATGTCGGCCAGCATGAACTGCACGCCCTGGAAGCTGGCGATGGGCTGGCCGAACTGCTGCCGCTCCTTGACGTACCCGGTCGCGTAGTCCAGGGCGCCCTGGGCGATGCCGATAGCCTGGGCCGCGATCGTGATCCGGGTATGGTCCAGCGTGGCCAGCGCGGTGCGGAACCCGCTGCCCTCGGGCCCGATCATCCGGTCCGCCGGGATGGAGCAGTTGTCGAAGTACAGCTCCCGGGTCGGCGACCCCTTGATCCCCAGCTTGTGCTCCGGGGCGCCGAAGGAGAACCCCGGATCGTCCTTCTCGACCACGAACGCGGAGATCCCGCCCGCGCCGGCCGACGGGTCGGTCACCGCCATCACCGTGTAGTACTGCGACACCCCGGCGTTCGTGATCCACCGCTTGGTGCCGTTGAGGACAAAACGGTCACCGTCGCGGACGGCGCGCGCCGACATGGCGGCCGCATCCGAGCCCGCCTCCGGCTCGGACAGTGCGTAGGAGAACATCGCCTCGCCCCGGGCGACCGGCGGCAGGTAGCGCTGCTTGAGCTCCTCGGACCCGGCCAGCAGCAGCGGCATCGTGCCCAGCTTGTTCACCGCCGGGATCAGCGACGATGCGGCGCAGGCCCGCGCCACCTCCTCGATGACGATGGCCGTGGCGATCGCGTCCGCGCCCGCGCCGCCGTACGCCTCGGGGATGTGCACGGCCGCGAAATCGTTCTTGGCCAGCGCCTCGAACACATCCCAGGGAAACTCCCCGGTCTCATCGACCTCGGCGGCCCGCGGCGCGATCTTGTCGTCAGCCAGGTGCCGGATGGCCTCACGGAGGGCCTCATGCTCCTCGGTGAGCGCGAAAGCAGGAAAGCCCGTGCTTATTTGAGAATCAGAGCTCATTACTCGATAGTAGGCGCCGGCCGGGCCGGGACCAGGGGCGAAGGGCCCCCTTCAGCCGTCCTGGCCGGCCCGCCCCGCACGCAGCGCCGCGCCCTTGGCCTCCGCCTCGCCGCGCAGCCGCTCCTGGAAGGCCGCCATCTGCGCGCGCAGCGTGCCGTCGCCGGCGCCGAGGATGCGGACGGCGAGCAGGCCCGCGTTGCGGGCCCCGCCGACCGCGACCGTGGCCACGGGGATGCCAGCGGGCATCTGCACGATGGACAGCAGCGAGTCCAGGCCGTCCAGGTACTTCAGCGGCACCGGCACGCCGATTACCGGCAGCGGGGTCACCGCGGCCAGCATGCCCGGCAGGTGCGCCGCGCCGCCCGCGCCCGCGATGATCACCCGGAGCCCGCGGCCCTCGGCCTCGCTGCCGTACCGGATCATGTCGTGCGGCATCCGGTGCGCGGACACCACGTCGGCCTCGTAGGGCACCCCGAACTCGTCCAGGACCGCGCCCGCGGCCTGCATCACCGGCCAGTCGGAGTCGCTGCCCATCACCAGGCCGGCCACCGGGCTGCTCACTCCGGCTGCTCCTTGCCGGTGCCCAGGTAGCTCGCGGCCCGGGTGGCCCGGTCACGGAGCGAGGCCACGTCCGTGCCCGCCACCGTGACGTGCCCGATCTTGCGGCCCGGCCGGGCCGCCTTGCCGTACATGTGCACTTTCACCCCCGGGTCAGCCGCCATCACGTGGATGTAGCGGTCGTACACGTCCGGGCCGGCGCCGGCCAGGTCCGCGGCCCCGAACACGTTGGCCATGACCACCTGCGGCGCGACCGGCTGCGGCGCGCCGAGCGGCAGGTCAAGCACCGCCCGCAGGTGCTGCTCGAACTGGGAGGTCGTGGCCCCCTCGATGGTCCAGTGACCGCTGTTGTGCGGGCGCATGGCCAGCTCGTTCACGAGCAGGCCGCGCGGGGTCTCGAACAGCTCCACGGCCAGCAGGCCGGTCACGCCGAGCGCGTCCGCGAGCTCCAGGGCCAGCCGCTGCGCGTCCTCGGCCAGGACCGGGTCCAGCCCGGGCGCGGGCGCGATGACTTCCCGGCATACCCCCTCGGCCTGCACGGTCTGCACGACCGGGTAGGCCGCGCCCTGCCGGTGCGGGGACCGGGCGACCAGCGCGGCCAGCTCGCGGGTGAACGGGACATACTCCTCGGCCAGCAGGGCCACCCCGTACCCCAGGACCTCCTCCGCCTGGCCCGGCCCGTCGCACACCCAGACACCGCGGCCGTCGTACCCGCCGCGGACCGCCTTCAGCACCACCGGCCAGCCCGCCGTGGCGGCGAACGCGGCCACGTCCTGGGGGCTGGCCACCGGCGCGTAGCGCGGGCAGGGCGCGCCGAGACTGGCCAGCTCGTCCCGCATGGCCAGCTTGTCCTGGGCGTAACGCAGCGCGCTGCCGCCGGGGGCCACGGTCACCCCCGCCCCGGCCAGCGCGTCCAGATGCTCGCCGGGCACGTGCTCGTGGTCGAACGTCAGCACGTCGCACCCGGCGGCGAAGTCCAGCAGGTCGTCCAGGCGCCGGTAGTCCCCCACCGTGACGGCGGGACAGACCAGGGCGGCACTGTCGTCCGGCCGGTCGGCCAGCACCCGGAACCCGATGCCCAGCGGGATCGACGCCTGATAGGTCATCCGGGCCAGCTGCCCGCCGCCGACCATGCCCACGACCGGGGCCGGGGGGCTGGAGTGCCGTTGATCGCTCACCCGCCGTAGCCTACGAGGCAGGACGCCTGCCCCGCACCCTGGTCCTGCTCCACCGATCCGCCCCTCAGGCCCGGCCGGTTCTGCCGGGTCACAGAAGTCACGGGCGTCACGGCAAGGTCACCGGCAATTTAACGCACAGGAAACAACTCCCGGTCATAGTGCGATTTATCATCAGGGCGTTTGCCGGACCGGCGGCCGGAAGCCCGGACGCGGCACCCCGAAGGAGCAAGTAGATGGCGGCACCTGAGCACCAGACGAGTTCGGTCCTGGAGGCGGAACCGCCCCCGGGTGTGGTGATCCGGGAAGGCACCTACGGCACGAAGATCGCCGCCGTCGAGCCCGGCGGGGCCGAGTTCATCCCGCTCAGCGAGCGGCACGGCAAGCCGCTGCAGCTGTTCTGGACCTGGACCTCGCCGAACTTCGAGTTCGCCACCGTCTTCGTGGGCGTCATCGGGGTGGCGTTCTTCGGCCTGAACTTCTGGCAGGCGCTGCTGGCCATCGTGATCGGCACCGGCATCGGCTCGGTCACCCAGGGCGCGCTGTCCGCGCGCGGGCCGCAGTTCGGCGTGCCGCAGATGGTGCTGTCCCGGCTCGGCTTCGGCTACTGGGGGAACACCCTGCCGGCCGGGCTGAACGCGATCACGGCCGGGATCGGCTGGTTCGCGGTGAACAGCGTCAGCGGCACGTTCGCGCTGAACACGCTGACCCACCTGCCCAAGCCGCTCTGCCTGGTGATCATCGTGGCCATCCAGCTGGTGATCGCGTTCTTCGGGCACAACCTGGTGCACGCGTTCGAGCGGTACGCGTTCCCGGTCCTGGCCGTCATCTTCGTGATCGCCGTGTGCTGGATCTTCGCCAAGTCCAGCCCGGGCGCGCCGTCGCACGGCGGCGGCATCGGCGGCTTCCTGATCACGCTGGGGGCGTCGTTCGGCTACGCGGTGGGCTGGAACCCCTACGCCGCCGACTACACCCGCTACTTCGCCCCGGACACCAGCAAGAAGGCCGTCGCCCTGTGGTCCGGCCTCGGGGTGTTCGTGTCCTGCGTCCTGCTCGAGGCGGCCGGGGCCGCGTCCGCCACCGTGACCGGCATCGGCGCCATCAACGCCAACCCCACCGGCGCGTTCACCGGCCACCTGCCCACCTTCCTGGCCGACCTGACCCTGCTGGCCATCGCGCTCGGCGCGATCGCCGCGAACGTGCTGAACATCTACTCCGGCGCGCTGTCCTTTACCGCGATGGGCATCAGGCTGCCGCTGGCCCTGCGCCGGGCCATCGTGGCCGGCGTGTTCGGCGTGATCGGCTTCATCGTCGCGCTCACCGGGCTGCACGACGCGGGCACCAAGTACAACAACTTCCTGCTGGTCATCGCCTACTGGATCGCCCCGTGGCTGGCCGTGGTGTTCTGTGACCAGTTCCTGCGCCGCCGCCAGCACCCCCGGGACCTGGAACGCCTGCTGTTCGACAGCAAGTACCAGAACTGGGCCGGCCCGGTGGCCATGCTGATCGGCGTGGTGGTGTCGATCATCCTGTTCTCGAACCAGACCGAGTACAAGGGCATCGTGCCCACGCACGTCCCGTCGGTCGGCGACCTGACCTTCGAGGCCGGCTTTCTCATCACCGCGGTCATCTACCTGACCTGGCACGCCCTCACCGACGGCCGCCACAAGGCGGCCATGACCGCCACAACCTGACGCCCGGCACCAATCAAGCGGGCCCGCTCACCACCGGCGGGTCATCGACCCCGCGCAGCCCGCGGGGCAGGAACACGGCGAACACGGCGGGCCGGGGCCGGACCAGGACCACGTTGGCCCCGTCCGCCGTGGCCACGTCGCGGGCCAGCGCCAGGCCCAGCCCGGTGCCGCCGGGACGGCCGCTGACGTTCCGCTCGAAGATGCGCGGGACCAGCTCGTGCGGGACGCCCTTGCCCTCGTCCCGGACCTCGACCACCACCGACTTGGGGGTCCGCGAGGTGCGGATCGTGACCGTGCCCGCCCCGTGGACCAGCGCGTTGTCGAGCAGGGTGGCGATAACCTGGCCCAGCGCCCCCGGCGAGATGTAGGCGCACAGGCCCTTCTCCCCCGCCACCTCCAGCTTCCGGTTGGCCCGGCGGAACGCCGGGTCCCACTCGATGACCTGCTGGGCGATCACGTCGTCGATGGCCAGCAGCGAGGGGACGCCCCGGGCCGCCCGCCGGGTCCGGCCCAGCAGCTGGCTGACCACCTCGGTGAGCCGCTCGGTCTGGGCCAGCGCCGCGGCGCCCTCTTCCCGGACCACGTCCGGGTCCCCGGCCGCCGCGATCATCTCCTCCAGCCGCATCGACAACGCGGTCAGCGGGGTCCGCAGCTGGTGGGAGGCGTCCGCGGCGAAGTCCCGTTCCGCGGACAGCAGGTCGGTGATGCGCCGCGCCGAGCCGTCCAGCCCTTCCGCCAGCCGGTCCAGCTCGGCCACCCCGTACCGGCGGCCGAGCGGCCGCGCGTCACCCAGGCCGAGCCGGTCGGCCGCGCTGGCGAGTTCCTGCAGCGGCCGGGTGAGCCGCCGCGCCTGCAGGATGGCCAGGGCCACCGCGACCGCGACCGCCGCCAGCACCAGCGCGCCGGTCAGCGCCAGGGCGCTGGTCAGCGCGCCGTAGGCAAGCGAGGGGTCGGCGGCCACGGTCACCTGGAAGTCCTTGGTCACCGCCTGCCGGAGGATGGCCGTCCCCGCCTCGGGCCGGTCGCCGAGGGTGAACTCGTTCACGCCGTCCTGGCGGACGCTGATGTAGCGGTCCGGGAGCGACCGGGCGGCGGCGGACGCCTCCTTCACCGCGGCGGGCAGGCCGGAATTGACCCGGTCCTGCAGGGTCCGGGCCACGGTGGTCGCGTCCCGCTGCACCTGCCGGTCCGCGGCGCTGATCTGCAGCCGGCTGAACACGAAGGCCAGCGGGAGACCCAGCAGCAGGACAGCCGTCACCGCCACCACGAGCGTGGAGACGAGCAGGCGGCGGCGCATGGGTCAGTCACCACCCCGGAGGCGGTCAGTCCCCTCGCTCGAAGCGGAAGCCGACGCCGCGGACCGTGGTGATGTAGCGCGGGTTGTGCGCGTCATCGCCGAGCTTGCGGCGCAGCCAGGAGATGTGCATGTCCAGCGTCTTCGTGGACCCCCACCACTTGCTGTCCCAGACCTCCCGCATGATCTGCTCACGGGTGACCACCTTCCCCGCGTCAGTCACCAGCACGCTCAGCAGGTCGAACTCCTTCGTGGTGAGTTCGAGCTCGGTGTCGCCGATCCAGGCCCGCCGGGCGTCGGCGTCGACCCGGACGCCCTGCACGACGCTGGTCTCCGGGGTGCCGCGGCGGAGCAGGGCGCGGACCCGGGCCAGCAGCTCGGCCAGCCGGAACGGCTTCGTCACGTAGTCGTCGGCCCCGGCGTCGAGGCCGATCACGGTGTCCACCTCGTCCGCCCGGGCGGTGAGGATCAGCACCGGCACGGTCTGCCCGTCGGAGCGCAGCCGCCGGCACACCTCGAGGCCGTCCAGCCGGGGCAGCCCGATATCGAGCACGATCAGGTCGATCCCCCCGGCCAGGGCCGCTTCCAGCGTCCCCGGACCGTCCGACGACACGTCAACGTCGTAGCCCTCGCGGCGCAGCGCCCGGGCGAGCGGCTCCGAGATGGACGTGTCATCCTCAGCGAGCAGAACACAGGTCATGCACAGATGCTACGGCGTGAATCTCTGTGCTTCTCCGTAACACCGCGTAGAGCGCATCCCACGGCCACCTGGGATTCCGCGCACAACCGGGCGACTGCGGTTGACTTGGCCAGCCCGTGGTGACGCCTTAGTCAGACCGGGGTGATGCCGTGACGCCGCCGTGAGAAAGAGCGGTCCTTGCCGGCGGCGGCCGCGAAGCGGCGGATCAGCTCGGCGCGCAGCTCGCCCGGCTGGACGATGTCGTCGATGATCAGCTCGCTGGCCAGCCGGAGGACGTCGATGTCCGCCTCGTACTCGGCACGGAGCCGCTGGGTCTCCTGCTCCCGGTCCGCCGGGTCGGCCACCGCGGCCAGCTTGTTGTAGTACACGGCGTTGACGGCGGCGTCGGCGCCCATCACCGCGATCTTCGCGGTGGGCAGGGCCAGGGTGGCGTCCGGCTCGAACCCGGGCCCCGCCATGGCGTACAGGCCGGCCCCGTAGGCCTTGCGCACCACCACGCAGATCTTGGGCACCGTGGCCTCGGCCACCGCGCTGATCATCTTGGCGCCGTGCCGGATGATGCCCTGCCTTTCCACGGAGGTGCCGACCATGAAGCCGGGCACATCCGCCAGGAACAGCAGCGGCACGCTGAACGCGTCACAGAGCTGGATGAACCGGGTGGCCTTGTCGGCCGAGTCGACGAACAGCACGCCGCCCTTGAACATCGGGTTGTTCGCGACCACCCCGGTGACCTGGCCGCCCAGCCGGGCGAACCCGATGGTCAGCTCCCGGGCCCACAGCGCGTGGATCTCGAAGAAGGAGCCCTCGTCCACCAGCCCGCGGACGAAGCGCCGCATGTCGAACGCCTGCCGCTCGCTGGCCGGGATGAGCGCGGCCAGGTCCGCCGGCTCCGGCAGCCCGGCGGGGCCGATGGGCGGCCGCTGCTCCCAGTTCGGGGGCAGGTAGGACAGGTAGCGGCGGACCGCGGCCAGCGCGTCGTGCTCGGTGGGCGCCAGGTAGTGGCCGCAGCCGGACACGGTGCAGTGCATCCGCGCCCCGCCCATCTCCTCCAGCGTGGTCTGCTCCCGGACCACCATCTCGACCATGCGCGGGCTGCCCAGGTACATCGACGCGTTGCCGTCCACCATGGCCACGAAGTCGCAGAAGGCCGGGATGTAGGCCCCGCCGGCGGCCGACGGCCCGAACAGCGCGCACACCTGGGGAATGGCCCCGGACGCCCGCACCTGGGTGTGGAAGATCTTCCCCGCCCCGCGCCGGCCGGGGAACATGTCGACCTGGTCGGTGATCCGCGCGCCCGCCGAGTCGACCAGGTAGATCATGGGCAGGCCGTCGGCGTAGGCCTTCTCGATGATCCGGATGATCTTCTCGACCGTGCGGGCGCCCCACGAGCCGGCCTTGACCGTGGAGTCGTTGGCCATCAGCGCCACCGGCCGCCCGTCCAGCAGGGCGGTCCCGGTGATCACCCCGTCCGCGGGCAGGGCGTCGGCCAGGGCGTTGGCGTACCGGCCGTCCTCGGTGAAGCTGCCGTCGTCGACCAGGCAGGCGATCCTGGCCCGGGCGAACAGCTTGCCGGACGCCGCGGCCGACTGGTGGTACCGGGGCGCGCCGCCCCGCTCGATCCGGGCCCGCAGCTCAGCCAGTTCCGGGTCGCTGGCGTCCAGGTGCCCCGCCTCACGCTGCCCCGCCCCGTGCGGGCCCGTTTCGGGCAGTACCGCCTCGTGCTGGCCCGCTTCCTGCTGTTCAGCCACCTGGGGAGCGTACCCCGCCGCCCGCGGCCCGGCCCAGGCCCGCTCCGGTACCCCGGCTCACAGCCGTTTCCGCCCCATTCGCGCGGACAGGCCGTTAGGGAAAATCTGGGCCGGGGGTCAGAGAGGGATCGTGCGGGTGCGCGGGCCGGCCCGGAGGACCTGGGACGGGAGCTGGCGGCCGATGATCCGCTCCGCCTCGGCGGCCGCGTCGATCATCGCCTCCAGGTCCACCCCGGTCGCCACGCCCATGTCCTCCACCATGTGGATGAACTCCTCGGTGGCGATGTTGCCGGTGGCCCCGGGCGCGTAGGGGCAGCCGCCGAGCCCGCCGACCGACGCGTCGAAGTCGTCCACGCCCAGCTCCAGCGCGGCCAGCACGTTGGCCAGGCCGGTGCCCCGGGTGTTGTGGAAGTGCAGGTTCAGCGGGACGTCCGGGTACGCGGACCGGAATTCCCCGACCAGCTCGGTGACCCGGCGCGGGGTGGCCATCCCGGTGGTGTCGCCGAACGAGATGGAGTCCGCCCCGTCGGCCACCGCCCGGCCGGCCACGGCCAGCACCCGGCTCACCGGCACGTCACCCTCGTACGGGCAGCCCCACGCGGTGGCCACCACCACCTGGGCCGTGGCGCCGCGCGCGTGCGCCTCGCCCAGGATCACCGCGATGTCGTCCAGCGACTCCCCGGTCCCCCGGTTCACGTTCCGCCGGTTGTGCGTGTCTGAGGCGGACACCACCACCTCGACCTCGGTGAAGCCCGAGTCCAGCGCCCGCCGGGCGCCGCGCAGGTTCGGGGCCAGCGCCGAGTAGCGGACCGCGGCGGTGCGCTCGATGCCCCCCCACACCTGGTCGGCGTCGGCCATCTGCGGGATCGCGTCCGGCCGCACGAACGAGACAGCCTCGATCCGGGACACCCCGGTCCGGGACAGGGCGTTGATCAGCTCGATCTTGGCCCCGGTCGGCACCGGGTCTTCATTCTGCAGCCCGTCCCGCGGACCCACTTCCCGCAACGAGACGCTCCCGGGCAGGTCACTCATGCCTTGGCCGCCGTGGTTCGCGGGGACACCGGGCTGGCCGCGGCCGGTCTCATTCGCCGGGCCAGACGGGATCGCGCTTCTCGTTGAACGCGGCGATGCCCTCCCGCCGGTCCGCGGACAGGGCGGCGGTCCGCCAGGCGGCGTCCTCGATGTCCAGCGCCGCGGTCAGGCCCACCCCCCAGCCCTGGCGCATGGCCCGCTTGGCGGCCCGCACGGCGACCGGGGAGTTGGCCGCGATGGCGCCGGCCATCTCCAGCGCGGTGGCGTCCGCGGCCCCGGCGGGGACCAGCCGGTCGGCCAGCCCGATCCGCCCGGCCTCCGCGGCCCCGACCCGGCGGCCGGTGAGCAGCAGGTCGGCGGCCCGGCCCACGCCGAGGCGGCGCATGGACAGCTGGGTGCCGCCGCAGCCGGGCACCAGGCCGACCGTGGTCTCCGGCAGGCCGAACTCGGCGGTCTCGTCGGCCACCACCAGGTCGCAGTTGAGCGCCAGCTCGCAGCCGCCGCCGAGCGCGTACCCGTGCACGGCGGCGATCACCGGCTGGGGCAGGCGGAGCAGCTCCCCGAACGCGGTGCGGAACACCTGCCGCTGGGCCAGCCACTGCGCGTCGGTCATCAGCTGCCGTTCCTTGAGGTCGGCGCCGACGCAGAAGGCCCGCTCCCCGGTCGCGGTCAGCACCACGGCCCGGACCCCGGGGTCCGGGGCCAGCTCGGCGCAGGTCTGCGCGAGCCGGACCAGCATCACGGTGTTCAGCGCGTTCAGCGCCGCCGGCCGGTCGAGCACGATCTCCGTGACCGGGCCGTGCCCGATCACGTGCCTGCGGACCTCGATGCCATCCATGAGCGCAGGCTAACCTAGTGCTCGTCCCGGGTCAGCCGCCGCTGCTCGTCCTCGACCAGCTGGAACAGCGTGGTCTGGACCTGCTGCACGCCGGGGATCTCGCTGAGCACCAGCTGGCCATGCTCGCCCGCGGATTCCACCACCAGCCGGCCCGAGCCGACCAGGCGGTCGATGGGTCCCTGCGAGAACGACACGTCGCTGATCCTGATCAGCGGGAAGTCGCGGCCCGACCGGGTCAGGATGCCGTTGCGCAGCTGGAGCCGCCGGGTGGTGAGCCGGTAGGTGGTGGTCTGCCAGCGCAGGAAGGGGACGGCGAAGCCCGCCACGGCCAGCAGGAGGGCGATCACCCCGACTGCGATCCTGGCCGCCCCCGCCTCCCGGCCCGGCGGGATCACGATCAGCAGCGCGGCCGCGGCGACGATCACCACGAAGAGGAGCAGAACCGGCCGCAGCAGCGTCTTCCAGTGCGGGTGCAGCGTCAGCACGCTCCGCTCGCCCGGGGGGAGCCCGCTGTCCATGCTCATAGCGCACATCGTGGCACGGAACGGGGGGTTCGCGGAGGTACCGGACTGGCCGATGTACGGGAATGTCAGCGGACGTGCACGACATCGCCCGCGCCGACCAGCGTGCTGCCCGAGCTAGTCAGCACGGCCAGCAGGCCCGCCTCGTCCACGTCGGTGGCGGTCCCGGTCAGCAGCGCCCCGCCGGGCAGTTCCACGCGGACTTCGCGGCCGATGGTGACGCACCAGCGCAGGTACTCCGCGCGCAGGGCGCCAGCCTCCGGCCCGGCGGCCCACGCCGTGTACCGGCGGGCCAGCTCGGTGAGCACGGCGGCCAGCAGCCGCCCGCGGTCCAGGCAGGCCGCGTTCTCCAGGAGCAGCGAGGTCGCGGTGGGCACCGGCAGCTCGGCCCGGGTGAGCGTGACGTTGAGCCCGACGCCCGCCACGACCGCGTCGCCGTGCGCCTCGGCCAGGATCCCGGCGATCTTCCTGTCCCCCACGAGCACGTCGTTGGGCCACTTCAGCCCGGCGGCGACCCCCGCCTCGGCGCGCAGCGCGGCCGCCACCGCGATCCCGGTCAGCAGCGGCAGCCAGCCCCGGGCAGGCGGCGGCACGCCGGCCGGGCGGAGCAGCACGGAGCAGGTCAGCGCGGCGCGCGGCGGGCTGGACCAGGACCGGCCCAGCCGTCCCCGGCCCGCGGTCTGGCTCTCCGCCACCAGCACCAGTCCCTCGGCCGCGCCCGCCCGGGCCTCGTCGAGCAGGACAGCGTTGGTGGAGCCGGTTTCCCCGATGACCCGGATGTCCCGCCACAGCCCGCCGGGGCGGACCAGCCTGGCGCTCAGCGCAGCCCCATCGAGCGCCGCCCGCCCCCCGATCACATCACCAACCGCCACAACCCCATGATCCCAGCCCCCCGCCCCGCCCCCGTCCCCCGTCCCCGGGCGTTCGGCCGACTTATCACCTATCTAGTGCACGGGAACCGGGACGAATCGGGCACAGGGGTGCACCAGATAGGTGACAAGTGACCGGCGGCCCATGATCACCGCGTGGGCGGCACCGGCGGGCGGGCGGCCAGGGCCCGGATCAGCGCCAGGACGCCGCCCGCCAGGGCTGCGGCGGCCAGCGCCGCGAACGTGGCCGCGACCGCGTGCGCGGACACCAGGGTGAACGCGGCGTGCTCCGCGGGGCTGGCCGGCAGGGCGCCGGCCCGGTTCAGGTACAGCGTGCCGAACGTGGCCACCCCGATCACGATGGCCATCTGGTTGACGGTGACCACCACCCCCGTGGCGTCGGCCGCGTCGGCGACCGGCACCCGCATCAGCACCGCGGTCATCAGCGGGCTGAACGCGGCGGCCATCCCGGCGCCGGTCAGGCCCAGGGCCAGGTACAGCGCCACCCCGCCGGTCCCGCCGCCGTGCAGCAGCGCGGCCATCCAGAGCAGGCCGGCCGCGTAGGCGGCGAAGCCCCCGATGATCAGGGCACCGTGCAGCCGCCGGGGCAGCCGCTGCCAGTTCAGGCTGACCAGAGCGAACGTGGCCGCCGACGGGGCGAAGATCAGCCCGGCCCGCAGCGGGGTGTCACCCAGCCCGCCCTGCAAGTGCAGCGCGAGCGCGAAGAAGAAGCCGCCGAACACGGCCATGGTCACGAACAGGGCGGCCACGCCCATGGTGACGCCGGGCAGGCTCAGCACCCGGCCGGGGATCAGCGGCGATCCGCCGCGGGCCTCCACCCGCCGCTCCACGACGGCGAACAGCCCGAACAGCAGCGCGCTGGCGCCCAGGCAGATCCAGCCCCACACGGGCCAGTGCTCGGGCTGGCCGAGGACCAGTGGCAGGACCAGGGCCACCGTGGCCGGGGTGAGCAGGGCCAGGCCCGCGGGATCCAGGCCGCGCCCGCGGTCCGCCGCGCCGTGCGGCAGCAGCCGGGCGCCCGTGGCCAGCAGGGCCACGCCGATCGGGACGTTGACCAGGAACACGGCCCGCCAGCCGCTGCCGAACAGGTTGGCCGTGACCAGCAGGCCGCCGGCGATCTGCCCGGCGACCGCGCCGCCCGCGATGACCGCGGCGTACAGCCGCATGGCGCCCGCCCGCGACGTGCCGGTGAACGTGCGCTGGATGAGGCTGAGCACCTGCGGGATCATGGCCGCGGCGCCCACCCCCTGGATGAACCGCAGGGCGACGAGCATGGCGGTGGAGGCCGCCAGGCCGCAGCCGAGCGAGGCCAGGGTGAACAGGGCCAGCCCGGCCAGGAACATCCGCCGGTGGCCCACGATGTCGCCGAGCCGGGCCCCGGTGACCAGCAGTACCGCGTACGTGATGACGTACCCGGCGATGACGAGCTGCAGCCCGGCCCCGGAGGCGTGCAGGTCGGCGTGGATGGCGGGGGCCGCGACGTTCACCACGGAGGCGTCCAGGACCGCCATGAACTGCCCGGTGAGGACGATCGCGAGCAGCGCGCGAGGCGCGGTCACGCCGCGCGGGGGGCGCCCGCCCGGCCGGCCAGCCCGGCGGAACCCGGCGCGGCGATCGTCCCGCGCCGGGCCGCGGGCTACGGTTGTGAGATCTGTCATGCCGCTGAGCATGCCGGGGCCGTTATCCAGGTACCAGGAGCCCAATTATCCTGGTACCAGCAGCACCTGGCACCTGCCTCCGGTCCCCGGCATGATGAGGGTATGACCACCATGACCACCACCGGGAACGGTTCGCGCCGCGCCGAGATGGCCGCGTTCCTGCGCAGCCGCCGGGAGCGGATCACCCCGGAGCAGGTCGGCCTGCCGCCCGGGCCGCGCCGCCGTACCCCGGGCCTGCGCCGGGAGGAGGTCGCCCAGCTGGCCGGGGTCGGCGTCACCTGGTACACGTGGCTGGAGCAGGGCCGCCCGATCAACGCCAGCGCCCAGGTCCTGGGTGCCGTGGCCAAGACGCTGCGGCTCGACGCGACCGAGCGGCAGCACCTGTACCGGCTGGCCGACGTGGCCGATGCGGCCGGCGGGACGGGCACCGCGGGGAGCGGCTGCGAGCAGGTGCCGGCCGACGTCCAGGGCATCATGGACAGCCTGGTGCCGCTCCCGGCCAGCGTCCTGAACGAGCGGTACGACCTGCTGGGCTGGAACGAGGCGTACGCGGCGCTGTGGCCCGGGGTGGTCGGGGCCCAGCCCGGTGAGCGCAACATCCTGTGGCAGAACTTCACCCACCCCGACTGCTGCCACCCCTACGTCACCCGGCACGACCAGCTGGCCCGGCTGGTGGCCCAGTTCCGGGGCAACTACGGCCGGCACGTCGGGGAGCCCGCGTGGGCCGGCTTTATCAGCCGCCTCCAGGCGGCTAGCCCGTACTTCGCCCGGCTCTGGGAGGAGCACGACGTGGCCAGCCCGGTCACCTACCTCAAGGTCTTCCGGCACCCGGCCTACCCGCGGCTGGTCCTGACCAGCACCAGCCTGGGCGTGCTGGCCGTGCCCTGCACCCGGCTGGTGGTGTACACCCCCGCCGACGAGGAGACCAGGACCGCGATCAGCAAGCTGCTCGACGGCGAGGGCAGAGACGCCGAGTATCCCTGCGCCCCCGCCCACCGCAAGCGCCGCGCCGAACTCGCCGCCGCCTCCGCCGGCTGACCCGGGCCGGGCTACTCGACTTCTTTGAGGATCTTCTGCAGGGACTCGTTCTGCTCGCGCAGGTAATCGAGCTGCGCGCTGACGTCCCCGAGCTTGAGGTCGGTATGCTCCTGGGCGGTGATGGCCATGTCGGCCAGCCGGCGGTACTCCTCGGAGAGCTGCCGGTACTGCTCATGGCCGGCCAGCTGGACCTGGACGTTCCGCCTGGACGTGAGGTACCGGTACCCCAGGATTATCGCCAGCACGATCACCCCCGGGACAATGACCAGGACGGTCAGCTGGTTAGTGCTGCTGCCGGCCCGGTTAGGGCTCAGCTCGAAAGGGATCGTCACCAGGGCCAGCGCGAGGACCGCAGCCCCGCAGATGATGGCCGTTTCTTTCGGGGTCCTGGTTCTCATCGCGCGTCCGCCTCCAGATTGCTTCCCGGGCCGAGTGTCCGCACCGCGGACATGATGGTCGTGGGCGTCAGGTGCAGCGTGAAGGGTGTCACCTCGTAGAACTTCATGGCCTTCCCGTCCTCCGAGACCTCGATGGTGGCCGAGACCAGCCCGGCCGCCTCCAGCTTCCGCAGATGGACCTGGAGCAGCGCCCGGCTGATGCCCAGGTCGCGGGCCAGGCGGCTGACATAGTTGCGCTCTTCCGCGAGGGCAGACATGACCCGCAGGCGATGCGGGTTGGCCAGCGTGGCCAGCACCCGCAGCAGCTCGTCCCCGGTCATGTCCGTTGCCCTCATGGCACTCCTTCCTAGCACCTGCAAAGAAAATATAGCATGTGCTCGGCTTGGAATTCCAGGCCAGCGGGCGGCCTGAGGGCCCGCTCGGGGTGGCCAATGCTGACGTACGGGGCCCGGGGCTGGTCAGCCGGTGTTCTGCAGGCCGGCGGCCACCCCGCTGACCGCGAGCAGCAGCAGCCGGTGCAGCTGCTCGCGGCGGGCCGCGAGCTGCGGGTCCTCCGCCGCCCGGTCCCCCGGGGGCCCATCCCCGGATGACCCGTCCCCGCCCGCCGCGGAGAGCGCGCGGAGCTCGGTGAGGGCCCGGAGCTGGAGGTGGGACAGCGCGTCCACATAAGGGTCGCGCAGGGACACGGCCCGGGACAGCACGAGCCGGTTGGCCAGCAGCCGGTCGTGCCCGGTCACCTCCAGCACCAGCCGCCGGGTCAGGTCGTACTCGGCCAGCACCAGCTCCGCCAGGTCTTCGCGGCCGCCCAGGTCCAGGTGCCGGACCGCGATCCGGCGGTCGGTCTTGGCCAGGCTCATCTCCGCGCCGTCGAACAGGACGGCCAGCAGCGGCCACCCCTGGTAGGCCTCGCGGACCCCGGCCAGGCCGAGCGGGCTGGCGGCCGCAGCAGCCAGGCCGCTGCCCAGCCCGTACCAGCCGGGCAGGTTCAGCCGCGTCTGCGCCCAGGAGAACACCCACGGGATCGCGCGCAGGTCGTCCAGCCCGACCACGCCGACCCCGCGCCGCGCAGGCCGTGACCCGATCCGCAGCCCGCTGATTTCCTCCAACGGACTTATCCTGGCCAGCCACTCGGGAAAGCCCGGCGTTTCCACCAGCTCCCGGTAGGCGCGCAGTGCGGCCGACTCCATCCGGTCCGCCACGGGCCGGTAGCGCCGGGCCGAGGCCGCGTTGCGCTCGCCGACCACCGGCGAGGAGGCGAGCAGCACGGCCGAGGTGACCTGCTCCAGGTGACGCTGGGCGATGACGGGATTGGCGTACCGGGCGAAGATCACCTCGCCCTGCTCGGTGACCTTGAACCGGCCGTCCACCGAGCCGGGGGCCTGGGCCAGCACCGCGCGGCCGGCCGGGCCGCCGCCCCGGCCCAGCGCACCGCCCCGGCCGTGGAACAGGGTCAGCCGTACCGAGTGGTCGGCGGCCCAGCGGGCCAGCTGCTCCTGCACGTCGAACAGGCGCAGGGTGGCGCCGACCGGGCCGAGTTCCTTGGCCGAGTCGGAGTAGCCGAGCATGACCTCCAGCTGCCGGCCGTTGGCGGCGAGCCGCTCCCGGACCGGTTCCAGCTCCAGCATCTCGTCCAGCACCCGGGGCGCGTGGTTCAGGTCCTCGCCGCTCTCGAACAGCGGGACCACGTCGAGCACCGGCGGGCGGCCGCTTCGCGTCGCGTGCCGGGCCAGCTCGTAGACGGCGGCGATGTCGCCCGACGACCGGGTGAAGCTGACCACATAGCGGCGGCAGGCCTCGATCCCGAACCGGTCCTGGATCCAGGCCGCGGCGCGGAACGTGGCCAGCACCTCCGTGGTCTGGGCGGACTGGGTGCCGCCCTCGGTGATCTCGCGCAGCGCCCGGGCGTGCACCGCGCTGTGCTGGCGGATCTCCAGCTCGGCCAGGTGGAACCCGAACGTCTCGGCCTGCCAGATCAGCTGCTGCAGCTCGCCGAACGCCTGCCGGGTGGCGCCCGCGGCGGCCAGGGAGTCCTGCACCAGCCGCAGGTCGGCGAGGAAGGCGGCGGCGCCGGGGTAGGCCAGGTCCGCGTGCCGCAGCCGGGTGGCCTCGATCCGCCGGGCCAGGTAGAGGAGGTAGGTGCGGTACGGCTCGTGCGGCGAGCGGGCCGCCAGGTCGGCGAGCAGTTCCGGGTGGGCCGACTCGGCCGCCTCCAGGGCCGCGGCGAACAGGGCAGACGGCGGGGCCGCGTCCGCGTTCACGGTGAGCGCGCGGCCGATCCGGGTGGTCGCGTTCTCCAGCGCGCGCAGCACGTGGTCGGCCTGGATGACCGCGGTCTCCCGGGTCACCTGGGCCGTCACGAACGGGTTCCCGTCCCGGTCGGCGCCGACCCAGCTGCCGTACCGCAGGAAGGCCGGGACCGCGGGGGCGGCCGGGCCGGCCTCGGCCTTCCGGTGAGCCTCGTCCAGCGCCCGGTACACCCGGGGCACGACCTGGAAGATGGTCTCGTCGAACGCGGCCATCACCGTGCGGACCTCGTCGATCGGGGTCATGGCGTTGGCCCGCAGCTGCGATGTGCGCCAGAGCAGGTCGATCTCCTCGCGCAGCCGGCGCCGGGTCTCGGCCTGCTCCGCGGCCCCGCGGCGGTCGTCGTCCAGGGCGGTCACCAGGTCGCTGATGCGGCGCAGCGCGGTGGCCACGGCGCGGCGCCGGGCCTCGGTGGGATGGGCGGTGAGCACCGGGTGCACACGCAGCCGGGCGAGCAGGTCGTCGAGATGCCCGGTGCCCTGCTCGCGGCGGAACTCGGTGACCGAGGCGGCGAGCGACTCGCGGACCGGGGCCACGCCGGTGTCCTGCTCGCGCAGGGCCCGGACGCGCTGCAGCTCCTCGGCCAGGTTGGTGAGATGGAAGTAGACGGTGAAGGCCCGGGCCACCAGCTCCGCGCGGTCCAGCGGCCAGCTGGCCACCAGCGCCGCGATCTCGTCCCCGGCCGGGTCCGCGTGCGGGTCCCCGGGCGGGCCGTCACCGGGCAGGCCGTCACCGGGCGCGCCGTGGCTGGCGCGGGCGGCGATGACCGCCTGGCGCAGCCGTTCCACGTCGTCGAGCAGATCCTGGCCGCCGGACTCGCGCAGCACCTCGCCGAGCATGTCGCCGAGCAGCCGGACGTCACGGCGCATCCGCCCGGGCAGCTGCTGGCGGTCGGTGTCACGGGTCGGGCCGAGGCGGCTCCCGGCCTCTCGGACCGGCGCGCCGTCGTTCTCGGTGTCGCTGCTGGCATCCGGGCTCACCGCGCCAGCCTATTGGAGGGGTTGATCCTGATCCTGCCCCGGATGGCCCAGCTGGCGGGCGGCCCAGCGGTCGCGGCCGGCCGGGGGGCACCGCTGCGCCGGGCGGTCGCGGTCACCGCCGCCGCGGAGCCGGGCGCCGCACCGGCGGCGGCTACCCTGTCCGCTATGACCAGCGAAGTTCAGGACCGCAGCGGGGCGGACCGGCCCGCCGCCGGGACCGAGGCCGGCCCCGCGGGCCAGGACACGGCCCCGCACACCACGGCCGGCAAGATCGCCGATCTGCAGCGCCGCCGCGACGAGGCGGTTCACGCGGGCTCGGCGCGGGCGGTCGAGCGCCAGCACGCCAAGGGCAAGATGACCGCCCGGGAACGGCTGGAGCGGCTGCTCGATCCCGGCTCGTTCACCGAGTTCGACGAGCTGGCCCGGCACCGCGCGACGGACTTCGGGGTGGCCGCGAACCGGCCCTACGGCGACGGCGTGGTCACCGGGTACGGCACCATCGACGGCCGGCCGGTCTGCGTGTTCAGCCAGGACTTCACCGTGTTCGGCGGCTCGCTCGGCGAGGTGTACGGCGAGAAGATCGTCAAGCTGATGGATCACGCGCTCAAGACGGGCTGCCCGCTGATCGGCATCAACGACGGCGGCGGCGCGCGCATCCAGGAAGGCGTGGTCGCCCTCGGGCTGTTCGCCGAGATTTTTTTCCGCAACGTCACCGCGTCCGGCGTGATCCCCCAGATATCGCTGATCATGGGGCCGTGCGCCGGAGGCGCTGTGTACTCCCCGGCCATCACCGACTTCACGCTGATGGTCGAGGGCACCTCGCACATGTTCATCACCGGGCCCGATGTGATCAAGACGGTGACCGGCGAGGAGGTCAGCTTCGAGGAGCTGGGCGGGGCGCACGCGCACAACACGAAGTCCGGCGTGGCGCACTACCAGGCCCGGGACGAGGAGGACTGCCTGGAGTTCGCCCGGGACCTGCTGTCCTACCTGCCCTCCAACAACCTCGACGACGCCCCGGTGCTGGGGGTGCCCGGTGACCCTGACGCCGGCCTGGAGATCACCGAGTCCGACGGCGCACTCGACACGGTGATCCCGGACTCGCCGAACCAGCCCTACGACATGCACGATGTGATCACCTGCATCCTGGACGACGGCGAGTTCCTGGAGATCCACGCCGGTTTCGCGCAGAACATCGTGGTCGGGTTCGGCCGGGTCGAGGGGGCGAGCGTGGGCGTGGTGGCCAACCAGCCCATGCACTTCGCGGGGACCCTGGACATCGACGCGGCGGAGAAGGCGGCGCGGTTCGTCCGGACCTGCGACTGCTTCAACATCCCGGTGCTGACGTTCGTGGACGTGCCCGGCTTCCTGCCGGGCACCGGCCAGGAATGGGGCGGGATCATCCGGCGCGGGGCCAAGCTGATCTACGCGTACGCGGAGGCCACCGTGCCGAAGATCACAGTGATCACCCGCAAGGCGTACGGCGGCGCCTACGACGTGATGGGCTCCAAGCACCTCGGCGGGGACATCAACCTGGCCTGGCCCACGGCCCAGATCGCGGTCATGGGCGCGCAGGGCGCGGTGAACATCCTGTACCGGCGGGAACTGGCCAGCGCCGGGGACCCGGACACGCTGCGCGCCCGGCGGGTCGCGGAGTACGAGGACACGCTGGCGAACCCGTACATCGCGGCCGAGCGCGGCTACGTCGACGCGGTGATCCGGCCCGCCGAGACGCGGGCCCAGGTCACGCGGGCCCTCCGGACGCTGCGCACCAAGCGGCAGACGCTCCCGCCCAAGAAGCACGGGAACATCCCCCTCTAAACACCGTTCGAAGGGCGGAGAGTAGCCGGTTAGCTACGGATGGTTCAACTCAGGGTCTCCTTCCGCCCCGGGAAGGCCCGGTCCGGCAGTAGAGTCGAGAGTGCCATGACCGACATCGTCTCGCCGCTGCCCACGCTCGCGCGCTACGCGATCATGATCGATGTCGGCTACATCTACGCCGCGGCCGGGGAATTGCTCTTCAGCGTCGGCTCCCGGCGGGAGTACCGGGTCAACACCGACAAGCTGATCCAGGCGCTCACCCGGCACGCCGACGGCCTGGTCCGGGGCGAACTGCTCCGGGTCTACTGGTACGACGCGGCCCGGGACCGGGTTCCCACCATCGACCAGCGGGTGATCGCCCAGATGGCCCGGGTGAAACTGCGGCTGGGCAACCTGAACGCGCGCGGCCAGCAGAAGGGCGTGGACGCGCAGATCCGCGCGGACATGGAGGCGCTCGCCCGGCACCGCGCGATCACTGACGCCGTGCTGGTGGCAGGCGACGAGGACATGGTGCCCGCGGTCGAGGCGGCCCAGGCGTACGGCGTCCGGGTGCACCTGTGGGGCGTGGAACCGCCATTCGGCACCAACCAGGCCGAGCGCCTGGTCTGGGAGTCCGACACGGTGGAGGTGCTCGACCGGGCCTTCCTGGAGCCGTACTTCACCCGCATCCCGCCGCCTGACCCGGTGCCGTCCGCCGCGCCGCCCGGCGTGCCCTCCCCCGCCCAGCTGTTCGAGCGCAGGCACGGCGTGCGGCCGCACCGGCCGGCCCCGCACCCGGCGCTCAGCCAGCCTGCGACCAGCCACCCACCGCTCGGCCCGCCCGCCGCGGGCCAGCCGGCCGCCGGCCAGCCCGCCCTCAGCCCGTCCGCGCTGGGGCCCTCCCATCTGGGGCCGTCCACCCTGGCCAGCAGGCTGGGCCCGGACCGGCAGCGGGTCGAGGAGGCGGGCGAGCACGTGGCCCAGAAGTGGATACTGACCCGGGGCGAGGACAACATCCGCGACCTGCTGCCCGGGCCGATCCTGCCGCCGGTCATCGACAAGGAACTGCTGGTCGAGGCGGAGAAGGAACTCGGCGCCTCGCTGCGGCCCTACCAGGAGGCACGGGAATGGCTGCGGGACGCGTTCTGGGAGCGGGTGCGCCGCCAGTTCGGGATCGGGAGCGGCAGGTCATGACCAGTGAGCCGGGCGGGCGCCCGCTGTTTACCGTGGTGTCCGGCCACCCCAGCGCGGAGGAACTGGCCGCGCTCACCGCGGTCCTGGCGGCCAGGCTGGCGGCCCGCCAGGGGGCCGCGGCGGTACAGGCGGCCCCCCGCCCAGCCCGGTCCGCCTGGCTGGACCGCGCGGCGCTGACCCGCGCCCCGCTGCGTCCCGGCCCCGGCGCGTGGCTCCGGTCCGGCCGGCCTGCCTAGACCCCTTCCGTTCCGGCCTGCTCCGTGACCCGCCCGACCGCGCGGGCGGGCGGGTCAGACAGCTGAGCGATGATCTTGATCAGGGCGCTGCGCAGGTGCTCACGCTCGGCGGGGGTCAGCGTCGCGGTCATCCGCTGCTCGAGCTCGCTGCGCTCCCGCTCGACGGCCTGTCGCACGGCCCGGGCCCGGTCGGTGAGGTACAGCCGGACCAGGCGGGCGTCCGCCGGGTCGGGCTTGCGCAGCAGCAGGCCGGCCGTGGTCATCCGGTTGGCCGACTTGACCACGGTCGGCGTGGCCACGTGCAGCCGGGCGGCCAGTTCCCCGGGGGTCAGCCCGTCGGTCTCCCAGAGCACCTCCAGGAGCAGGTTCTGCCCGACCCGCACGCCGTGCCGGCTCATCGCCTCGTCCGCGGCGGCCCGGGCCAGCTTGGACGACCGGGTGAACAGGGCCAGGAGCTCGTTCATGGTCCGATCGTAGACAGTGTCTTATTCAAAACTCGCGTTATTCAAATGATCATGAACGGTTGACATCGCCCTGACCTGCACCGACCGCTCGGGCAGGTCCTCCGGGCCTGCCCTCGCTAGCCGGTTTGAATAACGCTCACAGTCGCTTGCCGGCTAGCGATCCCCGGGCGTAGGCTATTCGCTAGCCGGCTATCGACTATGGATGGCCACGGCCGTCCCGACGGGGACGGTGCCGGGTCTCCTCATGCGGCCCCGGGGGCAGCCCCCCGGCGGCCCGGGCGGAGGAGCGACATGCGACTGAGTTTCGGTATCAAGACGTCCCAGATGGGTCTGTCCTACCCGGACATCCTCCGGGTCTGGCGGGAGGCCGACCAGGTTCCCCTGTTTGAGCACGCCTGGCTGTGGGACCACATGGTCCCGCTGCGGGGCGACGTGCGCGGGGCGGCCCTGGAGGCCTGGACCCTGCTCGGCGCGCTCGCGGCGCAGACCCGCCGGCTGCGCCTCGGCGTGATGGTGACCAGCAACCGGCTGCGCAACCCGGCCCTGCTGGCCAAGATGGCCGCCACGGTGGACGTGATCTCCGGCGGGAGGCTGGACTTCGGCATCGGCGCGGGCGGCAGCCAGCTGCCAGGGGCCCCGGAGGCGCTGACCGCGGTCGTGCGCCGCGAGTTCGAGGCGTACGGCGTGCCCATCGTCCCGGCCGGCCACGCGGTCGGCGCGCTGGACGAGGCGTGCACGCTGATCCGCCGGATGTGGACCGAGGACGCGCCGTTCGACTTCGAAGGCCGCTACTACCAGCTGCGCGGCGCGGTGTGCGAGCCCCGGCCAGCGCAGCGACCCGGCCCGCCGGTCGTGATCGGGCCGGCGGGGAGCGCACTGCGCTGCGGGTCGTCGCCCGGCACGCGGACGTCTGGAACTGCCCGGCCCGCACCGCCGGGGAGTTCCGGCACAAGAGCCGCGTCCTCGACGAGCACTGCGCGGCGATCGGCCGGGACCCGGCCGGGATCACCCGGTCCATGCAGATCATCGTGCCGCCCGGGGACCCGGCGGCTTCGCGGGCCCTGCTGCTGGAGCTGATCGACGCGGGCGCCACGCACCTGGTCCTGGCCCCGGCCCCGCCGTGGCCCGCCCGGCCGGCCCAGTGGCTCGCCGACGAGGTCGCCGGGCCGGTCGCCGCGCAGCTCACCCAGGGCTGAGCCGGCCAGCCGCCGGTGACAAGGTCCGATTCCCGCCAGCACCATGCGCGGGCCTGGCGTTTACTCAGAACATGACACTCGACCCCGACACCTGCTTCCGGGCCGTGGTGGCCCGCGACCCGCGGTTCGACGGCCGCTTCTTCACCGGGGTCACCAGCACCAGGATCTACTGCCGGCCGGTCTGCCCGGCCCGCACCCCGGCCCGGGCGAACATGCGGTTCTTCGCGCACGCGGGAGCCGCGGAGGCGGCCGGGTTCCGGGCCTGCCGGCGCTGCCGCCCCGAGACCAGCCCGGGGTCGCCGGACTGGAACGTCCGGGCCGACCTGGCCGCCCGGGCGGTGCGGCTGATCGCGGACGGCTACGTGGACGCGCACGGGATCAGCGGGCTGGCCGCGCGGCTCGCGGTCACCCAGCGGCACCTGCACCGGCTGCTCGTGGCCGAGCTGGGCGCCGGGCCCCAGGCCCTGGCCCGGACCGCCCGGCTGCAGACCGCGCGGCGGCTGCTGGCCGAGACCAGCCTGCCGGTCACCGAGGTCGCGTTCGCC
>CAWKOA010000018.1:0-67120 GCA_963851025.1 uncultured Actinomycetes bacterium
GTACCCGGCGCCATCGCCGTCACCGGCTACGACAACTGGCCGGTCTTCGCGCTGGAGACCGAGCCGCAGCTGACCACGGTGGACATGAACCTCGAGGCGCTGGGGGCCGCCGCGGCGCGGGAACTCTTCACGCTCATCGACGGCGCGCCGCGCCGCGGCGGGGTCCGGCGGCACGCCTGCCGGCTGGTGGTGCGCGGCTCCAGCGTCCGCTCAGGCTGACGCGGGCCGGGGCCGGGCCCGTACTGTGGGACGGTGACCAGCCTGATCGAGCACATCCTCAGTCTCAGCGGATGGCTGGCGCTGCTGATCGTCTTTGCCGTCCCGGCCCTCGAGTCGTCGGTGTTCCTCGGCTTCTTCTTCCCGGGGGAGACCGCGCTGATCCTCGGCGGGGTGCTCGCCTCGTATCGGCCGGGTGAGCTTGTGGGCGGTCCTGGTCGCGGGGATCTCCGGCGCGATCATCGGCGACTCGGTGGGGTACCTGGTGGGCCGCGAGTACGGTCACCGGCTGCTGCAGACCAGGCCGTTCCGCCGGGTCCTGAAACCGCGCCGGATCGAGCAGGCCCAGGAGTACCTGGCCCGGCGCGGTGGCCGGGCCGTGTTCTTCGGCCGGTTCACCGCCGCGCTGCGGGTGCTGGTCCCGGGCCTGGCCGGGATGGCGCGGATGCCGTACCGGGTCTTCCTGCCGTTCAACGTGGCCGGCGGCGCGATCTGGGGCGCGGGCATGGTCGTGCTCGGCTTCCTGGCCGGGGCGAGCTGGAAGCGGGTGGCCCACTACGCCACCCAGGTCGGCATCGCGCTGTTCGCAGTCGTGGTCGCTCGCGCTCATCCTCGGGCACCTGCTGCGCTCGGCGCGTGATCCGGAGAGCTGGGCCGGGCGGCAGGTCAGCCGGGTGGGCCGCAGCCCCCTGGCCCGCTGGCTGGGGCGGCGGTTCCCGGCTCAGCTCCGCTGGCTCGCCGCGCGCTTCCAGGCGGGTGTCCCGACCGGGTTCGCGCTGACCGTGGCGGTGCTCACCTTCGGCGCGTGCGCCTGGTCGTTCGGGTCGCTGACGAACAGCGTGCTGAACCACATCAACAGTGCCCGGTTCGACCCGCGGGTGCTGGCCTTCGTGACCAGCCACCGCACACCGTGGCTCACCGGCCTGGCCCGGACGCTCACCTGGCTCGGTTCAGGATTCGTGCTCTGGCCAGTGGTGATCGGCGCGGGTCTGGCGCTGTGGTGGTGGCGCCGCGAGTGGCTGCCCGCGGTGCTCCCCGCGCTGTCGCTGGCGGGAGCCTGGGCCTGGTCGCAGCTGACCAAGACCCTGGTCGCGCGGCCCCGGCCACCGGCCGTGGACTGGCTGGGCACGTTCCACGGCTGGTCCTACCCCTCGCAGCACGCGGCCCAGGCGCTGGCCGCCTGGGGGATGCTGGGGCTCATGGTGATGGCGGCCGATCCTTCCGGGCCCGCACCCTGATCATGACGGGCGCGCTCCTGATCGCGCTCGTCGTCGGGCTGACCCGGCTGTACCTGGCCGCGCACTGGATGACCGACGTGCTGGCGGGCTGGGCGCTGGCCGGCGTGTGGGGCTGCCTGCTGATCATCCCCTACCTGGCCGCCCAGCAGGCGGCCGCTACCGGATCGAGCCCGCCGTCAGCCCCCCCACCACGCGCCGCTCGATCAGTGCGAACAGGATGAGCACCGGGATGGTGGCCACCAGGGACGCGCCGAACAGGTGCTGCCAGTCCACCGTGTACTGCCCGATGAACGAGTCCAGCCGGACGGTCAGCGGGGTGGCCGCGTTGCTGGTGGTCAGGGTGAGCGCCGCGATGAACTCGTTCCAGGCCGCGATGAACGTGAAGATCAGCGCGGTGACCAGGCCCGGGCGCCGCCAGCGGCAGCGTGACCCGGAGCAGCACCCCCATCCGGCCGCTGCCGTCCACCATCGCGGCCTCCTCGATCTCCGCCGGGATCGAGGAGAAGTAGGCGTTCAGGATCCACACCGCGAACGCCATGTTGAACCCCGCGTTCACCAGGATCAGCGCCCACACCGTGTCGATCAGGTGGAAGCCGAGGAACTCCTTGTAGATGCCGACGATCAGCGCGGTCGGCTGGAGCATCTGGGTGGTCAGCACGAGCAGCAGGAACGCCCCCCGGCCGCGGAACCGGTGCCGGGCCGTGTAGTACGCCGCGGGCAGGGCGACCAGGGTCACCAGGATCGTCGCGCCGCCCGCCACCTCGAGGCTGACCCGCAGGCTGGAGGTGATCCCGAAGCCCGCGCCCCACATGCCGGTCAGGTTCGACCAGGCCCAGTGGTGCGGCAGGTAGTCGCGGTCCAGCAGTTCCCGCTGCGGGCGCAGCGCGGTGATCAGCATCTCCAGGTAGGGCAGCAGGAAGATGGCCGCGATCAGGTACGCGGCCGCCGCGATCAGCGCGGTCCTGACCGCGGGGAGCCGCCGCGGCCGCCGGCCGCGCCCGGGCCGGGCCGGGCGGGGCGGCGCCGGGCGGGGACGGACGGCCGCGGGCACCCGGGCCGCCATCAGGCCGCCCCTGCCCGGCCCCAGTTACTGATCCGCAGGTACGCCAGGACGATGACGATGATCAGGGCGAAGTTCACGATCGACATCGCGGCGGCCTCACCGATGAAGCTCTCCTTGAGGTTGTACATGAACACCGTGGTCGTGTTGGTCTGGTAGCCGGGGCCGCCGCGGGTCATCTCCCAGATGATCGGGAACGAGTTGAAGACGTTCATCAGGTTGATGACCGCGGCGACGACGAAGGCGGGCCGGAGCAGCGGCAGCGTGATCGACCGGTACCCGCGCCACCAGGACGCGCCGTCGATCCTGGCCGCCTCGGACAGCTCGCCCGGGATGACCTGCAGCCCGGCCAGCAGCGTGTAGGTGGTAAACGGCAGCGACACGAACACGGCCACCCCGATCATCCAGGCGAACGCGCTGTCCGGCCGGCCCAGCCAGGACGACTGGTTGGAGTTGAACTGGTGCAGCAGGCCGATCTGGTGCAGGAAGATGTTGATCGCGCCGCTGTCCGGCTGCAGCATCCAGCGGAAGATCAGCGCGGTCATCATCACCGACGCGGCCCACGGCGCGATCAGCGCCCACCGGGTCACGCGCCGGCCCGGGAAGCGCTGGTTGAACAGCTGGGCCAGGCCGAGCGAGATCAGCATCGTGATGCCGACCACGGCGACCACCCAGATGACCGTGCGGACGAGGATCCCGGGCAGGTTCGGGTCGTGCAGCAGCCTGGTGAAGTTGGCCAGGCCGGCCGACCCGATCGTGACCCCGATCGGCGTGATGTTCTGCATCGACGTCTGCACCAGGGTCACGATCGGCCAGAGGACCACGACCGCGATGAGCGCCACCGCCGGGCCGAGCCAGGCCAGCGGCTCCAGGCGGTGCCGCATCCCGGTCAGCCGCCGCTGCTGGTGGCGGTCTGCTGGATCGCGCCCAGCACCTTGGCCGGGCTGCCGGTGATCGCCTGGCCCAGCGTGGTCTTGATCTGGTTCTCCACCGTGGTCCAGTTGGTCTTGTCCGGGTAGTTGACCGAGTTCGGGATGTTGGTCAGGAACGCCGAGAACTCCGGGTTCTTCGCCATCACGGCCGCCGCGGAGGTGGTGGCGGGCAGCAGGTCGTACTCGTTGTCGAACTGCAGCTGGTACCTGTCCTGGTAGGCGAAGTCGAGGAACTTCCTGATCGCCGCCTGGTGGCCCCCGGTGTTGAAGGCCACGATGTCGTCGTGCACGCCGAGCGTCGAGGTCAGCGGGCCCTTCTGGCCGGGGACGGCGGCCGTGGCGTAGTCAGACGAGGTGAGCGTGCCCGCGGCCTGGATGATCGGGATCACCGCGGGGGAGCCGAGCATCATCCCCACCCGGCCCTGCGCGAACGACGCCCACACGTCCTTGCGGTCCGTGGTGCCGGGGCTCGGCTGGGTGTCGCCGGCCTTGGCCAGCTGGCTCATGAAGTCCAGCGCCTGCACGTTCTGCGCGCTGTTGATGGCGTAGCTGCCGCTGCTGTTCACGTAGCCGCCGCCGGCCCCGAGGAACCAGAGCATCGCCTCGGCCTGGGCCTCCTCGCTGCCGAGCGGCATGCCGTACCCGATGTAGCCCTTGGCCTTGATCGCCGCGGCGTCGGCCCGCAGCTGCGCCCAGGTGGTGGGGGGCGACGAGATCCCGGCCTTCGCGAAGATCTTCTTGTTGTAGTACAGGGCCCGGGTGCTGGTGGTGAACGGGATGCCGTAGTCGGTGCCCTGGTACTGGCCGTCCTTGAGGAAGGTGGGCATCAGGTTGTGCAGGACGGCGGGGGAGAGCACCTCGTGGTCGGCGTAGAGCAGATGGCTCTGGGCGAACTGCGGGGCCGTGTCCCCTTCGAGGATGTCGGGGAACTGCTTGTTCTGCACGAGCGTCTGGACCTTGTTCGGGAAGTCGGTCCAGTTCACCGTCTGCACGTTGACCGTGATGCCGGGGTTGGCCTTGTGGAACGCGGCCGCGATGGAATCCCAGTACTTGCTCGTGCTGTTGGCCGGGCCGGTTCCGTAGTCGGCTCCGAAGAAGGACAGGGTGGTCGTCCCGCCCGAGCCCGAGCCGGAACTCGATCCGCAGCCTGCCAGCGCCACGGCGGCCGCCGCGCCAATCACTAAGCCCAGGGTGAGCCGCTGCCTCATCGTGATCTCCTTGCTCCGTGCGGGCCGGCCCTGGGGCGTGCCCCTCCCGCCCCCCGGGCCGGAGGCCGTGGTGCGGCCGCTCCCGGAGTCAACACCAGCCGATCGGCCCGGTTCCAGACTGGATGCCGAATTGTAATGAAAGTTTCCTATTAGTTTCGTAGCAGGAGGGGCGGGGGAGTGACGGGGGGCGGCGGAGTAGCGGGCGGGCTGCGGAGTGCGGGGGGCGGACGGGGCGGGAGGCCGCGGGCGCGCCCGCCCGCGCCCGGTCCGGGCCGGCCCGCCGGCACGCCGGCCGCCCGGATGTTACGCAAACTTCACCAGCGGCCCCGGGCGGTCACCCGCCCCGTGCCCCTGCGGACGGCTGCGACGCGCTGAACTGGGCGGAAATACCCCGCGAAGCCCCGGCTGACCAGTAAATTCGTCAGAGCCCGCAGTGATCGCCGGAGGACTGGGCGGTGCTGGGCGGCTGGGTGAGGGTTGTCGCGACTGCTGGCTTTGACGGGATGCAGGCTTTATGGACGGTTTGCATCCGGTATTGGCCGGCATGTTCATCCGGTAACATCTGGTGGCGGTCGCGAGCGGCCGCTTCGCGCACGCTGAGCCCGCCGGGGATAACTGGTCTCGGCCCCTGCCCAGAACGCAGCTCAGCGCGTTTCACAATTCCAATGCGGTTCATCACTCGCAGTGTGGTCATCGGGCGGCGCTGTGCGCAGGTTGCTGTGGGATTCAGGCAAGCAGGGCTGAGGGAGCAAACCAGCAGTGAGCGGAACGATTGCGAGGCCGGCCGCAGGCGGGCCGCCCGGAGAATCGCGCAGTGACGTCGGAGGCCGCACAGGAGGATCGCCGGAGAGCCTGGCTGACCCCGGTCAGCGTGGCCATCGGCGCCTGCACGCTGCTGGCCCTGGCGCTCCGGCTGCTGCTGCTGAGCCGCCCCGGCTACCTGATGGGCGTCACCGAGTACGACGACGGGCCCTACTTCGGCAGCGCCGTCAGCCTGATCCACGGCTTCCTGCCGTACCGCTCGTTCGTCCTGGTGCAGCCGCCCGGGATCACCCTGCTGATGGTCCCGTCCGCGCTGCTGTCCAAGGCCACCGGGACGGCCACGGCCATGGCGACCGGGCGGATCCTGACCACGCTGGCCAGCTCGGCGGGCGTGGTGCTGGTGGGCCTGCTGGTGCGGCATCGCGGCCTGCTGGCCGTGATCGTGAGCTGCGGGATCGTCGCGGTCTACCCGGACAGCGTGTCCACCGCGCGCACCATCCTGGTCGAGCCGTGGCTGGTGATGTTCTGCCTGCTCGGGGCGCTGGCCCTGTTCGACGGGAACCGCCTGACCAGCAGCCGGAAGCGGCTGCTGTGGGGCGGCGTCGCGTTCGGGTTCGCGGGCTGCGTCGAGGTGTGGGCGATCTTCCCGGTCATCGTGCTGGTGGTCATGCTCCTCCCGCAGATCAGGCGGGCCGCGGTGTACGTGGGCGGGGTCGCGATCGGCTTCCTGGTCCCGACCCTCCCGTTCGCCGCCCTGGCGCCCAAGCGCTTCTACCAGAGCCTGTACGTGGCCCAGGTCGCCCCGCGGGCCGGGTCGACCCGGGTCCCGCTGCCCGCCCGGCTGAGCCACATGCTCGGCATCAGCACCCTGCATCTGCCTGCCCATCCCGCGCACGCTGATCCTGGCGGCCACGGCGGTGCTCGTCATCCTGGTGGCCGCGATGATCGCCGTGGCGTGGCGGGTGCTGCGCCAGGCACCGCCCGCGCTGGACTGGTGCGCGCTCGCCACCACCGCCGTGATCACGGTCATGTTCATGTGGCCGGACCAGTTCCACTATCACTTCGCCGCGTTCCTGGCGCCGTTCTTCGCCATGTCCATCGCGCTGCCCCTGTCCCGCCTCCTCGAGGCGCTCAGCCAGGGCACCGGCTGGCTGCCCGCCACGGACGGGCGGCGCCTGTGGATACCGGCCACGGTGCTGGCCAGCCTGGCCATCGTGGTGCTGGCCATGGACCAGGCCAGCTACGAATCCCATCTCGAGCTGCGCCTGGCCCCGGTGGCCCCGGCGGTGGACAGGATCATCCCGAAGGGCGCCTGCATCGCCACCGACCAGGTGTCCTACCTGCTGATGGCCAACCGGTTCAGCCCCGACCAGTCCAACTGCCCGCACATGCTGGACGGGCTCGGCAGCGATCTCGGCTTCTCCAACGGCCTCAAGCCGGCCACCGGCGCGGGCAAGGTCGCCGCCGTCCAGGCGATGTGGCGGGACGAGTTCACCCACGCCCAGTTCGTCTGGCTGTCCTACAACTCCTACCGCCGGGTCGCCTGGGACCCGCAGCTGCGGGCCTACTTCAAGGCCAACTTCGTGCAGGTCCTCAAGCACGGCTGGCACGACACCCTGTACGCCCGCAAGGGCACGCACACGGGCTGACGACCGCGCGCGATCAGGGCTGCGGCGGGTAGCCGGTGTAGTTCTCGGCCAGCGACGCCGCGGCCGCCCGTGAGGTGGTGACGTAGCGGAGCTGGGCCAGCTGGAGCTGCGCGTCCATCGGGTCCGCTCCGGGCACGGTGTGCAGCATCGTGGTCATCCACCAGGAGAAGTGGGTGCGCCGCCAGACCCGGTCCAGGCAGGCGCCGGAGTAGGAGTCGGCCAGGCGCGGGTCGCCGCGCAGCAGCGCCTCGAGCGCGCCGGCCAGCACCGCGACGTCCCCCAGGGCCAGGTTGAGTCCCTTGGCCCCGGTGGGCGGCACGATATGCGCGGCGTCCCCGGCCAGGAACAGCCGCCCGTGGCGCATCGGCGCGCTGACGAAGCTGCGCATCGGGGTGATGCCCTTGTCCAGGATCGGGCCTTCCTTGAGCTCCCAGCCGGGCAGCGCGAACCGCCGCTGCAGCTCGGCCCAGATCCGCTCGTCGGGCCACGCGCTGATCTGCTCGTCCGGGGAGACCTGCAGGTAGAGCCGGCTGACCAGCGGGCTGCGCAGGCTGTGCAGGGCGAACCCGTCCGGGTGATGGGCGTAGATCAGCTCATCGGTGGACGGCGGGACGTCGGCGAGGATGCCCAGCCAGGCGTACGGGTACTCGCGTTCCCAGACGGTCAGCAGGCCCGCCGGGACCGCCGGGCGGCAGATCCCGTGGAAGCCGTCGCAGCCCGCGATCGCATCGCAGCTGACCTCGTGCCTGGTCCCGTCCGCGCTGGTGTACCGGAGCACCGGGCGGGTCGGTGTCCAGGTCAGTCCACCTCGGTGCCGGTCACGTCGAACTCCAGGTGGCCGCCGGCCGCCAGCCGGGCCTCGATGAGGTCCTTGACCACCTCGGTCTGCGCGTAGACGGTGACGGTCCGCCCGGTCAGGTCCCGGAAGTCGATGTGGTGCCGCTCGCCGGCGAACTGCAGGTAGATGCCGCCGTGCTCCAGGCCCTCACGGTCCAGGCGGCCCGCCAGGCCGGCCTCCCGGAGCAGCGCGACGCTGCCGGCTTCCAGCACGCCGGCCCGCTGGCGGGCCTCGCAGTAGGCCCGGCTCCGGTCCTCGACCAGCACCGAGTCGATGCCGCGCAGCGCGAGCAGGTGGGACAGCAGCAGCCCGGCCGGCCCGGCCCCGACGATTCCGACCTGGGTGCGCGTGCGCGCGGGTGCGGCGGCCATCTAGAACGGGTAGGGCGCGATCTCGCTGCGCATCGTGACCCAGCGGGTATCGGTGAACGCGTCGAGGTTGGCGGTGCCGCCGAAGCGGGCGCCGGTGCCCGAGGCGCCGATGCCGCCGAACGGGGTGTTCGGCGCGTCGTCCACGGTCTGGTCGTTGATGTGCACGATGCCGGTCGGGATCTTCCGGGCCAGGTCCAGGCCACGCAGCGGGTCCCTGGTCAGGATGCCCAGCGACAGCCCGTACTCGGTGTCCGCGGCCAGCTTGGCCGCCTCGTCCGCGGTGGAGAACCGGATGACCGGGGCCACCGGCCCGAACACCTCGCTGGCGTAGGCGGGCATCGCGGGCGCGACCTCGGCCAGCACGGTGGGCTGGTAGAACAGGCCGTCGTAGGTGCCGCCCGCGGCCAGCCGGGCCCCGGCGTCCACGCTCGCGGTGACCAGGCCGTGGATCTTGTCGCGCTGCCGCTCGTCGATGATGGGGCCCAGCGCGACCTGGCCGCTGGCCGGGTCGCCGACCGGCAGGTGGCTGGCCTTGCCCGCCAGCGCCGCCACGTAGTCGTCGTAGACCGAGTCCTGGACCAGGTGCCGGCCGGTGGTCATGCAGATCTGGCCCTGGTGCAGGAACGAGCCCCACGCGCCGGCCGACGCGGCCGCGTCCAGGTCGGCGTCGTCCAGCACGATCAGCGCCGAGTTGCCGCCCAGTTCCAGGTGGACCCGCTTGAGATGCTGGCCGGCCAGCGCGCCCACGTGGCGGCCCACCGCGGTGGACCCGGTGAACGAGATCACCCGCACCAGCGGGTCGGTGATCAGCGTTTCCCCGGCGTCCGGGCCGCCTGGCAGCACGTGCAGCACGCCCTCGGGCAGCCCGGCCTCCTCGAAGACGCGGGCCAGCACCACCCCGCCGCACACCGCGGTACGCGGGTCGGGCTTGAGTATCACCGCGTTGCCCAGCGCCAGCGCGGGGGCCACCGACCGGATGGCCAGGATCTGCGGGAAGTTGAACGGGGAGATGACGCCGACCACTCCCACCGGGACCCGCTCGGCCCAGCTGAGGTGCGGTGACTCGGTCGGCAGCAGCTCACCGTAGGGGCGCGAGGGCAGGGTGGCCGCCTCGTAGATCTCCTCGGTGGCCACGTGCGTCTCGAACTGCGCCGCGGGCCCGATCTTGCCGCCCTCGCGGACGCTCCAGCCCTCGATCTCCTCGGCGTGCGCCTTCCAGATGTCTCCCGCGCGGCGCAGGATGGCGGACCGCTCGGTGTGCGGGAGCGCGGCCCAGGCGGGCTGGGCGGCGGCCGCGGCCGTGGCGGCGGCCGCGATGTCGGCGGGCGAGGCGACGCCGACCCGGCCGAGTTCCGCGCCCGTGGCTGGCTCCGTGACCGGGGCCTCGCCCCCGGAGACCGCCTTCCAGCCGCCGCTGAAGGCCTTGCCGCGCCATGTCGCCTCGTCGAGGAAGGTCACGGGAGCTCCTTTGATCACCGATGACGGGAAGGACTGGAAAGGGAGGTTCCACCCGGGGAATGAGTGTGCGCTTTTCGCACAGCAGTTCTATCGTCGAACATTGCGAATCTAGGGGATGTCGGCTCCCAGTGTCAACGAGCCGGCTGGCGGTCCGCGTGCTCGCCGGCATTGCGCTGTACGAGGCTGGCCGCGCGTGCTACCTCTGTCCCATGACTGACTACGTGCCAGCAGGGTCCGCGGGCGCCGCGGACGATGACGCGGTCAGCGCGGTCACCGAGCGCGCCCACGCTGACCAGGTCTCCCTCGTCCGGTTCCTGTACGCCGACCACGGCGGGATCATCCGCGGCAAGGCCGCGTCGGCGGCCATGCTGCCGGGCCGGCTGCGGACCGGGATCGGGCACACGGTCGCGATGATGGCCATGTCCATGCTGGATTCCCTGCAGCCGGTGGACGGGATGGGGCCGGTCGGCGAGGTCCGCATCATGCCCGACCCGTCCACGTTCGTCACCCTGCCGTACGCGCCCGGGGCCGCGGCCATGCTGTCCGACCTGGTCCAGCCCGGGCGGTGAGCCCTGGGACGGCTGCTCGCGCACGTTCCTGAAGCAGGCCATCGCGGACATGGCTGCCGAGGGATACGCGGTGCACGCGTCGTTCGAGCCCGAGTTCACCCTGGGCCGCCGGGAGGCCGATCCGGACGGCGGCCCGGACCGGCTCGTCCCGGTGGACGACAGCCTCTGCTACTCCTCGACCGGGTTCGCGCTGGCCCACGACTTCGCGATGGACCTGCTGGCCGCCCTGCAGGCGCAGGGCCTGGAGGTGGAGTCCTACTACCCGGAACTCGGCCACGGCCAGCAGGAGATGACGATCCGGCACGCCCCCGCGCTGCGCGCGGCCGACAACCACGTGCTGTACCGGGAGACCGTGCGCGGCGTCGCGTTCCGCCGCGGGCTGTGGGCCAGCCTGGCCCCCAAGCCCGTGCCCGGCCAGGCCGGCAACGGGACCCACCTGCACGTGTCGCTCACCGATCTCGGGCCGGATGGCCAGCCCGGCGGAGCACCAGGCGTTCTATGACCCCGACGACGAGTACCAGCTGTCCGCCACCGGCTACCACTTCATCGGCGGCCTGCTCGCCCACCTGCCCGCGCTGGTCGCCCTCACCTGCGCCAGCGTCAACTCCTACCGCCGCCTGGCCCCGCAGATGTGGGCCAGCGCCTTCACCGTGTACGGCATGGACAACCGCGAGGCCGCGGTGCGCATCTGCTCGCCCATGCTCGGCGACGCGGCCGGCACCGTGAACCTGGAGCTCAAGCCGTCGGATTCGAGCGCGAACCCGTACCTGGCCCTGGGCGCCGTGATCCTCGCCGGCCTGGACGGCATCCGGCGCAAGCTGGACCCCGGCGACGCCGTGAACGTGGATCCCGCCACCCTCAGCGACGCCGAGCGCGAGGCCCGGGGCGCGCACCGGCTGCCGGCCTCCCTCACCGCGGCGCTGGACGCGCTGGAGGCGGACGACCTCCTGATGGAGGCGCTCGGCCCGCTGCGCCGCCAGGCCTACCTGGCGGTGAAGCGCTCCGAGGCCGCCGACTTCGCCGGCCGCGACGAGGCCTGGGAGTGCTTCCAGCACTTCACGAAGATCTGAGCATGGCTGACCCGTCGCCGGCCGGGCCCGGCCTGCTGGACCCCGGCATCGGCGCGCTCGCGCTCGTGGACCATCACGTCCACCCGGCGCTCGTGGCCGAGACGGAAGCGGCCGAGTTCGAGCAGCTGCTCACCGAGTCGGACCGGCCGCTGCCGGCCGGGCTGACCACGTTCGACTCCCAGCTGGGCGTGGCGGTCCGGCGCTGGTGCGCACCGGTCCTGGACCTCGAGCCGTTCGCGGCCCCCGCCGACTACCTGGCCCGGCGCTCCGCCCTGGGCCCGGCCGAGGTCACCCGGCGGCTGCTGCGGGCCAGCGGGATCGCTCATTTCCTGCTCGACACCGGCTATGTCCGGCCCGGCCTGCTCGACCTGCCCGGGATGCGGGAGGCGGCCGGCGTCCGCGGCCGACGAGATCGTCCGCCTGGAGGCCGTGGCGGAGCAGGCGGTGCTGGACGGCGACGGCAGCGCGGCCGGGTTCGCGGCCCGCTTCGCGGCGGCGCTGGCCCGCCAGGCCGCCACGGCGGTGGGCCTGAAGAGCATCGTCGGCTACCGGTACGGCCTGGACTTCGACCCGGAGCCGCCCGCCGCGGCCGAGGTGACCGAGGCGGCGGGCGGCTGGCTGCGGCAGATCGAGGCCACCGGCCAGGTCCGGGTGGAGGACCCGGTGCTGCTGCGCCACCTGCTGTGGGCCGGGCTGGACCTGGGGCTCCCGCTGCAGCTGCACACCGGGTTCGGGGATCCGGACGCGGACCTGCGCCGCTGCGACCCGCTGCTGCTGCGCGGGTTCCTGGAGCGCACCGAGCCCGCCGGGGTGCCGGTCATGCTGCTGCACTGCTACCCGTACCACCGCGGGGCCGGCGTACCTGGCCCAGGCGTACCCGCACGTCTACCTGGACGTCGGGCTGGCCATCAACTACACCGGCGCGCGGGCCGCCGCCGTGGTCGCCGAGTCGCTGGAGCTGGCCCCGTTCGGCAAGCTGCTGTTCTCCTCCGACGCCTGGGGACCGCCCGAGCTGCACTACCTGGGCGCCCTGCTGTGGCGCCGGGCCACCGCCCGGGTGCTCGGGTGAGTGGGTGGCCGACGGGGACTGGAGCCGGGCCGACGCGCTGCGGGTCGCGGAGATGGTCGGCGGCGGGCAACGCCCGCCGGGTCTACCGCCTGTAACTCCCCGGCCGCCGGTAACTCCCCGGCCGGGCGCGCTGTCCGGTATCGTGCGCGTTACGTACATTCGTTCACATGCTGGAATCAGCCGCTGTGTCGTAAGCCGCGCGACCTGGATGCGGAGGTGGCCATGGCTGAGGTTCTGCGCACCGACGACGTGACCCAGGCCGACCGGTTCGCCCAGTGGCGGCACTGGATCTCCGCGACGTTCGTCCCGCTGGAGTGCGCCCCCGTCACCCGGGAGCCGTTCCGCGGCGAGGTGGCGCACTGGGAACTGGGCGAGCTGCTGGTGTCCCGGGTGGCCGCCCATCCGCACCTGGCCTCACGGACCCGCCGGATGATCGCCCTCCGGGACGCGGGCTACTACAAGGTCGGGCTGCTGACCCGCGGCTCCTGCCGCCTGTCCCAGGAGGGCCGCGAGGCGCTGCTGCGGCCGGGGGACCTCGCCATCTACGACTGCCGCCGCCCCTACACGATGGTGTTCGACGAGCCGCACGAGATGTCGTTCCTGATGTTCCCCTGCGACCGGCTCCGGCTGCCGCCCGCGGCGGTGGAGCAGGTCCTGGTCACGCCGGTGTCCAGCGCCGGCAGAGCACGGGCTCGCTCGTCGCGCCCTTCCTGCGCCGGCTGGTGGCCAACCTGGAGCAGCCGGGGCAGCCGGTCAACTGCCGCCTGGCCGGACAACGTGCTCGACCTGCTCGCCACGCTGTTCGGGGAGCGCACCGGGGTGCTGCCCACGGACCCGGCCACGGTGCGGCGCGCGCTGCTGCTCAGCGTGCACAACTGGATCGAGGCCCACCTGGCCGACCCGGACCTGGGCCCGGCCGCGATCGCCCGGGCCAACCACATCTCCGTGCGCTACCTGCACAAGCTGTTCCAGGACCAGGGCACGTCGGTGGCCCGCTGGGTGCGCGAGCGGCGGCTGGCCAACTGCCGCCGCGACCTGGAAGACCCCGCGCTGGCCCAGCGCGGGGTGCAGGCCATCGCCCGGCGCTGGGGCTTCGAGGACCCGGCCCACTTCAGCAAGATCTTCAAGGCCAGCTTCGGCGACCCCCCCGGCGCCTACCGTCAGGGCGTTCTGGGCCAAGTGGCGGGCACTGGGTGACAACCCGCTGAGCTCCTGGTGCGCCGATGCTGCCTTAGAGGCAATGGCGCACAGGAGGTACACCCAGTGAGTCACACCGATCACACCGCGCGTGACACCGCGCACGCCCCGCGCTCACCCGCCGCGCCTTCGTGGGCCTGGCCGGCGCGGCCGGGCTCGGCCTCGCCACCGGCTGCAGCGGCGGCCTGAAGAGCTCCGCAGGCTCCTCCACCGGCACCATCAAGATCGGGTACGTCAGCCCGCGCACCGGCCCGGACGCCGCGTTCACCTCGTCCGACCCGTTCGTGCTGGGCAAGGTGCGGGCCGCGCTGGCCAGGGGGCTGACCGTCGGCGGCAAGAAGTACCAGGTCGAGATCTTCACCGCGGACAGCCAGTCCAGCGACACCCGGGCCGCCCAGGTGGCCCAGCAGCTGATCACCCAGAACAACGTGGACATCATGCTCACCACGTCGGCCCCGGAGACCGTCAACCCAGTATCCGACCAGTGCGAGAGCGCCCACGTGCCGTGCCTGGGCACCATCGTGCCCTGGGAGGCCTGGTTCCTGGGCCGCGGCGGCAAGATCGGCCAGACGGCCGCCACGTCCAGCTCCTTCAAGTACACCTACCTGTACTTCATCGGCCTGGAGGACGAGCTGGCCGGCGCAGATCCCGGCCTGGAAGGAACTGAAGACCAACCACAAGGTGGGCGGGCTGTGGCCGAGCGACGCCGACGGCACCGCCTTCCGCGGCGCGTTCACCAAGGCGCTGCCCGGCGACGGCTACAAGCTCACCAACCCGGGCGCCTACTCCGACGGCGCGACCGACTTCACCACGATCATCAACAAGTTCAAGTCCTCGGGCGTGGAGATCGTCCAGGGCTGCCCGCTGCCCCCGGACTTCGCCACGTTCTGGAAGCAGGCCAACTCGATGGGGTACAAGCCGCGGATCGCCAGCATCGCCAAGGCGATCCTGTTCCCCAGCGTGGTCGTGGGCCTCGGCCCGCTCGGCGAGAACCTGCTCACCGACGCGTGGTGGACCCCGGGCATGCCGTGGACGTCCTCCTTCGACGGGATGACCTGCCGCCAGTACGCGAACGAGTACCAGGCGGCGACCGGCCAGCAGTGGGCCCAGCCGATGTCGTTCAACTACGCGGTGTTCGAGATCGCCGCGCACGTCTTCAGGTCGGTCAGCGACCCGCACGATCGCCAGGAGGTCGCGGCCCAGATCGGCAAGTCCAAGGGCCAGGTCATCACCGGCAGCTACGACTTCACCAGCGGGCCGGTGAAGAACGTCGCCGTGCACGACGACTTCGCCGGCCAGTGGCAGAAGAGCAAGGACCCGAAGTTCATCTACGACCTCTACGTGGTGAACAACGCGATGGACTCCTCCGTCCCGGTCACCGCCCCGTTCAAGGCCCTGTGAATGGCCCCGTGACTGGCCCTGTGAATGGCACCGTGAGCGGGCCGGAGGCGCTGCTCGACGTGCGGGACGTGCACCAGCAGTTCGGCGCGCTGAAGGTGCTGACCGGGATCAGCCTGGCCGTGCCGCGCGGCCAGGCGGTCGGCGTGGTCGGCCCGAACGGCGCGGGCAAGTCCACCCTGCTCGACATCGTGGCGGGCGGCCGGCGCCCGGACGGCGGCCGCGTCTACCTGGACGGCACCGACGTCACCACGGTCACGGCCGGCCGCCGGGCCCGGCTCGGGCTGGGCCGCACCTACCAGGTGCCGCGGCCGTTCCCGGCCCTCACCGTGTTCGAGAACGCGCTGGTGGCCGCGGTCCGCGGGGCCGGCCTGCGGCGCCGGGCCGCCTACCAGGTGGCGTACGGGGCGCTGGAACGGACCGGCCTGGCCGCCCGGGCCAACACCCCGGCCCGCCAGCTCACCCTGCTGGAACGCAAACGGCTGGAACTGGCCCGGGCCCTGGCCACGCAGCCGTCGGTGCTGCTGCTGGACGAGATCGCGGGCGGGCTGACCGAGCCGGAGACCGACGCCCTGGTCGGCACGATCCGCGCGGTGCACGACGCCGGGGTCACCATCGTCTGGGTCGAGCACATCATGCGCGCACTGACCCAGGTGGTGCAGCGGGCCGTCTGCCTGGCCGACGGCCGGGTGCTGTTCGACGGCAGCCCGGGGGAGATGCTGCGCGACCAGCATGTCCGCCGCGCCTACCTGGGCGGGGCGGTGGCATGACGGCGCTGGCGGTGACCGACCTCGACGCGGGCTACCGGGACTTCCAGGCCCTGTTCGGGGTGAGCCTCGGCCTGGCCGAGGGCGAGACGGTCGCGCTGATCGGCGCGAACGGGGCGGGCAAGAGCACGCTGCTGATGACGATCGCGGGCGCGCTGCGCCCGTGGCGCGGGCGGATCACGCTGGACGGCGCGGACATCGCCGGGCTGGCCGACCACCAGCGGGCCCGGCGCGGCATCGTGATCGTGCCCGAAGGACGCCGCCTGTTCCCCAGCCTCACCGCCGAGGAGAACATCCTGGTCCCGGGCACCCGGCGGGGAGCGGGCCCGTGGACCCTGGACGCGCTGTACGAGCTGTTCCCCATGATCGCGGCCCGCCGCTCGCACCGCGCGGGCCTGCTGTCCGGCGGTGAGCAGCAGGCCGTGGCGATCGCCCGGGCGCTGGCCGCGAACCCGCGGGTGCTGCTGATGGACGAGGTGTCGCTGGGCCTGGCCCCGGCCGTGGTGGACGGCTTCTACCGGCTGCTGCCGCGCATCCAGGCCTCCGGGGTGTGCATCCTCCTGGTCGAGCAGGACATCGACCGGGCCCTGGCGGCCAGCGACCGGGCGCTGTGCCTGCTGGAGGGCCGGGTGGTGATGGCCGGGTGACAGCGCCGGCCTGGACCGCGACCGGCTGGTCTCCGCCTACTTCGGTGCGCCTTCCGCCCCTGGATTTCCGCAACGAAAACCGTCCCGGCGCCTATCCCTCCGGACCGGCCGGCGCCTCCCGGTGAGCCGGGAGTGCCGCGGTGACCTGGCTCAACGACATCCTGCAGGGGATCTTCGTCGGCGGCGGGTACGCGCTGACCGCGGTCGGCCTGTCCCTCATGTTCGGGGTGATGCGGCTGGTCAACCTGGCCCACGGGGACCTGGCCGTCTGCGCGACCTACCTGGTCACCACGGTGATGGCCGCGCTCGGCGTGCCGTTCGCGGTCGCGCTGGCTGCTCATGCTGCCGGTGGCCTTCGCCGTGGGCGCGGTGCTCCAGCTGGCCCTGTTCGACCGGGCGCTGCGGACCGGGCCGCTCGCGCCGCTGCTGGTCACGTTCGGCCTGTCGATCATGATCGAGAACCTGCTGCAGCAGACCTACTCGGCGAACGTGCGCGGGGTCCCGGCGGGCAGCATCGACGTGTCCGCCGCGCACCTCGGCGGCCTGGTGCTGCCCTGGCTGTCGGTGCTGAAGCTGGTCCTGGCGCTGGTGGTGATCGGCGGGCTGAGCGCGGCTGCTGCGGTTCACCGGCTGGGGCCGGCGGGTCCGGGCCACCTCCGACGACGTGGCCATCGCCCGCCTGCAGGGCATCCGGGTCCGGCCGCTGTTCGCCACGGTGACCGGCATCGCGATCGCGGCCGCGGCGCTGGCGGGCACGCTGAACGCGGTGACCACCGGCGTGTACCCGACGCTGGGCACGCTGACCCTGATCTTCGCGTTCGAGGCGGTGGTCATCGGCGGGCTCGGGTCGCTGTGGGGGACGCTGCTGGGCGGCATCCTGATCGGCGTCACCCAGGTCCTCGTCTCCCAGGTCAGCGTGCCCTACGCGACGCTCGCCTCGCAGCTGCTGTTCCTGCTCGTGCTGGTGGTCCGGCCGCAGGGCCTGTTCGGCGGCGCCCAGGCCGCCGGGGCCGCCGCGGGAGCGGGGGCGTGATGGCGATGAAACGGCCGGGCGCGGCGGCGCCGTCCTCCCCGGGCCGGGCCACGGCCGGCCCGGCCGCCGCCGGGGCCGCCGCGCCGGTGTCGGTCAGCCGGTGGAGCACTGCGGCCACGGTGACCACGGCGTGCGCGGCCGTCGCGGTGGCGGTACTGGCCCTGGCGCCGTACCTGGTCGGCACCAACGTCACCCAGCCGATGGTGACCCTGTTCCTGCTGGCCGGGATGGCCTCGCTGTGGAACCTGCTGGCCGGCTACGCGGGGATGATCTCCTTCGGGCAGCAGGCCTACCTGGGCATCGGCGCCTACGCGCTCTACCTGCTCGGCCGGGCCGGGATCAGCCCGTTCGCGGCCATCCCGCTGGCCGCGCTGGCCGCCGCGGTGGCCTCGGCGGGCATCTTCCTGATCCTGCGGCGGCTGTCCGGCGGGTACTTCGCGGTGGCCAGCTGGGTGGTGGCCGAGTGCCTGTTCCTGTACGTCACCACCCAGGGCTGGCTGGGCGGCGGGACCGGGGTCGGGCTGCAGCAGCTGTCCTCGATGGTCCCCGTGGTCCGGGAGGCCGACACCTACTGGACCGCGCTGGCCGTGCTGGTCCTCTGCGCGGGCGGCGGGTACCTGCTGGTCCGCAGCCGGTTCGGGCTGGACAGCCGGGCCACCGGCGGCGAGCCGGTGGCCGCGGCGGCGGTGGGCGTGGAGGTGCAGCGGACCCGGCGGCTGGCCTACGTGCTGGCCGCGGCGGGCTTCGGCGCGATCGGCGCGATGCTCCTCATCAGCGGCCTGTACATCGACCCGGCCTCGGTGTTCAGCATCAACTACAGCGCGGACATGCTGTTCATGGTGGTCATCGGCGGGCTCGGCACCATCGAGGGACCGCTCATCGGGGCGGTGGTCCTGTTCGCCGCGCAGCAGGTGCTCGCCCAGTACGGGGCCTGGTACCTGGTGGGCATCGGCGCCCTGGCCATCGCCGTGGTGCTGCTCGCGCCGGCCGGGCTGTGGGGGGCCGTGAGCGGACGCCGGGGCTGGTCCCTGCTACCGGTGGGGTACCGAGTCCGCTCTCCCCGGAGGACCCCATGACCGGCTCCCGGTACACCACCAGCACCGCCCTGCTCGAGGCCCTGCGCGAGGCCGGCGTCCGGTACGCGTTCGCCAACCTGGGCAGCGACCACACCGGCATCCTGGAGGCTTACGCGCTGGCCACCCGGCTGGGCACCCTGGGCACACTCCCCGAGTTGATACTCAGCCCGCACGAGAGCGTGGCGCTCAGCGCCGCTCAGGGCTACGCCCAGGTGAGCGGGGAAGCGCAGGCCGTCCTGGTGCACGTGGACTGCGGCACCCAGAACCTCGGCGGGGCCATCCACAACGCCGCGCGCGGCCGGGTGCCGGTGCTGATCTTCGCCGGCCTCTCGCCGATGACCCAGGAGGGCGAGCTGCCCGGCAGCCGCACCGAGTTCATCCACTGGCTGCAGGACAGCGCCGACCAGCGGGGCATGCTCCGCGGCTACGCCAAGTACGACCACGAGATCCGCACCGGCCGCAACGTCAAGCAGCTGGTGTCGCGGGCGCTGCAGATCGCCCGCAGCGAGCCGGCCGGGCCGGTGTACCTGACCGCGGCCCGCGAGGTGCTGGAGGAGGAGCTGCCCCCGCAGCCCGCCCAGGGCCCGTGGTGGGACCCGGTGGCCCCGGCCGCGCTGGCGGACCAGGTGGCCGGCGAGATCGCCGCCGCGCTGGAGGACGCCCGGTCCCCGCTGGTCGTCACCTCCTACCTGGGCCGCGACCCGGCCGCGGTGGCCGCCCTGACCCGGCTGTGCGAGCTGGCCGGGATCGGTGTCCTGGAGTCGGTGCCGATGCGGATGAACTTCCCGGCCGGTCACCCGCTCCAGGTGGGCTACCACTGGAACCAGCCCGGGCAGCATCCGGTGCTGGCCGAGGCGGACGTGATCCTCGTGCTGGGCAGCGACGTGCCGTGGATCCCGGCCCACAACCGGCCGGACCCGGCCGCGCGCTGCTACGTCATCGACGCCGACCCGCTCAAGACGAGCCTGCCGCTGTGGCACGTCCCGGCCACCCGGTACGCCCAGGCGGACCTGGCCATCGCCGCCGGGCAGCTGACGGCCCGGCTGGCGGCGCGCGGGCGGCTGGATCCCGCGGCCGTGGCGGACCGGGCCGCGCGGCGGCAGGCCGTGCACGACGCGCAGCGGGCCGCCTGGGCGCGCCGGGAACAGCCCGCCCCGGACGGCAGCATCACCCCCGAGTACCTGGTCGCCTGCGTCCGCGAGGCCGCGCCCCCGGGAACGCTGTTCCTGACCGAGGCCATCACCAGCTACCCGGTGGTCAGCGAGCACCTGGCCGTCAGCGAGCCGGGGTCGCTGCTCGGCTCCGGCGGCGGCTCGCTGGGCTGGGCCGGCGGCGCGGCCGTGGGCGCCAAGCTGGCCGCGCCGCAGCGGACCGTGATCAGCCTGGTCGGGGACGGGTCGTACCTGTTCGCGGTGCCGTCCTCGGCGCACTGGATGGCCCGGCGCTACCAGGCTCCCTCGCTCACCGTGATCCTGGACAACCAGGGCTGGAAGGCGCCGTCGCTGTCCACCCTGGCCGTGCACCCCGCCGGGGAACTCGCAGCCGGCGGGTTCGCGGCCAGCTTCGCGCCCGAGGCGGACCTGCCCGAGATCGCGGCCGCGGCCGGCGGCGCCTACGCCCGCACGGTGACCGCGGCGGCGCGCCTGGAGGACACGCTGGGCGAGGCGCTGGCGCAGGTCCGCGGCGGCCGCTCGGCGGTGGTGAGCGTGCACGTGCCGCCGGTGTGATCCGGGGCCGGTGTGATCCGGGGGATCGTGTGATCCAGGGGACCGTGTGATCCGGGGAACTGGCAATCAGGGAGTGGGAGGAGCCGTCATGGCCCGGCTGGACAGCAAGGTCGCCCTGATCACCGGGGGTGAGAGCGGGATCGGCCTGGCCTGCGCCCGGTTGTTCGTGGCGGAAGGGGCCCGGGTGCACCTGGCCGGGCTGGCCCGCGGCCGCCTGGAGGCGGCCGTGGCCGAGCTGGGGCCGGACGTGGCCGACTTCAGCGTCACCGACGTCACGGTGGAAGAGCAGGTCGTGGCGGCGCTGGCGCAGGCGGCGGCCCGGTTCGGCGGGCTGGACATCCTGTTCAGCAACGCCGGCATCAGCGGGGACATCGCGCCGATCACCGACTACCCGGCCGACGTGTTCCGCCGCGTCCTGGACGTGCACGTGCTCGGAGCGTTCCTGGTGCTGAAGCACGGGCTGCCCGGGCTGCGGGACGGCGGCAGCGTGATCATCAACTCCAGCGTGGTCGGGCTGACCTCGGACGCGGGCATCTGCGCGTACGCGACGGCCAAGCACGCGCAGGTCGGCCTCATGCGGACCGCTGCGAAGGAGATGGCCGGCCGCGGCATCCGGGTGAACACCGTGCACCCGGGACCGACCGACACGGACTTCCAGCGGGCGATCGAGGTCTCCGCCACGGGCGCACCGCCCGATGTCGCGGCGCGCATCTTCGACGCCAGGATCCCGCTGGCCCGGCACGCCTGCCCGGAGGAGATCGCCCGCTCCGTGCTCTACCTGGCCAGCCCGGACAGTTCCTTCGTGACCGGCGCGGCGCTGCCGGTGGACGGCGGCATGCAGATCTGACCCCGTTCGCCTCCGATACTGCTAAGTCTCATAGTAACTAAGAGTGTGATTCAGATCACCGTCTGTAGACATCACGAATAGACAGTGCGGTCTCACTAAACGTGCTCGGATGGAGGTGAATGGCCGTATGTCCGGCTGATCGTTCTGGTGGCGGGGAGGGACCAGAAGAGTGGTGCACGTCAGCAACTTCACGTATGGCCCGGTCACGCCGGTCCTCGGGTTCGTGATGTCGAGCCTGGGCTGCTTCCTGGGCCTGCGCTGCACGACCCGGGCCCGCGCTTCGCACGGGGCCCGGAGGGTCCGGTGGCTGCTGCTGGCCACGGTGTCGATCGCGACCACCGGGATCTGGGTCATGCACTTCGTGGCCATGCTCGGGTTCACGATCCCGGGCCAGACCATCACTTACAGCGTGCCGGTCACCGCGGCGTCCATGCTGATCGCGGTGATCGTGGTGGGCATCGGGCTGCTCATCGTCGGGTTCGGCAGCGCGAGCTGGCGCAACCTGCTGACCGGCGGCGTGATCATCGGCCTGGGCGTGGCCAGCATGCACTACATCGGCATGGCCGCGATGAAGATGCCGGACACGGTCCGGTACAACAACGTGCTGGTCGTGGCATCGGTGGTGATCGCGGTGGTGGCCGGGACGGCCGCGCTGTGGGCCGCGCTCCGCCTCGCCACCGTGGGGGCCACGCTCGTCGCGTCGCTGATCATGGGCGTGGCGGTGAGCGGGATGCACTACACCGGCATCGCGGCCATGCACGTCTACGGCACCCAGGACCCCGGCATGCTGGCCGGGATGTCCGGCGGCGTCAGCGCGGCGTCGTTCCTGCTGCCGCTCATCATCGGCATCAGCCTGCTCGCCTTCGTGCTCACGGTGATCATCTCGCTGTCGCCGACCGAGGCCGAGATGCGGGAGGACGCCGCCCTGATGGCCCACCTGTCCGGCCGGGCACCGCAGCCCTCCGTCGGCGCGCACCGGCCGGGCCGACCGGATGAGGAGCCCGGCGCTCCCGGGGCCGGGCGCTGGTTCCGGCCGGGCCAGTAAGGCGGGTCGGTAGAGGAGGTGCCGAGCGCCCACCGGGCTACTGCGCCGTGTGCGCGAGCACCGCCGTGGCCACCTCCGCGTGGGCCCGGCTGGGGAGCTCCGCGCCGACCCCGTCGAGGACCAGCAGGGTTGCGCCGGGGATCTCCCCGGCCAGCGCCTTCGCGTTGCCCACCGGGAAGAACGGGTCGGCTGCGCCGTGCACCACCAGGGTCGGTGCGATGATCTCCGGGAGCCGTTCGCGCCAGCGTGGCGTGCAGTCCAGCTTCGAGAACACCGCGCTCAGCAGGCCGTTGCGCGCCGACGCCGGGTGCGGACCGGAGCGATCGAGAACACCGGCCGCGTGGACGCGGGCCTCGGCGGCGTCGAACTGTGGCGAGCCGGAAAACACGCGGGCCGCGGCCACCGCACCGTCCAGGATCGACGTGCGGTCGCTCCAGTCGACCGGTGCAGCGCTGCCGAAGTAGGCCATGATCGCCGGGGAGTGCCCGGGCAGGTCGTCGTCGACGGGGCCCGGCGCGACCGGGCGGGTGCCGACTAGCACGAGCGAGGCGACCCGCGACGGGTGGTCCAGCGCCAGGAGCTGTGCGATGAAACCGCCGGTCGCGATGCCCACGACGTGCGCGCGGGCGATGCCGAGCCCGTCGAGTACACCGACGGCGTCGGTGACGAGGTCGCGCAGCGTGTAGCCGGGGGAGTCGGGGTCGACGGTGGTCGATCGGCCGGTGTCCCGCAGGTCGTAGCGGATGACGAACCGGCCGGTGAGCCGCCCGACGAACTCGTCGTCCCAGGTGGCGACGGTGGTGCCGATCAGCAGCAGTGGAATGCCGGCCGGCGAGCCGACGGTGTCGACGCACAGCTCGACGTCGCCGACCGGAAGGAGAGTCTCCATACCTACGAGACCGCGGGAGATGGCAGAACTCATCGGGCCTGATCCACCGGGCACGCTCTAGTGCCCGTGCGCTCCCCATGTGACCAGGCGGGCCAGCCCCCAGGGGCGCCCGGCCCGGCGCCCTTTTTCGCCCGATGTGAGCGATCTCACGTGTGGCTGAGGTTACGCGTGGGTTAATCCTGCAATCGATAGCATCCGGGCCGGCCAGGCTGGAGGGGTACGGGCTGGGCCGGGGCAGGGGTCCCCGGCCAGGAGGGGAGGCCCTGCTTTCATGGTGCACGTCAGCAACTTCACGTATGGCCCGGTCACGCCGGTCCTCGGGTTCGTGATGTCGAGCCTGGGCTGCTTCCTGGGCCTGCGCGCCGCGACCCGGGCCCGCGCTTCGCACGGGGCCCGGAGGGTCCGGTGGCTGCTGCTGGCCACGGTGTCGATCGCGACCACCGGGATCTGGGTCATGCACTTCGTGGCCATGCTCGGGTTCACGATCCCGGGCCAGACCATCACTTACAGCGTGCCGGTCACCGCGGCGTCCATGCTGATCGCGGTGATCGTGGTGGGCATCGGGCTGCTCATCGTCGGGTTCGGCAGCGCGAGCTGGCGCAACCTGCTGACCGGCGGCGTGATCATCGGCCTGGGCGTGGCCAGCATGCACTACATCGGCATGGCCGCGATGAAGATGCCGGACACGGTCCGGTACAACAACGTGCTGGTCGTGGCATCGGTGGTGATCGCGGTGGTGGCCGGGACGGCCGCGCTGTGGGCCGCGCTCCGGCTCGCCACCGTGGGGGCCACGCTCGTCGCGTCGCTGATCATGGGCGTGGCGGTGAGCGGGATGCACTACACCGGCATCGCGGCCATGCACGTCTACGGCACCCAGGACCCCGGCATGCTGGCCGGGATGTCCGGCGGCGTCAGCGCGCGGCGTTCCTGCTGCCGCTCATCATCGGCATCAGCCTGCTCGCCTTCGTGCTCACGGTGATCATCTCGCTGTCGCCGACCGAGGCCGAGATGCGGGAGGACGCCGCCCTGATGGCCCACCTGTCCGGCCGGGCACCGCAGTCCTCCCGGAGCGCACCGGGCGGGCCGCCCGCCCGCGGGACCGCCCCCGGGCGGTCCCGGCCCGTACGGGCTGCGGGAGGACCCAGCCGACCCGGACGCCGGACGCTGGTTCCGCCCGCAGTCCTTAGCGCTCCCGCGGCTGGCTCACTGAGCCCGCTTCGCGGCCGTGTCGCTGGGCCAGCTTCGCGGCGGGTTCGCTGAGCCGGTCTTTCTCGGACACGGCCTCTCACCTGTGCATATCCAGGCGTAAATCGGGGAATTGCTCTCCGGGACGGTGCCTGGCTGGGCCGGCGGCCGGGCACGCACCGTGTCCGGGCCGCCGGGACTGGCGGCCGGGGACCTGGCGGCGGCCCAGGGGTGTGCCGCAGAGCCGCCAGGCCGAGTGTCGTACCCGCATGCCATGCTGAGTCCCTAGGCCCAGCGGGGTGCCGGGGGACAGGTGCTGCCGCCGGGGGAGCGGCGCGGCACGTGACATCGTCCCCAGCCAGGCCAGCTGAATGGGGGACGTCTGGTGACAACGGTGATCGCCGTGATCGCCGCGTTGCTCGCGGCGTTCTGCTTCGCCGTGGCCGCACTCGTGCAGCAGACCGTGGCCCGGGCGACCGGGGCGGACGAGGCCATGCACCCGCGGCTGCTGCTGGACCTGGCCCGCAGGCCCCTCTGGCTGGCGGGGATCGGGCTGGACGCGCTGTCGTTCTTCATCCTGGCCTTCGCCCTGGCGTTCGGGCCGCTGGCCCTGGTCCAGCCGCTGGCCTCGCTCGACGTGCTGTTCGCGCTGCCGCTCATCGCCCGGGCGCAGGGGCGCCGGCTCACCCTGCAGGACGGGCTCGGCGCGGCGACCGTGGCGGGCGGGATCGTCATCTTCCTGACCGTGGCCCCGCCCAGCGGCGGGGTGAAGACGCCGAGCCTGGGCGAGTGGGCCCCGGTGTTCGTCGCGGCGGGGGCGCTCAGCGTGGTGACGGCCCTGGCCGGGCTGCGGGTCACCGGGAAAGCCCGGGTCATCTGGCTGGCCGTGGCCGCGGGCTCGGTCTACGGGGTCCTGGCCGCGCTGACCAAGGCCACCGTGGACGTGGTGGCCATCCGCGGGCGTGGGGTCCCTGGCCACCTGGGAACCGTGGGCCCTGCTGCTGTGCGGGATCGCGGGGGCCCTGCTCGGGCAGAGCGCGTACAGCTCCGGGGCGCTGTCCCTCAGCCTGCCGGTGCTGGACACGCTGGCGCCGATCGTGGCCGTGGTCATCGCCGCCACCGTGTTCGACGAGAAACTGGCCTCCTCGGCCTGGCAGCTGGGCCTGCAGCTGGCGGGCGGCGCGCTCGCGGTGGCCGGCATCGCCTTGCTCAGCCGCTCGTCGATCGTGGCCGCCGAGACCGTGGGCGGCCGGGAGCGGGCCCTGGCCCGGATGGGTGCCGCCGCGCTCGAGGGGGAGTGATTACGCATACCGGGCACCGACCGCGTAAGAATTGAGCCATGAGCAAGCAGTCGAAGCCGCCGCCTCCCGGGGACAAGCCGACACCGACGGCGCCCCCGCCCCCGCCTGGCTGGCGGCACTGGCTGTGGCCGATCGCGCTGATGGCGGCCCTGGTGCTCTTCCTGTTCCTGCCCCGGTTCGGCGGGGTGACCTCGGTCAACCTGAGCTACTCCACGTTCATCAGCGACGTCAACGCGCACAAGGTCAAGACGTTCACGCTGGACAACAGCACCGGGTCCACCGCCCCGGCGACCGGCACGCTGAAGAACGGCGACAACTACACCACGGTCATCCCGCTGCCGTTCGCCGGCACGCCACTGGAGACCACGCTGCAGACGGCGAACGTGGAGATCAACGCGGCCGCGCCCGAGCAGCGGGCTGGGCACCGAGCTGCTCTACTGGCTCATCCTGCTGGCCCCGTTCATCGTCGTGTTCTGGCTGGTCCGGCGGATGTCCCGGGCCGGCGGGGCGGCGGGCGGCGCGCTGGGCGGGATCATGGGGGTTGGCCGGGCCCGGGCCAAGGTCTTCGACGCCGAGCGCCCGCAGACCAAGTTCGCCGACGTGGCCGGCTACGAATCCGCGAAGCGGGAGATCAGCGAGGTCGTGGACTTCCTGAAGCACCCGGAGCGCTACCAGCGGCTGGGCGCGGTGGCCCCCCGCGGCGTGCTGATGGTCGGCCCGCCCGGGACCGGCAAGACGCTGATGGCCCGCGCAGTGGCCGGGGAGGCCGAGGTGCCGTTCATCTCGGTCACCGGCTCCAGCTTCGTGGAACTGTTCGTGGGCGTGGGCGCGGCCCGGGTGCGTGACCTGTTCACCGAGGCCCGCAAGCGGGCCCCCTGCATCATCTTCGTGGACGAGATCGACGCGATCGGCTCCCGCCGCGCGAGCGGCGGCGCGTACGTGTCCAACGACGAGCGGGAGCAGACGCTCAACCAGCTGCTGGCCGAGATGGACGGCTTCGACACCACCCAGGGCATCGTGGTGCTGGGCGCGACCAACCGGCCCGAGGTGCTGGACCCGGCGCTGCTGCGGCCCGGCCGGTTCGACCGGCAGATCACGATCCCGCTGCCGACCCTGGCCGAGCGGGCCGCGATCCTCGCCGTGCACAGCCAGGGCAAGCAGCTGGCGCCCGACGTGGACCTGAACGTGGTGGCCCGGGGCACGCCCGGCTTCTCCGGTGCGGACCTGGCCAACCTGGTCAACGAGGCGGCCATCTTCGCGGTCCGGGCCGGCCGGGAGAACATCGCCATGGCGGACTTCAACGACGCCCGGGAGCGCATCCTGCTGGGCAGCCGGGCCGACTCGAACCTGCTGCTGCCCGAGGAGAAGCGGGCCGTGGCCATCCACGAATCCGGGCACGCCCTGGTCGCGGCGCTGTCCCCGCACGCCGACCCGGTCGCCAAGGTCACGATCCTGCCCGCCGGGCAGGCGCTGGGCGTGACCGAGCAGCTGCCGCTGGTCGAGCACCACCTCTACGGCGAGGACTACCTGAACGAGTCGCTGGCCGTCCGGCTGGGCGGGCGGGCCGCCGAGCTGGTCGTGCTGGGCCAGGGATCCACCGGCGCCGCCAACGACCTGGCCTCGGCCACCGACCTGGCCACCAAGATGGTCCGCGAGTTCGGCCTGTCCAGCAAGCTGGGGCCGGTGGGCTACCCGGAGGGCGGCTCGGTGTTCCTCGGCGGCGGCGGCCCCGGGATGTCCAGCCGGCCCTACGCCGAATCCACCCAGGCCGTGATCGACGCCGAGGTCTCCCGGCTGCTCCGGGAGGCGGAACAGACCGCGGTCACGCTCATCCGCACGCATCAGGGTGACCTGGACCGGCTGGCCGACCTGCTGGTGGAGCGGGAGACGGTGGACGGCGAAGAGGTGTACCGGCTGCTCGGCCTGGCCGTGCCCGCACACCAGCCCGAGGGCCGGGAGATCGCGCCCGGCCGGGCGGCCGTCACGGCGGCGCACGCCACCCCCAGCCCCGTGCCCGGTGGCGGCGTGCCCGGTGGCAGCGGCCCGTGGCGGCGCCCGGCGGTGGCGTGCCCGGTGGCGTGCACAATGGCGGCGTGCACAGCGGCCCGGCTGACCCGCCCCGGCCTGACGGGCAGGGGTGAGTGCTGGCGCACGGCCGGCCGACCGGATAGGCTCACCGCCATGCGACACAGCAACGCCGCCCCAGCAGTGGTGGCGCCGCCGTTAGGCGGTTGCTGGTTCGCGTACTCACACAGCCAGAAGCGACCGTCCGGTAACGGCGGTCGCTTCGTGCGTTCGCCTGGCGCCGGCCGCAAGACCCTTCAGAAAGCAGGCGACCAGGTGGATCCGCAGCTAGTCCAGCGGACGGAATTCGTCACGGCCGGTGGCGTCCGCGTCACCCGCACCGCCGAGCCGTTCAGCCCGGACGTCCTCGCCGGGCTGACCCGGAGCGTGGACGAGCGGCGCGGCGGGGTGCTCAGCTCCGGCATGGAGTACCCGGGCCGCTACAGCCGCTGGCACCTGGCCTACGTGGACCCGTGCGCGGAGATCGTGGCCCGCGGCCGCCGGATCTGCGGTCCGGGCCCTGAACGCCCGGGGCGAGGTGCTGCTCCCGGTGCTCGGCGAGGCGCTGCTGCGGGCCGGGCAGCCGCGTCCCCGGCTCGCGGACGCGCGCGAGATCGGGGTGGTCATCCCCGAGCCGTCCGGCCTGGTCGCCGAGGAGGACCGCAGCCGGCGCCCCACCGTGTTCAGCGCGCTGCGCGAGGTGATCGCCGCGTTCGCGGGCGACGATCCGCACCTCGGCCTGTACGGCTCGTTCGGCTACGACCTGGCCTTCCAGTTCGAGCCGGTCCGGCTCCGCCGCGACCGCCCCGCGGGCCAGCGTGACCTGGTCCTGCACCTCCCGGACGAGCTGTACGCGCTGGACCGCAAGCGCGAATCGGCGGTGCTCTACCGCTACGAGTTCACGGCCGGGGGGGCCAGCACTGAAGGGTTGCCGCGGCAGACGGCGCCCGCGCCGGTCCGGGTGACCAGGGCCGTGAGCGGTTCCGTTGCGGAGAAAAATAACGGTGACCCCGGGCCAGACGGGACCTTCCGCGCGCGGCCGGAACCCGGCGCGTTCGCGGAGGTCGTGCGGCAGGCCAAGGAGCGGTTCGCGCGCGGTGACCTGTTCGAGGTCGTGCCCAGCCACGTGTTCCGCGGCGCGTGCGACTCCCCGGCCGCGTTCTACGAGACGCTGCGGCAGGTAAATCCGGCCCCGTATGAGTTCTTCTTCAACCTCGGGGAAGGTGAGAGCCTGGTCGGCGCCTCGCCGGAGATGTTCGTGCGGGTCAGCGGGGACCGGGTTGAGACGTGCCCGATCTCCGGCACGATCCGGCGGGGCGCTGACCCCCTGGGCGACGCCGAGAACATCCGCACCCTGCTCAACTCGGCCAAGGAAGAGTCCGAGCTGACCATGTGCACCGACGTGGACCGCAACGACAAGTCCCGGGTCTGCGTGCCGGGCAGCGTGACCGTCATCGGCCGCCGGCAGATCGAGATGTACAGCCGCCTCATCCACACGGTGGACCACATCGAGGGACGGCTGCGGCCCGGCCTGGACGCGCTGGACGCGTTCCTGTCGCACATGTGGGCGGTCACCGTGACCGGGGCGCCCAAGGCCTGGGCCATGCAGTTCATCGAGGACCACGAGGACGCCCCGCGCTGCTGGTACGGCGGCGCGGTCGGGGTCATCGGGTTCGACGGCAGCATGAACACCGGCCTCACGCTGCGCACCGCCCATATCCGCGACGGCGTGGCGGCGGTCCGGGCCGGCGCGACGCTGCTGTTCGAGTGCGACCCGGAGGCTGAGGAACAGGAGACCCACCTGAAGTCCCGGGCCCTGCTGGAGACGCTGGCCCAGGCCCAGGCGGCCCTCCGGGACGGGGAGCCGGGGGAGCCGGCCGGCCCGGGCCCCGGGGGAGACCCGGCCGGGCGGCCCGGCCAGGGGCTGCGGGTGCTGCTGGTCGATCACCAGGACTCGTTCGTGCACACGCTGGCCAGTTACTTCCGGCAGGAAGGCGCCGAGGTGATGACGCTGCGGGCGGGATTCCCGCCGTCCGCGCTCGATGACTACCGGCCCGACCTGGTCGTGCTGTCGCCCGGGCCGGGGCAGCCGTCCGACTTCGGCTGCGACGCGCTGCTCGCCGAGCTGGACGCGCGCGGGCTGCCCGCGTTCGGCGTCTGCCTCGGGCTGCAGGCCATGGTGGAGCACGCCGGGGGAAAGCTGGGCCTGCTCGCTGAGCCGCAGCACGGCAAGCCGGGCCGGGTGCTGCGGGCCGGCCCGGCCGGCCCGGGGCTGCTCGCCGGGCTGCCAGAGGAGTTCACCGCCGGCCGCTACCACTCCCTGCACGCGGTCCCCGCGCAGGTCAAGGGCGCGTTTGCGGTGACCGCCGTGACACCGGACGGCGTGGTCATGGCCATCGAGGACGAGCAGGCAGGCCGGTGGGGGGTGCAGTTCCACCCGGAGTCGATCCTGTCCGCCTCGGGCCGGGCGGGCCACCAGGTGATCGCCAACCTGCTCCGGCTCTGCCAGGCCCGTGCGTCGGCGGCCGGGGCGGGGGCAGGGCCGTCGGCGGGCGGCGCCGGAGTTCCCGGCTAGCCCGCCTGGGCGGCCTGCTCCGCGGCCATCCGGCTGAGGTAACGGCGCTCGGGCACGCTGGTGGCCCGCCGGGCCGCCTCCCGGTAGGCGGCCGCGGCCGGGCCGTGCTGGCCGTCCAGGCCGAGCAGGTGCGCCCGGGTGGCCAGCAGCCGGTGGTAGCCGGCCATCCGCCGGTCGGACTCCAGCGCGTCCAGCGCGCTGAGGCCGGCCGCCGGGCCGTGCACGCGGGCCACCGCGACCGCCCGGCTCAGGCTGCTCACCGGGTTCGGCGCGACCTGGTCCAGCAGGTCGTACAGGGCGAGGATCTGCGGCCAGTCGGTCGCATCCACGTCCGGCGCCTCGTCGTGCACCGCGGCGATGGCGGCCTGCAACTGGTAGGGCCCGACCGCCTTCCCCCCGGCGGCCAGGGCCCCGGTGACCAGCGCCACCCCCTCGGCGATGAGAGCCTGGTCCCAGCGGCCGCGCTGCTGCTCGGCCAGGGGGACCAGTTCGCCGCCCGGGCTGGTGCGCGCGGGGCGCCGGGCCTCGGTCAGCAGCATCAGCGCGAGCAGCCCGGCCACCTCGCGATCGTCGGGCAGCAGCCGGCGCAGCCAGCGGGCCAGCCGGATCGCCTCCCGGGACAGGTCCGGGCGGGTCAGCTGGTCACCCTGGGTGGCCGCGTACCCCTCGTTGAAGATCAGGTAGAGCACGTGCAGCACCGCGCGGAGCCGGTCGCCGCGCTCCGCCTCGCCGGCCGGGCCTGTGCTGGGGGGCAGGGACAGCGGCACGTCGCTGGCCTTGATGGCCTGCTTGGCCCGGCTGATCCGCTGGGCCATGGTCGCCTCGGGGACCAGGAACGCCGCCGCGATCTGCGCGGTGGTCAGGCCGCCGACCGCGCGCAGGGTCAGCGCGATCTGGCTAGGCGCGGACAGGGCCGGGTGACAGCAGCCGAACAGCAGCACCAGCGAGTCGTCCCGGTCCTGGCCCGGGTCCGCGTCGGCGGCCGGGCTGAGCAGCTCGGACTGCGGGGTCGCCACCGCGACCTGGTCCTCCCGCCGGCGCCGGGACTGCTCGCTGCGCGCGGCGTCCATCAGCCGCCGGGCCGCCACGGTGATCAGCCAGCCGCGCGGATTGTCCGGGGTCCCATCCCGGGGCCATTGCAGCGCGGCGGCCAGCAGGGCTTCCTGGGTGGCGTCCTCGCAGAGGTCGAAGTGGCCGAAGCGGCGCAGCAGCGCCCCGAGGACCTGCGGCGCCAGTTCGCGCAGCAGGTCCCCGGGGTCGCGGTCCGCGGTCATGGCGGCTCCGGCATCAGGGCCCCGGGCTGGGTCGCCGTCAGGGGTTGGTGGGCGACTCGTGCAGGATCGGCCAGACCTCGGTCGGCTCCTGGTCGGCCCAGGGCATGTCCGCCGCGATCTGCTCGGCCCGCTCAGCGTTCTCGCAGTCCACCAGGTAGAAGCTGGCGATGTACTCCTTGGTCTCCAGGTACGGCCCGTCGGTGACCGCGGGCGCGCCGTCCTGCCGCCGGACCAGCCGCGCGTTCACCGCGTCGGCCAGGCCGTAGGCGCCGATCAGCTCGCCGGTGGCGGCGTACTTACGGTTGAACGCGTCCTGCTTGGCGATCTCCTGGGGCCACTCCTCGCCCAGGATCGAATCCCACTTCTCCTGGTTCCCGTAGATCAGCATCAGGTATTTCACCGTGGACATCCTTCCGGTCCGCGCACCCCGCTGGCACGCTCTCATCGGTCAGTCGGAGCCGCCGCGGCGTGCTCTACATCGCCGTCTTCATCTTTCCCATCCTGGTGGGGGCTGCCCCGGTGTCGGCCGGCCCCGCTAGGGTGCGGAGCCATGAGAAGTGTCGAACCTCAGGTGTTCCTCGTCGCGCAGCCCGCCATCGACTACGACCAGCTTGCCGCGTACCTGCGGGAGGTGGGCGGCGAGCAGTGGCTGGAGCGGCTCGACCGGGGCGAGCTATCTGGCGGGGAGAGACAAGCCGACGGCGGGGAGCGAGCCGGAGGTGAGCGAGCCGCCGGGGGCAGAGCCAGCGACGCGCAGAACCTGGCCGAGTTCGCCGGCAAGATGTGCTACCGGGCCTGGGAGCCGGGGCTGAACCCGAACGTCCGGCGGGTCCGCAACGACCACGAGGCCTACCTGCAGAACATCCTCAAGCAGGCGCACGGGTCGGTGCTGGAGCACGCCAGCTTCACGTTCGTGCTGCACAACGTGAGCCGCGTGTTCACCCATGAACTGGTGAGGCACCGCCCGGGCACCGCGGTGTCGCAGGAATCGCTGCGCTTCGTCCGGCTGGACGAGATCCCGTTCTGGTTCCCGGAGTGGGCCCGGGAGGATCCGGAGCTGATGAAGCGGGCCACGGCCCTGCTCGGCCAGATGGAGGAGTTCCAGCGCTGGATGGCGGAGCATTTCCGGCTGGACGACGAGGGCGTGCCGTTCCACGAGAAGAAGGAGAAGACCTCGTTCATGCGGCGGCTCGCGCCGGACGGGGTGGCGACCGGCATCGTCTGGACGGCGAACATCCGGACACTGCGGCACACGATCGAGGCCCGGACCGATCCCGGGGCCGAGGAGGAGATCCGGCTCGTGTTCGGCAGGATCGGCGAGATCATGCGGGCCGAGGCGCCCGCCCTGTTCGCCGACTACGAGGTGCAGGACGGGGCCTGGGTGCCCCGGTGGCGGAAGGTCTGAGCGGCGGGCGCCGGGCTGGGTCAGGCGGGCAGCCGGGCCCCGGCGCGGGGATGCGGGTCGCAGTGCACGTGGTCGTCGCCGGCCCGGCGGGCCAGGACCCGCAGCGTGGCCCGGACCATGCCGGGCGGCCCGCTGACGAACACGTCGCAGTCCTGCCAGCTGGCCTGCTGCCGCAGCACGTCATGCAGCTGGCCGTGCAGGCCGCCGGCGCCGGGGTCGCCGGACAGCGCGATGACCGCGTCCAGCCGCGCGCAGGCCGACTCCAGCCGGGCCAGGCCGGGCAGGTCGTAGAGGTCCGGCCGGCTCCGGGCCCCGAGGAACAGCCGGACCCGGCGGGCGGTCCCGCCGCCCGGCTGGGCGGCCAGCCCCTCGATGATCGCCTTGACCGGCGCGAAGCCGGTGCCGCCCGCGACGCAGAGGATGTCGCGGGCTGAGGCGTGGTCCGCCACCATGGTGCCGCGGGCCGGCCCGAGCAGCACCGTGTCGCCTGCGCTGGTGTCGTGCACCAGCGCCGTGCTGACCAGGCCGCCGGGAATGGCCCGGATATGCAGGTCCAGCGTGCCGTCGGGCCGGGGCGCGTTCGCGATGGAGTAGTTCCGCCAGACCCGCGGCCAGCGCAGCACCTGCACGCTCAGGTATTGGCCCGGCTGGTACGGGAATGGCTGGCCGGGCCGGACGGTGAGCACGGCCAGATCAGGGCAGCGCCGTTCGTGCCGGATCACCTCCGCGACCCACCACGGCGGCTCACCGGCCGCGTCCTGGGCCGCCGCGGCCATCACCGAGCAGATGTGGCTGACCGCGGTGTGCCAGGCGGCCGCCGTCTCCTGGGTCCAGGCCGGCCCGTGGACCAGGCGCAGCGCGGTCGCCAGGGTCTCACCGAAGACCTGGTAATGCCGTTCCTGGACGCCGTACTTGCGGTGGTCGCGGCCCAGGTCGGCCAGGTACTCGTGCAGCGACTGCGGGCTGTCCATGCTCCAGGCGCACCGGGCCAGTGCCGCGCACAGTGCCCTCCGCTGCTCGTCCATGGCCAGCGGGAACATGGACCGCAGTTCCGGGTGGGCGGTGAACAGAAGACTATAGAAATAGGCCATCTCCCTATCTGCGGCCGGGCCCGCCTCCGTGAGGGTTTGTTTCAGGATTGTGTAATCAGGCGTCGCGGGCCGGTAACTCAATTCTGAACATTCTTTTCCGGCACCGGGTGCGGTTTCCGCGGCTGGCGTATCCGGGGTGTCCGCCGGGCTCCCGGACAGCTGGCCTGCGGCCCGCTGGTGTCCGGGAGTCCAGGGCTGAGCAGGCAGGATGCCTGAAGGCGGCGCGGGGGGCTGGCCCGGGTCCGGCGTCCTGGGCCCGCCCCGGCCCGGGCCGGCTGGGCCCCCGGCAGTATTTTCCGCCGGTTCCTCCCCGGGAATGCCGCCGCCCGCTGTAATCGCCACGCCCTGAATTGTGGCAGCAGTGCATGCTATCGACAAGTCATTCCGGGTAAGCCTGGATCGGCACCGGCTCAGGCACTATTAGCCATGGCTAACTACTAAATTACGTAGTTAATGAAGTTTTCTCAACAAGGTTGATCCGGTCATCCAGGTTGTGACGGGGACAGACTGGCAGACACGCGGCATAGCGCAAAATCTCCAGGCGGGCACGAGCCCCCGGTAGAAGGGATACGAAGGCGCCGGCTGCGGCGTTCACGTCCCGGTGAGGAACCCAGCAGGCGGCCGGGATCTTGACATAAATACCCGGACCCGCAACGAGATGCTCCGCTCGCTGCGCTGCCTGTGCGAGCGGGGTTTCGCCCTGATGTCCCAGCGGTGGCGCACCCTGCAGCGCGTCATGCTCAGCCCCGGCAAGATCGGCGGCATCGCCCAGGCTGCCCTCGTCCTGGTCCAGTTCGAGCACAAGATGATCACGTAAAAGTCGCTACGGCAGGCATCAGCGCGTTTCGCCTGGGCGGGCGCGCGCTCGGCGAGCGGGGGGCGCCCCCGAGTTGGGCCAACTTAGTGCGCATCGCTGTAGAGATCGCAGGGCCGAGGCCGGCCTGCTTGACCAAGGCTGGGCATTGCCTGCGGAATCTGGCCGCGGTAAGGCGGTCAGCGAGCCGCTGGCCGAGCCGGCGAGTGCCCGCGGAACAGGCGCGACAAGCCGCGACGCCGTCGTGGCAGCGGCGCGGGCTGCTGCCCCTTGTTCGGTGATCTCGGGACTCGGAGTCGGCAGAAGGGGCCGGTGCCGGCTGCGAGCGTGACGGCGGCGGTGCCGATGCCGTTGGGTGTCTCGGGCAGGAGAATGGGGCTGTAGCCGGGGTGCTCGCGGATGGCGTCGCCGAGCGCGGTGACTCTGCTCTCGGTGGTCTTGAGGGGGGTGGCGGCTGATCGGGCACGTGGCGGGCCCGGGCCTCGCCGGGTTGACCTTGGCATGTGGCGGCCGGTCCGGAGCGTTGCCTGCGGCTTATGCATCTCGCCGGGCGAGGATCAGCGCGCCCAGGACCATGGCGATGGCTGCGTAGATGGCGAGCATTCCGAGTCCGCTCCAGGCTGACAGCCAGCATGACGCCGCGCCGGGGCGGCATAGCGGCGTCGTAGCGCTGAGCGAGCGGCTGACTATGTAAATCGGCAGGTAGGGCCTGATAGCGAGGTTCAGCGGCCCGCCGGCGCAGACGATTCCGACTACCACGGTGATCGCCGCGGCGGTGTGCCGGATGATGGCTCCGAGGCCGAGTCCGAGCAGGCCGATCAGGCTGAGGCTGGCTCCGGTGAGCACGATCGCCCGCAGGACACCGGGCTGGCTGAGGGCTGGCGCGGTGATGCCGTGGCCCAGGGTCATGCAGCCTGCGAAGAAGGACAGAAATGCTGCCGCCTCGCCGGTGATCAGCGCCACCGCACCAACGACCGCGGCTTTGGCCGCCAGGACCCTGAGCCGGCGTGGCGCGGCGGCGAACGTGGCGCGGCTGGTCCCGGAGGTGTACTCGCTGGTCATGGCCAGTACGCCGACTACCCCGATGAGCAGCACGCCGATGAGCATGCCGACCAGCGTGTTGCCGAGGAACATGCCGCCGCTTGTCGTGCTGCTGCCTGTTGCGAGGGCGATGCCGGCTGACGCGGCGACGGCAATGGCCAGGGTGAGCCAGGTGGAGCGCAGGCTGCGTAGCTTGATCCATTCCATCCGGGCCAGGTGCCGGAATCGGTATCTGCCGGGTGGCTGGTGGCTGGTGTGGGCGGTCATGACATGTTCCTTGCCTGGTACTGGGCGCTATCGCCGGTGAGTTGCAGGAAGGCCTCTTCGAGGCTGGGGGCCCGGCTGGACAGCTCAGCCGCCGTGGTGTCGGCCAGGAGCCGTCCCTGGCCGATCACGACGAGGCGGTCGGCCATCAGGGCCATTTCGCTGATCAGGTGGCTGGAGACCAGGACCGCCCGGCCTTCGGCGGCCAGTGACCGCAGCAGGCCGCGTATCCAGCGGATTCCCTCCGGGTCCAGGCCGTTCACCGGCTCGTCGAGCAGCAGCACGGCCGGATCTCCCAGCAGCGCCGCGGCGATGCCGAGACGCTGCGCCATGCCGAGCGAGAGCTTCCCGGCCCGTTTGCCCGCTGCGGATCCCAGTCCGGCTATCTCCAGGACCTCGGCGACCCTGGACTGGCTGATGGAGTTGCTGGCCGCCAGCGCGGCCAGGTGCGCGCGGGCAGACCGGCCCGGGTGGAAGGCCCTGGATTCCAGCAGTCCTCCGGCCTCGCGCAGCGGCCAGCGAAGCTGACGGTAGGCCTGGCCGCCGATGCGGGCGTGCCCGGCGTCCGGGGCGTCCAGGCCGAGGATCATGCGCATGGTGGTGGACTTGCCTGATCCGTTCAGGCCCAGGAAACCGGTCACGGCACCCGGTGGCACGTCGAAGCTGAGCCGGTCGACAGCGACCGTTGAGCCGTAGCGCTTGGTCAGCCCGCGGATCTCGATCACCGGCCTGCCTCCCAATGGCCCTGGCTCGCGCGCAGCGCGGCGGCCAGCCATTCAAGGGCGCGCTGCACCGACGGGAACGGGCCGCGGCCGCTGATGACGGCCGTCAGCTCCCAGTAACGTTCGATCCGGGGATCGGTGGCGGCTTCCAGCTGAGCCAGCAACTCAGCACGGCGCTGGCCGCCGGGGGTGCCGGCCAGGATCTGCGCCACGATCCGGGCCGCTTCGGCAGACTCAGGCGGCACTCCCCGCTGACAGGCCGCTTCGGCCTCGTCCTGCGCCCGCTCGACGTCGACCAGCCAGCGGCCGGACTGGATCTGGACGCCGATGCCAGCGACCTGCCGGACCTGCTCGCGGAAACCCCTGTCTGCTACCAGCTCAGCGAGATCGACCCAGGCCTCGACCTGCTCGGCCGAAGGATCGTCAGGCAGATCCGGCGCCGCGGCCCAGCGCGCAAACCTCGCCGGGCTGGGATCCAGCCCGCGGAAAACCTCCGCCGTGAAGTCATCGATGATCTGGCGCCGCTCGGCCGCGGACAGGCGCGCCAGTTTGTTGATCATGCCCATCTCCTCGCCGTCGGCAGAGCGCTTCACCACAGCGGCCACAACTGCCCGGCGCAGCCGCAGGGTCCGGATCTCGGTGTCCAGCGCCTCCAGGTGGATAGCAGCCACCTCCGCGGCGGTGACCTGGCCGTCCAGTACGCGCCGGACATTGGCCAGGCTCACGCCCAGCTCTCGCAAGGTCATCACCAACTCCAGCCGGGCCACGCATGCCCCGTCGTACAGCCTGCGATCGCTGTCAGTCCGCGAGGCCGGCGGCACCAGCCCGCTATCCGACCAGAACCGGATAGTGCGCACCGGCACGCCGGCACGTCTGGCCAGCTCACCGATCGTCAGAAGAGGTCCGTCGTTCTCCATGGCGTCAGTCTGGCTCCTCCAGTAACTGGAGAATCAAATCCCCGGCACCCGGTAACCGCGGTCCAGGGAATCCAGCAGGCAGCTCAATGAGGAGAATTCCCCGCCGCCGGATGCGCGCCCGCCATTACCGGGCCGGGGGTGCGCCGCAGGCTGGCCGGGCGCAGCACCGGGACCGGCCAGTCCTACGATGTTGCGATGACGTCAGCCGGGTACCTCCGTTTTCCGCACATCCACGGTGACCTGCTCACGTTCGTGGCCGAAGACGACGTGTGGCTGGCGCCGCTGGACGGTGGCCGGGCGTGGCGGCTGTCCGCGGACCGGGCCGAGGCCGCCAGCCCGCGGTTCTCCCGCGACGGGCAGTGGGTGGCCTGGGCCAGCTGGCGTGATGGCCCGGCCGAGGTGTACCTGGCCGGGGTGGATGGCGAGCGGGGCCGCCGCCTCACCTACTGGAGTGACCAGTCCGCCCGGGTGTGCGGCTGGACGCCCGGCGGCGAGGTGCTGGCTGTGAGCGCGACCGGCCAGGCCTTCGAGCGGCAGGGCTGGGCGTACGCGGTCCCGGTGGATGGCGGCGCGCCGCAGCGGCTGGGCTTCGGCCCGGTCGCCGACGTGACCCTGGAGGACACCGCCCGGGCGCTGCTGAACGGCAGCTGGGGACGTGACCCGGCCTTCTGGAAACGGTACCGGGGCGGCACCGCCGGACGGCTGTGGACCTCGGCGGACGGCGCCCCGTTCCAGCGCATCCTGGCCAGCCTGACCGGGCAGTTCAGCAGCCCCATGCTGGTCGGTGACCGGCTGGCGTTCCTGTCCGACCACGAGGGCACGGGCAACGTGTACTCGTGCCGGCTGGACGGTTCCGGCCTGCTCCGGCACACCGACCACGACGGCGGGTACGCCCGCCAGGCCGGAACGGACGGCACCCGGGTGGTCTACCAGTGCCGCGGCGAGCTCTGGCTGCTGGACAGCCTGGCGCCGGACAGCCAGCCCCGGCCGCTCAGCGTCAGCCTGGGCTCGGCGTCCACCGCCCTGGCCCCGCGCCTGATCTCGGCCGCGGACCATCTGGGCGACCTGTGCTCCGACTACACCGGCCTGGCCAGCGTGATCGAGGTCCGGGGCACGGTGCACTGGCTCACCCACCGCGACGGCCCGGCCCGGGCGCTGGCCGTCGAGCCGGACGTCCGGGCCCGGATGCCCCGGGTGCTGGGCCGCGACGGCCTGGTCGTCTGGGTCAGCGACGCCGGGGGCGCAGACGGCCTCGAGGTCGCCCCGGCCGATGGCCCCGAGGTGTCCGCGGCGGAACCCGCGGGCGCGTCCGCGGGCGCGTCCACCGGCGGCGCGCGCCGGCTCGCCTCCGGCGAGCTGGGGCTGGTCAACGAGCTGGCCGCCGCCCCGGACGGGTCCACGGCCGCGGTGGCGGCCCGGGACGGGCGGCTGCTGGTGGTGGACATGGCCTCCGGCGGGGTGCGGCAGCTGGCCGAGTCCCCGGACGGGGCCATGTCCGGGCTGGCGTACTCGCCGGACTCGGCCTGGCTGGCCTGGTCGCACCCGGGCCCGAACCCGCTCAGCCGGATCCGGCTCGCCCGGCTGGCCGGCGACGAGATCGTGGACGTGACCGACGGCCGCTTCGTGGACTCCGAGCCGGTCTTCACCGCGGACGGGAAGTACCTGGCCTTCCTGTCCGCGCGCATCTTCGACCCGGTGTACGACGCGCACTTCTTCGACCTGTCGTTCCCGTTCGGGTCGCGGCCGTACCTGGTGCCGCTGGCCGCGGACACGCCGTCCCCGTTCGCGCCGCTGCGGCAGGGACGGCCGGTCGGGAACGGGCCGGACAAGAACGGGGACAGCGGCGGGGACGACGGCGGGGCCCGGGCGGGCGGGGACACCGGCGGCGGGACCGCGGCCCAGGACGGCGACCAGCCGGACGGCGAGGACGACGCGCCGCCGCCGGTCCGGGTGGACGCGGAGGGCCTGCCCACCCGGGTGGTCAGCCTGCCGGTTCCCGAGTCGCGGTACGCGTCGCTGCGCGCGGTGACCGGCGGCTTTGCCTGGCTCAAGGAACCCGTCATCGGGGTGCTCGGCGAAGGGGCCGCGGTGCCCGACGCCAAGCGCCCCCGGTCCACGCTGGAGCGCTTCGACCTGGGCCGGCGTAAGACCACGGAGCTGGCCGGCGGGCTGGACTGGTTCGACGTCAGCGGCGACGGCGAATGGCTCGTGGTCCGCGACGGCAGCGAGCTGCGGGTGGTCCCGTCCCAGCGGAAGGCGGATCCGGACAGCGGGGACAGCGTGCAGGTCGACCTGTCCCGGGCCCGGTTCATGGCCGACCCGGTGGCCCTCTGGCAGCACGCGTTCACCGAGGCCGGACGCTTCATGCAGCACGACTTCTGGGTCCCCGACATGGGCGGCGTGGACTGGCCCGGCGTCCTGGACTCCTACCGGCCGGTGCTGGACCGGATCGGCACCGCCTCGGAGTTCACCGACCTGCTCTGGGAGGTCGTCGGCGAGCTGGGCACCTCGCACGCCTACATCCGGCCCCGGGCCACGCCAGGCAGCGGCGGCAAGGGCCAGGTGGGACTGCTCGGCGCCGACCTGTCCCGGGACACCGACGGCCGCTGGCGGATCGGCCGGGTGCTGCCCGGCGAGTCCTCCGACCCGCGGGCGCGGGCCCCGCTGGCCGCCCCGGGCGTCCTGGTCCGGCCCGGCGACGTGCTGCTGGCCGTGGACGGCCGGCCGGTCGACCCCGTCGCCGGGCCGGGGCCGCTGCTGGTCGGTACCGCGGGCCGGCCGGTGGAGCTCACCGTCGGGCGCGACGGCGAGCCGCCGCAGCGGTTCGCGGTGACCCCGCTGGGCAGCGACCGCCGGCTGCGCTACCAGGACTGGGTGGCCGGGAAGCGGCAGCGGGTCCGCGAGCTGACCGGCGGCCGGGCCGGGTACCTGCACATCCCGGACATGATGGGGGAGGGCTGGGCGCACTTCCACCGCGACCTGCGGGTGGAGATGGCCCAGGAGGCGCTGGTCATGGACGTCCGGTCCAACCGCGGCGGCCACGTGTCCGAGCTGGTGATCGAGAAGCTGGCCCGCCGGATCATGGGCTGGGACATCCCGCGCTGGATGACCCCGTCCACCTACCCGCGGGACGCGCCGCGCGGGCCGGTGGTGGCCCTGGCCGACGAGAACGCCGGCTCCGACGGCGACATCGTGACCGCCGCCATCCGCATCCTGGGCCTCGGCCCGGTGGTGGGGGCCCGGACCTGGGGCGGGGTGATCGGCATCAACGCGCCGTTCGTCCTGGTGGACGGCACCGCGATGACGGTGCCGCGGTACGCCATCTGGCTGGAAGGCTTCGGCTGGGACGTGGAGAACCACGGCGTGGACCCCGACGTCGAGGTGCTCAACTCACCGCAGGACTGGGCCGAGGGCCGGGACGTGCAGCTGGAGACCGCGGTCCGGCTGGCCATGGAGGCCGTGCAGAACCGCCCGCCGGCCCCGCCGCCGGCCACGTCCGGCCGCCCGTCGAAGGCGAAGCCGCCGCTGCCGCCCCGCCCGCCGGGCTAACCGCGCGCCGCGGCGGGGTGCCCGCGCGGGCCGGGCCCGCGCGGGGCGCGGCCAGGCGGGCCGGCGCGCCCGTTCCTGAGGGTGGTCATCACGGCATGCCCGGCGCATCATGGAGATGGGCAGCCCGGGCCGCTGGGCCTGTCCTCCGCCCGGGTGCCGACGTGGCGAAAGAAGCGTGAGTCCATGCCCGCTGACGCGCAGTTCCAGCTGAAGGACCGCTATCCCGCCAACCTGGACCGCTGCCGGCGGTGCGGGTCCCCGCGCATCCTGCACGGGGACGACGGGAGCTGCGGCCTCTCGGTTTCCCTGAGCCGCGGCATCCCCGGCCTGCTCATCACGCTCGGCGGCCTGCTCGTCGTGATCACCGGCGCGGCCTGGCTGCTGGCCACCTCGCCCGCGATCAACGCCGCGTCGATGCTGGCCTTCGCCTGCCTGGCCATCCTGGTCTGCGCCGCGGCCGCCGCGGCCCTGGCCCGCCACTGACGCGGCTAGCGCCGGTCCCTCAGCCGGGTGACGCGGGCTCGGCGTAGCCGTGGGCGTAGGCGTAGCGCATGGCCTGGGCGCGGTCCCGCGAGCCGGTCTTGGCGAAGATCCGGTTGACGTGCGTCTTGACCGTCGCCTCGCTGACGAACAGGGCCCGGGCGATCTCCCGGTTGGACGCGCCGGCCGCGATGAGCCGGAGCACCTCGGCTTCGCGCGGCGTCAGGTCACCGTCCCCCGGTGAGGCGGCCGGGGAGCCGGGCACCGCGGGCGCGCGGGCCGCGGCCGACAGCAGCCGCTGCTGCACCCCCGGATCCAGCACGGCCTGGCCCGCCGCGGCGGCGAGCACGGCCCGGCCGATCTCCGCCCGGGTCGCGTCCTTGGTCAGGTACCCGAGCGCGCCGGCCTGCAGCGCGCCGATGATCGATTCATCGTCCGCGTAGGTGGTGAGCACCACGACCCGGGTGCCGGGGTGATCTGCGGTGATGCGCCGGGTCGCGGCCACCCCGCCGCTGCCGGGCATGTTCAGGTCCATGAGCACGACCTGGGGTTTCACCGTGGCGACCAGGTCGGCTGCGGCGTCGCCGTCCGCCGCCTGGCCCGCGACGACGATCCCCGGCAGCGTGCCGAGCAGCAGGACCAGGCCCTCGCGTACCGCGGACTGGTCGTCCGCCACGATCACGCTCACCGGCTCGGCCGGGTTCTCCGCGCTCATGCCGGAATCCGCAGGGCGACCCGCCATTCCCCGTCCGGCCGGCCCGGCGGCCAGCGTGCCGCCGCCCAGCGCGGCCCGCTCCCGCAGGCCGGTCAGCCCGTACTGGGCCCCGGCGGCGGCGAGCGGGCCGCCGGCCGTGACCGCGGGCAGCGGGTTGACCACCCGCACCACGATCTCCGCCGGCGTGAACTCCAGGCCGACCCGGACCGGCTGCCCGGGCGCGTGCTTGCGGGCGTTGGTCAGCGCCTCCTGCGCGGTCCGGTAGGCGGCCAGGGCCGCCTCGGCGGCCACCGGCCGCGCCGCGCCGGTCACGGTGAAGTCGGCCGCCGCATCACCATCGGCCCGGAACTCCTGGATCAGCGCCGACAGCTGATCGGGCAGCGGGGCGGCATCATCGCGCAGGGCCAGGATCGCGCGCCGGGCGTCCGCCAGGCCCTCCCGGGTGAACACGCCGGCCCGGCCGATGCACTCGATCGCCTGGGCCAGCTCGGGGCGCCCGGCGGGCAGGGCGCCCAGCAATCCCTCAGCGGCCTGCAGGTTCACCGACACCGCCGCGAGCGAGTGCGCGAGCACATCGTGAATCTCCCGGGCGATCCTGGCCCGCTCGCCGAGCGCGGCGGCCTGGGTCTCGGCTTCCCGGGCCCGGCGGGTCTCCGCGAGCATCTGCTCGGCCTGCTCGGCCCGGAGCAGGAACGCGTGGCGGGACAGGCCGAACGCCCACAAGCCGATGAACGTGAGCGGGTACCCGAGCAGCGTCTCGGTCGGCGCCCCGGTGACCAGCGCGGCGGCCAGGAACGCGGCCACCGTCTCCGCGGTGATGGCCAGCGACGTTTCCGGATTCAGCCGGACGCCCGCGGAGGAGGTGACCACGCAGCCGACGGCGATAGCGGTGCTCAGCGGGGACACCCCGGCCAGGACGCCGCCGGCCGCACCCATCACGGCCAGGGCCCCGATCGCGAGCCGCGGCCGGCGCCGGGCGCACAGCCATACCACCCAGCTGACCGTCGATACGCCGAGCGCGACGGCCACGGCTATGCCCTCGGCTCCCGAGCCCGGGTGCGGCTCGGCCAGGGGCACCGTGATGAGCACCACCACCAGGACCAGGATGCGGACGGCGTCCAGCAGAAGGGGCACGTCCGCGAGGCCGGTGGTGGCCACGGCACCCCGGCTGACGGTCAGGGAGCGAAGCACGTTGCCAACGTATCCGGGGCGCCCGCGGCGGGCGCCGGCACCCGGGTTGACCCTGGGTGGACGTGACCGCCTCCACCCGGTCTCCACCCGCCCGGCCGGGACCTGCACCCGGCCTGGACCCGGTATCAAGCCGCAGGCCGGCGCGCGGGCCGGGGTCCCGTTCCTAGCGTGGCCGGGGTAAGCGCAGCACACCGAAAAACCCGGCAAGGAGTTTCCCGTGGACGCCAGCGTCTTGATCCCCAACCTCGTCATCCTCGTCGTCGTGCTGATTTCCGATCTGGGCCACCGCAAGGTCACCCCGCTGCGGCTGCTCCGCCCGTTCATCTCGGCGGCGATCATCGTCCCCTTCTTCTTCAAGGGCGCCGCCACGTCCGGCTCCGGCCTGGTGCTGGAAGCCGCGGCGGCCGCGGCGGGCCTGGCCCTGGGCGTGCTGGCCGCGGCGTTCATGCGGGTCTCCCGCGACGAGCAGACCGGCCGGGCCATGACGTGGGCCGGACTGCCGTACGCGCTGGTCTGGATCGTGGTCGTCGCGGCCCGCGTCTTCTTCGCCTACGGCTCGACCCACATCTTCGGGGCCCAGCTCGGGCACTGGATGCTGGCCAGCCAGATCACCGTGGGAGCCCTGACCGACGGCCTGATCTTCCTGTCCGTGGCCATGCTGCTGGCCCGCACCGGAACCCTGGCCGCCCGGGCCCGCCGCGTCACGTCAGCCCCGGCCCCCCACTCCCCAGTCCCTACCTCCGTCCCCCAGTAAGCCCCTGGCCCTCAAGCCAGCCCCTGGCCCCTCAACCCCAGCCCTGGCCGTTCGTGATCAGACGATTGGTGTTGCCCAGGCAACACCAATCGTCTGATCACGAACGCGTCACGTGACTTGAGGGGCTGGGGGGGTGGGGGAGTGCTAGAGGGGGCTGTTGTAGCTGGACAGCCAGTGCAGCTGAAGCCAGAGGAGGGCCGCGTTCCAGGCGCCGCTGACTTCCAGGATGCCGACCAGGACGAGCAGGCCGCCGCCGATCCGGGCGATGAGCTGGGCGTGCCGCCGGGCGAACTGGAACGCGGTCATCCCGCGCTGGAAGGCCAGGGCCACGATGATGAAGGGGATGCCCAGCCCGAGGCCGTAGAGGAACGCGAGCACGGCGCCCCGCACCGCGGTGCCCGAGGTCAGGGCGAGGGACAGCACGGCCGTCAGGGTCGGGCCGACGCACGGGGTCCAGCTCACCGCGAACAGCACCCCGAGCAGCGGGGCGCCGATCAGGCCGGCCCGGGGGCGGATGGCGGGCCGGGCGATCCGGCCCGGTGATCGGGAAGCGGTCGAACACCCCGGCGAACAGCAGGCCCAGCACGATCGTGACCCCGCCGAGCAGCTGGGTCACCCCGGCCTCATGCCGCTTCAGCACCAGCCCCAGGCCACCGAAGGCCAGGCCCTCGGTGGCGAACACGAGGGAGAAGCCGAGGACGAACAGCGCGGTGCCGAGCAGGGTCCGCCCGCGGGTGGGACGGGCCGTGCCCGGGCGGGCGGCGGCCGGCGCTGGCCGGGCCCGGCGGCGACGCCGCGGCCGGGCGGCGGCGCCAGCCGCGCTCGCCGTGCGTCCACGGCCACGGCGGTGCCGTCGGGAGCCACGGCCACGCGCTCGGAGGTGGCCGCGTCCGCCTGCTGCGCGTCCGTCCCGGACATGCCGGTCACGTAGGAGAGGTAGCCGGGGACCAGCGGCAGCACGCAGGGGGACAGGAACGTGAGCGCACCGGCCGCCGCCGCGATCGGCGCGGCCAGGATCAGCGGTCCGGTCTGGACCAGGTGCTCGATCCCCATCGGCACGCCTCCTGTTCGCGCCCAAACTACCGGTTCCCTGCCGCCGGCGGTCGCGGGCCGTCGGCGCTGGCCGGCGGAGAGGGCATTGCCCGGCGGCACCCCCGGATCTACTGTTCGGGTGAGTTCAGCTGTTGGTTTGCGGAGAACTGTGTGCGATCGCGTCTGGTCGTGCGTGCCCGCCGCAGGCCGCCGCCTGCGGACTCGTCCCTGGCGGGGCCGTGCGCGCCCCGCCACCCTGTGCAGAACGGAGATCATCATGGATGATGCGTCCCGCCGGGCCGTCTCCCGCCTGGCCATGGCCGCCGACCCCTTCACGACGGCTGCGGAGCAGGTTAAGCCGCCACCTCGCGCTGACCGCCGCGCCGGCCCTGCTGGTCCTGCCGCTGATGGCGGGCCTGTCCGGCTCGGCGGTGTCGCCGCAGGCCGGCCAGCCGGGCCCGCAGGGCGGCCCCACCGTCAACTGGGCGCTGGCCGGGCAGGCCAGCGCCGACTCCACGGAGTCGGGCAACCCGGCGTCCAACGCGATCGACGGCGACGCCGGCACCGACTGGTGCACCGGGTCGTGGACCGGGAGCCTGGTCGTCGACCTGGGCCAGGTTCACTCGCTCAGCGACCTGGGCATCACGCTGGACTCCACCAGCCCGTCGGCCAGCGCGACCATCAAGGTCGCCACCCAGGCGGGTAACTGGCAGGCCGTGCCGGCCGCCCGCAATGTCGCGCTGGACCCCGGGAACCCGATGTACGTGCCGCTGCCCCCGGGCACCCAGGCGCGGTACGCCCAGCTCACCGTCTACAGCGGGACCGGCGCGGACGTCTGCGTGGGGGAGTTCCGGGCCTACGGGCCCGACCCCGCGGCGGCGGGCATGGACTTCGGCGCTGACCTGTCCTTCACCCCGCAGGAGCTCGCGGCCGGGGCGCAGTTCACCTACCGCGGGCAGCAGCAGAGCCCGGTCACGCATCATGAGGGAGAACGGCGCCAACTACGTCCGGATGCGGCTCTGGGTGAACCCGCCCGCGGGCTACAGCGACCTGGCCACCGACCTGGCCCTGGCCCGCCAGGTCCGCGCGGCCGGGATGAGGATCTACCTCGACATCATGTACTCCGACTTCTGGGCCGACCCGCAGCACCAGAACATCCCCGCCGCGTGGCAGGGCCAGGACCTGGCCCAGCTCACCTCGACCGTGCAGTCCTACACCCAGCAGGTGATCGGCGCGTTCGCGAAGCAGGGCACGCCGGTGGACATGGTGTCGATCGGGAACGAGATCCGCAACGGCATCCTGTGGCCGGTCGGCCAGGTGAACGACCCGACCGTCCCGGCGGACTACGACAACCTGGCCACCCTGCTCAAGGCGGGCGTGGCCGGGGCCCGGGCGGCCAACCCGCCGGGTCACCAGCTGCTGATCATGATGCATTACGACCAGGGCGGCAATAACACGCTCAGCCAGGCCTTCTTCCAGAACCTGGTGTCGCAGGGCGTGCCGTTCGACGTGATCGGGCTGTCCTATTACCCGTTCTTCCACGGCACGCTGTCGCAGATGAAAGCGAATGTGGACGCCCTGGCCACCCAGTTCCACAAGAAGATCGTTATTGCGGAGACGCAGTACCCGTGGACGCTGGCCAACGGCAACAGCCCGCTCGGGGACAGCACGGGCAACTTCGTCTGGGAGCCCAGCCAGCTCTCCACCGGCTACCCGGCCAGCCCGGGCGGGCAGCTGTCGTTCGTGACCGACGAGCTGTCGATCCTGGCCCAGGTGCCCGGCGGGCTGGGTGCGGGGCTGTTCTACTGGGCGCCGGACTGGATTCCCGGCGTGCCGTGGGAGCCTGGGGCCGGCATCGGCACGCCCAACGCCAACCTCACGCTGTTCAACTCCCAGGGCGTGGCCCTGCCGTCAGCCGGGATCTTCCGGAACCCGGCCGCCGTGTGCCAGAGCTACGACCCCTGGGACGTGCCCTGCGTCATAGGCGGGTGAGCGTGGTACCCGGTTAAGGGGCGGTGGCCCGGCGGATCGCTGCCGCCGGGCCACAGCCCGCTCACGGGCCGGGGATCAGCGGCCGGGCTGGTCAGGCGCGTGGCCCGGGGCGCTGAGCCGGAACAGGTTGATCAGCTGGCAGAGCAGGGCCACGGCGGTGAGCAGGCCCATGGTCAGGGATGCGCCGTCCTGCCCGGAGTTGACGAACGCCGCGCCACTGCCCGCCGCGCCCAGCACGGCGAGCAGGCTCACCACCGAGGTGACCATGAAGAACCCGGTACGGGCCGCCACGGCCCGCACCACCAGAGCGATCGAGCCGAGCAGCAGCAGCAGGCCCAGCCCGGCGTGCACGGCCAGCGAGGCCGGCCCGTTCGCCAGGGCCCGGCCGGCCGCCGCGAGCACCCCGCCGCCCTGATCACGGGCGGGCACGGTCACGTACAGGCTCACCACCAGCCCCAGGGCGTACTGGACCAGCAGCCCGGCCGACAGCCCGAGGCTGGACCGGCGGACGGCCTCGTCCCCGCCGGCCCGGGGCCGGCCCGCCGGGCGCGGGGCGACGGAGATTCCCGACGTGCCTGCGGTCTCGTGCACCGTGACTCACCACTTCCGGCAGCAGGATGATTTCAGAATTACATCGTTTCTAGCAGAGATGATTTTGAGCCGCAAGTATTTAGCTGAGTGATAGTGTGATGCGGTGGAAGACGTTCCCCCGGATCACCTGTCCTTCCTGCTCGTCCAGCTGGGGCTGCACGGGGCACGGCGGTTCGGGGAGCGGCTGGCCCCGCTGGGCCTGGAGCAGCGGCAGGCCGGCATGCTCATCCGGCTGGCCGCGAACCAGGGCCGGTCCCAGCAGGCCATCGCCGAGATGATCGGGGTGAACGCCACCCGGATGGTCTTCCTGGTGGACGAGCTGGAAGAGCTGGGCCTGGTCGAGCGGAGGCGCAACCCCGCCGACCGCCGTTCCCATGCGCTCTACCTGACCGGCCAGGGCCTGGCCACGGTGGACCAGGTCCGGGCGGTGACCGCCGAGCACGAGGCGGAAATGGGCGCCGGGCTGACCGAGGCGCAGCGCGCCCAGCTGGTCAGCCTGCTCCGCGTGCTGGCGCAGGAGCAGGGGCTGCCCGCCCGGGGGCTGCCCGGCTCGCCCCCGTAAAACGAGATGCCCCCGGACCGTAACCGCTGCTAGCGTGACCGCGGCATGCTGCGGATGGACTTTGTCCCGTTGCGGGACTCGCGGGAGTTCCGGCTGCTGTTCGCGAGCCGCAGCATCACCCTCTTCGGCACCAACGCGGGCGAGGTCGCCCTGCTGGTGCAGGCCAAGCAGCTGACCGGGTCGGCGGTCGCCGTGGGCCTGCTGGGCATCGCCGAGCTCGTCCCGATCGTGGTGTTCGGTCTCTACGGGGGCCTGCTGGCCGACCGGTTCGACCGGGGCCGGATGCTCCGGTGGTGCGAGGCCGGGCTGGGCGCGCTGGCCGGGGCGCTGGTGCTGAACGCCAGCCTGCCGCATCCGGCGGTGTGGCCGCTCTACGCGCTGGCCGCGGGGATGAGCGCGCTCGCCGCCTTGCAGCGGCCCTCGTTCGACGCGGCCGTCCCCAGGACCGTGGCCCGGGAGCGGCTGAGCGGCGCCTCGGCGCTGCTGTCGATGAGCTCGAACGCCGGCCAGATCATCGGGGCCGCGCTGGGTGGCGCCATCGCCGCGGGACCTGGCCCGCAGTTCGTCTACCTGCTGGACGCCGTGACGTTCGCGGTCTCGTTCGGGCTGCTCTGCCTCCTGCGCCCGCTGGCGCCCCCGGCCGCCGGCGAGCACACGCCAGCACCGGGGCTGCGCAGCGTGGCCTCCGGGCTGCACTACGCCCGCCACCGCCCGGACCTGATCGGCTCCTACCTGGCCGACCTGGCCGCGATGACGTTCGCGTACCCGAACGCCCTGTTCCCGTTCATGGCGTCCGCCCTGCACGCCACGTGGGCCGTGGGCCTGATGTTCTCCGCGCCTGCCGTCGGCGCGCTGGCCGCCTCCGCGCTGAGCGGCTGGACCGCGCGGATCCACCGGCTCGGCCGGGCCATCGCCGCCTCCGCCGCCTGCTGGGGGGTGGCGATCATCGCGTTCGGGCTGGCCCCGGACATTGGCGTGGCGCTGGGCTGCCTGCTGGCGGCGGGGGCCGCGGACATGATGAGCGGGATCTTCCGCGACGTGCTGTGGAACCAGAGCATCCCGGACGCGATGCGGGGCCGGATGGCGGGGGTGGAGCTGCTCAGCTACGGCGTGGGGCCGTCCGCCGGCCAGCTGCGGGCCGGCGGTGTCGCCGCGCTGGCCGGCACCCGGTTCTCCCTGTGGTCCGGCGGGCTGGCCTGCGTGGCGGCGGTCGGCGTGGTCTGCCTCGCGCTGCCCGGCTTCAGGGGCTACGACGCACGCCGGGCCGTCAGCCCAGCTCCGGGCGGGCCGGCTCCGAGCGGGCCGGCTTCCGGCGGGCCAGCTCCTAGAGGGCCAGCTCCTGCAGCGCCGCCTCGATAGTCCGGTGGAAGGTCGGGTAGGCGTAGATCATCTCGCGCAGCCGCCGGACCGGCACCCGGGCGTGCACGGCCAGGGTGAGCATGCTCAGCACCTCGCCCCCGGCAGGCCCGGCCGAGCTGGCCCCGACCAGGATGCCCGGCCCGGCGTCGGCGACCAGCTTGATGAACCCTTCGTTGCCCGCCTTGTGGATCCAGCCCCGGGTGGACTTGGGCACCGGGTAACAGCTGGCCCGCACGTCGAGGCCGCGGTCCCGGGCCTGGGCCTCGCTCAGGCCGACCGACCCGATCTCCGGGTCGGTGAAGGTCACCCGGGGCACCGCGTGGTACTCGGCGGGGGAGACCTCCTCGCCGAGGATGTCGTGCACGGCGATGTTCGCCTGGTACATCGACATGTGGGTGAACGCGCCGTGGCCGGTGATGTCGCCGATGGCCCACACCCCGGGTGCGACCCGCAGGCGGCCGTCCACCGGGATGGCCCGGGCGCTCTCGTCCACGCCCAGCACGGCTGCGCCGATCCCCGGCAGGTCGGTCCGCCGCCCGGTCGCCACGAGCAGCGCGTCCCCGGTGATCTCGGTGCCGTCCGACAGGGCCAGGGTGAAGGACGTCCCGTCGTGACGGACGGCCCGGGCCGTGGTGCCGGTGCGGACCTCGATGCCCTCGCGGCCGAAGACGCCGGCCAGCAGGGCCCCCGCCTCGGGTTCCTCCGGCGGCAGCAGCCGGCCGGCCCCCTCGATCACGGTGACCCGGGCGCCGAACCGGGCAAAAACCTGGGAAAGTTCTGCGCCGACCGCCCCGCCGCCCAGCACCAGCAGCGAGGCCGGGACCGCGGTGGCCTCGATCGCCTCCCGGTTGGTCCAGTACGGGGTCCCGGCCAGGCCGTCGATGGGCGGGACGGACGGCTGCGTCCCGGTGTTGATGATGATGGCCCGCCGGGCCCGGAGCACGTCGCCGCCCACCGTGACCTCGCCCGGCGCGGTGATCGTGCCGTGGCCGCGGAACAGGGTGCCGCCCTGGCCGGTGAACCGGTCGACCGCGACCTTGTCGTCCCAGCTGTCGGTGGCCTCTTCCCTGATCCGGGCGGCCACCGGGGCCCAGTCGGGGTGGACCTGGGAGCTTCCGGCGAGCCCCGGGATCCGGCGTCCCTCGGCCAGCAGGCCGGCGGCGCGGATCATCATCTTGGACGGGACGCAGCCCCAGTAGGGGCACTCGCCGCCGACCAGCCGGGCCTCCACGCCGGCCACCGACAGGCCGGCCGAGGCGAGCCGCTCGGCGGCGTCCTCGCCCCCCGGGCCCATGCCCAGAACGACGACATCCACCTCGTGCACGGTCACGCCGCTTCCCCCCAGGGGTGCATCGGTCCGGGGTCTCAGGGTATGACAGGGTGGAATTGCAGCGACGGAGACCACGTTTCCTACTACGTGCCTGGCGCAACCGACACGGACGGGGTAATCGATGACCTCTGAGCGCGGCGATGACGCCCGCTCGTCTGGCCCACCGCTGACCGAACGGACGGCGGAGGAGCAGGCGCACGGGATCGCTTTCAAGACCGGCCCGCCCGGACAGGTCGGGGTCGAGCTGGAATGGCTGGTGTGTGACGGCCGGGACCCGGCTCTCCCCGTTGACCAGCGGCGAGTGGCCGCAGCCCTCGCCCGCCTGGACAAGCCCGGGGCGCTCCCTGGCCGGGGCCGGCTGACGACCGAGCCCGGCGGCCAGGTCGAGCTGAGCTCCGCGCCCGCGTCCGGCCTGGGCGGCTGCGTGGCCGCGGCCCGCAGCGACCTCACGGCCCTGCGCCAGGCCATCGCCCCTGCGGGGCTCAGCCTCGCGGGCCATGGCCTCGATCCCCTCAGACCCCCGCGCCGCGTGCTGGACCTGCCGCGCTACGCGGCCATGGAAGAATTCTTCGACCGCAGCGGCCCCTGGGGCCGGGTCATGATGTGCAGCACCGCCTCCGTCCAGGTGTGCGTGGACGCCGGCCAGGAGCAGGGCGGCCCCTCCGGATTCCGGTGGCGCTGGCACCTGCTGCACGGGCTGGGCCCGGTGCTGGTGGCGTCGTTCGCCAACTCCCCGTTCCAGGACGGCCGGGTGTCCGGCTGGAAGTCGACCCGCCAGGCCGTGTGGTCCCGGCTCGATCCCAGCCGCACCCGGGCCCCGGAGGAGGTGGAACCAGGCGCGTCGGACCGCGGCGCAGCCTGGCCGGAAGACACCGATCCCCGGGACGCCTGGGTGAGCTACGTGCTCGACGCCCAGGTCATGCTGCTGCGCGATCCCGGCTCCCGCCGGTGGACCGCGCCATCCGGGCTCACGTTCCGCGACTGGGTGCGCGGCGCGATCGGGCCCCCGCCCACCGCCGACGACCTCACCTATCACATGTCCACCCTGTTCCCGCCGGTCCGGCCGCGCGGGCATCTGGAACTGCGGGTGATCGACGCCCAGCCAGGCGACGGCTGGATCGTGCCGACCGCGGTGGTGTCCGCCCTGCTCGACGACCCGGTCGCGGCGCAGGCCGCGATGTCCGCGGTGGAGCCGCTGCAGAAGGAGGGCCGCCCCGGCGAGCTGCTGCTGCGCGCGGCCCGCCTCGGCCAGGACGACCCGGCGCTGGCCACGGCCAGCCGGGAATGCTTCGCCGCGGCCGACTCGGCGCTCGGCCGGCTCGGCGCCCCGGCCCCGATCCGGGACGCGGTCGCCAGATTCGCCGACCGCTACGTGCTGCGCGGCCGGTGCCCCGCGGACGACCGGCTCGACGAGGCCCGCGCCGCGGTCAGCTTTCCCCGTGACCCCCGTGACCCTGACGCATGCCTGGAGGAATCCTCATGACACCCACGCCTGCCGCCCCCGCCCCGCGTCCGCGGGCTGACGGCGGAGCGGACGAGCTACGGGAAGTGATCGCCGGGAACCTGCTCACCGCCCGGGAGCGGACCCGGCTGCTCACGGAGTCGGTGGACGACACCGACCTGGTCCGCCAGCACTCGCCGCTGATGTCGCCGCTGGTCTGGGACCTGGCGCACATCGCCAACCAGGAAGAGCTGTGGCTGCTGCGCAACGTGGGCGGCCGGGAGCCGATGCACCCCGAGATCGACCCGCTCTACGACGCGTTCGAGCACCCGCGGGCCGCGCGGCCCACGCTGCCGCTGCTGCCCCCCGGCGAGGCCCGGGCGTACGCCCGCGAGGTCCGTGGCCGGGTCATGGACCTGCTGGAGTCGGCCAAGTTCGCCGGGGCCCCGCTGCTCACTGACGGGTTCGCGTACGGCATGGTGGCCCAGCACGAGCAGCAGCACGACGAGACCATGCTGATCACCCACCAGCTGCGCCAGGGCGCGGCCGCGCTCAGCGCGGCGCCGCCCGGCCCGCCGCCCGCTGATGTCCTGCGCCTGGCGCCCGAGGTGCTGGTCGCCGGCGGCCCGTTCACCCTGGGCACCTCGACCGAGCCCTGGGCCCTGGACAACGAGCGGCCCGCGCACCAGATCACGGTGCCGTCCTTCTACCTCGACACCACCCCGGTCAGCAACGCGGCCTACCAGCAGTTCATCGCCGACGGCGGGTACGACGAGCCGCGCTGGTGGACCCCGGAAGGCTGGGCCCACCGGCAGCGGGCCGGGCTGGCCGCGCCGGAGTACTGGCGCCGCGACGGGTCGGCCTGGATCCGCGAGCGGTTCGGGGTCACCGAGCCGGTCCCGCCCGCCGAGCCGGTGATGCACGTGTGCTGGTACGAGGCGGACGCCTACGCCCGCTGGGCCGGGCGCAGGCTCCCGACCGAGGCGGAATGGGAGAAGGCGGCCCGGTTCGACCCGGCCAGCGGGCGGTCCCGGCGCTTCCCGTGGGGTGACGAGGACCCGTCCGCCGACCGGGCCAACCTCGGCCAGCAGTACCTCCAGCCCGCCCCGGCCGGCAGCTACCCCGGGGGGGCCGCCCCGTGCGGCGCGCGGCAGCTTATCGGGGACGTGTGGGAGTGGACCAGCAGCGACTTCCTGCCCTACCCGGGCTTCCGGGCCTGGCCGTACCGGGAGTACTCCGAGGTCTTCTTCGGCCCCGAGTACAAGGTGCTGCGCGGCGGCTCGTTCGCGGTGGGGCCGGTGGCCTGCCGGAGCACGTTCCGGAACTGGGACTACCCGATCCGGCGGCAGATCTTCTCCGGTTTCCGCACCGCCCGGGACGCCGCGCCCGCGGTGGCGCCCGGCCCGGATGGCCAGCCGGGTGGCCAGCTGGACGGGGAGTGACGCCCGCGGATGTGCCGCCATCTGGCCTACCTGGGACCACCGGCCACCCTGCAGTCGGTGCTCACCGATCCGCCGTACGGGCTGCTCCGCCAGTCCTGGGCGCCCCGCCAGCAGAGACACGGGACGGTCAACGCGGACGGGTTCGGCGTCGGCTGGTACGCCGACGGTGACCCGGTGCCCGCCCGCTACCGGCGCGCGGTGCCGATGTGGGGTGACGCGTCGTTCGCCGACCTGGCCCGGGTGACCAGGAGCGGGGCGCTGCTCGCCGCGGTGCGCTCGGCCACGGACGGCACCGCCCAGGGCGAGTCCGCCGCCGCGCCGTACGCCGCCGGGCCGTGGCTGTTCAGCCACAACGGCAGGCTCGACGGCTGGCCCGGCGCGACCGCCGGGCTGGCCGCCACCCTGCCCGCCGCGGACCTGCTCGCCCTCGAGGCGCGCACCGACTCGGCGCTGGCCTGGGCGCTCGTGCACCGGCGGCTGCGGGACGGGGAGGATCCGGCCGACGCGCTGGCCGGGACGGTCGCCGACCTCGACGCGGCCGGGATCACCGGCCGGTTCAACTTCCTGCTGACCGACGGGAAGACGATCGCCGCGACGGCCGCGGGGGACACGCTGTGCTACCGCTGCCGGCCCGGCCAGGTCGTGGTGGCCTCCGAACCCTCTGATGACGAGCCGGGCTGGCAGAGCCGTGCCGGACCGCACGGTGCTGACCGCGCGGCCCGGGGCGGTCGACGCCGGGCCGCTCAAGCCCCCCGGCTGACCCCCGCACGCGCCACGCCCGCACAGCCAGCCATCGACGGAACTGGCCCAGGACGGACCAGGGAAGGGACGCGGATCATGAACCAGCTGCATATCGAGAGGTGCCTGCCGGACGGCTTCCTGGCCGCCGCGCTGCGCGCGGACGCGCAGGCGGGGCTGACCGCGGTGCCGAAGACCCTGCCCGCCCAAGTGGTTCTATGACGAGCGGGGCAGCGAGCTGTTCGAGAAGATCACCCTGCTGCCGGAGTACTACCCGACCCGGGCCGAGCGGTCCATCCTGGCCGCCGCCGCCCCCGCGATCGCGGCGGCGACCGGGGCCAGCGCCCTGGTCGAGCTGGGTTCCGGCTCATCGGAGAAGACCCGGCTGCTGCTCGACGCGCTGCGTGAGGCCGGCTCGCTGCGCAGCTACGTGCCGGTGGACGTGAGCGAGAGCGCCCTGATCGGCGCCGCGCACCGGGTCCTGGCCAGCTACCCGGGGCTGACCGTGGACGCGGTGGTCTCGGACTTCGAGGCCCGGCTGGGCCTCCCCGCGCCCGACGGGCCCCGCCTGGTCGCCTTCCTGGGCAGCACCATCGGCAACCTGCTCCCCCCGGAGCGGGCCGCGTTCCTGGCCCGGCTGCGCGCGGGCCTGCGCGACGGCGACGCCCTGCTGCTCGGCACCGACCTGGTCAAGGACCCGGCGGTGCTGCTGGCCGCCTACGACGACGCCGCCGGGGTGACCGCCGCGTTCAACAAGAACGTGCTGGCCGTGCTCAACGCCGAGCTGGGCGCGGACTTCGACCCCGACGCGTTCGACCACATGGCCGTGTGGGATCCGCAGGCCGAGTGGATCGAGATGCGGCTGCGTTCCGCGGAGGAGCAGGTCGTGCGGCTGCCCGGGATCGGGCTGACCGTGCGGGTTCGCCGCGGGGGAGCAGCTGCGGACCGAGGTGTCGGCCAAGTTCCGGCAGGCCGGCGTCGCGGCCGAGCTGGCCGCCGCGGGGTTCACGATGCGGTCCTGGTGGACCGACGAGCAGGGCCGGTTCGCGCTGTCCCTGTCGGTGCCGGCCTGACCGTCCGGCCCGGCTAACCGGTCCGCCGCCCCGCCCCGGCGCCCCACCCTGCCGTACCATCTCCGGCATCCCCCGGGGAAATACCACTAATGCGCAGTTGGGGAAGATCACGTGGTCGGCGCCCTTCGCGGTATGGTTCACGCCAGGAACCTTGGCCCGCGCGGGGTATTCGGATTCGAGGCGGCAGGACATCACGATGGAGAAGTGGAATCCGGCGGCCCGCCGTGACCTTCGTGGCGGGAGCGGCTGATGCCCACGGTCCCGCCCGCGGGCAGCGCGGACGTGTGGTGGCTCGACATCACCTCGGTCAGCGTGGGCCGCGCCGAGCTGGCCGAGCTCAGCCTGGAGGAGCACAAGCGGGCCGCGGCCTTCGCGTTCCGGGCTGACCGGCGCCGCTACACCGCCGCGCACGTGATGCTGCGCCGGGTGCTGTCCGGGTACCTGGATTTCCCCCCGTCCAGCCTGATCTTCCACCGTGAGCCGTGCCCGCGGTGCGGGAAGCCGACCGGCCGGCCGGCCCTGGAGCTGCGCTACGGGGTCCACTTCTCCCTCGCGCACAGCGGGGACGCGGTGCTGGTCGCCGTGGCCAGCCAGCAGGTGGGCGTGGACGTGGAGCAGCAGCCGACCGGGTGCGTCTGCTCGATGTCCGCGGACATGAACGCCGCCGACGCGGAGTGGGGCCGGTCGCTGAGCGAGGCCGGGCGGCACGATCTGGTCATCCGCTGGTGGGTGCGGTCCGAGGCGGTCCTCAAGTGCACGGGGGAGGGAATCGGCCACGAGGTCGGCGAGTTCCCGGTCCTCGGCCGGCCCGGCGCCCCGTCCGGCCTGGCCGGCCCGGGCGGCCCGGATCAGCTGGTGCCCGCCACCGCGGTGCACGACTGCTCGCTGATCTCGCTCCCGGCCCCCGCCGGCTACCAGGCCGCGCTCGCGCTGGCCGGCAGTACCCGGGCCATCCGGCTCAACGTCCAGGCGCCCTGGGCGCCCCCCGCGCGCCAGGCCCGGTCTGTGCGCGATACGGATAGCCGTGCGCTGCGCGGGTAACCTCGGAGGGGAGCGGCGCAGGCGGCGCAGAGGGCAGGGTGGGCAGACATGACGGCGGTGTTCGCGGTAGACGCGTGCCGGACCCCGGTTGGCAAGATCAAGGGCGCGCTGGCCTCGGTCCGCCCCGATCACCTGACCGCCGAGGTGATCAAGGCCCTGGTGGCCCGCAACGAGTGGCTCGACCCGGCCCGGATCGACGACGTGTACTGGGGCGCGGCCAACCAGGCCGGTGAGGACAACCGGAACGTGGCCCGGATGGGCGTCCTGCTGGCGGGCCTGCCCGTCGAGGTGCCCGGCGCGACCGTGAACCGGCTGTGCGGATCCGGCATGGAGGCCATCGCCAGCGCGGCCCGGGCCATCGCGGCGGGGGAGGCCGACATCATGCTGGCCGGCGGGGCCGAGTCGATGACCCGGGCGCCGTTCGTGCTGCCGCGGGCCAGCGAGCCGTTCGCGCGGGAGTCCGGCGTGGCCGACACCCGGCTGGGCTGGCGGCTGGTCAGCCCGCTCATGCAGGAGCTCTACCCGCCGGTCAGCCTGGGCGAGACGGCTGAGAACGTGGCCGAGCGGTACGGGGTGAGCCGCGAGCAGCAGGACGAGTTCGCGCTGCGCAGCCACCAGCGGGCCGGCCAGGCCCGGGACGCGGGCCGGTTCGACGGCGAGATCGTGCCCGTGACGACCGGCACCGGGACGGTCACCCAGGACGAGGGCATCCGGCCCGGGCTGACCCTCGGGGAGCTGGCGGCCAAGCGGCCCGCATTCCGCCCGGGCGGCACGGTGACCGGCGGCAACTCCTCACCGCTGAACGACGGTGCGGCGGGCGTGCTGCTGGTGTCGGAGCGGGTGCTGGCCGGCGGGGTGACCCCGCTGGCCCGGTACGAGGGCACCGCGGCCGCCGGGGTCCACCCGGATTACATGGGCATCGGGCCGGTGCCGGCCATGGGCAAGGTCCTCGGCCGGGCGGGCTGGGACGTGGGGAGCCTCGACCTGATCGAGCTCAACGAGGCGTTCGCGGCCCAGGCGGTGGCCGTGGCGGACGAGCTCAAGCTCGACCCGGAGCGGGTCAACGTGAACGGGGGCGCGATCGCCATCGGCCACCCGCTGGGCTGCTCGGGGGCGCGGATCACGACCACGCTGCTGCACGAGCTACGGCGCAGTGGCGGGTCCCGGGGCGCCGCCGCCATGTGCATCGGGGTCGGGCAGGGCATCGCGACCCTCTGGCAGGCTCCCTAAGCCGCCCGGAAAGCTCAGCCGCCCGGAAAGCAGGCCAGCCCGCGGGCCCGGCAAGATCCCGGGCCCACGGGCCAGATATCAGCGCGGCAGGACCCAGCCGGGTTCCCGCCGCGCGGTGCTCAGACCGCCTGCTCGGCGAGCGTGAAGGCGACCGTGCCCTCCTCGTCCACCTGCGCGTCCAGCGACTTGTCGTCCAGCGCCACGGCCGCACCAGGCTCCAGGAAGACGCGGGCCCCCTCGGACTCGATCACCTGGTCCCCGGCTACCGGGCTGTCGGCCAGCGTCACCTGGAAGGCCGGGCCGCCCTCGTCCTGCGACATGATGCGCAGGCCGGTGTCATCGGGCAGTTCCGGCTGGGAGGTGAGGTTACGGATGGCCGTCACGGCACTGTCGGTCAGTGTGAGCATGAGCTGCTCCTCTGTTCCATCGGGCATGTGCAGTTGGGCGACCACTACCCCGTCTCGGCAGCCTCACTCCACGTCTTTTGAGGTATCCGCCGGGCCGGGCCGGGCCCTGTCGAGAATCGGGTGCCAGCCCCGTCACCTGGGTGACGGCGCTACCGTGGCGCCTCCTGACCAGGGAGGATGAACCAATGCGATTCATGCTGCTGCAGAACTACGGGCCAGTGGAGTCGGACTGCCCGCCGATGCCAGAGTGGTCCCCCGAGGACATCAAGGCCCACATCGAATTCCAGCACGCGCTTAACCGCCAGCTCCTCGACCGGGGCGAGCTGGTGGACGCCCAGGGGCTGGCCGGCCCGGAGCAGGCCCGGCGGGTGGTGTCGGACGGGACCGGCGCGCCGGTCATCACCGACGGCCCGTTCCCCGAGTCCAAGGAGCTGCTGGCCGGCTACCGGCTGGTCGACGTGGAGACCCCCGGGCGGGCCATCGAGATCGCCGCGCAGGCGTCCGCCGCGCCCGGCCCGGACGGGATGCCGATCCAGCAGCCCATCGAGGTCCGCCAGGTGCTCAGCGCCCCCGACCCGGAACTTTGAGCGGGGGCACGGTGCCCGAGGGCCTGCTGCGCGAGCTGGCGCCGCAGGCCCTCGGGGCCGTGGCCCGCCGCTGCGGGGACTTCGCCGCCGCCGAGGACGCGGTGCAGGAAGCGCTGCTGGCCGCGGCCACCCGGTGGCCCGCGGACGGGACACCGGGCAACCCGCTCGGCTGGCTGATCCGGGTGGCCGCCCGCCGGCTCACCGACCAGTACCGCAGCGAGGATGCCCGGCGCCGCCGGGAGGTGCTGGCCGCCTCATGGTCGCTGACGGCCCCGGCCGGCCCGGTGCCCGGTGAGGACGCCCCCGCCCGGGACGACACGCTCATCCTCATGTTCATGTGCTGCCACCCGTCGCTCAGCCCGGGCGCGGCTATCCCGCTCACGCTGCGCGCGGTCGGCGGCCTCACCACCCGGGAGATCGCCGCCGCGTTCCTGGTCCCGGAACCGACCATGGCCCAGCGGATCAGCCGGGCCAAGGCCACCCTCAAGGTCTCCGGCGAGCCGTTCACGCTGCCGCCGCCGGACCAGCGCGCCGGGCGGCTCCGGTCCGTGCTGCACGTCCTGTACCTGCTGTTCAACGAGGGCTACGCCAGCAGCGGCGGTCCCGACCTGGCCCGCAGCGACCTGTCCGGCGAGGCCATCAGGCTGGCCCGGGGGCTGCACGCCAGCCTGCCCGGCGACCCGGAGGTCACCGGGCTGCTGGCGCTGATGCTGCTCACCGACGCCCGGCGGCCGGCCCGGACCGGGCCCGGCGGCGAGCTGATCCCGCTGGCTGAGCAGCAGCGCGGCCGGTGGGACCGGGTGCTCATCACCGAGGGGACCAGGCTGATCACCGGGGCGCTGCAGCGGGGCCAGCCGGGGGAGTACCAGCTCCAGGCCGCGATCGCCGCCGTGCACGACCAGGCAGACAGCCACGCCGGGACCGACTGGCCGCAGATCCTCTCCCTGTACGGCCTGCTCGAGCGCAGGACGGGGAACCCGATGGTGACCCTCAACCGGGCGGTGGCCGCGGCCATGGTGGACGGGCCGGCGGCCGGGCTCGCCCTGCTGGACGGGGTCCGCGGCCCGCTCGGCGGGCATCACCGGTTTCACGCCGTGCGCGGCCACCTGCTCGAGATGGCCGGGGACGCCCCCGGGGCCGCCACCGAGTTCCGGGCCGCGGCCGCCGGCACCGCGAACCTGCGCGAGCAGCACTACCTGACGGCCAAGGCGGCCAGCCTCGCCGCGAGCGCAGCAGGCGGCGCCGGGTAGGGTCGGCCACGGGTGTGCACCGCGAACAAGGGGGCCCGCGCCGTGGTCGGAAACAGCAGCGTGCCGGACGCTGCGGCGGAGGGGGAGCGGTCCGGTGCTGCCCTGACGGCGGCCGGCCGGGTCGCCGCCCCGCCCGGCCCGCCGGGCGACGGCCGGCTGCCGGACCGGATCTGGACCATCCCGAACGTGATCAGCATCGCCCGCCTGCTGGGCGTGCCGGTGTTCCTGTGGCTGGTCCTCGGCCCGCACGCGGACGGCTGGGCGGTCATCCTGCTGATCGCCGCGGCGGCGTCGGACTGGCTGGACGGGAAACTGGCCCGGGCCCTGCACCAGGAGAGCCGCCTCGGGCAGGTGCTCGACCCCACCGCGGACCGGCTCTACATCGGCGTCATGCTCATCGGGCTGGCCATCCGGGCCATCATCCCCTGGTGGCTGGTGGGCGTGCTGGTCGGCCGGGAGCTGGTGCTCGCCGTGGCCCTGCTCCGGCTGCGGGCCCGCGGCTGGGAGCCGCTCCAGGTCAGCTTCGTGGGCAAGGCCGCCACGCTGTGCCTGTTCTACGCGTTCCCGCTGCTGCTCCTGGGCGCCTACTCCGGCCACGCCGCGGAGGTGGCCAAGATCGTCGGCTGGGCGTTCGTGGCCTGGGGGACCGCGCTGTACTGGACGGCGGCCGGGCTGTACCTGGTCCAGGCCTGGCGGCTTACCGCCCGGGAGCCGGGGCCGGACCCCGGGGTGGCCGAACCGGGACAACCGGATGGCTAACCAGGTAGCGGCGTTGGCCCGCCGGGAGCCGCCCGTCATGATGGAGGCACCCTGCCCCAACCACGGGGCCGATCCGCAGGCCGACCGGGGCGCAGGGTCGATGGAAGAGGCCCGGACGATCCTGAAGGAGGCCCGCCACCGGTGAAGGCCGTCGTGATGGCCGGGGGAGAGGGCACCCGGCTGCGCCCGATGACCGCCAATCAGCCCAAGCCGCTGCTGCCCGTGTGCAACAAGCCGATCATGGAACACGTCCTGCGGCTGCTGAAGCGGCACGGTTTCGACGAGACGGTGGTCACCGTCCAGTTCCTGGCCTCGCTGGTGCGCAACTACTTCGGCGACGGCGAGGACGTGGGGATGAGCCTCCAGTACGCGACCGAGGAGGCCCCGCTCGGCACGGCGGGCAGCGTCAAGAACGCCGAGGACGCGCTGCGGGACGAGCCGTTCCTGGTCATCTCGGGCGACGCGCTGACCGACATCGACCTGACCGCCATGGTCCGCGCGCACAAGGAAAACGGTGCCCTGGTCACCGTCGGGCTCACCCGGGTGCCCAACCCGCTGGAGTTCGGCATCATCATCGTGGGCGAGGACGGCCGGATCCAGCGGTTCCTGGAGAAGCCGACCTGGGGGCAGGTGTTCTCGGACACGGTCAACACCGGGATCTACGTGATGGAGCCCGAGGTGCTCGCCGAGGTCGCGCCCGGTGAGTCGGTGGACTGGTCCGGTGACGTGTTCCCCGCCCTGCTCAAGCGCGGCGCGCCGCTGTTCGGCTGGATCGCGGACGGCTACTGGGAAGACGTCGGCACGCACGAGAGCTACCTCAAGGCCCAGGCCGACGTGCTGTCCGGGCGGGTGGACACCGAGATCGACGGGTTCGAGGTGTCACCAGGAGTCTGGGTGGCCGAGGGCGCCGAGGTCGACCCGGAGGCCCTGCTCTCCGGGCCCATCTGCATCGGGGACTACGCCAAGGTCGAGGCGGGCGCGGAACTGCGCGAGTTCACCGTGCTGGGCAGCAACGTGGTGGTCAAGGAGGGCGCCTTCCTGCACCGCGCCGTGGTGCACAACAACGTCTACGTGGGCCAGGGCGTCACCCTGCGCGGCTGCGTCATCGGCAAGAACACCGACGTGATGCCCTCCGCGCGGATCGAGGAAGGCGCGGTGGTCGGGGACGAGTGCGTGATCGAGCCGGAGGCCTACCTCTCCGCGGGCGTGAAGGTCTACCCGTTCAAGACCATCGAGGCGGGCGCGGTGGTGAACACCAGCGTCATCTGGGAATCCCGCGGCCAGCGCACCCTGTTCGGGCCGCGCGGCGTGTCCGGCCTGGTCAACGTGGAGATCACCCCCGAGCTGTGCGTGCGGCTGACCAGCGCCTACGCGACCACGCTGAAGAAGGGGTCGATGGTCACCACGTCGCGCGACGTGTCCCGGGCCGCGCGGGCGCTCAAGCGGGCCGTGCAGTGCGCGCTGAACGCCAGCGCGATCAACGTGGTGGACCTGGAGGCGCAGCCGCTGCCGGTGGCCCGGTTCCAGACCGCGCGCAGCGTGTGCAGCGGGGGAGTCGCGCTGCGTACCACCTCCGGGGACCCGCAGTCCATCGACATCGTGTTCCTGGACGAGCGGGGCGCGGAACTGTCCCAGACCGCCGCGCGCAAGCTGGAGCGGGTCTTCTCCCGGCAGGAGTACCGGCGCGCCTTCCCCGGTGAGATCGCCGAGCTCACCTACCCGTCCCGGGTCGTGGAGTCCTACACGCAGGAACTGGCGCGCAGCGTCGACCTGACCGGGGTGCGCGAGGCCGGGCTGAAGGTCGTGGTGGACTGCGCCGGCGGCACGGTGTCGCTGGTGCTGCCCAGCCTGCTCGGGCGGCTCGGCGTGGAGGCGCTCACCGTCAACAACCGGCTCGACGAGGCCACCCCGACGCAGAGCCTGGCCCAGGTGCGGGCGGGCATGCAGCGGCTGTCCGAGCTGGTCGCCTCGTCCCGCGCCGCGTTCGGGGTGCGGTTCGACCAGGTCGGCGAGCGGATCATGCTGGTGGACGAGAAGGGCGCGATGATCAGCGACGACCGGGCCCTGCTGGTCGCGCTGGACCTGATCGCGGCCGAGCGGCGGTCCGGCCGGGTGGCGCTGCCGGTGACCACCACCCGGGTGGCCGAGCAGGTCTGCAGGTTCCACGGCGTCCACGTGGACTGGACGCCCACCTCGCTGCACGGGCTCACCGAGGCCACCGCGGGAGACGACGTCATCTTCGGCGGCGACGGCCGCGGCGGGTTCGTGGTGCCGGAGTTCAGCCGGACCCTGGACGGCATCGCGGCCTTCGCCCGGCTGCTCGGCCTGGTCGCCCGGACCCGCCTGTCGCTCAGCCAGATCGACGCCCGGATCCCCACCGCGCACCTGCTGCGCCGGTCCATGCCCACGCCGTGGGCGGCCAAGGGCAGCGTGATGCGCACCGTGGTGGAGGCGGCCGGGGACCGGACCGTGGACACCACCGACGGGGTCCGGATCGTGGAGCCCGATGGCGGCTGGGTCCTGGTCCTGCCCGACCCCGCGGACGCGGTCACCCACCTCTGGGCGGAAGGCGCGGACGCCGACACCGCCCAGGCGCTGCTGGACGAGTGGGCCGCGGTCGCGGAGCGCTCCGGCAGCTGAGCAGGCCGCCGTAGCGGAACGGCCCGGCAGCTGACCGGGCCGCCGTAGCGGGCCGGTCCGGCAAGCGAGCGGAACGCTCTGGCAATTAACCAGTAACCACTCGGTCAGGGCGTTAAGCTGGCCAGCTCAGTGTCCAGCGAGGGCATCGCCACCCGTGAGACAATCCACCTCATCGGAGCGGGCACGACTCGTGCGTCGGAGGTGCGGCCAGGATGTGGCGGAGGCGTCGCGAGAGCGGCCCGGGCGATGGAGTCCGTCCCCCGGTCAGGGACGACGCCAGGGGTGGTGGGCGCGATTCACCCCGGCCGGGCGACGCGCGTGGCGCATGGACCGGGCGGGCGCGCCCCAGGTAGCGTGGACTTCGCCAGCTGAGCACGCACCGTCCGAGCACGCACCGTCCGAGCACCGGGAACGGGACAGGTCCGACGTGATCCCCGCCCCGAGCCCATGGCCAGCAGAGGAGAGGCTGGGCCACGACATGCCGAGCATCTACTGCACACGCTGCGGTCAGGCAAATCCTGACGACGCGCGTTTTTGCCTGCATTGCGGCACGATGCTGGCGCGAGGAGGGGCCGAGCGCCCCGGCGAAACCACCTCGACCATCTCGCTGGGCGGTGACCAGGCCGAGGCCGATTACGACGAGTTCACCGATCAGGCCGCCCCGGACTCGCTGCCCCCGGGCACCGCGCTGCTGGTCGTCCGGCGCGGCCCGAACGCGGGCAGCCGGTTCCTGCTCGACCACGACATCACCACGGCCGGGCGGCACCGGGACAGCGACATCTTCCTGGACGACGTGACGGTCTCGCGCAGGCACGCCGAGTTCTACCGCCACGGCGACCGTTTCACCGTGCGTGACGTCGGCAGCCTCAACGGCACCTACGTCAACCAGGAGCGGATCGAGGAGGCGCCGCTGAACGGCGGCGACGAGGTCCAGGTCGGCAAGTTCCGGCTGGTGTTCCTGACCGGGCGGCGGCCCCAGTATGAGCGTGGCGGCGGGGGCGCCCAGGTAGGGGCATGAACGCTCAGCCTGCCCGGGCTTCTTTCGGCATCGGTGAGGTGCTTGCCCAGCTTCGGGGTGAGTTCCCTGACGTCAGCGTGTCCAAGATCCGGTTCCTGGAGTCCGAGGGGCTGATCCAGCCCGCCCGGTCACCGTCCGGGTACCGGCGGTTCGGCCCGGCCGACGTGGCGCGGCTGCGCTACATCCTGACCGCCCAGCGTGACGAGTACCTGCCGCTGCGGGTGATCAAGGACCGGCTGGCCGCCGCCGAGGACGACGCCCGGGGAGGATCCGGCGGGCCGCCGCACCGGCGGCGCCGGCCGCTGAGCCGGCGGGAACTGCTCGATGCGGCCGGGATCGACGACGGATACCTGACCGAACTGGAAGACTTCGGCCTGGTCCGGCCCTCGGGACGGCAGTACGGGCCGGAGGCCCTGGATGCCGCCCGGATCATCGTCGCGCTCGGCCGGTACGGGGTCCAGGCCCGGCACCTGCGGGCCGTCCGGGCCGCGGTCGAGCGCGAGACGTCACTGATCGAGCAGGTGGTGGCGCCCACGCGGCGGCAGCGCAGCCCCGGGTCGCGTGAGCGGGCCGGGCAGATCGCCCAGGAGATCGCGGCCCTGTCGCTGCAGCTGCACGGCTCGCTGATGGGCAGTGCCCTGGCCGACGCCGGCCTGCACACGGACGGGCTGGCCCAGGCGGCCCGGGCCGGGCCGGTCCGGTGAGTCGCGCAGGCGGCCCAGGCCGAAGTCAGGCTGGGGGGTGCGGGGTATGACGAGCCAGGATTCGCCGGGCCGGCCGCGGCCAGGTCCGGGGCGTGACCAGGACTTGCCGGCCAGGAGGGCTGTGAGCCGGCCAGCCCGCCGCCAGGCGGGGCGTGGGCAGGCCGGCCGGGCCGCCGCCACCGCACTTTCGGCCGGCACGGGTGTACGTTGGCTAGGGAGTGCCCACCGCAGGGCCCACGCACGAGGCAGCGCGTCAGGCGCGTATGAGGACGGAGCCGCCGTGAGGAAGATGGAGGTCGTCGGCGTCCGGGTCGAGATGCCCACGAACCAGCCCATCGTCCTGCTGAAGGAGACGCAGGGGGACCGTTACCTGCCGATCTGGATCGGGCCGGTCGAGGCAACCGCGATCGCCTTTGCCCAGCAGGGCATGGTCCCGGCGCGTCCGCTCACCCATGACCTGTTCCGGGACGTGCTGGAAGCCCTCGAGGTCCAACTGCAGACCGTGAACATCACGGCGCTGCGGGACGGCATCTTCTTCGCGGACCTGATCTTCTCGAACGGGAAGGAAGTCAGCGCCAGGCCATCGGATTCCATCGCCCTCGCCCTGCGCACCGGCGCGGCCATCTACGCCAGCGAGGAAGTCCTCGACGAGGCGGGCGTGGCCATCCCGGACGAGCAGGAGGACGAGGTCGAGAAGTTCCGCGAGTTCCTCGACACCATCACCCCCGAAGACTTCGGCCGCGCCACCTGAGGGCGGCTGGCGGGGAGCCCGGCGTAGCAGAGCCAGGGTGGCTCTGGAGTCCTCACGACGCGCCGTCGGCGATCGTTGACGCACCGGCCGCTGGCGGCCTACCGTGCGAGACGAGTACCCAGGGTGGCGAACTCCCGGGTGGAGGCAGGCGTGGCGGTAACCAAAGGTAACAGCGATTCACCCGGAGTCCGCGGTGCGGCGATCCGGCAGGCTGGGCAGCAGGGACTGCTGTTCGGCGACGACGTCGCCGCCCGGCCGGAAGGAATCGGCTACCGCGGTCCCACCGCGTGCTCAGCCGCCGGGATCACCTACCGCCAGCTCGACTACTGGGCCCGGACCGGCCTGGTCGAGCCCAGCGTGCGGGCCGCCCAGGGGTCAGGCTCCGCGCGGCTGTACAGCTTCCGGGACATCCTCGTGCTCAAGGTGGTCAAGCGGCTGCTGGACACCGGCATCTCGCTGCAGCAGATCCGCGCGGCCGTGACCCACCTGCGCAGCCGGGGCACCGACGACCTGGCCAAGATCACCCTGATGAGCGACGGGGTCTCCGTCTACGAGTGCACCTCCTCCGACGAGGTGGTGGACCTGCTGCAGGGCGGTCAGGGCGTGTTCGGCATCGCGCTCGGCCGCATCTGGCAGGAAGTTAACGGGACCCTGGCCGAACTGCCAGCTGAGCAGGCCGACGAGGCCGCGGACGAGACCGGCGGAGGCTTGCGGGAGCGTCGGCACGCGGACAACTGTCCCGCCGAAGGGCTCGCCGGACCGGCT
>CAWKOA010000019.1:0-186774 GCA_963851025.1 uncultured Actinomycetes bacterium
AGACTTCCTGCGTGGCGACGAAGGCGACCCAGGCACCCGCATCCGCACCCGAACCAGCGGCGCGACGGGAGCGGTTGCTGCTGCTCGACGGGCACTCCCTCGCCTACCGTGCGTTTTTCGCGCTGCCGCCGGAGAACTTCTCCACGACGACCGGGCAGCCGACCAACGCGGTCTACGGCTTCACCGCGATGCTCATCAACGTGCTGCGCGACGAGCAGCCCACCCACGTGGCGGTGGCCTTCGACCGCAGCGAGCCGACCTTCCGGCACGAGCAGTACGTGGAGTACAAGGCGACCCGGCGGGAAACCCCGGCCGACTTCCGCAGCCAGCTCAGCCTGATCTTCGAAGTGCTCGACGCGCTCGGCATCCGGAGGCTGTCGGTGGCCGGATACGAGGCCGACGACATCATCGCCACGCTGACCGTGGCCGCCACCGAGGCGGGCATGGACGTGCTCATCGTCAGCGGTGACCGCGACAACCTGCAGCTGGTCAACGAGCGCGTCACGGTGCTGATGACCCGGCGCGGCATCAGCGACATGACCCGGTTCACCCCGGAGGAGGTCCAGGCCAAGTACGGCCTGACCCCGGCCCAGTATCCGGACTTCGCCGCGCTGCGCGGCGACCCCAGCGACAACCTGCCCAGCATCCCCGGGGTCGGGGAGAAGACCGCGGCCCGGTGGATCTCGGAGTTCGGCTCGCTGACCGAGCTGGTCGACCGGGTCGACGAGGTCAAGGGCAAGGCCGGTGAGCGGCTGCGCGAGCACCTCGGCAACGTGCTGCGCAACCGGCAGCTGACCGAGCTGGCCCGGGACGTTCCGCTCGAGGCGGGCCCCGCCGACCTGCGACCGGTGCCGTGGGACCGGGACCAGATCCATCAGCTCTTCGACACGCTCCAGTTCCGCGTCCTGCGCGACCGCCTTTACACCACGCTCCCTAACGGAATTACCGGCCCGGCCACTCCGGCCGGCGCTGAGGCGTCCGGGGCGGCCCGCGGCTTCGACGTCGAGGTGTCGGTGCCCGGCCCGGACGAGCTGGCCACCTGGCTGGCGGAGCACGCCACCGGCACCGGCCGGGCCGGCGTGGCCGTCCACGGCAGCTGGGGCCGCGGCACCGGGACCATGGACGGGCTGGCGCTGGCCGCCGCCGACGGGGCCGGCGCGTTCGCCGACCCGGTCACGCTGACCGAGGATGACGAGCGGGCGCTGGCCGCCTGGCTGGCCGACCCGGACCAGCCCAAGGCGGTGCACGACGCCAAGGGCCCGATGCACGCGCTGGCCGCCCGGGGCCTGGAGCTGGCTGGCCTCACCAGCGACACGGCGCTGGCCGCCTACCTGGCGCTGCCCGGGCAGCGCTCGTTCGACCTGGCCGACCTGGCCCTGCGCTACCTGGGTAAGGAACTGCGCGACGGCGGGACCGCCACCGGCCAGCTCACCCTGGACCTGTCCGGCGGTGACGAGGGGGAAGACGACGGCGAGGCGGAGGCCGCGGTGGCGCTGGTGTTGCGCGCCCGGGCCACCGCGGAACTGGCCGACGCCCTGGACGCGGACCTGGAGGAGCGCGGCGCCGCCCAACTGCTCGCCGAGGTCGAGCTGCCGCTGGTCGGCGTGCTGGCCCGGATGGAGCGGGCCGGGATCGCGGCGGACACCCATCACTTCGCGGATATGTCCGCCAGCCTGGGCGGCGAGGTGAAGGCGGCCGAGCAGGCGGCGTTCGGGATCATCGGGCACGAGTTCAACCTCGGCTCACCCAAGCAGCTCCAGGAAGTGCTGTTCACCGAGCTGGGGCTGCCCAAGACCAAGCGGATCAAGACCGGCTACACCACGGATTCCGAGGCGCTCACCAGCCTGCTCGCGCAGACCGGCCACCCGGTGCTGGAGCACCTGCTCCGGCACCGCGACGTGGCCCGGCTCAAGAGCATCGTGGACTCGCTGATCCCGATGGCGGACGACGACGGCCGGATCCACACCACGTACAACCAGATGATCGCGGCCACCGGGCGGCTCTCGTCAACCGACCCCAACCTGCAGAACATCCCGATCCGCACCGAGGAAGGCCGCCGGATCCGGCAGGGGTTCATCGTCGGCAGCGGCTACGAGACGCTGCTCACCGCCGACTACAGCCAGATCGAGCTGCGCATCATGGCCGACCTGTCCGGTGACACCGCGCTGGAGGAGGCGTTCACCTCCGGCCATGACTTCCACGCCGAGACCGCGTCCCGGGTCTTCCGGGTCCCGGCCGGCGAGGTCACCGTCGAGATGCGCAGCCGGATCAAGGCCATGAACTACGGGCTGGCCTACGGCCTGTCCGCCTACGGGCTGTCCCAGCAGCTGCACATCACCCCGGACGAGGCCCGGGCCCTGATGGATGAGTACTTCCAGCAGTTCGGCGGGATCCGCGACTACCTGTACGCGGTGGTGGACCAGGCCCGCAAGGACGGCTACACCGAGACCGTCCTCGGCCGCCGGCGCTACCTGCCCGACCTGACCTCCGACAACCGGCAGCGCCGGGAGATGGCCGAGCGGATGGCGCTCAACGCCCCGATCCAGGGCTCTGCCGCCGACGTCATCAAGGTGGCCATGCTCCGGGTCGACCAGGCCCTGCGCGAGGAGGCCCTGCGGTCGCGGATGCTGCTCCAGGTGCACGACGAGCTGGTCTTCGAAGTCGCCCCGGGTGAGCTCGACACGCTGCGTGAACTGGTCACGCGCACCATGCGCGGGGCCTTCGACCTGCGGGTGCCGCTCGAGGTGTCCTTCGGCACCGGCCGGACGTGGGCTGAGGCCGGGCATTGAGGGCTGCTTGGGCGGGGACGGCGGTGCGGCCGCCCGAGCTTGCTCCTTCGTCGCTTTTACGCTTCGGCCGGCCACACCGCCGCCCCGCATGGGCAGTCAGTGCCAACGGCTGTTTGATCACGAAACCCTGCAGCGCAGCTCCCTCGCCAGCTCGGCTGGGAGGGGAGGCGCGGCGCAGCCGTGTCTCGCCGAACCGGCGATCAACCCGGCACCCGCCGCAGACGACGTGCCGACAGGAGCGGGCAAGCGGGGGCCGGGGAGCCGCCCCCCGGGCAAAACTGAGACCGGGAGTAAAAGGCTGCGCAATAGCGTTGAAAAGTCCAGCGTGCAGGGGCGATGCGGGCGGTAACGATCATGCGGCGATCGGGGACTCCGATTGACCGGGTGGCTTAGCTCTCATATCCTGAGCGCTGCGCCGTGTTCTGGTGCAGTCCGCCGTGGCCAGGCAAAGTTACGGGCGGCCGAGAGGCCCCTCCGTGGCTCGCCGGGTCGGCCAGCCAAATCCAGTGCACCCTGTAGGCCCACCTGACGGGCCCTCGGTATGGCGCGTCCCAAACTATTCTGTCCGCCGGAGCCAACCAACACATGACGAGCAGCACAGAGGCCAGCCCGACCCCCAAGGTGGCGGTCAACGACATCGGGTCGCAGGAAGCCTTCCTCGCCGCGATCGACGAGACCATCAAGTATTTCAACGACGGTGACATTGTCGAAGGCACCGTCGTCAAGGTTAACCGAGACGAGGTCTTGCTCGACATCGGCTACAAAACGGAGGGGGTCATCCCCTCCCGCGAGCTGTCGATCAAGCACGATGTGGACCCCCACGACGTGGTCAAGGTCAGCGACCACATCGAGGCCCTCGTCCTCCAGAAGGAGGACAAGGAAGGCCGCCTCATCCTGTCCAAGAAGCGCGCGCAGTACGAGCGGGCCTGGGGCACGATCGAGAAGATCAAGGATGATGACGGGGTCGTCACCGGCACCGTGATCGAGGTGGTCAAGGGCGGTCTCATCCTCGACATCGGCCTGCGCGGGTTCCTGCCCGCGTCGCTGGTGGAGATGCGCCGCGTCCGTGACCTGCAGCCTTACGTGGGCCGCGAGATCGAAGCCAAGATCATCGAGCTGGACAAGAACCGCAACAACGTGGTCCTGTCCCGCCGTGCCTGGCTGGAGCAGACCCAGTCCGAGGTGCGCCAGAACTTCCTGAACACGCTGCAGCGGGGCCAGATCCGCAAGGGCGTGGTGTCCTCCATCGTCAACTTCGGCGCGTTCGTCGACCTGGGCGGCGTGGACGGCCTGGTGCACGTGTCCGAGCTGTCCTGGAAGCACATCGACCACCCGGGTGAGGTGGTCGAGGTCGGCCAGGAGGTCACGGTCGAGGTGCTGGACGTGGACATGGACCGGGAGCGTGTCTCCCTGTCGCTGAAGTCCACCCAGGAAGACCCGTGGCAGCAGTTCGCCCGGACCCACCAGATCGGCCAGGTCGTCCCGGGCCGGGTCACCAAGCTGGTGCCGTTCGGTGCGTTCGTGCGGGTCGAGGAGGGCATCGAGGGCCTGGTGCACATCTCCGAGCTGGCGGACCGGCACGTCGAGATCCCCGAGCAGGTCGTGCAGGTCGGCGACGAGATCTTCGTCAAGATCATCGACATCGACCTGGACCGGCGGCGGATCAGCCTGTCGCTCAAGCAGGCCAACGAGGGCACGGTCGGCGAGGCGGTCGGCGACGACTTCGACCCGACCCTCTACGGCATGCCCGCCACCTACGACGAGCAGGGTAACTACGTCTACCCCGACGGCTTCGACGCCGAGACCGGCGAGTGGCTCGAGGGATTCGACACCCAGCGCGAGGAGTGGGAGCGGCAGTACGCGCAGGCCCGGTCCCGGTTCGAGGCGCACCGCCGCCAGATTGCCGAGGCCCGCAGCAAGGCCGAAAGCAGCGACGGCGAGGACGGCGACACGGGCAGCAGCGGCGCGCACACGACGGGCACCCCGGACCGGGGCGGCTCCGGTGGTGGCGCTCTGGCCTCCGACGAGGCTCTGGCGGCACTGCGTGACAAGCTCTCCGGGGGCCAGAGCTAACTCACTGGTCCCGGCACCGATCCATGATCGCCCCTGGTTCCCAGAGGCCACGGCCCCGGGCCGGGCGATCATGGATCGGTGCGTGTCAGCATGCTTAAGGTAGGCCTGACCGGGGGCATCGGCTCCGGCAAGAGCGAGGTATCGCGGCGGCTGGCCGGCTACGGGGCGCTGATCATCGACGCGGACCTGGTGGCCCGGGAAGTGGTCGAGCCGCACACCCCGGGCCTGGCCCAGGTGGTCGGGGTGTTCGGCACGGGCGTCCTGGCCGGGGACGGCTCCCTGGACCGGCAGCGGCTGGGCGAGATCGTCTTCTACGACGCTGAGCTGCGCGCGAAACTGAACGCGATCATCCATCCGCTGGTCGGGGAGCGCATCCGCCAGCTGGAGCAGGGCGCTGACCCCGGCGCGATCGTGGTCGAGGCCATCCCGCTGATCGCCGAGAACCACATGGCCGGGTTCTTCGACCTCGTCGTGGTGGTGGACGTGCCGCCCCGGATCCAGGAAGACCGCCTGACCCGGGACCGGAGCCTGACCCGCGAGCAGGTCGCGGCCCGGGTGGCAGCCCAGGCGAGCCGGGAGGACCGGCTGGCCATCGCGGACATCGTGCTGGACAACTCCGGGTCCCTGGCCGAGCTCGACCGCGAGGTCGGGGAGCTGTGGGCCGAACTCTGCCGCCGGGCGAACACCGCGCAGGAGGCCTGACACTCCGCCGGTTCTGTCCGACCCCCGAAATACAGTGGAGGCTGGGGGAGTTAGCCACCGGGAGGAGGCAGCATCGTGCGACCAGTGAGTGACCTGCAGCGGCGGGTGGCGCCGTTCGAGGTGGTCACGGACATGGTCCCGTCCGGTGACCAGCCGAGGGCCATCGCCGAGATGGAGAGCCGGGTGAACGCCGGCACCCGGGACACCGTCCTGCTGGGCGCGACCGGCACCGGCAAGACCGCCACGGTGGCCTGGCTGGCCGAGCGGGTGCAGCGGCCGGTTCTGGTCATGCTGCCGAACAAGACACTGGCCGCCCAGTTTGCCAACGAGCTGCGCGAGATGCTTCCGCACAACGCGGTCGAGTACTTCGTCTCCTACTACGACTACTACCAGCCCGAGGCATACATCCCGCAGACCGACACCTACATCGAGAAGGACTCCTCGATCAACGACGAGGTGGAGCGGCTGCGCCACTCGGCGACCAACTCGCTGCTCACCCGCCGGGACACCATCGTGGTGGCCTCGGTCTCCTGCATCTACGGCCTGGGCACGCCCCAGGAGTACGTGGACCGGATGGTCCGGCTCCGGGTTGGCGCCACCATCGAGCGGGACGCCCTGCTGCGCAGGCTGGTCGGCATGCAGTACGCCCGCAACGACCTGTCCTTCACCCGGGGGACCTTCCGCGTGCGCGGCGACACCATCGAGATCATCCCGGTCTACGAGGAGCTGGCCGTCCGGATCGAGATGTTCGGCGACGAGGTCGAGCGGCTGATGACGCTGCACCCGCTGACCGGCGAGGTGATGAGCGAGGACGAGGAGCTCTACATCTTCCCCGCGTCGCACTACGTGGCCGGCCCGCAGCGGATGGAGCGGGCCATCGCGGGCATCGAGGCCGAGCTGGAAGAGCGGCTGGGCGAGCTGGAGAAGGCCGGCAAGCTGCTGGAAGCGCAGCGGCTGCGGATGCGTACCACCTACGACATCGAGATGCTCCGCCAGGTGGGCAGCTGCTCGGGCATCGAGAACTACTCGCGGCACATCGACGGCCGCGAGGCTGGCAGCCCGCCGAACACCCTCCTCGACTACTTCCCGGAGGACTTCCTCCTGGTCATCGACGAGTCGCACAACACCGTCCCGCAGATCGGGGCCATGTACGAGGGTGACGTGTCGCGCAAGCGGGCCCTGGTGGAGCACGGGTTCCGGCTGCCCAGCGCGATCGACAACCGCCCGCTCACCTGGGACGAGTTCTGTGAGCGGATCGGCCAGACCGTCTACCTGTCCGCCACCCCTGGCCCCTATGAGCTGCAGCGGGTGGGTGGCGACGTGGTCGAGCAGGTCATCCGGCCGACCGGGCTGATCGACCCCCAGGTCATCATCAAGCCGACCAAGGGCCAGATCGACGACCTGGTTGACGAGATCAGGACGCGGGCCGAGCGGTCGGAGCGGGTGCTGGTCACCACGCTGACCAAGAAGATGGCCGAGGACCTGACCGACTACCTGCTGGAACTCGGCATCCGGGCCCGCTACCTGCACAGTGAGGTGGACACCCTGCGCCGGGTGGAGCTGCTCCGGGAGCTGCGCGTCGGCGAGTACGACGTGCTGGTCGGGATCAACCTGCTCCGGGAAGGCCTGGACCTGCCCGAGGTGTCGCTGGTCGCCATCCTGGACGCCGACAAGGAAGGGTTCCTGCGCTCGGGCACCTCGCTGATCCAGACCATCGGCCGGGCCGCGCGGAACGTCTCCGGCCAGGTCCACATGTACGCCGACAAGGTGACCCCGTCCATGCAGCGGGCGATCGACGAGACCGACCGGCGGCGGGCCAAGCAGGTCGCCTACAACACCGAGCACGGCATCGACCCCACCCCGCTGCGCAAGCGCATCGCCGACATCCTCGACCAGCTGGTCCGGGAGGACGCGGACACCGAGAAGCTGATCGGCGGCAGCGGGCGCCAGCAGAGCCGGGGCAAGACCCCGGTGCCGGGACTGTCCTCGCGGGTGCGGGCCTCGGCCAGCGGGGCGGGCGAGGGTGAGGGCGGCGGAGCCGCGCGCGGCGACCTGATCGCCCTGATCGCCCAGCTGACCGAGCAGATGCACACGGCCGCGGCGGAGCTCCAGTTCGAGGTGGCGGCCCGGATCCGGGACGAGATCAGGGAACTGAAGCACGAGCTGCGGGGGATGCAGGCGGCCGGCGTCTGAGCTGGCCGGTGCCCGGCCGGCCGGTATCAGCCAGTCTGTGCCACTGATCGTGGCGAGTTCTCACCGAGCGGAACCGTGGGCGCCTCTCACACGTCGAAGGGTGTGTAGTTCAGGGCACTGAACGGTCCAGGCCGCCGCTCAGTGCCCTGGACACACTTATTTCCGGCCTACCTGACTGGCGAGGGAACGGGAGAACACCATGGGCGTGCCCGGAACGCGATCTGGCCGCGTCACCCGCCCGGGGCTGCTGGTCCTGGCGGCCGCCGGCACGGCCCTCCTGACGGCCGCGTGCGGGAGCCAGGCGGCGACCACGTCCAGCGCCACCCAGCCGGCCAGCCCGGCCAGCACCAGCCCCTCCAGCAGCACCGGCACCGGCACCAGCGCGGCGCTGTGCTCCGATCCGGCCGCGGTGACCAGGCTGGTGGTCAGCCGGGTCAGCGCCCTGCCCCAGAACCACCTGCACTTCGCCTTCCCGGCCGGGATCACCGTGTCCAGCCCCGCCCGGGCCCGGGCGGTCGCCGAGGCGGTCTGCGGGCTGCCCCCCATGCCCCGCGGCCCGATGAACTGCCCGGCCGACTGGGGGCTCAGCTACCGGCTCAGCCTCGCCGCGGGCACCAGGAGCTTCCCCGTGGTGACCGCCGCGGGCGGTGGGTGCGGCACGGTGACCGGGGCCGGCCCGGCGCGGTGGACAGTCCGCTCGCCCGGGTTCTGGACCGCCCTGGCCCACGCCATGGGCATCAGCACCGGCGCGGCCCTGCGCGGCACCGGCCCGGCGGGCCAGGGCACCGGCCCGGTCATCCCGGGCGGCCCGGCCCGGTAAGACACCGGCCAGCGCCGGGCACCTCGCGCGCTGGTAGGTTCGCAGGGCCTGCTACCAGCCGGAAGGGTGAGCATGACCTGGGTGCTATTCGACTACGGCGGCGTCATCAGCCAGCCTCAGCCGCAGGAGCACCGGGCCGCGCTGGCCCGCGCGTCGGGCGGCCCGGCGGCGGACTTCGAGGCCGCCTACTGGCGGTACCGGCTGGACTACGACCGGGCCGCGCTGGATGTCACCGCTTACTGGCAGCAGGTCGCGGCCGACCTGGGCCGCTCCTACACCGGCGCCGAGATCGCCGAGCTGAGCAGGCTGGACGCCATATCCTGGATGACCCTGCAGCCCGGCACCGTGGAACTCATCACCGGGCTGGCCGCGACGGGCCAGCGGCTCGCCCTGCTGTCGAATGCGCCCGCCGACACCGCCGAGGCCGTGCGGGCCCTGCCCGTGGCCGGGTACTTCGAGCATCTGGTGTTCAGCTGCGCGCTCAAGTCGGCCAAGCCGGACCCGGAGTGCTTCCAGGCGACCCTCGCGCTGCTCGGCGCGGAACCCGCGGACGTCATCTTCCTCGACGACCGGCCCGACAACGTGGCCGGGGCCGCCGCCCTGGGCATGGTGAGCTTGCAGTTCACTGACGCCCAGGCCGCCCGGGCCGACCTGGCCCGGCACGGCATCGCCGCCGGCCGGCCCCCCGCGTAGTGTCGTAGTCGTGTTGGTCAGCCTGGTGGCCGGGGTCGTGGCGGCCCTGTGCTACGGGATCGCCTCGGTCATGCAGGCGGTAGCGGTGCGCGCGGCGAGCCGCCGGACTCCCGGCGGCGGGCCGCCTGGCACCGCGCTCGGCAGCGTGGACCCCGGCCTGATCGTCCGGATGCTGCGCCAGTGGCGGTTCGTGGCCAGCCTCGCCCTGGACCTGATCGGCTTCCTGGCCCAGCTGGTGGCGCTGCGGCGGCTGCCGGTCTTCGCCGTCCAGGCCATGGTGGCCGGCAGCCTGGCCGTGACCGCGGTCCTGGCGGCCTGGCTGATCAACGTGCAGCTGGCCTGGCGGGAATGGCTGGCCGTGGCCGGCGTCGTGGTGGGCGTGGGCCTGCTGGGCATATCGGCCGGGGCGGAGGGCGCACGCGCGGTCAGCGGGCCGTTCAAGCTGGCGCTCGTCCTGGCCGTGGTGGCCGTGGCCGGGGCCGGGCTCCTGGCCTCCCGGCTGGCCGGCCCGGCCCGCACGCCCGCGCTGGGCGCGGTGGCCGGCCTGGGCTACGGCGTGGTCGCCGTGGCCGCGCGGGTGCTGCCCGGGTACTCCCTGCCGGAACTGCTCCGCGACCCGGCCACGTACGCGCTGGTGGCCGCGGGCGTGGTGTCGTTCATGCTCTACGCCACCGCGCTGGACAGCGGCAGCGTCACGGTGGCCACGGCCGCGGTCGTGCTGGCCGAGACCGCGCCCCCGGCCCTCATCGGGATCCTGTTCCTCGGTGATCACACCCGGCCGGGGCTGGCCGCTCTCGCGGTGGTGGCGTTCGTGCTGGCCGTGACCAGCGCAGTTCTCCTGGCCCGGTTCGGCGAGGCGGGGGAGGGCGGAAACGCCGGCCAGGGCGGCGGGCTGCCGCAGCGCAAGGACGGCGAGCCGAGCACCTCGACGGCATGCTGAGCATCCGTCTCTCATCCACGGTGCAGCTTGTCTACCCTGGAGTTGGGCAGGGCCGCGGGGGCCCCTTGCGTGTCTGGACGTCAGGCGATATACGAGGGCTGATATCCTGAGGGTCCGTGGACCGGCGGGATTCCCGCTCACACCGACCACGGGAGCCTTCTGTTGGCTGCGGCACCGCACTCATCACGGCAATCTTCGACGCGACACCTCTTCGTCACCGGGGGAGTCGCCTCCAGTCTGGGCAAGGGCCTGACCGCCTCCAGCCTGGGACGGCTACTCAAGCTCCGTGGCCTCAACGTCACGATGCAGAAGCTTGACCCCTACCTGAACGTCGATCCCGGCACCATGAACCCGTTCCAGCACGGTGAGGTGTTCGTCACCGACGACGGGACCGAGACCGACCTGGACGTCGGGCACTATGAGCGGTTCCTCGACACGCGGCTGCGCGGCTCGGCCAACGTGACCACCGGGCAGATCTACTCCAGCGTGATCGCCAAGGAGCGCCGCGGCGACTACCTGGGTGACACCGTGCAGGTCATCCCGCACATCACCAACGAGATCAAGTCCCGCATCATCGAGATGGGCGGCCCGGGCATCGACGTGGTCATCACCGAGGTGGGCGGCACCGTGGGTGACATCGAGTCGCAGCCGTTCCTGGAGGCCATCCGGCAGATCAGGCACGAGATCGGCCGGGACCGCTGCTTCTTCCTGCACGTGTCGCTGCTGCCCTACATCGGCCCGTCCGGGGAGCTGAAGACCAAGCCCACCCAGCACTCCGTGGCCGCGCTGCGCAGCATCGGCATCCAGCCCGACGCGATCGTGTGCCGCAGCGACCGGCCCATCAGCGACGGGCTGAAGCGGAAGATCAGCCTCATGTGTGACGTGGACGAGGAGGCCGTGGTCTCCGCCGTGGACGCCCCGTCCATCTACGACATCCCCAAGGTCCTGCACACCGAGGGACTGGACGCCTACGTGGTCCGGCGGCTCGGCCTGCCGTTCCGCGACGTGGACTGGAGCGACTGGGACGACCTGCTCCGCCGGGTGCACCGGCCCGCGCACAGCGTCACGATCGCCCTGGTCGGCAAGTACATCGACCTGCCCGACGCCTACCTGTCGCCCGCCGAGGCGCTGCGGGCGGGCGGCTTCGCCAACGACGCCCGGGTGAACATCCGGTGGGTAACCAGCGACGACTGCCAGACCCCGGAAGGCGCGGCCCGCCAGCTCGCGGACGTGGACGGGGTGCTCGTCCCCGGCGGCTTCGGGGTCCGGGGCATCGAGGGGAAGCTCGGCGCCATCCGCTACGCCCGCGAGAACGGCATCCCGCTGCTGGGCCTGTGCCTCGGGCTGCAGTGCGCCGCGATCGAGGTCGCGCGGGACGTGGCCGGGCTGCCCGGAGCGAACAGCTCCGAGTTCGACCCGGACACCCCGGATCCGGTCATCGCCACCATGGCCGACCAGCAGGACGTGGTCGCGGGCGAGCGCGATATGGGCGGCACGATGCGGCTGGGCCTGTTCCCGGCCGTGCTGTCCGAGGGATCCGTGGTGCGCGAGCTGTACGGGACGGACCTGGTGGAGGAACGGCACCGGCACCGCTACGAGGTCAACAACGCCTACCGGCCGGCCCTGGAGCAGGCCGGGCTGCTCTGCTCCGGCCTGTCGCCCGATGGCCGCCTGGTCGAGTTCGTCGAGCTGTCCCGGGAGGTTCACCCGTTCTTCGTGGCCACCCAGGCGCATCCTGAGTTCCTGTCCCGGCCCACCCGGGCTCATCCCCTGTTCAGCGGCCTGGTCGCCGCGGCGCGTGAGCGGGCCAAGTCGCTCAGCCGCGGCAGCGCGGCCCTCGGCCATGCGGCCACGGCCAGCGCATGACCTGCGAGGAAGCCGGGCTTCCCGGAGCCGGGCCGCAGAGCCCGGCTTCCCTGCGTGACACGCCGGAACGCTGGCCGGTGCTCTCCTCGGCCGTGCAGGCCGGCGGCCCGATCGTGACCCTGCGCACCGACCGGGTGCAGATGCCCGATCACGAGGTGGCCGACCGCCAGGTGGTGGAGCATCCGGGGGCGGTGGTGATCGTCGCCCTCGACGAGGCGGGCCGGGTCCTGATGATCCGCCAGTACCGTCATCCGGTCGCCCACCGGCTCTGGGAGCTGCCCGCGGGCCTGCGGGACGTCAGCGGGGAACCGCCGCGGGTCACCGCCGAGCGGGAACTGCTGGAGGAAACCGGGTACCGGGCCCGGGACTGGCGGATCCTGATCGACTTCTACTCCTCCCCGGGCATCAGCACCGAGTGGATCCGCGTCTTCCTGGCCCGGGACCTGGTCGAGGTCCCGGCGGCGCAGCGTGACTTCGTCCCCCAGCACGAGGAAACCCAGCTGCAGGTCGGCTGGGTCCCCCTGGGCGAGGCGCTGGGCGCGTTTATCGCGGGTGACCTGCACAATGGGTCTGCGGCGGTGGGTATCTTGTCCGCGTATGCCGCGCAGGCCAGCGGGTTCGCCGGCCTCCGGCGTGCAGGCGACGGTGACGGCTGAGCGGCGCTAGCTGACCAACGCGCTGAGCCGTGCGAAGGCTCGGGCATCCGGCAATGGGGCCGGGTGCGGGAGTTATGAAGAGAGGCATGCAGCCATGAGGGTAGGCGTTCCCAAAGAGGTCAAGAATCACGAGTACCGGGTGGCCATCACCCCAGCCGGTGTTCTTGAGCTGACCCGGAGCGGCCATGAGGTATTCATCGAGCGGGACGCGGGGACCGGGTCCTCCATCCCGGATGAGGACTTCGTGGCCGCCGGCGCGGTCATCCTGCCCGGCGCCGACGACGTCTGGCTGACCGGGGACCTGATCCTCAAGGTCAAGGAGCCGGTCGCGGAGGAGTACCACCGGATGCGCAAGGGGCAGGTGCTGTTCACCTACCTCCACCTCGCGGCGTCGCGGCCCTGCACGGACGCGCTGCTCGACTCGGGTATCACCGCCATCGCCTACGAGACGGTCCAGCTGCCGGACAAGTCCCTGCCGCTGCTGGCCCCCATGTCCGAGGTGGCGGGCCGGATGGCGCCCCAGGTGGGGGCGCATCACCTGCAGCGCGACGGCGGCGGCCGGGGCGTGCTCATGGGCGGGGTGTCCGGCGTCTACGCGGCCAAGGTGGTGGTGCTCGGCGCGGGCGTCTCCGGCATGAACGCGGCCGCCATCGCCCTCGGCATGCAGGCCGAGGTGCTGCTGGTGGACAAGAACGTGGCCCGGCTGCGCTCGGCGGACGCGATCTACCAGGGGCACTGCCAGACCGTCGCGTCCAACACCTACGAGATCGAGCGCGCGGTCATCGACGCCGACCTGGTCATCGGGGCGGTGCTGGTCCCGGGCGCGAAAGCCCCGGAGCTGGTCTCCGACGAGCTGGTGTCCCGGATGAAGCCCGGCTCGGTGCTGGTGGACATCGCCATCGACCAGGGCGGCTGTTTCGCGGGCTCCCGCCCGACCACGCACGCCGAGCCCACCTACCGGGTGCACGACTCGCTGTACTACTGCGTGGCGAACATGCCCGGCGCCGTGCCGCACACCTCGACCTACGCGCTCACCAACGTCACCCTGCCCTACGTGGTCGAGCTGGCCAACCGGGGCTGGCGCGACGCGCTGCGCTCCGACCCCGCGCTCGCGCTCGGGCTGCACACCCACGAGGGCAGCCTGACCTGCGAGCCGGTCGCGGACGCGCACGGCCTGCCGTCGGTGCCCGCCAGCGAGGTCCTCAGCTGACCACGGCCGGGCCTGCCACCGTCACCGGCGCGGTCAGCCGCTATCTCGATCACCTCACGGTGGAGCGCGGCCTGGCCGTGCACACGCTGGCGGCCTACCGGCGGGACCTGCTCCGCTACCAGGCCATGCTGGCCGCCCGCGGCCGGACGGTGATCGGCGAGGTCACCACGGACGACGTGGCGGCGTTCCTGGCCGGGCTGCGTGAAGGGGATGACGATCACTCGCCGCTCGCGGCCAGCTCGGCGGGCCGGGCCGTGGTGGCGGTCCGCGGGCTGCACGCGTTCGCCGCCGCGGAGGGGCTGGCCGGTTCCGACCCGGCCAGCCCGGTGCACCCGCCCTCCAGCCCGCGGAAACTGCCCCGCGCGATCGGGGTGCCGGAGGTGGAGCGGCTGATCGCCGCCGCCGGAACCCGTGCTGGGGGGACGGGTGCTGGGGGGACGGGACCCGCCGCAACGAGAGCCGCGGGAGCCGGGGACGACGGCGATGCGCTGCGCTCGCTGCGCGACCGGGCCCTGCTCGAGCTGCTGTACGGAACCGGCGCCAGGATCTCCGAGGCGGTCGGCCTCGACGTCGACGACCTGGGCTTCCTCGACGCCGCGGGGGACGGCGCGGCCCCGGGCGGGGCCGGGGCGGGGGCGCAGGCACCGCCCGCCACCGTCCGGCTGGCCGGCAAGGGCGGCCGGGACCGGGTCGTGCCGGTCGGCCGGTACGCCCGCGAGGCGCTGGAGGCCTACCTGGTCCGGGCCAGGCCGTCGCTGGCCGCCGCGGCCCGCCGGGCGTCGGCCAGCCCCGCGGTGTTCCTGAACGCCCGGGGCGGGCGGCTGACCCGGCAGGGCGCCTGGGGGGTGCTCAAGGCGGCCGCGGACCGGGCCGGCCTGGGCGGGGTCTCCCCGCACACGCTGCGGCATTCCTACGCCACGCACCTGCTCGACGGCGGCGCGGACGTGCGGGTGGTCCAGGAACTGCTCGGGCACGCCTCGGTGACCACCACGCAGATCTACACCATGGTGACCGTGGACAAGCTCCGCGAGGTGTACTCGGCCGCCCACCCCCGCGCCCTCGGCTAGCCCGGGCTGAATTACCTGCCCATATGGGAGCGGTCCGGTGAGTCGGCTTGCCGGCGGCCAGGGCAGGCCCTAGAGTCCGGGTTCCAGCGGAGGTTTTTGCCCAGTCCGCCGGGGAGGTGCAGCAGATGGTAGCAGGGGCGCACTTGATTCATGCTGAACCAGGCTCCATCGGGCCGACGGGGCGGCCTGTGCCCGCCTTCCCCGATCCGGAACCCTTGCTTCAGCACGGACCGGCGCGCATCGTCGCGGTCTGCAACCAGAAGGGCGGGGTGGGTAAGACCACCACCACCATCAACCTGGGTGCGGCGCTGGCGGAGAACGGGCGCCGGGTGCTGCTGGTGGACTTCGACCCGCAGGGCGCGCTGTCCGTCGGCCTGGGCATCCAGCCGCACGAGCTCGAGTACACGATCTACAACCTGCTGATGGAGCGCGGGCTGCGGGCGGCCGACGTGGTGTTCAAGACCACGGTGCACGGCATGGACCTGCTGCCCAGCAACATCGACCTGTCCGGCGCCGAGGTTCAGCTCGTCCACGAGGTGGGGCGGGAGTTCGTGCTCGGCGGGGTGCTGGAGCCGCTGCTGCCCGAGTACGACGTCGTCCTCATCGACTGCCAGCCCTCGCTGGGCCTGCTCACCGTCAACGCCCTGGCCTGCGCGGCCGGGGTGCTCGTCCCGCTGGAGTGCGAGTACTTCGCCATGCGCGGGGTGGCCCTGCTGCTGGAGACCATCGACAAGGTCTCCAGCAGGCTCAACCCGCGGCTGGGCATCGACGGGCTGCTCGCCACCATGTACGACTCGCGGACGCTGCATTCCCGCGAGGTTCTGGCCGAGGTGGTCAAGGGGTTCGGGGACAAGGTCTTCCACACGGTGATCAACCGCACCGTGCGGTTCCCTGACGCCACCGTGGCGGGTGAGCCGATCACCAGCTTCGATCCCTCGTCCAACGGGGCGAGTTCCTACCGGGAGCTGGCCCGGGAGGTACTGGAGCGGTGGCGGCTGGCAGTGGGCGCGGGTCCCGTCCACGGCGGGTGAGCCTGCCGGGCGTCGCCGAGCTGCTCCGGCCGGCGACGCCGGGCCCGTCCGCCCCAGGCCCGTTCTCCGGGGATGGCCGCCAGGCCAGCGGGCGTGAAGCCCACCCCCAGAAGATCACGGTCTACCTGTCCGCCGCCGAGCTTCTCGACCTCGAGCGGGCCCGGCTCGCGCTGCGCGCTTACGGGATTACCGTGGATCGTGGCAGGCTGGTACGCGAGGCACTCGCCGTGCTGCTGGCCGACCTGGACGCCGAGGGCGAGACGAGCCTCCTGGCCGGGCGATTGCGAGATACTACGTGAGGTGGCGGACTGCCGGTGATGCGTGCGGTGACAGCTGAGCCCGGTGGTGAGGCTGCGCCGGGTACCGGCGAGGGCGGCGGGTTCGAGGTACACCTCGACGTCTTCGAGGGTCCTTTCGACCTGCTGCTCGGCCTGATCTCCAAGCACAAGCTCGATATCACCGAGGTCGCCCTCTCCCAGGTGACCGACGAGTTCATCGCCTACATCCGGGCCCTGGCCGACGGCTGGGACCTGGATCAGGCCAGCTACTTCCTGCTGGTGGCGGCGACGCTGCTCGACCTGAAGGCGGCGCGGCTGCTGCCCAGCGGCGAGGTCGAGGACGAGGAAGACCTCGCCCTGCTGGAGGCCCGGGACCTGCTGTTCGCCCGGCTGCTGCAGTACCGCGCCTACAAGGAGGTCGCGGCGGTCTTCGCGGGCCGGATGTCGGTCCAGGGCCGCCGGTTCGCCCGGCGGGTGCCGATGGAGCCGCAGTTCGCTGAGCTGCTCCCTGAGGTCCTGCTGGGCCTGGGCGCGGCGGAGTTCGCCGCGATCGCCGCGCGGGCCCTGACGCCCCCGCCCGGTGCCCGAGGTGTCCACCGAGCACCTGCACTCGCCGACGACCACCGTCCGCGAGCAGGCCGACATCATGGCGGCGCAGCTCAGCCGGCTCGGCCGGGCGACGTTCCGCCGCCTGTCCGCGGACTGCTCGGGGACCTACGAGGTCGTGGCCCGGTTCCTGGCGCTGCTCGAGCTGTACCGGGAAGGTAGCGTCTCGTTCGACCAGGTGACCCCGCTCGGTGAGCTGTACGTGACCTGGGTGGCCGGGACGGAGTCCGCGGAGGCCGGGACGGCTGAGGACGCCGACGAGGAAGACGGGTGAGCATGGAGGACCGGGTAGGCCCGGTGGGCGGCGACGGAGCGGCGCTCCCCGGGGACGGGGAACGTGCCGCGGACGGCGAGGCCGCCCCGCTGGACGACATGGCGGAGGGTGAGGCCGGCCCGGCCAGCCGGCGGCTGGTCCCGGCTTGCGGGCCAGCCTGGAGGCGATCCTGCTCGTGGTGGACGAGCCGGTGCCGGAGATCGTCATCGCGCAGGTCCTGGAGCGTCCCCGGGGGGAGATCGCGACGGCCCTGCGCGACCTGGCCGCCGCGTACGACGCCGAGCAGCGCGGCTTCGATCTGCGTGAGGTGGCGGGCGGCTGGCGCTTCTACACCCGGGCCGAGTGCGCCCCGGTGGTGGAGCGGTTCGTCCGGGACGGCCAGGAGGTCCGGCTCACCCAGGCCGCCCTGGAGACGCTGGCCGTGGTGGCCTACCGGCAGCCGGTCAACCGGGCCAGGGTGTCGGCGGTCCGCGGGGTCAACTGCGACGGCGTGCTGCGCACGCTCACCCTGCGCGGCCTGGTCGAGGAGGCGGGCACCGAGGCCGAGACCGGGGCCATCCTGTTCCGCACCACCGGCTACTTCCTGGAGCGGCTCGGCCTGGCCAGCCTGGAGGAACTGCCCGATCTCGCCCCCTTCCTGCCCGAGCATGTCGAGGACGTCGAGGATGCGGTCGATGAGCGCCAGGGGACCTGACTCTGCTGGCCCGGGGGGGCGACCCCCGGACCGCCCCGGGATTCGCCGGCTCGGCGAGGCTCTGCTGGCCCGGGGGACGACCCCCCGGCCCCCCCGAGGGCAAGCCTCCGGCGCGCCTCCCCTCCCCGGCGAGGGCGGGGACCCGGACGACTTCGACCTGGAGGACGACGAGCGGGACAGCCTCATCGACGTGCCGGGCGGCGTGCGGCTGCAGAAGGTGCTGGCCGCGGCGGGCGTGGGCAGCCGCCGGCACTGCGAGGAACTGATCGGCGAGGGCCGGGTCGAGGTCGACGGCGAGACCGTGCGCCGGTTCGGCGCCCGGGTGGACCCGGAGCATCAGGTCATCCGGGTGGACGGGATGCGCATCCCGTCCCGCCAGGACGTGGTCTACCTGGCGCTGAACAAGCCCGCCGGGGTCCTCACGACCATGTCCGATGACCGGGGACGGCCGACGATCGCCGACTTCCTGGAGGACTACCCGGAGCGGCTGTACCACGTCGGCCGGCTGGACTACGACACCGAGGGCCTCATGCTGCTGATGAACGACGGCGAGCTGGCCCACCGCCTGGCCCACCCCAGCTACGGGGTGCTGAAGACCTACCTGGCCGACGTGCCCGGCCCGCTGCCCCGGGACGTCGGGCGGCGGCTGCTGTCCGGCGTCGAGCTCGACGACGGGGTGGCCAGCGCGGACAAGTTCCGGGTGGTCGAGCAGGCCGGGAACCGGGCCCTGGTGGAACTCACGCTGCACGAGGGGCGCAAGCACATCGTGCGCCGGATGCTGGCCGAGGTCGGCCACCCGGTCAGCCGGCTGGTCCGCACCCACGTGGGACCCATCGTCGCTCGGGTCGCAGCGGCCGGGCACGACGCGCCCGCTGAGCACCCGTGAGATAGGTGAGCTGTACGCGGCCGTCGGTCTGTAACCTGGCGGGTATCAGCGGGCCAGGAGGAAGTCCTGGGACCTGACGGCGTGAAGGAGCAGGCTGGTGGCGGTCAGGGCGATCCGCGGTGCGGTCCAGGTGGACGCGAACGAGCGGGCGGCGATCCTCGAGGGCACGACGGAACTCGTGGCCGAGGTCATGGCGCGTAACAGCCTGGTCACCGACGACGTCATCAGCGTGGTGTTCACCACCACCCCTGACCTCACCGCCGAGTTCCCGGCGCTGGCCGCCCGCAAGATCGGCTTCCAGGACGTGCCGCTGCTGTGCGGCACGGAGATCGCGGTGCCGCACGCGCTGCCCCGCGTGGTGCGGCTGATGATGCACATCGAGACCAGCAAGCCCCGCTCGGCCATGCAGCACGTCTACCTGCGCGGGGCGGCGGCGCTGAGGCTGGACATCGCACAGTGAGTCAGCACAGTGAGATCAGCACAGTGAGCTCCCACCGGCCCGGCAGCGTCATCGTGATCGGGACCGGCCTGATCGGGACCTCGGTCGCGCTTGCGCTGCGGCCCCGGGGCGTGGCCGTGTGGCTGGCCGACTCCGATCCGGCGTCGGCCCGGCTGGCCGCCGACATCGGCGCGGGCACCGTGCTGCCCGGCGACGTGCCCGCGGCACCGCCGCCCGGCGGCCCGGCCGACGTCGCCGTGCTGGCCGTCCCCCCGCAGGCCGTGGCGCCGGCCCTGGCCCGCGCCCAGGCGGCCGGGCTGGCCCGCTGGTACACCGACGTGGCCAGCGTGAAGACGCTGCCGGTCCGGCAGGCCCGGGCGGCCGGCTGTGACATGACCTCGTTCGTGCCCGGCCACCCGCTGTCCGGCCGGGAGCGGTCCGGGCCGGCCGCGGCCCGGGCGGACCTGTTCCTCGGCCGCCCCTGGGTCATCTGCCCCGAGCCGCAGGTCCCGGCCGCGGGCCTGGCGGCCATCGCGGCGCTGGCCCGGGCCTGCGGCGCCGAGCCGGCCGAGGTCAGCGCGGCCGAGCATGACCGCTGGGTGGCCCTGGTCTCGCACGCGCCGCACGTGCTGTCCGCGGCCATGGCGGCCCGGCTGGCCGACGCCAGCGACGGGGCGCTGTCCCTGGCGGGCCAGGGACTGCGCGACGTGACCCGGATCGCCGCCGGTGACACCGGGCTGTGGACCCAGATCCTGGCGGCCAACGCGGCGCCGGTCGCGGACGTGCTCGCCGCGGTGGCGGCCGACCTGGCCGCGGTGGCCGAGGCGCTCGCGGACACGGCCCAGGCGCGGCCGGCCCTGGACCCGGCGGCCCCGACCTGAAGGTCCTCGCCGCCCTGCTGGAGCAGGGCGGGGCCGGGGTGGCCAGGATCCCGGGCAAGCGCGGCGCGCCCGCCCGGGCCGAGGCGGCCGTCCAGGTCGTGATCCCCGACCGGCCCGGGGAGCTCGCCCGGCTGTTCCAGGCCGCGGGTGAGGCCGGGGTCAACATCGAGGACATCGGCATCGAGCATTCCCCCGGCCTGCCGGTCGGCGTGGCCGAGCTGACGGTCCACCCGGAGGCCGTAGACCGGCTGACGGAGGCGCTCGCGGCCAATGGATGGCCCGTGCGCCGGTAGCATCGCCCTCGTGACCGACTGTCTCATTATTGCCGTGGACGGCCCTGCGGGGTCCGGCAAATCCAGTGCCGCCCGCGGTGTCGCACGTGGCCTCGGCCTGCGCTACCTGGATACCGGGGCCATGTACCGCGCCCTGACCTGGTGGATGCTCTCCCGCGACGTGCCGGTCAGCAGCCCCGAGGCGGTGGCCAGCCGGGCCCAGGACCCGGTCATCGAGGTGAGTACCGATCCCGGCCGCCCGGCGGTCAGCGTGGACGGTACCGACGTGACCGGCCCGATCCGGACCCGGGAAGTGTCCAACGCGGTCAGCGCCGTCGCCTCGGTGCCCGAGGTGCGTTCCCGCCTGGTCGCCCTGCAGCAGGCCATCATCGCCCGGACCTGCGCTGACGGTGCCGGGATCGTGGCCGAGGGCCGGGACATCGGCACCGTGGTCGCCCCGGACGCCCCGGTCAAGGTGTACCTGACCGCGAGCGAGAGCATCCGCGCCGAGCGGCGCAGCGCCGACCTGGCCGCCGACCCGGCGGTGACCGTGGCGCTGACCCAGGCCGAGCAGCAGCGCCGCGACCGGGCCGACGCGGCCCAGATGGCGAAGGCGCCGGATGCCGTGCTGATCGATTCCAGCGCCCTGGGCCTGGATGAGGTCATCAGCGTGATCGAGGGCCTGGCCCGCGAGCGGGCCGATGCGGCGTGGTCGCGGTGACCGAGCACTCGTCCGCCCCAGGCGGGGACTCCGGGGCCGGGGACTCCGGGGCTGCAGGCAACGGCGGCGGGGACTACGGGCCAGCGGACTTCAGCCAGGGGAACTTCAATCCCGGGGACTATGGCGATGAGGACTACTGGGCCGACGCCAGCCCCGGCGAGCCCGGTGACGGCCCGGCTGATGTCCGCGCCCCGGTGCTGGCCGTGGTCGGCCGGCCCAACGTCGGCAAGTCCACCCTGGTCAACCGGATTCTCGGCAGCAGGCAGGCCGTGGTCCAGGACGTCCCCGGGGTCACCAGGGACCGGGTGACCTACGACGCCTCCTGGCGGGGCCGGGCGTTCACGGTGGTGGACACCGGCGGCTGGGAGCCGTTCCCGGGCGCCGAGGAGGGCCAGAACCGGCGTGAGCTGGCCGAGCAGGTCACCGCGCAGGCCCGGGTGGCCGTGGAGGCCGCGGACGCGGTGCTGTTCGTGCTGGACGCGGTGGTCGGGGTCACCGACGCCGATGACGCCGTCGCCGCGGTGCTCCGGCGGGCCGGGAAACCGGTTGTCGTTGCGGCAAACAAGGTGGACGACACCATTGCGGAACCTGCCGCTACGGCCCTGTGGTCGCTCGGCCTGGGCGAGCCTCAGCCGGTCAGCGCGCTGCACGGGCGGGGGAGCGGTGACCTGCTGGACGCGGTGCTCGACGCGCTGCCGCAGACCCCGCAGGAGCGGATCGGCGAGTCCGGCGGCCCGCGGCGGGTCGCCCTTATCGGCCGGCCCAACGTGGGCAAGTCCAGCCTGCTGAACAAGCTGGCCGGGCAGACCCGGGTGCTGGTGGACGAGGTGGCGGGGACCACCCGTGACCCGGTGGACGAGCTGATCGAGCTGGGCGGCACCACCTGGCGGTTCGTGGACACGGCGGGCATCCGGCGGCGGGCCAGCCAGAACCAGGGGGCGGACTTCTACGCGGCGCTGCGCACCGCCGGGGCGCTGGAGCGGGCCGAGGTGGCCGTGGTCCTGGTGGACGCCAGCGAGCCGCTCACCGAGCAGGACCTGCGGATCATCTCGATGGTGACCGACGCGGGGCGGGCCCTGGTCATCGCCTACAACAAGTGGGACCTGGTGGATGAGGACCGGCGGCTGCAGCTGGACCGGGAGATCGACCGGCAGCTGCACACCGCGCGCTGGGCCCCGCGGGTGAACATCTCCGCCAAGACCGGACGGCACGTGGAACGGCTGGTGCCCGCGATCGAGCAGGCCCTGGACAGCTGGGAGACCCGGGTGCCCACCGGGCGGCTGAACGCCTGGGTCAACGAGGTCACCGCGGCCACCCCGCCGCCGTCCCGGGGCGGCAGGCAGCCGCGGATCATGTTCGCGACCCAGGCGGGGATCAGGCCGCCGCACTTCGTGCTGTTCACCACGGGTTTCCTGGAGGCGGGCTACCGCCGCTTCCTGGAGCGGCGGCTGCGTGAGGAGTTCGGCTTCGAGGGGAGCCCGATCCGCCTGTCGCTGCGGCTGCGGGAACGGCGTTCCAGCGGGGGCCGCGGCGGCGGGGCCCCGCGGCGCGAGGCGCGGGCCCGGCGCGACAGCTGAACGCGGGCCCGCCGCGGCGGGGCCGGAAAACTGAACCGGCCGCCCTCCCCCCGGGGGCCGCGCAGAGCGCGTTTGGGGAGGGCGGCCGGTGACTCATGGCCGGCGGCCTGCGCCGGGCGTCAGCAGACGAGCCGGAACCAGACCGTGGTCCCGACCTCGTCGCGGGTGTAGCCCCAGTTCTCGGCGAGCTGCTCGACCAGGAACAGGCCATGCCCGTGGGGTTCGTACACGTCCGCTTTGACCACGGGCGTGCTGCGCGCGGAGCCGTTGTCCACGACCTCCACCCGGACCGCGTCCGGCAGGCCGAGCACGACCACGGTGACGGTCCCGCCGGGCTGGCCCGACTCACTGTGCATCACGGCGTTGGTGACCAGCTCAGAGCACAGTAAAACGGCCTCGTCGGCGCAGGGATGGGCGGCACCGAGGGTCCGGGCCACAAACGCCCGCGCCTCCCCGACGTTCCTGGTCCGGCCCGCGACGGTCATGCTGCCCACGATGGCCGGTGCGGGGGCGGCCGCCGCAGTTGCCTGCGGCAAATCCGTAGCTGCTGTCCGCGGGCCGCCGGTGTGTATCGCCCCGGCCGCCGTGGAAGCGGTGGCTCCCATCTCTGGTGCGCTCCTCCCCGGGCCCGCGCGTTCCCCCCCTTACGCAGCCAGCGGGCCGCCAGTAGAGTGGCGCCCCGCCCGCCTGGGTCCGCGATGGTAGCCGGTCAGATACGGCGTGTCAGATCCATGATGGGGGTGGGCGTGCATCTCACGCAAGTGCGTAGCACAAATATGGCAAGCGAAATTTCAGATGAGATCTCATCCCTTTCGCAAGTCCGGTATCGTTACTTGATGTACCGGAAGAGCTCTGTCCATCCTGCCCCTGACCTGGGACAAGATGCTGCCGGACCGGCCTTCGAGGAGGCGAGATGCCCGTGTCGATCGGTCCCACGGTGCGGCGGCGGCGGCTCGGCTCCGAATTAAGGCGGCTGCGCGAGGCGCACTCGTTCAAGCTCGAGGAGGCCGCTGACCGGCTGGGCCTCGCCGCGTCCACGCTGTCCCGCATCGAGACCGGCAAGGCGCCCACCCGGACCGCCTACCTGATGACGATGTTCGAGATGTACGGCGTGGACGACCCGGGGCAGCGCCAGGTCCTCACCGAGATGGCCCGGGAAGGCCACCGCAAGGGATGGTGGGCCGTCTACGACGACGTGCTCCCGACCGGCTTCGATGTCTACGTCGGCCTCGAGGCCGAGGCGTCTGCGCTGCGGGTGTTCGAGGACCAGGTGGTCCACGGCCTGCTGCAGACCGAGGGTTACGCGCGCACGGTCATGACCTCGGTCCGCCGCTGGCAGGACACCAGGCAGATCGACCGTGCGGTGGAGCTGCGGATGGGCCGTCAGCGGGTGCTCACCGGATCGGACCCGCTCAAGCTGTGGTGCATCCTCAACGAGCCGGTCATCTCCAGGCTGATCGGCGGCCCCGGAGGTCATGCGCGAGCAGCTGGCCCGGCTGCTGGAGGCGAGCCAGCAGCCCAACGTGACGTTGCAGGTGCTGCCGCTGTCCAGCGGCGTGCACCCGGCGCTGAACGGGCCGTTCTGCATCCTTGAGTTTCCTGAGCGCGGTGATCAGGACGTGGTCTACACCGAGGGCGTCGCTGGCCACGCTTATCTGGAAAGAGACGCCGATGTGCGCTCCTGCGCGGAGGTTTTCGATCTGCTCCGGGCAGCGGCGTTGTCACCAGCAGACACGGTGACATTCATCCAGCGAATGGCTGGCGACGTCACCTGAGACGATTACTCCTAACTTCCATAGAAGGGATGATGGGGATGACCCCGGATTTCAGCAATGCCAGCTGGTTCAAGAGCAGTGCCTCGAGCGTCACGGGCTGCGTGGAAGTGGCGCACCTGCCCAATGGCCTGGTGGCGCTGCGCGATTCCAAGGACGTCAGCAAGGCCCCGCACGTGTTCAACCGGCGCGAGTGGACAGCGTTCCTGGCCGGCGTGCGGAACGGCGAGTTCGACATGCCCGTTCACTAGCCGGCCAGCCGCCCGGGCTGCCGGGCGGCCCTGGTTCACCGGGGGCGGTAGCGGCGCCCCCTTTCCCGGACGGTCATCTGGCCGGGGAGGGGGGCATCCGCTCCCGCCTCAGGCTGTCTGGCCGAGATCGGCGAGGATGCTGGTGATGAGGTCGAGGGACTCGGCCGGGGATGCGCTCACGACGCTGAGCCGTTCCATGGCCAGCAGGTAGCGCTCCACCTCGGCCCGCTTGTCGATGTACGTGGCGCTGGTCAGCTGCTCCGCGTACACCATGTCCGGCATGTCGGCGTCGGCGAAGCGCAGGATGCTGAACGAGCCCGGTGCCGCGTAGCTGACCACGGGGAACGGGGTCACCTGCAGGGTGAGGGACGGCTGGCGGCACGCGTCGCGCAGGTGCTCCAGCTGGCCGCGGAGAACCGCCGGGCCGCCGAGCGGGCGGCGCAGCGCCACCTCGTCGATGATCGCCCACAGCCGGATGCCGCCCGCCGCGAAGCGCCGCTGGCGCTCCTTGAGCAGGACGACCAGGCGTTCCGCCTCGTCGAGCGGATGGTCACCCAGGGCCAGCACCGCGGCGGCGTAATCCTCGGTCTGCAGCAGGGCGGGCACGAACTGGGCGTCGTAGGTGCGGATCGACTGGGCCGATTCCTCCAGCCCGATGTAGGCCTGGAACCAGGTGGGCAGCACGTCGTGGTAGCGATGCCACCAGCCCGGCTGGTTCGCCCGGCTGGCCAGCAGCAGCATTTGCTCGCGCTCGGCTTTGTCGGTTATCCCGTACAAGGTGAGCAGGTCGGCTATGTCGATCTCGCGGACCGCATTCCGGCCCAGCTCTATGCGGCTGATCTTGGATTCCGAGCCCCGGATGGCCCGCGCGGCTTCCGTGGCGCTGATTCCCCGGGACTCACGCAGGCGGCGCAGCTGGGCTCCGAGCAGCAGCCGCAGAACTGTCGGGCCACCCACCGCATCTGCCATCGACCCACTTCCTCTCCGGGAACGGCTGCCAGACAGCATGCACCCGGGCGGTCCAGGTGGGCTTCGGCATTACCGCAACGTGCCTCGCCTCTATGCGGGGGAGAATGGCGCGGGGAGTCGCCTATTTAGCTGACCCGGCCACTGTATCCCCTGCGCCATTGCCTGGCACCCCGGGACGTGCGCCCGGCAGCGGAGTCCGCCGAGAGTGGGTGCCGGGGCGGGCGGATGGGGGCGACGGAGGCGGACGGAGGGGCGGGGCGGGCGGCGGAGGCGGGCGGAGGCCGGCCGGTACCCTGAGCTCTGGCCATCCTGAGCTCTGGCCACCCTGAACACTGGCCAGAACGCGGCGCGATCATGAAGGCAGGGTCATGCGGTACAGGTCCTTGGGCAATAGCGGTCTGCTGGTCTCGGTGGCCGGGCTCGGCTGCAACAACTTCGGCGGCCGGCTGGACGTGCAGCAGACCCGCGCCGTGGTGGACGCGGCGATCGACGCGGGCATCACGCTGTTCGACACCGCCGACATCTACGGCAACGCCGGCGGCTCGGAGGAGATGCTCGGCGAGGTGCTCGGCGCCCGGCGCGACCAGATCGTGCTGGCCACCAAGTGGGGCCATCAGCGGGTGGACATGGGATACGGCCCGGCGGCCGGGGCCAAGGGCGGCCGGGCGTACATCCGGCGGGCAGTCGAGCAGTCGCTGCGCCGGCTCCGCACCGACTACCTGGACCTGTACCAGCTGCACACGCCCGACCCGGTCACGCCGGTCGGCGAGACCCTGCACGCCCTGACCGAGCTGGTCGCCGAGGGGAAGGTCCGCTACATCGGCCACTCCAACTTCTCCGGCTGGCAGATCGCCGACGCCGCCCACGTGGCACGGGAGGCCGGCACGGAGGCGTTCATCTCCGCGCAGAACCAGTGGTCGCTGCTCGAACGGCAGGCCGAGGCCGAGGTGGTGCCCGCGTCGGTCCACTTCGGCCTGGGGGTGCTGCCGTACTATCCGCTGGCGAACGGCCTGCTCACCGGGAAGGTCCGGCGCGGCGAGGCCCCGCCGGCCGGCACCCGGCTGGCCAGCCGGGCGGGCTACATCACCGAGCCGAAGCTCGACCGGGTGGAGGCGCTCGCCCGGTGGGCGGCGGAGCATGGGGTCAGCCTGCTCGACGTGGCCATCGGCGGCCTGGCGGCCCAGCCGGGCTGTGCCTCGGTGATCGCCGGGGCGACCTCACCGGACCAGGTCAAGGCGAACGCCGCGGCGGCGGACTGGATCCCGCCGCAGGACGCGCTGGCCGGGCTGGACCAGATCGTTCCCCCGCCCGCCCCCGAGTCCTGAGGCCGCGTGGTCCTGAGGGCAGCGCCCGCTGGCCGCCGGGCCGGTCAGTTCTTGCTGACGGCCTCGTTGTAGAGGTTCCTGATCGTCGGGCCGAACCGCGCGGAGTAGGAGACCGACGGGGTGTCCCCGCCCTGCTCGTAGCCGCCGATGACGCCGGCCACCGCGCCCAGGCCGGTGGCCGGGTGCACGTTGGCCAGGAACGGGCCCCCGCTGGTGCCGTCGGTGTACCCGCCGCAGTCGAACTCCATCTGGCGCCGGCCGAAGGCCCGGGTCCGGGCGGTGCAGGTGATCGGCCGCTCCCGGCCGTCCGGGTAGCCGATGACCTGGACCAGCAGGGCCGCTCTCCAGCCGGTGGCGAGCTTCTCCCCGCCGGTGAGCTGCTGCACCGGGGTGGGGTTCCCCGGCTGGCTGACGACCAGGAAGGCCACGTCGTCGTTGGGATTCTCCGACCGCGCCCAGGCCGCGTCCACGAACACCCGGGTGACCGTCCAGCTGCCGTAGGGCTCGTGGTGGCGGTGATACTCCGGGACGAAGGCCACCTGGCCCGGCTGCTTGCCGTGCAGGCAGTGCGCCGCGGTGATGACCAGATCCCCGGCCGGGCTGTCCACCACGCTCGCCGTGCAGAAGTGCTGGCTGAGCTGGCCGCCGCTCAGGGTGAACAGGGCCCCGACCGCGGGGGTGCCGTCGTAGAACCGGCCGTGCAGCAGGGCGGGAGGGACGGTCGGGGCCCCGCGGGGCAGCGCCTTGACCGCCGCGGCGAGCCGGACCGCGAGCCGCTCCGCACCATGGGCGCCGGGTGAGGTCGCCACGAGCCCCAGGGTGACCGCGGCGGCCAGCCATGCGCCCCAGGCGGCTGGCCGGGTGCGCAGCGCGGGGCGGGGCAGCCGGGCATATCCGGCGTACCGCTGTATTCTCCCCCTCAACTGGCCTCCCACCTGGGCGCATGCGTCACTTGGATCAACCAGGCCCCTCCACTTCATTGTGCGGGCCCTGAGCCCGGAGGGCCATAGGGGACACCAGGGAAGATGCTGACAAATTGCTGTGCCTGATTACGTAACGTGACATTCGGCCCGCCGGAGTGGTGCTGGCGGCGGCGCCGGGGACCAGCCTGGCGGGGGCGCCGGGGACCAGCCTGGCCGGGGCGATAGCGTGATCGTCGGGGCGGGTCGCGGCGTAGTATCGCGTCAGCGTAATTCCGCCGCCACGGCGGTGGTGTCACCCCTCTGGGACCAGGAGTGGCAGTCCGGGCCAGCAGGGTGAATGAAGGAGTCACGTGTCATGTCCGGGATGGGCTCGACCCTCCAGCTGAACAATCCCACGGTGGTCGCGGCCTTCCAGTCCGCGCTCATCCACCAGGGCATCATCGCGCTGCTGATCTTCTTCCTGCTGGCCATGCTCTGGGTCAGCGTCCGCGAGTGGCTGCCCGGGCCGCGGACCTCGTTCCGGCCCGCGGCCGGGGACCTGGCGGCCGAGCCGCGTGGCCGGCAGGTCCTCCGGATCGGGTTCGGCCTGCTCTGGCTCCTGGACGGCCTGCTCCAGGCGCAGCCCGCGATGCCGCTGGGCCTGGCCAGCAACGTCACGCAGCCGACCGCGGACGGGTCGCCGGGCTGGGTCCGCGGCCTGGTCGGTTTCGCCGCCCAGGGATGGGCGTACCACCCGGTCAGCGCCGCCGCCGCGGCGGTCTGGATCCAGGTCGGGATCGGTATCTGGCTGCTCACCGCCGCCCGTGGCCCCTGGTCCAGGGTCGGCGGACTGGCCAGCGTGGGCTGGGGCCTGCTGGTGTGGATCTTCGGCGAGGCGTTCGGCGGCCTCTTCGCTCCCGGTCTGAGCTGGCTGTTCGGGGCCCCGGGGGCGGCCTTCCTGTACGCCGTGGCCGGCGGGCTCATCGCGCTGCCCGACCGGGCCTGGGCCGGGCGGCGGCTCGGCCGGGGCGTGCTGGCCGTCACGGGCGTGTTCCTGGCCGGGATGGCGCTGCTGCAGGCGTGGCCGGGACGCGGGTTCTGGTCCGGCACGGCCGGCCGGCAGCCCGGCAACCTGGCCAGCATGGTGCAGGGGATGGGGCAGACCCCCCAGCCCGGCTTCCTGTCCTCCTGGGTGAACGGGTTCGGCACCTTCGCCGCCGGGCACGGCTTCGCGGTCAACCTGGTCGTGGTGGTCGCGCTGGCCGCCGCCGGCCTGGGCCTGGCCAGCGGGCAGCGGCCGCTGCTGCGCCCCGCGCTGGGCCTCCTGGTGGTGCTCTGCGCCGCGGACTGGGTGCTGGTCCAGGACCTGGGCGTGTTCGGCGGGCTGGGCACGGACCCCAACAGCATGATCCCGTTCGCCTCTGGTGGCCGTCGGGGGTTACCTCGCCGTCGCCGCGCCGGCCCCGGCCCTGGTGACCGCAGCCGCCCCGGCCGGAGCGGTATCAGCCCCGGCGCCGGCCGCGGCCGCGGCCAGGCCGGCGCCGGGTGAGCCGGTGACCCCGGCGGGGGAGCAGCGCGGCTGGCGGGAATCGGTCCGGCCGCGCCGCCTGGCCACCCTCCTGGGCAACGCCAGCCCGCGGACCGTGGGCGCCGTCGGCGCGCTCGGCGTGGCCATCATCGGCGTCATCCCCCTGGCGACCGCGTCGGCCAGCGCGAGTGCCTCGCCGATCCTCGCGCAGGCGCTCGACGGGTCGAGTGCCCCGCTGGACTTCAAGGCCCCCGCGTTCACGCTGACCAACCAGCACGGCCGCGCAGGTCAGCCTGGCCAGCCTGCACGGGAAGGTCGTCCTGCTCACCTTCCTGGACCCGGTGTGCACGTCAGACTGCCCGCTGATCGCCCAGGAATTCCGGCAGGCCGACCAGTTGCTGGGCGGCCGGTCCCGGCAGGTGGAAATGGTGGCGGTGGTCACCAACCCGCTCTACACCCAGCCCGAGTACACCGCGGCCTTCGACCGGCAGGAGCACATGAACACGCTGCCCAACTGGCAGTACCTGACCGGCAGCGCGGCCCAGCTCAAGAAGGTGTGGCGGCAGTACGGGATCGCGGCCCAGATCCTGCCCGCGGGCGGGATGATCGGGCACAGCGACATCGCCTACGTCATCGACAAGTCCGGCCGGACCCGCACCGAGCTGAACTTCGATCCGGGCCCGGGTACGGCCAGCACCCAGGCATCCTTCGCGGGCGAGCTCTCCACGGCGGCGCAGCAGAACCTGGGCTCCTCGTGATCGGGCGGATGATCAGCCGGCCGGCGGCGCAGCCGGCGCCCGCCTGGCCACCCCGAAGCTGGCCACTCCCGTGCTGGCCGCCGCCGTGCTGGCCGGCCTGCTGGCCGGCTGCGGGAGCAGGTCCGCGGGCCAGGCGGCGCCATCCACCCCGCCGGTCCGGCTGTCGCTGGCCACTTCCGCCGATTACCCGGACGGGAGCTGGGCGGTGCTCGTCATGGGCGGGTCGGCGGCCGCGCACAACAACTTCTGGCAGGTGTTCGTCCGCCCGGGCCAGGCCAGGGCCTGGAAACTGGCGACCCCGCTGGGCGTGGCCAGCAACGGCGGGATCGCGGTGGCCGCCGAAGGCGGGCCCGCCCTGGCCGCCGCGATCCGGCCCAGCCAGGACCTGTCCTTCTCGCCGCTGGCGAGCAGCGCTGACAACGGGGCCAAGTGGGCCCAGTCCGGCCTGCTGGACGCCCGGCTCGCGGGATACCCGGACGCGCTGGCGGCCGCGCCAGGCGGCGGCCTGATCGCGCTGACCAAGGCCGGCGCAGTCGAGCTCAGGGCGCACCCGGGGGCGGCCTGGACCAGCCTGGCCAGCGAGCACGCGGTGACCGCGGCCGCGGGCCCCGGCTGCCAGCCCGCCCAGCTCACCTCGGTCGCCTACAGCCCGTCGGGCACCCCGCTGGTGGCGGGGGCCTGCGCCCGCGCGGGGCAGGCCGGCATCTTCCGGCTGGCGGGCGGGCACTGGTCGCGCACCGGTCCCGCGCTGCCCGCCGCGCTCGCGCGCCAGGACGTGGAGGTTCTCCAGATGGCCAGCGCGGGCCGCGGCGTCGCGGCGCTGCTGGTCGCGGGCCAGGGGACGGCCGCGCGCCTGCTGGGGGCGTGGTCCAACCCGGACGCCACCTCATGGACGCTGTCCCAGCCGTACCCGCTCGGCGCGGCGCGTCCCCTCTCGGCGTCGTCCGGCCGCGGCGGGCTCGGCGTGGTCCTGTCTGGCGGCCGGGCCATATCCGTCAGCGGGCCCGGTGCGGCCTGGCGCTCCCTGCCCGCGCTGCCCGGCCGCGCGTCGTCGGCCCCGGGCGGCGGGGCTACCCTGGCCGAGTCCCCGGGCGGCGGTTTCGAGGCCCTGAGCGCCCGGGGGAGCCAGCTGTCCGTCTGGGCCCTGTCCGCCGGCGGTTCCGGGTGGAGCCGGTCCCAGGTCATCAACGTGACCATCCCCTACGGCTCGTCCGGGTGAGTTGGGTGCTGTGAGCTATCTCATCGACCACTGGTCCTTCGACCCGTTCCTGATCGTGGTGCTGGTCCTGGTGGCCTGGCACGAGGTCGGGCTGGCCCGGCTGGCCCGGCGGTCCCGGCCGGAGCGGACCCGGCAGCGCAGGCTGCGCTCGCTGCTGTTCTACGCCGGGCTCGCGGTCCTGCTCATCACGGTCGAATCACCCATCGACTACTGGTCGGACGACTACTTCTTCGTGCACATGCTGCAGCATCTGCTGCTCATGTTCGCCGCGCCCACGCTGGTGGTGGCCGGTGCCCCGTGGCAGCCGCTGCTCGACGGGCTGCCGTGGCGGTCGGGCCGGGCCGCGACCGCCGCGGTGCTGCGGGATGGCTGGTCGCGGCCGCTGCGGGCGGTCGCCGGCTTCCTGCTCCGGCCCTGGGTCTCGGTCACCCTGTTCTCGGCCGTGATGCTGGCCTGGCACCTTCCCCCGCTGTTCGACCTCGCGCAGCGGAACCAGGCCGTGCACATCTGGCTCATGCACGGGAGCTTCTTCCTGGCCGGGGTGCTGTTCTGGCTCCAGTTCCTCCCGTCACCGCCGTTCCAGCGGCGGATGCCGCTGGTCTCCCAGGCCGCCGCGCTGATCGCCACCAACCTGGTCATGTGGCTGCTGGCCATGTCGATGAGCATCTTCTCCCAGAACTCCTGGTACTCGGTGTACAGCCACGTGCCGGGAGTTACCCTGCCGCCGTTCGCGGACCAGGAGATCGGCGCGGCGATCCTGTGGGTCTGCGGCGACTTCTGGGCCATTCCCGCGCTCATCTACGTGGTCCGCCGCCTCGTCAACGAGGACGGCGGCGTCAGCTCGGCGCTCGACCAGATCCTGCACCGCGGGGCCGCGGCCAGCGGCTGGGCCTCCTCGGGCCGCCGGGTCCCGCCCGGCTCGGCCGGCTCGGCCGCACCGCCGCTGCGCCCGCCCGCGGGGCCCTCGTCCTGACTCCCGCCCCGGCTCCGGGCCGTAACTCCCCGGCGGCGGGCCAGGCGCCTGGGGCCGTCCTTTGCCCCAGGGCCTGACCCTGGGCTTCATCCCCATTCGCCGGTCATCACGTTCTCCCTTCCGCCCGGCCGGGGCGGCCCGCCGCCGCAGGCGTTCGCTGGCCCGGTCTTGACATTTGAATACCAGTACTGTGACGATGCGGCATTGGCCCTTTACCGGCCGTTATACCCCTTATCGCACACGGTTCGGCACACGCTATCGGCACGCTGGCGCCACAGGAGAGTGCACATGGCCGCGCTCCGGCTGCAGGGGTGCTGGCCGGGGACGCTGAGCGGCCCCGCCCGGCAGGTGCGTGACTGGCAGGTCTGGGCGCTCGGTGAGCCGCTGCGCGGCTTCGTGCTGACGGTCACGGTCCTGGCCGCGGCGGTGGCCGGGCTGGCCGCCAGCCTGACCCGCTGGCGGCTGTCCCAGCTGGCCGTCTTCGTCGCGCTGCTGGCCTGCGGCGTCGCCCTGATCGAGTCGACCCGGACGGTCGGGGAGGTGCACGGGGCCATCGTCCGGGATCTGCAGCCCGTCTGGTATCTGGCGATCGCCGTCACCCTCCCGCCGGCCTACGCGTTCCTCGCCCCGCTGCCCCTCCTGGTGTACAAGCTCTGCCGGACACCCGGCATGGTTCTCTACCGCCGGGTGTTCAGCAACGCCACGATCAGCCTGGGTTACGGCACCGCGGCCGTGGCGTTCCACGCCGTCCCGGCCTCCGTGGCCGGGCAGGCTCCGGGGGCGGGCGCGCACATCGTGTCCTGGACCTGCGTCGCGATCGGCTGCGGCCTGGTGGGCTGGGTCATCAACGACGGCCTGATCGTCGTGGCCATCAAGCTCGCCGACCCGGCGGCCGGAGTGCGGGAACTGGTCGGCACCCGGGCCACTCTCACCGCCGACCTGGTCGAGATCAGCCTGGGCGTCTCGCTGGCGCTGTTCGTGGCGATCAGCCCGTGGCTGATGCTGCTGGCGCTGCCCTCGGTGCTGCTGTACCGGCGGCACATGATGAGCGCCCAGCTCGTCGCCGGGGGCCGGATCGACACGAGGACTGGCTTGCTCAACGAGGGCGCCTGGCGGCGCGAAGCCGAGGTGGAACTCGCCCGGGCCCAGCGACACCAGGCCGCCGCGTCGCTCGTGATCGTGCACATCGACCATTTCGCGAGCGTGACCGAGATCAGCCGGCCGCCCGGCCGCGGACCAGGTGCTCCGCCGCATGGCCTGCATCCTGCGCGAGCACCTGCGCGGCTACGACCTGACCGGCCTGCACGCGGGGGAGCGGTTCGCGGTGCTGCTCCCGGAGACAGGGCTGGAGGAGGCCCGGCGGGTCAGCGAGCGGCTGCGCGACCAGCTGGCCGCCGAGCCGGTCGCGATCGAGGACGGGAGCCACGCCGGGTTCGTGTTCCGGATGACCGTGTCGATCGGGGTGGCCACGAGGGAAGAGTCGCGGTCCACGCTGGCCGCGCTGATCCAGGCGGCCGGCTCGGCCTTGTCCGCCGCGGACCGGGCCGGCGCGGTGGTGTGCGCGGCCCCGGCCGATACGGCCGGCGCGGCGAGCGTGCGCTGAGCCGCTCCCGGCTCAGTCGCCGTGCTTTTCCAGGTAGTCCAGGTAGATCGGGCGCAGCGAGTCCGCCACGTCCGGGTTCTCGTGGCCGAACGCATCGTCGATCATCGCGGACACCTGCGTGATATCCGCCGCGGTCTGGTCGGCGTGCCCGGCGACGGCCTCGCCCTCGGGGATTTCCCGCAGCAGCTGCCACAGGAACCCGATGTCCAGATGCCGCACGGCCCGGCGCACGGCGCGGTCGTGAAGTTCCGTGGAGGAAAGGGCCTCGAGGGCATCCCGGTCAGTCATGGGACGAACCCTACCGGCCCAGTGGGGCGGCCGGCGCCCCCGGTCAGCGGCCGCCGGACCAGCCGGGGTGCTGGCCGCCCCAGCCACTCCCGCCCCAGCCACTCCCGGGCCAGCCACCCCGGGCCAGCCGCCCCAGCCGCCCTGGCTGAACCGGCCGCCGTTCAGCCAGCTGCCGGGCCAGCCATCGTGGCCATCCCGGCCGGTGCCCGGCTGGCCGCCGGTGGCGCGGCCGGTGCCCGGCCCGGCCGTGGCCGGGCCGCGGCGCCCGCCGGGCCGGCGGGCGGTCCGGGTGACCGTGAACCGCAGCGGGGTGCTGGTGGTGCCGCGGGCGGTGAACGTGACCAGCTCGGTGCGGCCCCCGGCGAGGGCCTGGCCGTCCTGCGGGGCCGCCACGACCAGCGCGTCGCCCGCCGAGCGGTTCCCGGCGTTCAGCACCTGGTAGTGGGTGTCACCCGGCAGCACGACCGTGATCCGCCAGCCACTGACCGGGGCAGAGCCGTTATTGGCAATGACGATCTGCCCGTGGATGCCGTCCTGGGTGTCGCCGGTGATTTCGTAGCGGGCCCCGATAGCGCGGTCCGCGGAGACGGCCTGCCCGGCGGACGACGCGGACGGGGCCGAGGCCAGGAACGGGCCCGGGAAGGGGCCCGGGGCCGGGAAGGGGCCGGGCCCGAAGACGGGCCCGGCGGACACGGGTGCAGCGGGCCCGGGTGCGGGTGAGGCCGCGCCCGCCCCCGTGGGCGGGAGGGCCGCGGGGGCTGTCGCCGCGGGGGCTGTGTCCCCAGGAGATGCCGCCCCGTGGGCTGGTGCCGAGTGGGCCCGTGCTGAATGGGCCGGTGCCGAGTGGGCTGGTGCTGAGTGCTCTGGTGCCGCCGGGGAGGGTGCTGACGGTGAGGCGGCCGCGGAGGACGGCGCGGACGGTGCGGACGCGCGCTGGCCACCCGCAGGCGCGGCCGTGGCGGGTGCGCTGGCTGAGCTGGTGCCCCCGGCGGGCCCGGTCCCGCCGGACCGCACCGACACGGGGAGCGCCGCGGCACAGGTCACGAGCCCGCAATCCGCGGCCAGGTGCGGGGAGCTGCCATGAAAGGCCAGGGCCACGCCGCCGCCGGCCACGGCCGCGATGGTGGCGGTCATGCCGGCCGCGGTGATCCAGCGGTGCCGGGCCAGGCTGTCCGCCAGCCGCGGCGGGCCGGGCTCTGCCGGGCCGGGCCCGCCCGGGCCGGGCTCTGTCTGGCCACCCTCTGGCGGCCCAGATTCTGGCGGCCCAGATTCCGGCTGGTCAGGCCCGCTAGCCACGGTCGGTCACCGGCTGAGTCCGGTCAGGCTCGGATGAGACAGGCTTACCCGTGACATGGCGGTGTCCCCAATCCTCATGCGTCCCCCTAGCCAACCCTGCCGCCGGAGCCAATTTAGCAACGCAGCCGGTGCCTTTGATGGCAAAACACCCCAGTATGGGACGCCCTTATTGCGGATATGACGCAGGGACCCGCACAGCGTGAGAGTGCACCGTGACACTGGGCCGTGACAGTGCAGCGGGACACAGGGGATTGGCGCCGAACCCCGGCCCTCAGGCTGCGGCCCAGGGAGCGGGCCGCGGCGGCGGATTGCTACTTGACCGGGGGCGCGTCGCCCGGGGCCAGGTAGGCGCCGATCGACCGGAAGATCGGATCGCTGGCGTTGGGCTCGACCCCTTGCGAGTTGAACGCCGAGGGTTCGTAGGTCGCGACCACGGCGATGGCGATCTTCTGCGCGGGAAGATACGCCTCGGCGGAGCTCCAGCCGCTCAGCAGCGGATCCTGCAGGATCCACGATCCCGCCTTCACCACGCCGAGCCCGAAGTTGTAGGCCGGTATCTGCTTGAAGCAGCTAGGTACGCAGTTGGCCTGCTTGTGCCCGAAGCCGAGCAGGTTGGAGTCGGTCATCGCGTGGTAACTCGACCTGGACAGGAGCTGGCCGGTGCCCACGGCCACCGCCGTCTTGGTCAGGTCGTAGATGTTGGTGGTCTCGTTCGCGCCGGCAGGCGTTCCCCAGACCGTATTCCAGTACGTCGCTTCCTCGTAGAACGTGACCTTGGGCGGGATATGCAGCGCGACTTCCCGTTCCGAGCTGAACGAGTGCAGCACCGGTTCCGGCATGGCGGACGTCTCGGAACTGGTGGTGCCGGTCAGGCCCATGGGCCCGAGCACCTTCTGCTGCAGCAGTGTGGCCAGCGGCTTCTTCCCGATCATGGACAGGATGTGCCCCAGGATCATGAAGTTGGTGTGCGCGTAGCTCCAGTTCTTCCCCGGGGCGAACTGGACCGGCCGGCGGAAGGCATAGCCGAGCCGCTGCTGGTAGGTAAAGATGCGGAACGGGTTGGCATTGAAGGCGGCGGTCCAGGCCGGGTCGGTCTCGAAGTCGGGGTACCCCGAGGTCTGGTTGGCCAGCATCTTGAGCGTGACCTTATTGGCCTCCGGCAGCGTGGGCACCCAGCGATTGATGGTGTCGTTGAGGCTCACCTTGTGCTCGTCCACGTACTCCATGAGCAGCGTGGCCACATAGGCGAAGGCGACGGCGCCGTTACGGAAATGCATGGCCGGGGTGGCCGGCACCCCGGTCATCGACGGGCCGAACGCCTGGGTCGTGACTACCTTGCCGCCCTTGGTGACTCTCACGATGACGGCCCGGAGGTGATAGGTCTTCATTCCTTTACGTACGATCGCGGCGATGGCCGACGCCTGCGGGGACAGCGATGGCGTGGTCGTGGCCTGCACCGTGGCCGTCGTGGTCGGCGAGGTGGTGCACGCGCTGAGCGAAACCGCCGGTACGGCGAGGGCCAGCGCGGCCACCATGGAGCCAGCCAGATGAATACGCCGGAGCCATCCGGCTGCGATATCGGGCACTATTCCCCTTTTGCTGCTGAGCCTTTTGCTGCTGAGTGTTTCGCTGCAGAGCGGGCGGGGCTAATAGTGGCTGACCATGGCAGGGCCGTAGGCCCAGTGCTGCTCTCCGGTCTTAGTCCCCGGTAAGAGCGATGATGCGCCGGCCTGGCGGCTGGGTGAAATCGCCACGCCGCAGCAATCGGCCCGGCGGGAACCGGGAAGAATGGTTCGGACTGGTTCGGCAGCTCTGATCCGGACGGCCCTTTAAATACCTTAAAGGCTGGTTGCGGGCCCCCCGGGAATGATCAGCCACCGCCTGCGGCGGGCGCTGCTGGACGCCTGCGGAGACGGTGGGTCACCCCCGGGGGCCCGGCCCCCGTGGTACCAGCCCCGCGGTTACCTCGCGGGCATGGCCTCGTTCGGGGCGACGAGCTTGAAATGGGCGCCGGTCGGGTCGGCAGCCTCGGCCAGCCGGCCGTAGGGGGTGTCCTCCGCGGGCCTGACGACCGAGCCGCCCAGGCGGGTGATGGCAGCCAGGGCGGCGTCGGCGTCTTCGGTGCCGAAGTAGACCGCCCAGTGGGCTGGCACGCCCTCCGGCAGGAACCCGGAGGCATCCATGATCCCGGCCACCTGCTCCGTGCCGTGCTGGCCGATCGTGTAGCGGAACTCGGGCGTGTCGCCCACGGTCTGCGTGTCCCAGCCGAACACGTCCCGGTAGAACGCGATGGTGGCCTGGTAGTCCCGGGTGTACACCTCGAACCAGCCGGGCGCGCCGACCTCGGCCACGATTCCGAAGCCCTTGTGCAGGCCCGGCTGCCACATCCCGATCGCCGCCCCGCCCGCGTCGGTCACCATCGCCATGGTGCCGAGGTCGGCGACCTGCATGGCGGGCACCAGGACCTGGCCGCCGTGAGCCGTGGCGGCCTCGATCGTCTTCTGGGCGTCATCGGTGGCCAGGTAGACCGACCACGTGTCCGGCGCGTCCATCCCGGGCGGCTTGGGCATGCCGCCCGCGACCAGGACGCCGTCCTTGGAGAAGTTGAAGTAGCCGCCGAACTGCTCCTGGGGCTCGCTGGCGGTCCAGCCGAACAGCTGGCCGTAGAAGTCCCGGCTGCGCCCGGGGTCGGAGGTCATCAGGTTGAACCCAGCAAGGCGCCCCGAGGGGGGCGGTGTCTCGTGCAGGCATGATTGCTCCTTCGCAATGCTCGGGCTATGTCACTGTCTTGGACGTCGGGGCCGGGCCGGACTCACCGGCCGGGCCGGGTTCACCGGCGGGCCTGGACTGGCTGGCCGGGCCGCCGGATGCGTACCCTCGTAGGCGTGTATCTCCCTGCCCATTTCAGCGCACCGCCAGACGCCGACGTGGCCGCTTTCGTGGCGGCCGCCGCCACGGCCGACTTGGTCACCTTCGACGGGACCAAGCCCGTCGCCAGCCTCATCCCGGTCATCTGGGACCGGGAGACGGGCGAGCACGGCCGGCTGCTGGGCCATCTGGCCCTGGCCAACCCGCAGTGGCAGTCGGTGGCGCCGGGATCCAGCGCGCTGGCCATCGTGCACGGCCCGCAGGCGTACGTCTCACCGTCCTGGTACCCGAGCAAGGCCCGGCACGGCCGGGTGGTGCCCACCTGGAATTACGTCACTGTTCACTTCACGGGGCCGCTCACCGTCCACCGCGATCCGGAGTGGCTGCGCGACGTGGTGACCCGGCTGACCCGGCGGCACGAGGACCAGCGGGCCACGCCCTGGGCCGTGACCGACGCCCCGCCGGACTACATCAACGGCCAGCTCCGCGGCATCGTGGGAGTGGAGCTGGCCATCGTCACCGTGGAAGCGAAGCACAAGCTGAGCCAGAACCGCAGCGCCGAGGATCAGGCCTCCGTCGCCGAAGCGCTGGACGGCGAACCAGGCCCCGGCCCCGCCGGCGTCGCCGCCCTCATGACTGAGTAGCCCGGGAGGCGCCCCCCGGAGCCCCCACTTGCCCGCTTCCGTATGCACTTCGGCTGCTGCGGCAGCCAGGTTAATCGCCGGTTCGGCGAGGCACGCCTCCGGCGCACCTCCCCTCGCCGGCCTCTGCCAGGCCGGCCTCTACTACCACCTGTTGTGGACCTGGGCGCGGATGCGGCGGTCGTAGAGGTCCGCGATGGCCGCGAGATCGGCGTCGCTGAAGGGCGGCAGCGCGGCGGCGGCCGCGTTCTGCTGGGCCTGCTCCGGATTGCGGGCGCCCGGGATCACGGTCGAGACACCAGGCTGCTGGATCACCCAGCGGAGAGCGGCCTGGGCTGGGGTGGCGCCGGCCGGCGCCAGGGCGGCAAACTCCCGGGCCGCGTCCACGCCGGTGTCGAAGTCCACGCCCGAGAACGTCTCGCCGGCGTCGAAGGCCTCGCCGTGCCGGTTGTAGGTGCGGTGGTCATCGGCGGCGAACGACGTCTCGTGGGTGTACCGGCCGGACAGCAGCCCCGAGGCGAGCGGGACACGGGCGATGATGCCCACTCCCGCGGCGTGCGCCGCGGGCAGCACCTCATCCAGGGGCTTGCGCCGGAACGCGTTGAGGATGATCTGCACGGTGGCGGTGCCCGGCCTGGCCATCGCGGTGAGGGCCTCCGCGCAGGTCTCCACGCTGACCCCGTAGGCGGCGATGCGCTCCTCGGCGACCAGCGTGTCGAGCGCGTCGTAGACCGCGCCGGAGGAGAACACCGGGGTCGGCGGGCAGTGCAGCTGAACCAGGTCGAGTCGGTCCATCCCCAGGTTGGCCCGGGAGCGGTCGGTCCAGGCGCGGAAGTTGTCCAGGGTGAAGAACCCGGGGTCCTGTGCCACCCGGCGGCCCATCTTGGTGGCCACCGTGAACTCCGCCCCCGGGTTGCCGGCCAGGAACTGGCCGATGATCCGCTCGCTGCGCCCGTCGCCGTACACGTCGGCGGTGTCCAGGAACGTGATCCCCGTCGCCGCGGCCGCCTCCAGCACGGCCAGCGCATCCTTCTCGCCCACCTCGCCCCAGTCAGCCCCGAGCTGCCAGGTGCCCAGGCCGACGACCGAGACTGCCCTGCCTGTCCTGCCCAGAATGCGCTTCTCCATAAGGGCTGAGTGTAGTGAGGCCCGGTCCCGGCCGGTCCGGGTGGCTGGATCAGGCGGCCGGGCAGCCCTCCGCGTCCTCCGGGGTGGTGGCCGCCTTGGCCAGGATCGCGGCGCTGATCTTGTCCAGCTGCCCGAGCTGTTCCGCGCTCAGCGCGTCGAACAGGGCCCGGCGGACCTGCTCGACATGGCCCGGGGCGGCCGCGCTGAGCGCGGCGAAGCCCTGGTCGGTGAGCATGGCGATCTGGCCGCGGCGGTCGGTCGGGCAGTCCATGCGGCGAACCCAGCCGCGCTCCTCCAGCCGGGCCACCGCGTGTGACACGCGGCTCTTGCTGGACGAGGAGGCTTCGGCGAGCTGGGTCATCCGGAGCGAGCGGTCCGGCGCCTCGGACAGGCGGACGAGAATCTCGTAGTACGCGAGCGGCATCCCGGAATCGCGCTGCAGCTGGGCATCGACGGCGGCGAGGAGCCACTGCCAGGCCTCGATGGCGTCACGCCACGTCTGCTGCTCGCCCGTGCTCAGCCAGCGCGGTCCAGGATCGTTCATGGGAACAGCATACCCGGAATAGTTGAACGCTTGACAACGCTAGACTGGGAGTGATACTCGTTGAGTATTCAAATATGAACGACGCCACTATGAACGACAGGAGTATTCCCCATGACAGCTAGCACTGACGCCAGCACCATCCCGGGTTACATCGCGGGCACGTGGGAGATCGACCCGGTCCACTCCGAGGTCGGCTTCACCGCCCGGCACATGATGGTCAGCAAGGTCCGCGGCCGGTTCACGACCTTCTCCGGCGAGCTCGTCACGGGCGAGAAGCTGCTGGACTCGTCGGTCACCGCGACCATCGACCTGACCTCGATCAACACCGGCAACGAGCAGCGTGACCAGCACATCCGGTCCGCCGACTTCTTCGAGGTCAACAAGTACACCACGATGACCTACCGCTCCACCGGCCTGCGGGCCGAGGGTGACCACTACATCCTGGACGGGGAGCTGACCCTGAAGGACGTCACCAAGGAGGTCCCGCTGACCGTCGAGCTGAACGGCTTCGGGCCGGACCCCTACGGCGGCACCCGGGCCGGCTTCACCGCCACCACGGAGATCAACCGCCGCGACTTCGGCGTGAACTTCAGCGCCCCGATGGAGACCGGCGGCGTGGTTGTGAGTGACAAGATCGGCATCCAGCTGGAGATCGAGGCCGTCCTCAAGGCCTGAGGCCAGCGGCAAACGGCGGCGCCGGGCCAGTTACGGCCGGGCGCACCCGGACCCAAGCCACCCGCGCGGGCGGGGACGCGAATCGCGTCCCCGCCCGCGCGCGTTCTGGCCCGGGTCCGCGCACGGCGTGCCGGGCCCGGGGCAAGAATGGTAGGGCGGCGACCGGATGGCCGGGCGCCGGGTGACGGTGGCCAGAGTGAAGTGAGGGGTACGCGGTGAAAGCGGCGGTCTATGAGCGCACCGGCCCGGCGGCCGAGGTGCTGCGGGTGGTGGAGGTCGAGCGGCCGGAGCCGGGCCCGGGCGAGGTCCGGGTCCGGGTGCATGTCTCGGGAGTCAACCCGACCGACGTCAAGAGCCGTGGCGGGGCGACCCCGCGGCCCATTGACGGTTTCCAGATCCCGCACCAGGACGGCGCCGGGGTGATCGACGCGGTCGGCCCGGGCGGTCCGGAGGACCGGATCGGCCAGCAGGTGTGGGTGTACCTGGCCGCAGCCGGGCGCCGCTGGGGGACCGCTGCGGAATGGACGGTGGTCCCGGAGAACCGCGCGGTGCCGCTGCCGGACGGCGCTTCCCTGGAACTCGGGGCCAGCCTGGGCGTGCCGGCCATGACCGCACACCACCTGGTGTTCGCGGACGGGCCGGTCAAGGACGCCGCGGTGCTGGTGGCCGGCGGCGCCGGGGCGGTCGGGCACTTCGCCATCGAGTTCGCGGTGTGGGGCGGGGCGGCCCGGGTGGCCTCCACGGTCAGCAACCCGGACAAGGCCGGGCTGGCCCGCCAGGCCGGTGCCGGCCACGTCGTGTACTACACCGACCCTGACGCGGCCAGCCAGATCACCGCCGCCGTCGGGCCGGTGGACCGGATCATCGAGGTGGCGCTCGGCGCGAACCTGCAGCTGGACCTGGCTGTCTCCCGGCCAGGCACGGTGGTGGCCTGCTACGCGGCCGAACCCCAGGACCCGGTGCTGCCCGTGCGGGCCTGCATGAACGCCAGCCTGGTGCTGCGGTTCATGCTGCTCTACACCGTGCCCCAGGCGGCCCTGGATCAGGGGGCCGCCGACATCGGCACCGCGCTCCGGGCGGGCGCGCTGACCGAGCTACCAGAGCACCAGTTCCCGCTCGGCGACATCGTCGCGGCGCACGAGGCCGTGGAGCGCGGGACGCCCGGCAAGGTCCTGGTCATCCCGGGCTGACCGGCGGCCGTCGCGGGAACGGCCAGGCCAGCGATGAAAGCCTGCCCCGGCGGGACCGCCCGCAGTCACCCGGGCCGGAGAGCCGCGGCTAGCTCCCGGTAGCCCTCGGCCGGGCCGTCGCCGGGCGCCGTGAGCAGCTGGATGCTCACGTGGTCGGCCCCGGCGTCGAGGTGCTCAGCCAGGCGGGCCGCCACCTGGCCCGCGCTGCCGTGGGCGACCAGCGCGTCGATCAGCGCGTCGCTGCCCCCGCCGCTCAGGTCGGCGTCCGTCCATCCCAGGCGGCGCAGGTTGGCCGTGTAGTTGGCCAGCCCCAGGTAGGGCTTTTCCACCCGGGGACGGCCGATCGCCCGGGCCTGCCCGGGGTCCGTGCTGAGGACCACCTTCTGCTCGGGGGCCAGCAGCGGGCCGGGGCCGAGGATTTCCCGGGCCTGCGCGGTGTAGCCGGGCGTCACCAGGTAGGGATGCGCGCCCGCGGTGCGCTCCGCGGCGAGCCGCAGCACTTTCGGGCCGAGCGCGGCCAGCACCAGGCGGCCGGCCGGGACGCCGTTGTCCAGCAGGGTGTCCACGTACCGGGCCAGCGTGTCGTAAGGCCGGGCGTACTGCTGGGTCACCTCGGGGTGGCCCGCGCCCACGCCCAGCAGGAACCGGCCGGGAAAGCGCTCCTCGACCCGCTGGTACGCCGCGGCCACCTGGTGCGGCTCGTACTGCCACATGTTGACGATGCCGGTGGCCACGGTGAGGGTGGTCGTCGCGGCCAGGAACTCCTCGGCGGCGGCCAGGTCCCCGCTGGCCGAGCCCAGCCACAGGGTGCCGAACCCGAGTTCCTCGATGCCCGCGGCCAGTTCCGCCGTGACCTGTCGCTCGCCCCGCCAGATGCCGAACCGTCCGAGCTGGTCGCGCGCGTGCTGAGTCATTCCGTCCGCTCCCTTACTGTCACTCCGTGTCACCCCGGGCCGGTGCCCGCCTGGCCCGGTCGCTCACCGTCGAACCGGGCAACCGGCTCCGGCCGGCGGCTGTTCCCCGCGGGTCTATTGGGTACGGCCACGATGGGTACCATGTGCGTAGAGTAATCATTTGATTACCTAAAGGGGGGAGCGCTCGATTATGGGGGTGTCTCGAGCGACCTCGCAGGCGGGCGCGCAGCCCGGCGCCCACACCTCACCCTCCGCCTTGCTGGAGTTCGCGGTCAGCCAGGCCGTGAGCCAGGAGGGGGCGGCGCCCGACGCGGGCCTGCCGGAACTGCTGCGGCGCTGCACGGCCGGATTCGGCGGCCGCGGCGCTCTCGCCCTCCGGCTCCCCGCGCCGGCCGAGCCCGCGGTCATCGCCGCCTACCCGCCCGGGGCGGTGGATCCCGGCCTGATGGCCCAGCTCACCGCGCTGCTGGCGGCCCACGCCGAGGTGGCCTCGGAAGGAGGCTGTGTCCGGGGCCGGGTGGCCTGGCCCGGGCTGGGGCCGGCCCGGAACGAGGACGGGGTGCTGATCGCCGTGGCCCGGCTCCCCGGCGGGTTCCCCCCGTGCGCGCTGATCCTCGTCGGGCACTGCGCGCCGTGGACCGCCGAGTCGCAGTCCACCGCGCGGGCGCTGGCCGCGGTCATCGCCTCCCGGATCCGCCGGGTCGAGGACACCAGGGAAATCGCGGAACGGCGGGCGGTCACCGACGCGCTCATCAACGCGGCGCCGGACGCGGTGGTCGTGGCCGACGCCGAGCGGAACATCGTGGCCTTCAACCCGGCTGCGGAGAAACTGTACGGCCGCCGCCGGGACGACGTGCTCGGCCAGGGCATGGGGGACCTGCTCATCCCGGAGCGCAACCGGCCCAGCTTCCTGGAATCGACCCAGGGATTCCTGCGCAGCCAGGACCCGGGGGAGTTCACGGGCCGGATGTACCTGCCCATCCTGCGCGGTGACGGCAGCGAGCGGACGGTGGAGCTGACCCCGCTGCCGCTCCTGGTGGGCGGCCAGCCCTACTTCTGCAGCTTCGCCCGGGACCTGACCGAGCTGGACCGGGCCAACGCGGCGCTCGCGGCCAGCGAGGCCCGGGTGCGGCTGCTGTCCGAGCTGGCCCCGGTGGGTATCGCGCGCACCGACGGCGGCGGGACGTGCGCGTACGTCAACGAGCGCTGGTGCGCGCTGAACGGCCAGCCGGCCGGGGACATCCTCGGCACCTCGTGGCTGGAGGCGGTCCACCCCGGGGACGCCGGGCGGGTCCGGCGGGAATGGCAGCGGGCCGCGGCGGCGGGCTCGGAGCTGCGCACCGACTTCCGCCTGCGGCGTCACTCTGGCGAGCCGCTGTGGGTGCATGCCGCCGTCACCACCCTGCCGGACCAGGCCGACCTGCCCCGCGGCTACATGGTCGCCCTCACCAACGTGACCGCCCGCAAGCGCGCCGAGCAGGAGCGCGACCGGCTGCTGGCCTCGGAGCAGGCCGCGGTGCGCGACCTCAGCGACCAGACCGAGCGGCTGAACAGCCTGCTCGCGGCGGCCATCCCCGGCGTGCTGGTGCTGGATGAGCAGGCCGTGATCGTCCAGGTCAACGCGAGCCTGTGTGATCTGCTCGGCACCGGGGACCCGCCGGCGGTCTTTACCGGGGCCCCCGCGGCGCGCCTGCGCGGGCTGGCGGAGCGTACCTTCGCCCACCCGTCGGAGGTGCTGGCCCAGGTCTCCCGGTACTACCGCAGCCGGGAGCGGGTCGAGGGCCTGCGCTTCGCCTGCCGGGATGGCCGTGTGCTGGAGTGCGACTACTGGCCGGTCTTCGCCCGGGACCAGTACCGGGGCGGCCTGGTCCTGCTCTGGGACATGACCGAGCGCGCCGCACAGGAGCAGGAGCGCGACCGGCGGCTGGCGGCCGAGCTGGCCTCGCGGCACGCGGCCGAGGACGCGCGGCAGCAGCTGTCGCGGCAGAACGACGAGCTGCGCGAGCTGGACGAGCTCAAGACCCGGTTCCTGGCCACCGTGTCCCACGAGCTGCGCTCGCCGCTGACCTCGATCGTGTCCTACGCCGACCTGATCCGGGACGAGGGCGGGCTGTCCCCGGCGGCGGCCCGCTTCCTGGACATCGTCGCGCGTAACGCCGAGCGGATCACCAAGCTGGTCGGCGATCTGCTGCTGCTGAGCCGGATCAAGGCCGGCATGATCCCGCTCGAGCTGGAGCCGGTGCCCGTCTCGGCGGTCGTGGCCGAGGCCGTGCAGGCCGCGGCGCCGGGGGCGGCGCAGAAAGGTGTCGCCCTGGACGGGGCGGTCCCGGACGGGCCCCCGGTGCTGGCCGACCGGGCCCGGCTGGTCCAGGTGATCGACAACCTGATCGCCAACGCGGTCAAGTTCACCGACGAGGGCGGCCGGGTCCGGGTGACCGCGGCGGTGGACGGCCCGGCCTGGCGGATCGACGTCCAGGACTCCGGGATCGGCATCCCCCAGGATGAGATCGGCCAGCTGTTCGACCGGTTCTTCCGCGCCTCGAACGCCAGCGCGGCCGGCCGTCCCGGATCGGGCCTGGGCCTGTCGATCGTCAAGGAAGTCGCCGAGATGCACGGCGGCCGGGTGGAGGTGACCAGCACCCTCGGGGCCGGCACCACCGTCCATCTCTTCCTCCCGGCCCAGGAGAGCCCGGCGCCGGCCGGCGGGAGGGGTGTGACGGCCGAGGTCTGACTACTTATAGTGATGTAACTGCTACTAAGTGAAATCGGGGGACAGATGGACCTGAACGCGCGGGCGCCGGGAGCGACCCGGTGAACGGCGCCAGCCCGCCGGAGTCACCCGGCCGGATCCTGGTCGTCGAGGACGATCCCGAAGCCGCTGGCTACGTCCTGCACGTGCTCCGCAACCGGGGCGGCTTCGATGCCATCCACATGCCGGACCCGGTGGCCGCGCTGGACCGGGCCCGGGCGGAACGCTGGGACCTGGTGCTGACCGACGTGGAAATGCCCGGCATGACCGGGATCGAGCTGCTGGAGGCGGTCCGGGAGATATCCCCGCAGCTGCCGGTGGCCGTGGTCACCGCGCACCCGTCGGTCGACTACGCGGTCCGGGCCCTGCGCAATAAGGCCGACGAGTTCCTGGAGAAGCCCGTCCGCCCGGACAAGCTGGTCGAGACCGTGGCCGCGCTGGTGGCCAAGGGCCGCGCGGCCCGTGAGGCCGCCCGGCAGAGCGTGCTGGCCATCGGGGCGCACCCGGACGACGTGGAGATCGGTGCGGCGGGCACGCTGGCCACGCACCGGCGGCTGGGGCACGAGGTGACGATCCTGACCCTGAGCCGCGGCGCCCGGGGCGGCACCGAGGACACCCGGGCCAGCGAGTCCCGGAAGGCGGCGGAGGTCATCGGCGCCACCTTGTACCACGAGGACCTGCAGGACACGAGCATCCGTGAGGGGGATCCGACCATCGGCGTGATCAGCCGCATCGTCCAGGCCGTGCGGCCGACCGTGATCTACACCCACTCCCTGCACGACGTGCACCAGGACCACCGGAACACGCACCAGGCAGCGCTGGTCGCCGTGCGCCAGGTGGGCCGGGTGTACTGCTTCCAGTCACCGTCGGCCACGGTGGACTTCCGGCCCACCCGCTTCGTCGCCATCGACGAGCAGATGGACCGCAAGCTCGAGGCCATCGACGCGTTCGCCTCCCAGGTGGAGATCCGGGCCTACCTGGACCGCGACCTGATCGAGTCGACCGCGCGCTACTGGTCCCGCTACTGCGAGGGCCGCTACGCCGAGCCGTTCGAGGTGGTCCGGGAGGCGGCGGTGGCCGGGCAGCACGAGCTCACCCCGGCCCGGGGCGTCGTGCGCGGGGAGAACGGCGCCGGCCCCGCCGACCCGGACCGGCGGGACGACCGGCGGCCGCAGCCGGCCGGACTAATCAAGGGGGTACCGGATGCCGCGCTATGACCTGAGCCAGAAGCAGATCCGGGTGCTGGTCACCGGGGCAGGAGGACCCGCCGCGGTGTCCGTCATCAAATCGCTGAGCCTCGATCCCACCGTGGAACTGCTGGCGGCGGACATGGACCCGTGGGCGGCCGGGCTCTACCTGGTGCCGCCCGACGCCCGGACCCTCATCCCGGCCGGCCTGGACCCGGATTTCGCCTCGGCGGTCCTGGCCCGCTGCGCCGCGCTCGGCGTGCACGTGCTCATCCCGACCGTGGACGCCGAGATGCGCCCGCTGGCCCGGGCCCGGGCCGAGTTCGCCGCGGCCGGGACCGAGCTCATGCTCGCCCCGGAGCGGGCGCTGGAGCTGACCCTGGACAAGCTGGCCCTGGCCCGGTGCTGCGAAGGCCAGGTCCGGGTGCCGCGAACCGAGCGCTTCGACGACGCGCTCGGCCCGCAGTCGTGGGATTACCCGGTCATGCTCAAGCCGCGCTCCGGTAGCGGCTCGCGCGATATCTCCGTGGTGGCCTCCGCCCGGGAACTGGCCGCCCTGGAGCGGTCCGAGGAGTTCATCGTCCAGGAGTACCTGCCGGGCGAGGAGTACTCGATCGACGTGCTGGCCGACACGCGCAGCCACGTGATCGCCGCGGTGCCCCGGGTCCGCGCCCGGGTGGACTCGGGCGTCTCGGTGGCCGGCCGCACCATGCACGATCCGGAGCTGGAGCACTTCGGGACCACGGTGGCCAGCATCACCGGCCTCACCTACATCGCCAACGTGCAGTGCCGCCGCGACGTGGCCGGCCACGCGGCCCTGCTGGAGGTGAACCCGCGGGCTCCCGGCGCGCTGCCGCTGACCATGGCCAGCGGGGTGAACATGCCCCGGCTGGCGCTGGACGCGCTGCGCGGCCTGCCGGTCCCGGAGCACGTGGACTTCCACGAGGTGGCCATGGTGCGCTTCCTCGAGGAGCGCTTCATGGACCTGAGTGAAGTGCAGAAAGTGGCCGCATGAGCCTGGTCGCGCTCGACGAGGATCACCACGTCCACTCGGCCTTCTCCGACGACGCGGTCAGCACCGTGGCCGAGAACGTCCGCGCCGCCCGCGACCGGGGCCTGCGGGTCATCTGCCTCGCCGACCACGTGCGCCAGGACTCGGCCTGGGTGCCGGACTTCGTGGCCGCGGTGCGCGAGCTGCAACCCGGGCCCGGGCTGCAGGTGCTGGCCGGGGTAGAAGCGAAGATCCTCAACGGCGCCGGCGAGCTGGACCTGCCCGCTTCCCTGCCAGGGGTGGAGCGGGTGCTGATCGCGGACCACCAGTTCCCGGGCGACTACGGGCCGGTCCCGCCGCAGGACATGCGGGACGCCCTGGAGCGCCGCCAGTGCTCGGCGGCCGACGTCATCGACGGCCTCATCGCCGCGACCCTCGGAGCCCTGCAGCGGACCGCGCTGCCGCAGCTGGCCCATCTGTTCAGCCTCCTGCCCAAGATGGGCCTGGACGAGGCGGACGTGCCCGGCCCGGCCCTGGACCACCTGGCCCGGGGGTGCTGGCGGGCCGGCGCGCGGGTGGAGGTCAACGAGAAGTGGGCCTGCCCGTCCCCGCGCACGATCCGGGCCCTGGCCGCGGCGGGCGTGCCGCTGGTGGCCAGCACCGACAGCCATGACTGCGCCACCATCGGCCGTTACCAGCGGGTCCGCGGCATCCTGGATGGCGCCTTCACGGGCGCGGCGCCCTGATGACGGACTTCCTGCTCGCCATCAAGTCACTGCTGGTGGCCTTCGTCATCCTCGGGCGCGGTCCCGCTGCTAGTGGCGAACTACCAGTTCCTCCTGGTCGGGCTGCACTTCCGCCGCCTGCATTACGCGAAATGCCGGGCCTATTTCCCGCGGACCGCCATCCTCATCCCGGCGTGGAACGAGGCGGCGGTCATCGGCACCTCGATCGACCGGCTCATGCTGCTCGACTACCCGCGCGAACGCCTGCGGATCTATGTCGTGGACGACGCCAGCACCGATGACACCCCGCAGGTCGTCCTGGCCAGGGTGGCCAAGTACCCGGGGAACGTCGTGCACCTGCGCCGGGACAAGGGCGGTGAGGGCAAGGCCGCGACCCTGAACCACGGCCTGGCCGAGATCCTGGCCGACGACTGGATGCAGGCCATCCTGATCATGGACTCGGACGTCATCTACGAGCCCAGCTCGCTGCGGCGGATGACCAGGCACCTGGCTGATCCCGAGGTCGGCTCGGTCACCGCCTACATCAAGGAGGGCAGCCGTCCGGGGAACTACATGACCCGGTTCATCGGCTACGAGTACATCACCGCCCAGGCCGCGGCCCGGCGGAGCCAGGAGGTCCTCGGCGTGATCGCCTGCCTGGCGGGCGGCGCGCAGCTGCACTCGCGGGCGAACATCGAGGCGATCGGCGGCCAGGTGGACACGACCACGCTGGCCGAGGACACGGTGACCACGTTCGAGACCCAGAAGGGGGGCCGCAAGGTCATCTTCGAGCCGCACGCCACCGTGTGGGCGGAGGAGCCGGGCAGCATCGTCGCGCTGTGGAAGCAGCGGCTGCGCTGGGCCCGCGGCAACGTCCAGGTCACCCGGCGATTCAAGAGCGTCTGGTTCCGGCCCCAGCCCAATAACCGGCTGGGCAGCATCAGCTTCGGCCTGCTCTGGTTCTGCCTGCTGCTGCTGCCGGTGTTCATGGTGCTGGCGTCGGCGTCCCTGGTGACCCTGTTCTTCATCGACTACCAGCTGGCCTGGACCGCCTTCCACTTCCTGTGGCTGACCAACGTGATCACGTACATCTTCATTACCTCCTTCACGCTGGCCATCGACCCTGGCGTCGGACGGCACACCTGGAAAGAAGCGCTCATGTTCCCGGGCGTGATCAACGTGATCATCCTGCTCGCCGCCATCCTGCCCGGCCCGGCGGCCTGGATCGGCCACGAGCTCGCCACCGCCGCCGGTGTCGGGGTCACCTACGGCTGGGTCCGGGGCATCGAGCTGTTCACCTATGTCTGGCTCTCGGCCTGCATGGGGGTGGCCTTCCTCGGCAAGGTCGCCGAGTCGCGGCGGTTCGGCCGCATCCTGGGCCCGCTGTTCGTGTACGTCGGCGGTTACGGGCCCTTGCTGTGCGCCATCACCACGGCCGCCTACATCAAGGAATTCCGGCACGCCGAGGCGATCTGGGACAAGACCGAGAAGACGGGGAAGATGGTGGTGCCGACATGAGCGGGCCAGAGCCGGCCGCCGGCGGTCCGGCGACCGCGGAGCAGGTCCGGGTGTTCGAGGACGAGGTCCGCGACGCGGTCCGCTACGAGCGGGGGCTGGCCCTCAAGTGCGTGGTCTGCATCCTGCTCGTCGCCATCGTCCTGGCCCTCCGGGTGTACTTCTTCGGCTGAGCCGGTGGCGCCGCTTCCTGGGTAAATCGCCGATCATGCGGAAGTAATGCCGGGCTCATGCATGAAGGCGCGCCCGCCGGGCACTTGGGGCGCCATGTCGGCCTCCACCCTCGGCCGCCGGCCCCGCCAGCCCTCCAACCACGGGCACCCCGGGCGCCGCGGCCTCACCCCGCTGCTCGCGGTCACCGCCGCGGCGCTGGTGTTCACGATCCTGCTCGTCCTGGTCCGCCTGCAGTGGCGCCCGCTGGAGTCCGCCGACCACGGCGCCGCCGCCCATATCAACGCCCTGGTCGCCGGCCATCCCGCGCTCGTCGCGGTGGTCAAGGCGGTCACCTGGCTGGGCAGCGACGGCGTGCTGTGGACGATCATCGGGGTGTCGGCGGTCTTCCTGGCCTTCCGGCGCCGCTGGCGGCTGGTCGCGTACCTGCTGGTCACCGGCGCGGGCGCGCTGGTCATGGACCCGATCCTGAAGGACCTGGTCGGCCGGCTGCGCCCGGTGGTGGCCCACCCGATCGCGCACGGCGGCGGGAACAGCTTCCCCAGCGGCCACTCGCTCGGGTCGATCGTCTGCTACGGCGCGGTCTACCTGGTCTTCCTGCCCGCGGCCCGTGGCCGCTGGCGGACCGTGTTCACCGCGGTGATCGTCGCGCTCGTCGCGCTCATCGGCATCAGCCGCATCCTGCTCGGCGTGCACTACCTGTCCGACGTGCTCGGCGGCTGGACGCTGGGCATCACCTGGCTCGGCCTGACCGCGTTCGCGTTCGAGCTGACCCGGCGGGCGGAAGGCCAGCCCGTCACCGACCCCCTGGCCGAGGGACTGGAACCCGAGGCCCGCCACGATCTCGAACTAGCCCAGCCGGAGACCCCCATGAAAAGATCGTCCGCCACCCTGTCCCGCGCCCGCACCGCCGCCGGCGTCGTGGTCGCCTGGGTCCTCATCCTCGGCGTCATCGTCGGCTTCGGCGAGCTGATCGTGAAGGACAGCCACGACAAGTGGCTGGGTGACACGGCCATCCCGCGCTGGTTCGCCGCGCACCGCACGCCGACCGGGAACACCTGGAGCAACGACGTCAGCGTGGCCTGCGCCACGACCGGGATCCTCATCGTGGCCGTGGCCGCGTGCGTGATCTTCCTGGCCGTCATCCGGCACTGGCGGCCGGTCATCTTCATCGTGGTCGTGATGTTCGGGGAACTGGCCGCGTTCCTGGCCGCGGCGGCCGTGGTCAAGCGGCCCCGGCCCTACGTGCACCACCTCGACCACCACCTGCCCACCTCGGCCTACCCGTCCGGGCACGTGGCCGCCACCACCTGCCTGTACGTCGCGATCGCCATCGTGGTCATGGGGCACACCCGCGGCTGGTGGCGGTGGCTGTTCGTGGCCCTGGCCGTCGTGATGCCGGTGGCCATCGCGCTGTCCCGGATGTACCGCGGCGAGCACCACCCGACCGACGTGCTCGGCAGCCTCATCTTCGCCGCGCTGTGGCTGACCGCCACCACGCTGCTGATCAAGCCGAACGCCGAGCTGCCCGAGCGTTCGCCGGGCACGGTGGGCGCGAAACTCCGCTCGCTGTCCGGGCGGGCGGTTTCACGGGCCTAGCACCGGGCAGCGGCAGGGCAGCGAACCCTTGAGGAGGTGTTCCATGACCGATTCCGAGGACGCCCGGCGCGTCGAGATCAAGGACGGCGACCAGACCGTGGCCGCGGCCGAGGTCTCCCAGCGGCCGGGCGGGACCGCCCGCGCGTCGCTGCACGCCGCGCCCGGGCATGTCGCCCCGGGCCACCGGGCCGACCTGGTGGACGCGGTCGTGGACCTGCCCGAGGTCCAGGCGAGCAGCCGCCTGGAGGCCACCATCCCGCTCGGTGACACCGAGAGCCTGGACCGCCTGCGGGAGCGGACCGAGGAGACGACCACGCGGCCGGCGGGTTCCACCGCGCTGGTGGACGGGAGCCTGCCCGGCAACCAGGATCTCCGCAACGAAGACCAGGCTGGCCCGCCCGGCCGTCCGGAGGCCGGCCAGGCCGACCCGGACGGGGACACACCGGGAGCGTAAGCCCGGGTGACGATCAGGATCGGCACGTCGGGCTGGAGTTACGCCGCACTGGGAGCCGGAGCTGTACCCGCCCGGGCTGCCGGCCACGGCCCGGCTGGCCCGCTACGCGGCCACGTTCGGCACCGCCGAGCTGAACAGCAGCTTCTACCGCTGGCCCCGGCCCGATACGTTCCGTTATTGGAGAAAGAAATTGCCGGCCGGGTTCTGCCTGTCGGTCAAGGCGCCCCGGGGGCTGACCCACGGACGGAAACTGTACGGCCCGGAAACCTGGATCCAGCGGATGAGCGCGGGCTGGCATGAGCTGGGCGATAAACGGGCCGTGCTGCTGGCCCAGCTCGGCCCGGCCCAGGCCCGTGACGACGCGAGGCTGGCCTATTTCCTGGGGCTGGTCCCGGAATGGATGCGGGTCGCGGTGGAGTTCCGCCATTCCAGCTGGCATTGCGAGGAGGTGTTCGCCCTGCTGGAGGCGCACGGGGCCGCGTATTGCGTGATGAGCGGCGCGCACCTGCCGTGCGTGCTGCGGGCCACCGCGGATTTCGCCTATGTGCGGCTGCACGGCCCCGATCACCAGCACCTGTACGCGGGCTCCTATAGCGACGCCGATCTGGCCTGGTGGGCCGGCCCGGATCCGGGAATGGGACCGGCCGGCGACGTTTTCGCCTACTTCAACAACGACGGCCAGGCGAATGCCGTGCGCGACGCGCGCGCTTGCGCCGGCTCCTCGGCCAGGCCGCCGCCGGGTGAATGACGCTGAGCGGGCCGGCGGGAACATTAACCGGGCCGGTAGCATTTCATATTTGTGACCCTCACCGACCTCCTCCCGGCTGACGCTGCGCCCGACGCGGTCTTCGACGCGTTCGCGGGCTGGGCCAAGGAGCAGGGCCTCGCCCTCTACCCGCACCAGGAAGAGGCCCTCATCGAGGTGGTGTCCGGGGCCAACGTGATCCTGTCCACGCCGACCGGCTCGGGCAAGAGCCTGGTCGCCACCGGGGCGCACTTCGCGGCGCTGGCGGACGGGCGGCGGTCCTTCTACACCGCGCCGATCAAGGCCCTGGTGTCGGAGAAGTTCTTCGCGCTGTGCGCCGCGTTCGGCCCGGCCAACGTGGGCATGATGACCGGCGACGCCAGCGTCAACGCCACCGCGCCGATCATCTGCTGCACGGCCGAGGTGCTGGCCAGCATCGCGCTGCGGGACGGCGCCGATGCGGACGTCGGCCAGGTCGTGATGGACGAGTTCCACTTCTACGCCGACCCCGACCGGGGCTGGGCCTGGCAGGTGCCGATCATCGAGCTGCCCCGGGTCCAGTTCGTGCTGATGTCGGCGACCCTGGGCGACGTCACCCGGTTCGAGTCCGACCTGACCCGGCGCACCGGGCGGCCGACCGCCGTGGTCCAGTCCGCCGAGCGCCCGGTGCCGCTGACCTACTCCTACGTGATCACGCCGCTGCACGAGACGCTGGAAGAGCTGCTGTCCACCCACCAGGCCCCCATCTACGTGGTGCACTTCACCCAGGCCGCGGCGCTGGAGCAGGCCCAGGCGCTGATGAGCGTGAACGTGTGCTCCCGGGCGGAGAAGGACGAGATCGCCGCGCTGATCGGCGGCGTTCCGGTTCACCGCCGGGTTCGGGAAGACCCTGTCCCGGCTGGTCCGGCACGGCATCGGCGTGCATCACGCCGGGATGCTGCCCAAGTACCGGCGGCTGGTGGAGACCCTGGCCCAGGCCGGGCTGCTGAAGGTCATCTGCGGCACCGACACCCTGGGCGTGGGGATCAACGTGCCGATCCGCACCGTCCTGTTCACCGCCATGTCCAAGTACGACGGGTCGAAGACCCGGCTGCTCCAGGCGCGCGAGTTCCACCAGATCGCGGGCCGGGCCGGCCGGGCCGGGTTCGACACCACCGGCCGGGTCGTGGTGCAGGCCCCCGAGCACGTGGTGGAGAACGAGCGGCTGCTGGCCAAGGCGGGCGACGACCCGAAGAAGCGGCGCAAGGTGGTCCGCAAGAAGCCGCCCGAGGGGTTCATCGCCTGGGGCCAGCCCACCTTCGAGCGGCTGGTCGCCGCCGACCCCGAGCCGCTGACGTCCAGCTTCAAGGTCACGCCACGCCATGCTGCTGAACGTGATCAGCCGGCCGGGCGACGCGTTCACGGCCATGCGGCACCTGCTGACCGACAACCACGAGGACCGGGCCGCCCAGCGCCGGCACATCCACCAGGCCATCGCCATCTACCGGGCGCTGCTGGCCGGGGGAGTGGTGGAGCAGCTGGACGAGCCGGACGCCGAGGGGCGCCGGGCCCGGCTCACCGTGGACCTCCAGTTCGACTTCGCGCTGAACCAGCCGCTGTCCCCGCTGGCCCTGGCCGCGATCGACCTGCTGGACCGCGAGTCCCCGTCCTACCCGCTGGACGTGGTGTCGATCATCGAGGCGACCCTGGACAACCCGCGGCACGGTGCTGTCCGCCCAGCTGTTCAAGGCGCGCGGTGAGGCCGTCGCGCAGATGAAGGCGGACGGCATCGAGTACGACACCCGGATGGACCTGCTGGACTCGGTGACCTACCCGATGCCGCTGGCCGACCTGCTGGAGGCCGCGTACGACATGTACCGCCGGGGCCACCCGTGGGTGGCCGACTACGCGCTGGCCCCCAAGTCCGTGGTGCGTGACATGTACGAGCGGGCCATGACGTTCGTGGAGTACGTCGGTTTCTACGGCCTGTCCCGCTCGGAGGGCCTGGTGCTGCGCTACCTGGCCGACGCGTACAAGGCGCTGCGGAACACCGTCCCGGACGAGGCCAAGACCGAGGAGCTCACCGACCTCATCGAATGGCTCGGTGAGCTGGTCCGCCAGGTCGACTCCAGCCTGCTGGACGAGTGGGAGCAGCTGCGTGACCCGTCCGGTGTCCTGGTCAGCCAGGCGGAGGCGGGACCGCCGGCCGTCACCCGCAACGTCCGCGCGTTCCGGGTGCTGGTCCGCAACGCGCTGTTCCGCCGGGTCGAGCTGGCCGCGCTCGGCCACTACGAGGAGCTCGGCGAGCTGGACGCCGGCGACGGGCTGGGACGCGGAGGCGTGGGAGGCGGCGGTCGAGCCGTACTTCGACGTGCACGACGAGATCGGCACCGGGCCGGACGCCCGCGGGCCCGCGCTGCTCATCATCGACGAGGGCGCGCAGGCCTGGACGCTGCGGCAGATCTTCGACGACCCGGCCGGGGACCACGACTGGGGCATCTCGGCCCAGGTGGACCTGGCCGCGTCCGAGGAGGCCGGGCAGGCGGTGCTCCGGGTCACCGAGGTCGGCCAGCTGTAGCGCTCGCTGGCCTGGACCCTCAGGTCAGCGGCGAACACCCCGGCCAGCCCGTGCACCGCCGCGTCGATCAGCGCGCCCAGGTCGGGGTCCGCGCCGGCCAGCCACTGCTCGCACGCCGCCACGGACAGGCCCTGGACCGCGTAGCCCAGGGTGACCGGAAGCAGCGCGTCCGGCGGCTGGCCGGTCCGCCCGGCTGCGAACTCCGCGATGACCCGCCGCCAGGCGGCGTAGCGCAGCGTGGCGTGGGCCTGTAACGCGGGCACCCGCAGGATCAGCTCCAGCCGCCGCCGGTGCCAGCCTTCCCCGCCCGGCCCGGTCTCGTGGAACGTGACGACGCCCAGCCGGATCGCCTCAGCCAGCGGGATCTGCGGCGGGCAGCCCGCCAGGCGGGCGCGCATCCGCTCCAGCCGCTCCTCGAACCCGCCCCAGGGCACGTCGTTCTTGGACGCGAAGTACCGGAAGAACGTGCGCCGCCCGATGCCGGCCGCGCGGGCGATGTCGTCGACGGTGGTCCCCTCGAAGCCCTGCCGGTCGAACAGCCCTAACGCCACCTGCTCGAGCTCGGCCCGGGAGGTGATCCGCTTGCGGCCGCCGGGCGCGGGAGAACCTTCCCGCGACACTGCCCATACACCCCTTTAACGTGCTCGCAGATGTCAGCCGCCCGCTCACGACTTCCCCGTGGTGCCGGCCGCCCGCACCGCGGGTCCCGCGCGGTGATCACGTGCGCTGATTCCCCAGACCCAGGGCACGCTGACAGCCAGCCTGACGAGCATCCCACGACCCGGTGCCGGATGCGGCGAATCCGGCGCACAGACGGCGACACGCGGACGGGACCGGGATCACCGGGGATGCCGCACCCGTCCGGCATCATGGCGAGCGTCACGGCCTTCAGCACGGGCCTTCAGCACGGGGAGTCCACGGCGGTGCGATGCGACTGATCCACACCTCGGACTGGCATCTGGGGCGCACGCTGCACGGCGAGAACCTGCTGCCCCATCAGGACACCTTCCTGCGCTGGCTGCTCGACGAGGCGGTCCGCCAGCGGGCCGGGGCCGTGGTGGTGGCCGGGGACATCTACGACCGCGCGGTGCCGCCGCTCGACGCGGTCCGGCTGCTCGACGCGGCCCTGCTGCGCTTCGCGCAGGCCGGCATCCCGGTCATCCTGATCAGCGGGAACCATGACTCCGCGGTCCGGCTGGGCTTCGGCGCCGGGCTCAGCGAGGCGGCCGGCATCCACCTGCGCACCTCGGTGGCCGACCTGGCCCGGCCGGTGCTGCTGGCCGACGAGCACGGCCCGGTGGCCGTCTACGGCATCCCGTACCTGCTGCCCGACGCGGTCATGGCCGACCTGGGCGTCGCGACCGGACACACGAGGCGGTGCTGGCCGAGGCGGCCCGGCGGATCCGGGCGGACGCCGCCGCCCGCGGCGTCGGCCGCACCGTGGTCGCCGCGCACGCCTTCGTCACCGGCGGCCAGCCCGCCGAGTCCGAGCGGGACATCCGGGTCGGCGGCATCGCCGACGTGCCCGCCGCCGTGTTCGGCGGGTTCAGCTACGTGGCCCTCGGCCACCTGCACGGCGCGCAGCGGGCCGGGCCCGCGGAGGCCGGCACCGTCATCCGGTACTCCGGGTCGCCGCTCGCGTTCTCGTTCGGCGAGAAGGACCACGCCAAGTCGGTCACGCTGGCCGAGATCGACGCTGCGGGCCAGGTCAGCACGACCGCGCTGGCCGCGCCGGTGCCCCGGCCGCTGCGCGAGGTGCGCGGCACGCTGGACGAGCCTGCTGGCCCGGGCCGGGTCGGATCTCGCCGACCTGGCCGGCGCCTGGGTCAAGGTGGTGCTGACCGACACCGTGCGGCCGCCGGCCCCGATGGAGCGGCTGCGCGAGAAGTGGCCGCACACGCTGATCCTCGACTTCGCCCCGGAGGGCGAGCTGACCAGCTCCGACGCCGACCTGGAGCGGCTGGCCGCAGCGAGCGACCCGGTCGAGATCTGCGGCCTGTTCGTGGAGTTCACCAGCGGCGGGCCGGCCGATGACGCGCACCGTGCGGTGCTCCGCGCGGCCGTCGAGGCGGCGCAGCACGCCGAGTCGGCCGCCTGATGCGGCTGCACAGCCTGGAGCTGACCGCGTTCGGCCCGTACGCCCGCGCGCAGCGGATCGACTTCGGCCGGCTGTCCGGCAGCGGCCTGTTCCTGCTGGAGGGGCCGACCGGGTCAGGCAAGACGACGATCCTGGACGCCATCACGTTCGCCCTGTACGGCGGGCTGGCCGGGGACGAGTCCGCCGAGGACCGGCTGCGCTCGCATTTCGCCGCGCCGGACGCGGAGCCCTCGGTCAGCCTGGAGTTCTCGGTGCGCGGCGTCCGGCACCGGGTGACCCGGGTGCCCGAGCACCGGCGGCCGAAGCGGCGCGGGGACGGCTTCACCACCGAGCCGTCCCGCGTGCACCTGGAGCGCCAGGAGGCTGGCGCGTGGGTCAGCCTGTCCGCCAACAAGGCCGAGGCCGGGGAACTCGATCACCGAGCTCATCGGGCTCAACCGGGCGCAGTTCACCCAGGTCATGCTGCTGCCGCAGGGCGAGTTCGCGAAGTTCCTGCAGGCCGCGGACGACGACCGGCGGGTGCTGCTGAGCAGGCTGTTCGGCACCCAGCTGTACGACCGCATCACGGCCGAGCTGGACCGGCACCGGGCCACCGCGGTCCGGCAGCGCGCCGAGGCCGAGGCAAGCGATCCGCACCGCGGTGTCGGCCGCGGCCGAGGCGGCCGGCCTGGACGCCGGCGCGCGCGCCGAGCTGCTGGAGCTGCCCGGTGCGGAGCGGGCCACCCGGCTGAAGCAGGTGGGCGCGGACCTCGCGGAGGACGCCGCGGTCAGCGGCGGCGGGACTGGAGGTGGCGGCGGCCGAGACGGCCGCCCGGCTGGCCGCCTGCGAGCGGGAGCAGCAGCGGGCCCGGCTGATGACCAGGCTGACCGGGGCGCTCCAGCGGCTGCACGGGCACGAGGCCTCCCGGCCCGGGCACGACCAGCGGGCCGCCCGGCTGGCCGGCGGCGCGGCGGGCGGAACCAGTGCGGCCCCTGCTGGCCGCGCCGCGGCGAGGCGCAGCAGGCGGTCCGCGAGGCCCGCGACAGCCTGCTCAGGCTGGTCCCTGACCCGGACGACGCCATGCTCGCGGGCGGCGGCGGCCCGCAGGCCTTCGTCCGGGCCGAGGCGGCCGAGAAGGACGCCGCGTCGCTGCAGCATCTCGCGGACGCCGAGGCGGGCCTGCCCGTCCAGGTCGCCGGCGCTGCGCTCCGCGCAGCAGGCGGTCGCGGCGGCCGCCGGGCAGCTCCGCGACCTGGAAGCGGCCCGGGCGGACCTGCCCGGCCAGATCGCCGCCGCGGAGGAACGTCTCGCCGCAGGCCCGGCTGCTGGCCGCCGGCCTGGGGGCCGCCCGCGAGCAGCAGGCCGCGCTGCGCCGCCGGGCCGCGGCCGCCGCTGCACCTGGCCAGCCTGGAGCCGCGGCTCGCGGACCAGAACGCGGCCCTGCTCGGCGCGGTGGACACGCACCAGGCGCTGACCGAAGCCCACCTGCGGCTGCTGGCCGCCCGGCTGGACGGCATGGCCGCGGAGCTGGCCGCCCAGCTCGCCGACGGGGCCGCGTGCCCGGTCTGCGGTTCCACCGCCCATCCCGCTCCGGCGCAGGCGGCTGGCGGCCTGGTGTCCGAGCCGGACCTGGCCGCGGCCGCGGCCCGGCGGGACGCGGCGGAAGCCACCCGGGCCCAGCTGACCCGCGAGCGCGACGAGCTGGCCGCCGCGGTGGCGGCCAGCTCCGCGGTGGCGGACGGCGGCACCGTGGACGGCCTGGCCGCCGAGGCCGGCGCCGTGGATGACCTGGTGGCGGGGGCGGAGCGGGCCGCGGCGGACGTCAGCCGCCTCGAGGCCGGGCTCGCCGGCCAGCGCGCGCAGCAGCAGCGGGTCGCGGAGGAACTGCAGGACGCCGCCGCCGCGCTGGCCACGGCCCAGGCCCAGGCCGACGCGGCGGAGACCGAGCTGAGCCAGCTGCAGCACAAGCTGGCCGGGGCCGCCCAGGGGCATCCGTCGGTGGCGCAGCGGCAGGCAGCCCTGCGCCGGGCCGCGGACACGAATCGCTCCCTGGCGGCGGCGCTGGACCAGCTCGCGGCCGCGCTGGCCGACGAGCGGCGGGCCGGGGAACGCGCCGGGCGCGAGGCGGCGGCCCGCGGCTTCGCCACGGCCGACCTGGCCAGCGCCGCGCTGCTCAGCCCCGGGGCGCAGGCGGACCTCGACGCGCCAGGTGACCGGCTGGACCGCCGACCTGGCCGCGCTCCAGGCCGCGGCGGCCGCCGACGACCTGGCCGGCCTGGATCCCGGGCAGGCGGCCGCGGTGCACGCGGCGGCGCAGGCGGCGGCGGCCGCCCTGGCCCGCGCCCAGGAAGCCGAGCAGGAGGTCCGGGCCGCCCGCGACGCGGCCCAGGCCCGGGCCGGCCGCCTGGACCAGCGGCTGGCCGAGGTGCAGCACGCCCAGGACGCCTTCGACCAGCTGCAGGAGGACACGTCCGCGGTGATCCGGCTGGCGGGCCTGGCCAAGGGGATGGACGGGCACCGCCGGATGGCGCTGACCACCTACGTGCTCCGGCAGTGGTTCGGGCAGGTGGTGGCGGCGGCCAACGTCCGGCTCGGGGCCATGTCGGCGGGCCGGTACGAGCTGCGGCGCACCGACGAGAGCGGGGCGAGGCGGGAACGGACCGGGCTGACCCTCGCCGTGATCGACCGGCACACCGGCGCGGAACGCAGCCCGCGGTCACTGTCCGGCGGCGAGACCTTCTACACCTCGCTGGCGCTGGCCCTCGGCCTGGCCGACGTGGTCAAGGCCGAGGCCGGCGGGGTGGACCTGGACACCCTGTTCATCGACGAGGGCTTCGGCACGCTCGACGCGGAGACCCTCGACCAGGTGATGGCGGTCATCGACGAGCTGCGTGACCGCGGCCGGGTGGTGGGCATCGTGAGCCACGTGGCCGACCTGAAGGACCGGGTTGCCGAGCGGCTCGAAGTCCGCCGCCTGGCCGACGGTTCCTCCACGGCCCGGGTCATCGCCTGACTGGACTAGCCGGGCCCAGGCTTGCGGCCAGGCATTATGCTGGTCCGGACCGGCCGGGGGGCCCGGTGGCGTGACGGGTCGGCATCCCGTTCCAGCACAGGGTTTCAGCACCCCGTTTTCAGCACGGGGTTTTCAGCACAGGGTTTTCAGCACAGGGGGACGTTGCTTGTGAAGAAGGTCGGCATCGCGGCGCTGGCGGCGGTCCTGCTCGCGTTCCTGGCGGCGGGCGCGGCCGCCGCGCTCACCACGGGGACCGCACGCGGCACGGCGGCGGGCCGGCTCCCGGTCGCCTACAACGGGCAGGACGGCTGGGGCCACGGGACGGCCCGCCCGTCCACCATCTACGTGGGGGGCCCGGACACGTTCGTGCGGATCCAGCACTGGTCGCACTGGACGGCCACGTCCGCGTTCAGCTGGGGCACCCTCTGGGTGGACAACTGCTCCCCGAACTGCGCGGCCGGCCACTACACCAGGTACCCGGCCGAGGTGGGCCTGTCCCGGGTCGCGGCGCACCGGGGAGTGAGCTACTTCTCCCGGATGCGGCTGCGCTACTTCCACACCAGCGCCCGCGACTACGGGTTCCGCTGGGGCACCTACCGCGGCGCGACGATCCCGCTGTGGATCGGCGGCCCGGGCTGACCGGCCCGGCCCGCCTGCCTAGCCGGCCGGACTGCGCCCGCCATCTCCCGGCCGTACTACCCGGCTGCCTCTCGGGCAGCCCATGGGATGGTCAACGCCTGCCCGATTTGAGGTGTCCCGGGGGATCTCGCCGGTAGGCTCCCGGTCGCATCGCCCGGGCCGGCGCCGTCCCGGGGGCTTTGCCGGGAAGGCTTCGGGACGGGAGTCATCATGCCGAGCACAGGGCGGCCCCTGAGCCGCGCGGCCAAGGCCGGCTACATCGCCGGCACGGTCGCCGTCGTGGCCATGGTCGTCGCCAGCCTGGGCGCCTACGCGATCTACCGGAGGCTGGACGGCAACATCAGCACGGTCAAGGTCAGCGGGCTGAGTCACCGCTCGGTGTACGGCGCGCAGAACATCCTGGTGCTCGGGTCGCAGACCCGGCAGGGCCAGCGGGCCGGCGACCTGGGCAGCAATCCCGCCCTGAACACCAGCAACTCCGACAACCTCCTGCTGGTCCACCTCGACCCGACGCACACCCACGCCACCGTGCTGTCCATCCCGCGGGACACGATGGTCTACGAGCCCGGCTGCCAGGCCCGGCGCAGCGTCGGCACCGGCATCATGGGGCCCTACCAGTCCGCGATCATCGACGGGGCGATGAACATCGGCGGCCCGTCCTGCGCGGTTAGCACGGTCAAGGACCTGACCGGCGTCCCGCTCGACCATTTCGTCATGTTCAACTTCAACTCCTTCCGCGCGATGGTGGACACGATCGGCGGCGTGGAGGTCTGCGTCCCGCGCACCGGTTACCACGACCCCTACAGCGGGCTGAACCTCAGCGGCGGGAAGCACCTGCTCACCTACAACCAGGCGCTGGCCTACGTGCGCACCCGGCACGGCGTCCAGGCCGAGGGGGACGTCGGCGGTGACCTGCCGCGGATCGAGCTGCAGCAGGCGTTCATGTCCTCGGTCATCCAGAAGGTCAACAGCCAGGGCATCCTGAGCAACTCGGTGCAGCTGCTCAAGATCGCGGACGTGGCCACCCGGGCGCTGACCGTGGACCAGGGGCTCGATTCGGTCAGCAAGCTGCTGGGCCTGGCCAGGAGCCTCACCGGGCTGCACGCGAAGAACGTGACCCTGCTGACCATGCCCACGGTCACCGACCCGGCCGACGTCAACCGGCTGCTGCCCGAAGAGCCGGCCGACGACGTCATCTTCCAGATGATCCTGGACGGCCAGGCCTGGCATCACCGGCTGCCCACGCTGCCCTACGGCCACGTCCAGGTGCGCGTGCTGAACGGCACCGGGACTCCGGGACTGGCGGCCCAGACCGCCCGGCGGCTCACCCGGCTCGGCTTCGACGTGATCGGCACCGGGGACGCGGCGGCGACCAGCACCACGACCGTGACCTACTCCGGCACCGCGCAGGCCGACGGCGCGTACACGCTGGCCACCGCGCTGAAGGCCACTCCGGCCGCGCAGAACCTGCTGGCCGAGCCGGCCCCGCAGGCGGGCCAGCCTGGCCCGGTCACGCTGGTCCTCGGGGGTGACTTCGCGGGCGTGAGCCCGCCCGCGGCGGCGCACTCCACCGGCGGGAGCAAGGCCGCGGCCACCGGGAAGGGCAAGGCGGGGCGCAGCGCGGCCAGCCGCGCGACGGCCCAGACCACCGTGCAGAGCCGCAACGCCGGCGCCAGCATCTGCTCCGGCCTGCCGCAGGCCAATCCCAACCCCGGCGTCCCCTAGCCGCCCGCCGAGGCCTTGGGAAAGCGGCCACCCGGCCCACCCCAACCCCGGCGGCTGGGCCCCTATCCGCCCGCCAGGGCCCCGCCGCCCCCGCTTTGACATCTCCGTATATCCGTGTGAACATACGGACGTACGGAGGTGAGGGTATGGTGCCCCGAGATCATGATCACCCGGTGAGCGGGCCGGGCGTGGCCGCGGCCCAGGCGGGTGCGCTGTCGGTGGCGGACGCCGGGCGGCTGGCCGGGCTGCTCGGCCTGCTGGCCGACCCGGTACGGTCACGGGTCCTGTTCGCGCTGGTCGCCGCGGGCGAGCTGTGCGTCGGTGACCTGGCCCTGGCGCTCGAGGTGACCGAGGACCAGGTGTCCTACGCGATGAAGATGCTGCGCCTGGCCGGCCTGGTCAGCTTCCGCAAGGACGGCCGGGTCGTCTACTACCGGCTGAGCGACGGCTTCCCGCATCCGCTGCTGGAGCACTGCCTGCGCCAGCTGCTGACCATCGCCGCTCCGGAGGCCGACGATGCGCGCGCTTGACGCGATCGGCCACGCGCTGGCCGTGGCCGGCTCGATGACCTGGCAGATCACCTGGTCGCTGCTGCTCGGGTTCACGCTGTCCGCCGTGGTCCAGGCGGTGGTGCGCCGGTCCACCGTCGTCCGGCTGCTCGGTGACGACCGGCCGGCCGCGCTGGCCCGGGCCACCGGGCTGGGCGCAGCCTCCTCGTCCTGCTCCTACGCGGCCGTGGCGCTGGCCCGGTCCCTGTTCCGCAAGGGGGCCAGCTTCACCGCGGCCATGGTCTTCGAGATCGCCAGCACCAACCTGGTCATCGAGCTGGGGATCATCCTGGCCCTGCTGATCTCCTGGCAGTTCACCCTGGCCGAGTTCGTCGGCGGCCCCATCATGATCGTGCTGGTCGCGGTGGCCTTCCGCTTGTTCGTCCGGCAGCGGCTGATCGACGAGGCGCGGCGGCAGGCCAACCGGGGACTGGCGGGTTCCATGGAAGGCCACGCGGCCATGGACATGAGCATCACCGCCACCGGCAGCTTCCGGCGGCGCCTGCTCAGCCGGGAGGGCTACACCTCGGTCAGCCACATCTTCGTCATGGAGTGGGCCGCGGTGCTGCGCGACGTGGTGATCGGCCTGCTGATCGCCGGGGCGGTGGGCGCCTGGGTCCCGGACAGCTTCTGGCAGCACCTGTTCCTGACCGGCCATCCGCTCGCCGCGCGGCTCTGGGGGCCGATCATCGGCCCGGTGATCTCGCTGCTCAGCTTCGTCTGCTCGATCGGCAACGTGCCGCTCGCGGCGGTGCTGTGGAACGGGGGGATCAGCTTCGGGGGCGTGGTCGCGTTCATCTTCGCCGACCTGATCATCATCCCGATCCTGGTCATCTACCGGAAGTACTACGGCACCCGGATGATGCTGGTGATCGCCGGGGTTTTCTACGCGACCATGGTGCTGGCCGGCTACGTCGTCGAGTTCACCTTCAGCGGGCTGGGCCTGGTCCCGGAGGCCCGTACCGCGAAGGTCGGGACGACCGGGGTGGTGTGGAACTACACCACGTACCTGAACATCGTGTTCATCATCCTGGCCGCCGCGCTGGTGGTGCGGTTCTTCCGGTCCGGGGGGCGGGAGATGCTGGCCATGATGGGCGGCAGCCCGGACGAGGCCGGCCATGACCACGGCGCCCACGCCGGGCACGCCGGCCACGCCGGGCATGTCTCCTAGCACGGTGTTACGGAGTTGTGACCCTGCGGCTCCATCCTGCGCCGCGCTTTCGGCGTCGTTTATCACAGACGCCAGGGACCTGCGGGGTCATGCCCTGGCGCGACGGCGCGAGGGGGAACTCATGCGGGGAACCGGGCAGGCCAGGACATCGGGCGGGCGAGGCGGACGCCTGCGGCGGCCGGCGGCCGGGGCGGCCCTGCTGGCCGGCCTGCTGGCCGCGGCCACCGGGCCGGGCGCGGCCGCCGCCGCGGCCCGGCCCGCGGGCACCCACCCGGGCCGGACCCACCCGGCCCGCACGGGGGCCGGGCCGTCCTGGCGCATCATCAAGACCACCCGCGGCCGGGACCTGCCCGGCGTCACCGCCGTGACCGCGACCGGGCCCGATCACGCGTGGGCGTTCGCGTCCACCCTGGCCCGGCCGGTCGCGTGGCGGCTCACCGGCCACCGCTGGGCGGCCGTCCCGTTCCCCGGCCAGGCCGGTGACCTGGTCACGGCGGCCGCGTCGAGCGCGCGGGACAACGTGTGGGCGTTCACCGCCCGGCCCGCCGGGCCGGCCGGGCGCTGCGCTGGAACGGCCGCCGCTGGGCGGCCGCCGGGCGGTTCACCCAGGCCATCGGGGACGCGGTCGTGCTCGGCCCGGCCGACGTGTGGGTCTTCGGCCAGCCGGATTCACCCGGCCGCCTGGGCACCTGGCACTACAACGGCCGGACCTGGCGGCGGTACCCGGCCGCCGCCGTGCTCACCGGGGGCAGCGCGCTCGGCCGGAACAGCATCTGGGCGGTGGGCGGCAAGACCGCCGCGCACTGGAACGGGCGCACCTGGTCGCGGACCTCGCTGGCCCGGGTGCTGCCGCGGGACACCCAATTCTGCCGCCCGTCCGCCGACCAGGTCCTCGCCCGCTCCGCCACCGACGTGTGGGCGGTGGGCGCGGGGCACTGCCAGGACGAGCGTGGTCCCTTCTACCTGCTGCACTTCGACGGGAGCCGGTGGCGGCTGGTGAGCCAGTCGGCCCGGTACGGTGAGCCGCTCCAGGTCGTGCCGGACGGCTCAGGCGGCCTGTGGATCCCGGCGGTGGCCGGGTTCCCCGGCACGTTCGCGATGCTGCACTACAGCCGCGGTCACCTGAGGCCGGCCAGGCTGCCACTGCCGGCCACCCGGCTGGCCGTGGGCGCGGTCGCCCACGTGGCCGGTTCCGCGGTGACCTTCGGCGGTGGTGCCTCCTACCGGCCCGGCCAGCGCGGCACGAGGCAGTCCGGGGTGATCCTGCGCTACGGCGGCTGACCCGCCCGGCTACCGCGGCGGCCGGGCGGGCGGCAGGCCCCGGCGCAGCACTTCCAGGAGATCGTCCACGACGTCGTCGGGCACGTGCCCGCCCGCGGTCCAGTCCGCCCAGCGCATCCCGACGAAGTTGCCGATCCCGGTGTAGACGAACGCGATGACCTCGGGGTCGTAGCGCGCGTCTACCTCGCCGCTGAGCTGGGCCTGGCGCACCCCGCGGGCGTAGCCGCGGGCCAGGTGCTCGTAGTACTCGCGGAACAGGCCGGGCGCCACGAACTCGGACTCCCGCACGATGCGGTCCATCCACGGGCGCTGGGACAGCATGTCGAAGAAGGCCCGGAACGAGGCCCGCTCGATCTCCCGCTGGCCGGGGCCGGCCTGCTCGATGGCCTCCTTCATGGCCGTCCGGAGGTCCGCGTTGAGCTTGCGGACCACCGCCGCGAAGATCTCCGCCTTCGAGCCGAAGTGCGCGTAGAAGCTGCCCGTCGCCATGCCGGCGTGGGCGCAGATGCCGGCCACCGTGGTGCGCTGGTAGCTCCGCTCCCCGAAGAGCCGCTCCGCGGCGGCCAGCAGCCGCTGGGCCGGCGGCTGCCCGCGGTCGTCGGGCAGCCTCCGGCTCGTCGCGACCCCCACGCCTCCTACCCCCGTCCGGGACCCATCACCAGGCCCTTCCGCACCGGGAGCCCGTGCGTATGCTAGGGCATCCCGCTGGATGGTGCCGGGGCCTGCGCCCCGGTGAAGGTCCGCACCGCGCCACCCGGGGTCGTGTCCGTGACCTGCACCGGGCCTGTCTTCACGATGACACCGTTCTTGATCACCCCGATGAACGCCCCGGTGATGCCGGCGTGATCGGTCGCGGAGAAGGCGTACGGCGCGACCGCCGGGCCCTGCGGCAGGCCGCCCTGGATCGCCTTGACCAGGGCGTCGCGGGTCGGGTTCCGGCCCGCCTTCAGCATGGCCTGGACGAAGGTGTACGCGACCGCCTCGCCGAACAGCACGTTGCCGTCGAAGGGCAGCTTGGGCAGGTACTTGTCGTGGATCCGCTTGAACAGCGCGATCCAGCTGTTGCCCGTGTCGCCCAGGGTGGGCAGGTAGCCGTCCGTGATGATGCCCTGGGTCAGCTGGTTGCCCGACACCGTGGCCCCGCCCTGCTTGGCGAAGGCCTCCAGCAGCCCGGCGAGCGTGATCGGGTCGGAGCCCACGTCGCTGACCACCAGGGTGGGGCTGAAGCCGAGCTTGAGGCTGTTCAGCCGCAGCAGCGCGGTGAAGGCCGGGACGCTGAACGACACGACCACCTTGGCCCCGGACGCCTTGAGCGCGGCCACCTGCGGGCCGACGTTGATGTTCGTCGGGTCGTAGCTCTGCCTGCTGACCACGTCGCCGTGCGGGATCACGGCGTCGAGGCCCTTGACGCCGTCCTTGCCGAACTCGTCGTCCTGGTAGAAGTAGCCGATCTTCTGGCCGCCGAAGTGCTGCTTGATGTAGGTGCCGAGGATCTTGCCCTCGCGCACGTAGTCCAGCTGCCAGCCGAAGGTCTCCGGCCAGGTCGTCGGCGAGTTCCAGCACTCGCAGCCGGAGGCCACGAAGACGTCCGGCACCTTGGCGGAGTTGAGGTACGGCGCGACGGCCAGGTGTGTCGGGGTGCCCAGCCCGTCGAAGATGGCGTACACGCTGTCCTGCAGCACGAGCTGCTTCACCACGGACACGGTGCTGGTCGGGTCGTACTTGTCGTCGAGGTACTTATAGACGACCTTCCGCCCGTAGATCCCGCCGTGCGCGTTGACGTACTGGAAGTAGGCGTTCGACGCGGGCGCGATCTCGCTGTAGCCGGGCGCGGCTACCCCGGTCAGCGGCTGGTGGCTGCCGATGGTGATCGTGGAGGCGGTGATGCCCGGCGCGGAGGCGGTCAGCCCGCCGCCGCTGCTCCCTCCCGATCCTGATCCGCCCGAACTGCAGGCGCTGACCAGCATGGCCAGGGCCGCCGTGGCGGCGAGGGCGGGCAGGCCGACCCGGTGCGATCTGTTCATATCGAGCCTTCTTCCTGATGTTCACTGGCTGGCGCGCGGAGCTGGGAACCCGGCCGCCGTCGGGGCGGACCGGGCCGGGCGGGCAGGCGGGATGCCAGCGGCCGGTACAGCCGGCGCAGGCCACCCTGGATGCCGTCGGGAAAGGCGAGCATGACGACGACGAGCACGACGCCGTAGGCCGCGACGGGGATGTTGGATCCGGCCGAGCTGGACAGGCCGTGGCTGGTGGCCACGTCGGTCACGTAGGTGGGCACCAGGACCAGCACGAGGCTGCCCCACACCGCACCGGCCAGGCTGCCCAGGCCGCCCAGGACCGCCCCGGTGAGCAGGGCGATGGACAGCGTCAGGGTGAACGCGCCGGGCGAGATGATCGACGTGGTCACGGCGAGCAGCGCGCCCGCCAGCCCGGCGCAGGCCGCGCTCACCACGAAGGCCAGCACCCGGAGCCGGGCCACGTTCAGGCCCGCCAGGGCGGCCGCCACCTCGTCGTCCCCCGCGGCCCGCCAGGACCGGCCGACCCGGCTGCGGCCCAGGTTGGCCAGCAGCACCAGGGTGATCAGTGCGCAGCCGCAGGTCAGCCAGGCCTGCCAGCGGGTGAGCGGGAAAGCCGGGCCGAGGAAGCCGGGGCTGCTGATCACCACGGTCAGTCCCTGGTCCCCGCCGAGCAGCCCGAACCGCAGGGCCAGCGACGGCAGCGCCACGGCGAGCATCAGGGTGGCGCCCGCCAGGTAGGGCCCGCGCAGCCGGGCCGCCGCCACCCCCACGGCCGCGCCGCCGGCCGCCGCGGCGACCGCGGCCGCCACCAGCACCACGGCCAGCGGCCAGTGCAGGTGCAGCAGCAGCAGGGCGGCGGCGTACGCGCCGATGGCCATGAACGCCCCGTTGCCGAGCGAGATCTGGCCACTCAGGCCGACCAGCACGGTCAGCCCGGCCACCGCCACCACGTAGCAGGCGACCTCGGCCATCTGGTAGTCGCGGAACGGGGTCACCGTGACACTGATGATCACGAGGAGCACGGCCAGGGCGGCCGCCGCGGCCACGTGGCGGATCAGGGTCATCTCAGACCTGCCGGGTCGCGGCCGGGGAGAACAGCCCGGACGGCCGGAGCATGAGGACCACGGCCAGCGCGGCCAGCCCGAACAGGGGCACCAGATCCGAGCCCAGGTAGCCGCCGACATAGCTGAGCGCCACCCCGAGGATGAGGCCGCCGGCGATCGCGCCCGCCGGGCTGTCCAGGCCGCCGATGACCGCCGCGGTGAACCCCAGCACGAAGATGGAGTCCATGCTGTTCGGGTACAGGAAAGTGGACGGCGAGACCAGCACCCCGGCCAGCGCGCCGATCAGCCCGGCGAGCGCCCAGCCCAGGGTCAGCATGCGGCCCACCCGGACCCCCAGCAGCCGGGCTACCGGCGGGCTGAACGCGGCCGCGCGCAGTTGCAGCCCGGCGGAGGTGTACCGGAATCCCGCCGCCAGCAGCAGCGCCGCGGCCAGCACGGCCAGCGCCACGAACACGTCGTTGGCCGATATGCCGAGCGTGGCCGACCCGATGTGCAGGCCGTCGATGGAGAACGCGGCGGGGAAGGAGCGGAACTGGCCGCCGTAGATGATGCCCGCGAGCCCTTCCAGGAAGACGAGCAGCCCGATCGTGACGATGATGGCGTTCAGCGGCGGCTTGCTCTCGACCGGCCGGATGACCAGCCGCTCGATCACCCCGCCGAGCAGCAGCCCGGCCGCCAGCGCCACGGCGAAGCCGGCCCAGTACGACCCGGTGCGGTTGATGACCAGCAGCGCGATGTAGGTCGTGAACATCGCCATGCCGCCCTGGGCGTAGTTCAGGATCCGGGTTGCCCGCCAGATCAGCACCAGGGACAGCGCGATCGCGGCGTAGATCATGCCGACGCTGATCCCGCCCAGCGTCAGCTCGCGGAACTCGGTCACCGGCGGCCTCCTAGAAGCCCAGGTAGTGCTGGCGGAGCCCGACGTCGGCCGCGAGTGCCGTGGCGTCCGCCGCCGCGACGACCCGGCCGAGGCTGAGCACGATTCCCTGGTCGGCGATGGCCAGCGCGCTGCGCGCGTTCTGCTCGACGAGCAGCACCGTCAGGCCGGCCTCGCGCAATCCCGCGGTCAGCTCCATGACCTGGGAGACGATCTTCGGAGCCAGCCCGAGCGACGGCTCGTCCAGCAGCAGCACCCGCGGCCGGGACATCAGGGCCCGCGCGATGACCAGCATCTGCCGCTCGCCACCGGACAGGGTCCCGGCCGCCCGGTTCCGGGCCCCGGCCAGGACGGGGAACCGCTGGTAGGCCTCGGCCAGCGCCGCGGCCCGGGTGTCCCGCCCGCGCCGCCAGAACGCGCCGAGCCTGAGGTTCTCCTGCACGGTGAGCTCCGCGATCACGCCCTGGCCCTCGGGCACGTGCGCCACCCCGGCCCGGGCCATGTCCTCGGCGCTGCGGCCGGTCACGTCCTGCCCGCCGACCAGCACCCGGCCCCGGCGCGGCCGGATCACCCCGCTGATCGTGCGGAGCAGGGTCGTCTTGCCAGCCCCGTTCGCCCCGAGTACCGCGGTGATGGTGGCCGGGCGGGCGGTGATCGAGACGCTCTGCAGGGCGAGCACGCCGCCGTAACCGGCCACGACCTCCTCGACCGCCAGCGCGGCGTCCTCACTCACCGGAATCCTCCACCCCGAGATACGCGGTGGTGACCGCCGGGTCGGCCTGCACCTGGTCCGGCGTGCCCCGGGCGATAACGCGGCCGAAATCGAGCACCACCACCGTGTCGCACACCGCCATCACCAGGTCCATCCGGTGCTCGATGAGCACCACCGACGTCTCCGCGGACAGGCTGGAGATCAGCTCGCCGAGCCCGCCGAGCTCCGTCTCGGACAGGCCGCCGGCTGGCTCGTCGAGGAGCAGCAGGCGTGGCTCGGCGGCCAGGGCCCGGGCCAGGGCCACCCGCTTGCGCAGGCCGTAGGCCAGCTGATCCGGCCGGGCGTCAGCCAGGCCGGCCGCGCCGACCCGGTCCAGCGCGGCCAGGGCCCGGGCCCGGAGCCGCCGCTCGTCCCGGTCACTGGCGGGCAGCCCGGCCAGCGCGGACCAGAACCCGGCGCGGGCCTGGCCCTGCGCGCCGACCATGACGTTCTCCAGCACGGACAGGCGGCGGAACAACCCCACGCCCTGGAGCGTCCGGGTGATGCCCAGCGCGGCGAGCTGGTGCGGGCGGAGCCGGGCCAGCTCGGTACCGCCGAAGCTCAGCCGGCCCTGGTCCGGCCGGACGAACCCGCACAGCACGTTCAGCAGCGTGGTCTTCCCGGCCCCGTTGGGGCCGATGACCCCGGTGACCTGCCTGCCGGGTGCGCTGAAGGAGACGTCGTCCAGCGCGGTGAGGCCGCCGAAGCGCACGGTCACCCCGTGGACTTCCAGCAGGCGGCCCGGGTCCGGGCCTAACCCGGGACGCGGGCCGGGCGCCCGGTCCCCGGGGCGTGCCGCAGCCGGGGGAGGCGCCGCAGATGAATCCTCATTCACCAAGAAGATCCTGCTCAGATAGGCAACATTGGCATCTGATGAATTGTGGTTCACTGATTGAAGATCAGCCCTCAGGTCCCGGCAAGACCCGGCATGCCACTTGACGCCGTTTCGTGACCTAACCGAGATCCGGTGCCCGGGCGTGACGCCCGCCAGACCGCGCTGAGCTGGGAGATCTGTAAGCAAACCTGCATGATCTTTACAGCGGATATTCCTGGGCCAGACCGGCCGGATACTCGCATACTGGGCAGATGAGTTCGTTAAGGGGAGGGGACGCCATCCGGCGTGCGGCGGGGCGGCTCAGGGAAACCCTGACCGCGCCCGGCCTGGGCCAGGCCATGGCGGCGTATTTCGATCCGGCCGAGGGCTTCGCGGGCATGAGCTTCTGCACCCTCGGGCACAACCCGCCCGGCGCGGTGACCGCCGACGACCTGCTGGCCGTGTCGCTGCTGGACATCGCCTGGCGGCCGGAGGCTGTCCGCCAGCTGCTGGGCCCCCAGGCCGCGCCGGTCGCGGGCCTGCTCAGCGCGATCCCGCCGGGCGTGGACCTGTGGGCGGCCTCCGACGCGGAGCTCGCCACGGTGGACCCGCTCTGGGACGCCTTACTGGAGATGCCGGGCGTCGGTACCGCCACGGCATCCAAGCTGCTGGCCCGCAAGCGCCCGCGGCTCTGCCCGGCCACCGACAAGGTGGTCATCCGCGCGGCAGGCCTGCCCGGGCAGACCTGGGAGGTACTGCGCTGCCTGCTCCGGGACCCGGAGGCCCGGGACGCCGTCGAGATGCTGCGGCCGCCAGACGCGGCCGGGGCCACCGTGCTGCGGCTGCTGGACGTGGCCATCTGGATCACCCACAGCCCGGCCCGTGAGGCGCAACGGGCCCGGCTGGCCGGCCGCGGCCGCGCGGCCTGACCCGGAAGCCGCCTGACCGGGGTACGGCCTGACCCGGCGCGGCCCGCGCCGCCGGGGCCGGGGGACGGTCAGCCGCCCCCGTAGGCCTGGACCAGCTTGTCCATGATCGCGTCCAGCCTCGGGTCGGCCTGCTGCCGGTCGGGGTCGGCGTCGTACCAGTCTGCGATCTCGCGGGCACCCTGCTCGAACGGGATGACCGCCCGGTAGCCCGGTACCACGCCGCGCAGCTTCGAGTTGTCGAAGACCAGCGAATGCGCCTTGTCGCCGAGCAGGCTCGCGCCCCACTGCGGGTCGGCGCTGGCGATCGCGGCCGACGGCACGTGCACGATGTCGGCGGGCGCGCCCACCGCGGCCGCCAGGGCCCGGGTGATCTGATCCCAGGTCAGCACGTCGTCGGAGGTGATGTGGAACGAGTCGCCCACGGTGCGGGGGTGGCCGAGCAGGGGCACGAACCCCCGCGCGAAATCCCGGTGGTGGGTCAGCGTCCACAGCGAGGTGCCGTCGCCGTGCACGATGACCGGCTTGCCCTGGCGCATCCGGCCCAGCGCGGTCCAGCCCCCGTCCAGGGGCACCAGGGTCGCGTCGTAAGTGTGCGACGGGCGCACGATCGTGGCCGGGAAGCCTTCCTCCCGGTAGGCCCGGACCAGCAGGTCCTCGCAGGCGATCTTGTCCCGGGAGTAGGCCCAGAACGGGTTGCGCAGCGGCGTGGACTCCACGATCGGCAGCCGGGCGGGCGGCGTCTGGTACGCGGAGGCGGAGCTGATGAACACGTACTGCCCGGCGCGGCCGCGGAAGGTGTCGATGTCGGCCTGCACGTGCTCGGGGGTGAACGCGACCCAGTCCACCACCGCGTCGAACTCGCGGTGCCCGAGCAGCTCACGGACCTGGCCCGGATCCCGGGCATCCCCGTGCAGCACCCGCGCCGCCGCGGGCAGCGGGCGGGCCCGGGTCTGCCCCCGGGTGATGACCGACAGGTCGATGCCGTGGTCCACCGCCAGCCGGGCACACGCCGAGCTGATCACACCAGTACCGCCGAGGAAAAGGACCCGCAGACCGCTCACCGTGCCACCCTAGCCACCGGGCTGGGCGCCACGGGTGGCGGCGCCCCGTCGCCGCGCGCCCGGGCGCCGGGGCGGCGCCAGGACACCTCGAACAGTGCGCCGCCGAGCGGTGACTCGGCGATCCGCCAGTGGCCGCCGGTCGACTTCACGACCGAGTCGGCGATGGCCAGCCCCAGCCCGGCCCCGCCGCCCTGGTCGGTGGCCCCGTGGCTGGTGACGCGGTGGAACCGGTCGAACAGCCGGTGCCGCTCCGCGGCCGGGATGCCCGGCCCGCTGTCCTCCACGGTCAGGCTCACCCGGTTGCCGCGGACCGCCACGCCGAGCCGCACGCTGCCGCCCGGCCCCGCGTAACGGCAGGCGTTGTCTACCAGGACCCCGGCCAGCCGGTCGATCCATTCCGGGGGCGCGCTGATCCAGGCGGCCTGCGCCCGGGGCGCGGTGACCGTGATGTCCAGCGACTGCGAGTGCGCGACGGCCTGGAAGCGGTCGGCGCACTGCCCCGCGATCGTGCACAGGTCGAGCGGCTCCGCCCCGGGCGGCGGTGGCTCAGAGTCGAACCGGGCCAGCCACAGCAGGTCCTCGACGATCCGCCGCAGCCGCTGGCTCTCGTCTTCGATGCGCCGCAGCGCCGCCTGGTAGCCGGCGGCGGGCCGCGGCGCGCTCAGCGCGATGCCGATCTCCGCGCTGATCACGCTCAGCGGGGTGCGCAGCTCGTGCGAGGCGTCCGCGGTGAACTCGAGCTGGCGGCGCCGGGACTGCTCCACCGGGGACAGCGCCCGCAAGCCGATGATCAGCGATCCGGCGAACATGGCCAGCAGCAGCACGGGGCCGACCAGCAGCTCACCGCCCCGGAGTACGTTCACCGTGTGCTGCTGCTCAGCCAGGCTCTGCCCGGCCACCAGCCAGGCGCCGTCGCGGCGGGCCTGATCCAGCCGGAAAGTGCTCGCGCCCAGGCGGACCGTGACCGGCCCGCCTCCCGCCGCGATCCGGCCCGCGGGCAGCGCGGGAGCGCCCGCGGTCAGCGCGGCCGCGGCCTGGCCGGGCCGGACCCGCCACAGGAACACGGGCGCCTCGTCCACGTCGTCGTCATCGTCGGCGTGGGCGCTGCGGCCCGTCCCCGCCTGGCCGCGGTCGGGCCGGGCCGGGCTGGCGGGCGGGCCGCTGGCGGGCGGGCCGACGGCCAGGTGCTCGCGCAGCCGGGTATCCACCGAGGCCACCAGCCGCGCCGTGACCGCCCGGTCCAGGATGGTCACGCAGCCCGCGTACACCACGCCGACCAGCAGCGTCGCGGCCAGGGCCACCCGGGCCGCGTGCCCGAACTGGGGGGGCAGCGGCACCCGGGGCAGGCGCCAGCTCACCGGCCCAGTATCCGGTATCCGACGGCGCGCACCGATTCGATGCGCACCTGCCCGCCCGCGAGCTTGGACCGCAGCCTGGCCATGTGCACGTCGATCGTGTTGGAGCCGAGCGCGTCCGCGTCGTTCTCCCAGACGTTCTGGGCGATCGACCGCCGGTCCACCACGGCGGGCGACCGGCGCATGAGCATCTCCAGGATGCCGCGCTCGGTCGCGGTGAGCGCGGGGCGCTGCGCCCCGATCCGCACTTCCTGGGTCGCCGGGTCGTAGACCACGTCCCCGACCACCAGCTGGGGGAGCTGCGCGGTGCGGGGCCGTCGCTGCAGCGCCCGCAGCCGGGCCAGCAGCTCGGCGAAGTCGAACGGCTTGACCAGGTAGTCGTCGGCCCCCTGGTCCAGGCCGGTGACCCGGTCCCTGGGCGTGTCCCGGGCGGTCAGCATCAGGACCGGGTTGGAGCGGGAGTCCCGGCGCATCCACTGCAGCACCTCGAGGCCGGAGACCCGGGGCATCCGCCAGTCGAGCACCACGACCTCGTAGTCGTACCCGCGCAGGTACTCGATGGCGGCCTGGCCGTCGGGCACCGCGTCGACGGTGTAACCGCTCTCGCGCAGCCCGCGGCTCAGCGTCTCACGCAGGCCACGGTCGTCCTCGGCCACCAGCACACGCATCGGGGGGGAACCTGCCTCAGCGCGGCAGCCGGCGCCAGAGCGGCCGGGGCAGCATGCGGAAGGCGGCCGCCAGCGGGGCCAGCGCGGACGGCACCCAGAGCAGCCCGCCGGGGGAGGTGCCGCCGCCACGGCGGAGCCGCGCCGCCACGGCCGCCCCCACCGCCGCGGGCGTGGTGGCCAGCGGCGCCGGCGCCATCCCGGCCGTCATCCGGCCGATCACGAAGCCGGGCCGGACCAGCAGCACGTCCACCCCGGACCCGTGCAGCGAGTCGGCCAGCCCGCGGCCGAACGCGTCCAGGCCGGACTTGGCCGCGCCGTACACGAAGTTGGCCTTGCGCGGCCGGATCGCGGCGATCGAGGACAGCACCACGATGGTGCCGTGGCCCTGGGCGCGCATCCGCCCGGCGGCCGCGAGCAGCGTGGTGACGTGGCCGGTGAAGTTGGTCTCGACCAGCAGGCCGGCGCCGAGGGGGTCGCCGTCCAGGATCTGCTGCCCGGTCAGGATGCCCGCCGCGGAGATGACCAGGTCCACGTCGCCGCCGGCGAACGCCTCGTCGATGAGGGCCTGGTGGGTCTCCAGCGCGGTGGCGTCGAAGGGCAGCGTGCGCGCCCGGACGCCGAGTTCCTTGCCGGCCGCCGCCATCCGCTGCTCGTCCCGGCCGGCCAGCAGTACCTCGGTGCCCGCCGGGAGCCTGAGCGCGGCCAGGATCTCCAGGCCGATCTCACTGGTCCCGCCGAGCAGCAGCACCCTGGACGGACTGCCCGCCGTGCCCTGCTTATCCGGCATGGTGCCTCCCGCTCGATGTGGCGCCCGATGTCTTCTGTGCTGTCATGGTGGCCGGCCGCAGGCCCAGCCGCTGCCCCAGGTCGGAGCGGAAGACCCCGGCCGGGTCGAGCCGCGCCGCCGCGGCCCGCCACTGCGCCAGCCCGGGATACATCGCGGCGCAGGCGCTGGCGCTGAGCCTGCTGTCCCCGGCCAGGTATACCCGACCGCCCGCCGCGGCGACCTGGCGGTCCAGGTCATCCAGCATCGGCCCGAGCCGGCGGTTGCCTGCCGGCATGTCAATGGTGACCGACCAGCCGGCCATCGGGAAGGACAGGAATCCGCCACTGCCCGGGCCGAAGCGCTTCAGGCTGCCCAGGAACGGGGCGCACCGGTGCTGCTGCGCGGCCTCCAGGATCCGCGCGATGACGCCGTGCGCGCCCTCGGGCACCACGCACTGGTATTCCACGAAGCCGCGGGGTCCGAGCGCGCGGTTCCAGCCGTCGAGCGTGTCGAGCCGGTGGAAGAAGGTGGCCAGGTCGGTGATCCCGCTGTCTTCCTGCGCCGCGCCGCGGAAATGCAGCCCGTTGAACTCGCGGGCCGACCAGGTGGTGAACGGGCAGACCGGCAGCCGCGGCGCCCGGCGCGCCCGGGCCGGCCGGTAGGCCAGGCCGCCACCCTCCTCGGCCGGATCAGGATCGGCGAGGTGGTCGCCGACGGCCAGGACGCCGCGGCCGAGAGACCGGCTGGTGGCGGTGGTGTCGATCCACGCGACGCAGTAGCGGTCCCTGCTCTCGTCCATGGCGGTGAGCACGGCGTCCAGATCGGCCAGCCGCCGCGAGCTGACCAGCATCTGCGCGCTGCGGATCCGCAGCAGCCGGATCGTGGCGCTGAGGATGATCCCGGTCAGCCCCATCCCGCCCACGGTGGCCCGGAATCCCTCCGGATCGCCGTCCGGGGTCAGCCGCTGCACTTCCCCGCGGCCGTCAAGGATCTCGATCTCCTCGATCCACCGGGCCAGGCTGCCGTCGCTGCGCTGGTTCTTGCCGTGCACGTCGGCGGCCACCGCGCCGCCGACGGTGAGGTGGCGGGTGGCTGGCAGTACCGGCAGCAGCAGGCCCTCCGGCACGATCCGGGTGAGCAGGTCCGTGAAGGTCGTGGAGGCCGAGACCCGGACGGCCGGGCCGGCGGGGTCCAGGTCGATGCGCGGAGCGGTCACCGGGGCCAGCACCACCCCGCCCGCGTTCTGGGCGGCATCCCCGTGGCTGCGCCCCGCGCCGCGGGCCAGCACGCCGCCCGCGGGCCGGCCGGCCACCAGGGCCCGGAGCTGGCCCTCCGGAAGCGGGCCGAGCACCCGGGCGCGAGACGGCGCAGTGCGCCCCCAGCCGCTCAGCAGCCGTCCCGTCTCCCGCTGGGCGGCGACGGCCACTACAGCCCGCCCGCGAACAGGGCCAGCCAGGCCAGCTCGCAGCAGATCATCAGCTTGTCCCGGGCGATCAGGTCCTCGACCGGCTTGGCTGGCTGGTTGGCGGTCAGCCAGTCGAACCGCAGCAGCGCCCCGGCCAGCGGCAGCGCGCTGAGCAGGTGCAGGGTGCGGGTCCAGCTGTCGTGCTGGCCGTAGGCCCAGAGCAGGTAGGCGGCGATCATGACGCCGGCGGCGACGCGCTGGCTCAGCCGCAGCAGGCCCGGCGTGTACCAGCGCATCACCGGCCGGTGGACCGCGGCCTCGGGGCCGAGCAGGGCCAGCTCGGTGTAGCGCTTGGCGATCGCGACCAGCAGCGCGCCCAGGCTGCACACGGCCAGGAACCAGCCGGACGGGGGGACCCGGGTCGCGGACGCGCCGCCCAGCGCGCGCAGCACGAAGCCCGCCGCGACGAACGCGAGCTCGACCACCGGGATGTGCTTGAGCACGAGCGAGTACATGAGGGAGAACGCCACATACACGCCCGACCAGCACGGCCAGCGTGGGCTCGCCGACCCACAGGCACACGGCCTCGGCCACGAGCACGCCGAGGACGGCCAGGGCCACCGCGTGCGCCCGGGGGAGCCGGCCCGACGCCACCGCCCGGGCCCGCTTGACCGGGTGCAGCCGGTCCCGGTCCGCGTCCACCACGTCGTTGACGAAGTACACGGCCGCCGCGGCCACGGTGAACACGACGGCGGCCATCAGCGCGTACCCCAGGCCGTCGTCCCGGCCCAGCGACGCCGCCGCCAGCGGGGCCGCGAAGACCAGCAGGTTCTTGGGCCACTGCCGGGGGCGCGAGGTCTGCACGACGGCCACCAGCCAGCGCACCTGGGAGGGGGACCGCGCGAGCACGGCAGAGCCGCCGGGCGGCCGTTCGGCTGCCCGCGCGCGGGTCGTCACCGCGCGTACACAGCCGTGAAGTCGCGGCTCGCCAGGCCGTAGTACCGGTCCGGGGGCTGCAGCTGGTCAGGCAGCAGGTTGACCGGGGTCGGGTTGGCCGGATGGTGCTTAGGCAGGTAGTACATGTACGACATCCAGTCCGGGTTGATGTCCAGCTCCATCCCGGTCACCGCGCCCGCTCGCTTGAGCAGCTGGGCGAGTTCCCGCACGTTCAGCGAGGGGCCGTAGACGAAGACGACGCGCCCGTCCTTGGTCATGCCGATCCCGGACCGCCATACGTAGTAGCCGCCACCGAGGGTGGCCCCCCAGGTGGTCGTCACGTTGTAGTCCACCGAGGCGGGGATCTTGCCGTGCGTGACGATCAGGTGCAGGTTCTGCCGGACGCCCACCACGCCGGGTGTCATCCGCACCGAACCCCCCCAGTTGCCGATGGCGATCCGCCCGTCCCGGTAATACACGACCGACGCGACGCCCCTGGTGAGCACCCCGCTGGTCGCACCGTTCAGGTAGAACCCGCCCCCGGACGTGGAAATCTTGAAGCCGCCGTTGAAGGTGGCCAGCAGCCCGAGGCGCCTGGCCGGCGGGACGTCTGGCTGGGCCTTCCAGTGACCAGGTCCCGGATCCTCCGCCCCGGGGTGCAACTGGAAACGCACCAGGGCCTGGTTCATCGAGACGATGCCCGCCACGTAAGACGTGTAAACGCTGCTCGCGCGCATGTAGGTGCCGAAGATGGCGGGCTCTCCCTTGGCCGTGCCGAGCACCCGCCACTTGCCTTCCCCGCGCAGCGGGTGGGCCACCAGGGGCTTCAGTGCCGCCGGGGCCGCGAAAGCAGCGGGGTCCGCCTTGGCGTGCCCGGCGTGCTTGGCGCTCACCGGTCCCGCGCTCGGGCCGGTCAGCGCGAACGAGGGCTTGCCGCCGACCTTCGGCGGCTTGTAGGAGACCCACTCCCCGAACGTGACCAGCGGGCCGAGGTAGTGATCCCGGGCCCACTCGGCCAGGCGCTCCGACACGGTCCCGCCGCCGGGGTAGGTCAGGGCGTGTCCCACGGACCAGCCCAGCCAGATGACGAACACCAGCAGGAGCGCCATCACGACCTGGAACCAGCGCCGTGCCCGCAGCCGCCGGAACCGGCCGCGGCCAGGACGGCGGCGGCCGGAACGGCGCGGGCCCGGGCCGCCATGGCCCGGGCCACCCCAGCCGGGGCCACCGCGCCCGGGCCCGCCTGGCCTGGGATCATCCTGGTACGGGCCGCCCCGGCCCAGCCCGGTACCGGGCTGGCTGACCTCGGAATCACGCCGGAATGACGCCGGTCTAGGCACCCACGTTCTCCCTCCGGATGATGTTCAGCTTGAGAGACACGCAGCCAGGAAGCACACGCTCTGGTCGCTCTGAATCTGGGGGCAGGGCCCGCCCGTAACCTGAGCCTACGCATGGAGCCGCGTCGACCGTGCCTGGCGATGAGCGTTCCCGTGCGGGCTGAGCCCAAACGATAGGTGTACTCGCCAATCATGAAGACTGCGTTACGGTCCAGGCGGTTCCCCGGACCAATGCGGGCTGGCCGGGCGCCGGGGCGCGGCCGGCCTGGCCGCGGCGGGTTAATCCGGTGCGGCCAGGCCTCCCGTGGCAGACTGGCGGCGACGTGCCGGGGGGGGACGCGCACCGGATGGAGAATCAAGCGAGCTGGCCGGACGATCAGGCCAGGACGACCGTGGTCAGCCTGCCGGGTGAGATCAGTCACTACAACGCGACGCAGGTTCACCACGAGCTCATGGCCGCCCTCGAGCCGGGGGTCACCACCGTCATCCTCGACCTGACGCTGACCACGTTCTTCGACAGTGCCGGTCTCGGCAAGATCGCGATCGCCCGCCGCCTGGCCACCGCTTACCACATTGACCTGCGGGTCGTGGTGCCTGCGTCGAGCCCGCTGGCCGGCTTCTTCGCGTCGAGCGGCTATGACCGCGTGCTGGCCATCTACCCCACCCTGCGCGGGGCGCTCACCGCGCCGCGTGCTCCGGGGGAGGGCGCCCGCTCCGCCTGATCGCCCTCGGTCCCCGGCTGCGGCGCGGGGAGCGGGTCCGCGCGGTGAACCTGGCCGGGGTGAACCCCTTCGAGCTGGACCCGGTCGAACTGGTGCCGGATCACCCGCACCGGGACCGGCTCGCCGCGGGACTGGGCCCCGAGCAGCAGCCCCCGCACGCGCAGCCACCAGCGCACCGCCATCGCCGTGCCGGCCAGCTGCACGCCCACCGCGCAGCCGAACGCCAGCCGGTAGGCGGCCACGTCGCTGCGGCCGGCCAGGTCGAGGATCCCGCCGACCAGCAGTGAGGCCAGGATGGCGGCGCTGAACCCGCCGACGTTGACGACCCCGGTCGCGGTGCCGACGGCGGTGCGGGCGTTGTAGTCCCGGGCCAGCGAGAAGCCGATGGTGGAGGCCGGGCCGCCCGCGGCCATCAGCGCCACCACCACGACGATCAGCGCGTGCGGCGGCCGCCCGCCGAACCCGCCCAGCAGGCTCACCCAGCCCCCTACGGTGACCAGGCAGACAGCCAGCGCGAACGGCACCCGGGCGGCCGGGAACCGGCCGAAGAGCACGCCGACGGCCGGGCTGATCGCGATGGCGGCCAGCACGCAGACGAGGAGGACCGCGCTGGCCCCGGCCGGGCTGAACCCCTGCGCCACGAGGTACGGCAGGCCCCACAGGACCGAGAACATCGTGGTCACCGACATGCAGGAGAAGTGCACCCAGAAGCCCAGCCGGGTTCCGGGCGTCCGCCACGACGCGCGGGCCCGGCCGCTGACCCGGCGCGCCGCCGCCAGCCATTCGGCCGCGGGGCGATGGCGGACCGTCCCGCCGCCGGGCGGGTCCGCGGGCAGCAGCGCCCAGACCGCCGCCCCGGTGGCCAGCGAGATCAGGCCGGTGCCGGCGAACGAGGGCGCCCAGCCCGCCGTGTGCAGCAGCAGCGTGAGCGGGATCGTCGCGATGACGTTGCCGGCCATGCCCAGCATCGAGGTGACCGAGACGGCCAGCGGGAACCGGCGCGGCGCGAAGTCCTGGGCCGCGAACCGCACCACGCTGACGAACGTCAGCGCGTCACCGCAGCCCAGGACGGCCCGGGCTATCAGGGCAGCCGGATAGGAAGCCGCGAACGCGAACGCGAACTGGGCCAGGGCCATGGTGGCGGCCGCGGTGATCAGCAGCCTGCGCGGCCCGTAGCGGTCCACCAGCAGGCCGGTGGGCACCTGCATCGCGGCGTACACCCCCAGCTGGGCCAGGACGAACACGCTGAGCTGGCCGGGCGTGATCCGGAACCGGCTGGCCGCCTCCAGCCCGGCCACGCCGAGCGAGGTGCGGTTGAAGACCGCGGCGATGTACACGGTGACGGCGATGGCCCAGCGCCGGAACGCGGGCGTGACGGGGGCGGGGGAGGCGGGGCGGACGGCGGGCAGCGGCAGGGCCGGGCTGGGCATGAAGATCAGGGTCCGGGGGGTGGGGCGGGCGGATGGCTGGGCCGGGGCCGGGCGGGCCGGGGGACGGGGGGCGGGGGAGCCGGGGACGGGGATCGGGGTCAGGGGCGGCGGGCCAGGGTGCTCTCCGCGTGATCGAGGTGGGCGCCCACGGCCTTCACGACCGCATCGGCGCGGCCCGCGCGCAGCGCGTCCCGGATCCGCTCGTGCTCGGCCAGGGTCGAGCTCATCCGGCCGGGATCGACGTGGCTGCCGGTACCGTCCAGCAGGTTCACGGTGCCCATCCGCAGCTGCCGTTCCCGCAGCGACCGGTACAGCGAGGTGATGATCTCGTTCCCGGTCGCCGCGACGATCGCGAGATGAAAGTCGCGGTCGGCCTGCACGTACGCGGTGACGTCATGGGCCCGCATGGCGGCGCGCATGGCCTCCAGGTGGCCGTTCAGCACGGGCTCCAGGTCCACCGGCGGCTGGCGGGTCAGGACCTTGCGGGCCGCGAACGACTCGACCAGGCGCCGGGTCTCCATCACATCGGCCATCTCGTCCACCGTGACCGGCAGCACCAGGGCCCCGCGCTTGGGCAGCAGCCGCACCAGGCCCTCGCCCTCCAGCCGGAGCAGGGCTTCACGGACCGGGGTCCGCGAAGCACCGACGGCCGCGGCCAGCTGCCCCTCGGACAGCAGGTCATGCGGGGCGAACCGGCGGGCCAGGATCTCGCCCTTGACGTAGGCGTAGGCCCGGCCGGCGGCGCTGGGCACCGCGGATGACCGCGCCGCAGGCGCCTCAGCCGTATTCATGATGTATCTATGCTACATGCAGGCGACGGCTCACGGTGCTAGCCCGCCGGGAGCGGGACGGCGTTCTGCCGGGACTGGGACGGCGTTTCCGCCGGGAGCGGGACCGCCTACTGGTGGCGCTGCCTGAGCCAGTCGAGGGCCGCCTGGGCGACCTCGCGCCAGCCGTGATCGATGGTCAGCGAGTGCCCCCGGTCCGGGAACTCCCGGAAGTCCGTGATGGCGGGGGACTTGTGGTAGAGCTTCCGGGTCGCGGTGGTGATCGCCGCCGGGCACGGTGTGGTCGCGGCCCCCGGCGATCAGCAGCAGCGGGCCCCGGGTCTTGTTCCGGGTGTCCACCGCGGCCGGCGACCGTGCGGGTGAAGTTGGCCAGGGCGGCCTCGAACAGGGGCTTGCCCGGCGAGGGCACGGTCCAGCGGTCGAACAGGTCGGCGGACTCCGGTGCGGTCAGCGCGTTCCCGAAGCCGTAGCGGAACTGCGCCGCGGTGAGTGACACGGCCTGCTCCCGGTAGGCGGGCTTGCGCAAGGCGATCGAGGCGACCCGCAGCGCCGACGGGGGCAGGTAGAACACGCCCTTGATCGGGGCCGCGTCGACGGCCACGCCCGCCGCGGCCAGGTTCTGCCCCAGCAGCCGCTGCACGATGAGGCCGCCGAAGGAGTGCCCGATGACGATGGGCGGCGCGCTCAGCCCCCGGATGATCCCGGCGTAGTGCTCGACCACGTCGTCGATGCCCTTCCCGGCCACCTGCTCCGGGTGGCTGCGCGTCTCCTCGACGGTGCCGCTGTCGCCCGGCCAGCCCGGCGCGACCGGCGCGTAGCCCGCCTCCTGGAAGAACTCCACCCACGGGCCCCACGAGGCGGCGTGCAGCCAGAGGCCGTGCACGAAGACCACGGGGGTTTCTGCTGGCGTCGTCATCTCACGCCCTTTCGCCGGCGGCCTCGTGCCGCTTATCTCCCGGAAGGTACCCCGTCTCCCGGACGGTACCCCCTTTACCTTCTTTACCTTCCGGATGACCCCGGCTAGGCCGGATCAGCCTCACCCCCGGTGAGCCGCTGGCCGCTGGTCACGTCGAACAGCCGCACGTGCGCGGGGTCCGCGGCGGCGCCGATGACCTCCCCGGGCTGCGGCCGCACGGAACCGGCCGCGGACGATCACGTTGCTGCCCGGGTCACTGGCCAGCTGGCCGTAGATATAGGCGCCGCCGCCCGCCTCCTCGACCAGGGCCACCTTCAGCTCCAGCGTGTCCTGGCCCGGGGCGGGGACGGCCGACAGGTGCTCGCGGCCTGATCCCGGCGATGACCTGGCCGTGGCCCTGGACGGCCCGCCGCTGGGCGTGGCCCAGCCGCAGGCTGGCACCGGCCAGCCGGAGCACGTCCTGCTCCACCGAGGCGTCGAACAGGTTCATGGCCGGCGACCCGATGAACGAGGCCACGAACACGTTCGCGGGCCGGTCGTACAGCTCGGCCGGGGTGGCGAACTGCTGCAGCCGCCCGTCGCGCAGCACGGCCACGCGCTGGCCCATGGCCGTCGCCTCCGCCTGGTCATGGGTGACGTAGACGGTGGTCACCCGCAGCCGCCGCTGCAGCTCGCTGATCTGGGCCTGGGTCGCCGCGCGCAACCCGGCGTCCAGGTTGGACAGCGGCTCGTCCATGCAGAAGACCTTGGGCTCGCGGACGATGGCCCGGCCCAGGGCGACCCGCTGGCGCTGGCCGCCGGACAGGTTCCGCGGCGTGCGGTCCAGCAGCGGCTCGAGGTCGAGCAGGCGGGCGGCCTCACGGACCCGGCGGGCGCTCTCCTCGTCGCCGATGCCCCGCATCCGGAGCGCGAAGCCCATGTTCTCGCCCACGGTCTTGCTCGGGTACAGCGCGTAGTTCTGGAACACCATCGCGACGTCACGGTCGCGGGACGGGACGCCCGCCATGTCCTGGCCGCCGATGAGGATCGAGCCCTCATCGAGCTCTTCCAGCCCGGCCAGCATCCGCAGGGCCGTGGTCGTGCCGCAGCCCGGGGGGCCGGCCATGACCACGAACTCGCCGTCCCGGATGGCCAGGCTCAGCGCGTCTACCGCGGGCCGCTCCGCTCCCGGGTAGACGCGTGTCGCGTTCTCGTACCTGACCTCAGCCATGATCGTCTCCTAGAACGCCCCGCGAACCGCCGCTACTCCCCCTGCCCGGTGCGGCCCGTCCCACCCCGCGCCCGGGCCCAAAACCCAAAACGTGATCATGACTTAGGTGTCGTTGGAACGACACCTAAGTCATGATCACGCACCCTACGGCGGGCCCGCGGCCTACCGGGCGCTACGCCGCCGCGGCGGGGGTGGCGTCCTGGCGCCCGGCCGTGTCTTCCGGCTGGGGGAGGGCCACGGCGCTCCGGCCGCTTGCGCGCGGGCAGCGCGAACACGGCGCCGACGGCGGCGGCCAGGGCCACCACCGCGGCCACCCGCATGCCGGTGGCCATGGCCGTGGTGAACGCGGTGTGCGCCGCCGCGGTCAGCTGGGCGCCGGAAGCGCCGCCGAGGTGCCGGCCCACGGCGTCCGCCGCCGCGACCGAGCTGGTGGCCAGGTGGCTCACCGGCGGCGGCAGGTGCGCCGCGGCCAGCGTGCTGCCGAGCTTCGAGCGGTACACGTTCTCGGCCAGGCTGCCGACGATCGCGATGCCCAGCGCGCCGCCGACCTCGCGGATCGTGTCGTTGATCGCGCTGCCCGCCCCGGCCTGGTGCGCGGGAACGGTGGTCATGATGGTGGTGCTGGCCGGCGCCATCACCAGCCCCATGCCCGCGCCCATGATCGCCACGGCCACGGCCAGCGGCGGGTAGGACGTGTGCACGCCGGCCGTGGACAGGTCGAGCAGGCCCGCGCCCATGAGCGCGATGCCGGCCGGGATGATCACCCGGCTGCCGAGCCGCCCGGCCAGGATCGTGGACACCGGCGACACGGCGGCCATGGCGATCGCGAAGGGCAGCGCGCGCAGCCCGGCGGACAGCGGGCTGTAGCCGTGCACCAGCTGGAGGTACTGGGTCAGCACGAACAGGCTGCCGAACAGGGCGAAGAAGATCACGGTGACCGAGGCGGCCGCCGCCGAGAAGGCGCGGACCGCGAACACCCGCAGGTCGATCAGCGGGTTCGGGATGCGCAGCTCCCACCAGGTGAACAGGCCCAGCCCGGCCAGGGCCGCGGCGATCTCAGCCAGCGTGACCGGTCCGGTCCAGCCGCGGGTGGGGGCCTCGATGATGGCGTCCACCAGGAGGAACAGCGCCCCCGCGATCATCAGGGTGCCCGCGAAGTCGAGCCGGTGACGGCCGGGCTCGGCGGTCTCCGGGACGATCAGCAGCACGCCGGCCAGGGCCAGAATCACGAGCGGGACGTTGATCAGGAACACGCTGCCCCACCAGAAGTGCGACAGGAGCAGGCCGCCCAGGGTGGGGCCGATCACGATGCCGACCCCGGCCACGGCCGACCAGGCCGCGATGGCCTGCGGGCGCTCCCGGGGCGGGAACACGGAGTTCAGGATGGACAGCGTGGCGGGCATCACGAACGCCGCGCCGAGGCCCATCACCACCCGGGCCCCGATCAGCATGCCGGTGCCAGAGGCGAACGCCGCTGCCGCGCTGCCGAGGGCGAACACGGCCAGCCCGCCGATCAGCGAGAGCCGCCGGCCGTAGCGGTCGCCCAGCGCGCCGGCCGGGACCAGCAGCGCCGCGAAGCACAGCGTGTAGGCGTCCGCGATCCACTGCAGCGAGCTGGTGTCAGCGTGCAGCACCCGGGCCAGCGTGGGGAGGGCGGTGTTCAGGATCGTGTTGTCGATGACGACCACCAGCAGGCTCAGGCAGAGCACGAGCAGGATCTGCCGCCGCCTCGGGTGGCCCTGCGGCCACAGATTCGAGCTGGGCATCGGACTCTCCTTGTCACGCTTACTTACGACCGTTGACTTACAGTCGTTCACTTACGAGTGTAAGCATAGACATATGAGCTAACAGATGTAAAGTAGGAACCGTGAATACCGCATCAGGGCTGGTCCCGCCCGCTTCCGGTGCCGCGGCCCCGGCTGCCCCGCCCCGGCGGCAGCGCAACGCCCGGGGCCAGGGCGCCCGGCTGACCGAGGACATCGTGACCGGGGCGCTGGCGCTGATCGAGCGGTCCGGCTCGGACGAGGCGGTCACGCTGCGCGCGGTGGCCCGGGAGGTCGGCATCTCCGCGCCGTCGATCTACGCCCACTTCGCGGACCGCGACGCGATCGTGATGGCCGTGATGCTGCGAGTCTTCGACGAGCTGGCCGAGGCGGTCGACCAGGCCACGGCGGCGGCCGGCCCGGACCCGGTCGAGCGCCTGGTGGCCGGCTGCGGGGCTTACGTCAGCTACGGGCTGGCCCATCCGGCCCGGTACGGCGTCCTGTTCTCCGGCCACCTCCGGCCACCGGACGAGTACTGCGCGCCGGTCCAGCTGGACTCGGACGGCCGCCCGGTGCTGGAGTTCGGCGCTGAGGCGTTCGCGCTGCTCGTCCGCGGGATCGAGGACTGCGTCAGGGCGGGCATGTCGGGCAGCCCGGACGTCGTGGCCGACTCGATCGCGGTGTGGGTGGCCCTGCACGGCACCGTCACCCTGCGCACGGCGCTGCCCGGGTACCCATGGCCCGAGCCGGACCCCATGGTCCGCCACCTGGTGCTGTCGCTGGCCCGGATCACGGGCCGCCCCGGAGCGGGCTGAACCGCCCGGATTCAGCGTCCGGTGACGCCGTCGATGGCCTCCCGGAGCAGGTCGGCGTGCCCGTTGTGCCGCGCGTACTCGCCGATCAGGTGCACGTACATCATCCGGACCGAGAACGTGTCGCCGCCGCCGGCGTCCAGCGTGTCCTCGAAGCCCAGGCCCGCCGCGGCCGCGTCGGCCTGCCGCCATTCCTCCCGCAGCCGGGCGATATCCGCCTCGGCCTCCGCGGCCACGGCGTCGTTGAAGTCGGCGTCCTTGCCGCCGGCCGGGTCGAACATCGGCGGGACCGGCTGGCCGGCCGCCCGCTGCCGGAACCAGATCCGCTCGACCTTGGCCAGGTGCCGGATCAGCCCCAGCAGGGACAGGTTCGAGGACGGGATCGGCCGCCGGGCCAGCTGCTCGCCGGTCAGCCCGGCGCAGATGTTCAGCAGCGTGACCCGCTGCCAGTTCAGGTAGCCCTCGAGGATCGGCCGGTCATCGCCGGTCATCGGCCCGTCGACCGGGTCGGGTGCAGGTGCGGTCCAGGTCATTGCCCCAGCCTGGCAGGAACGCCCGCCCCGCACGAACCGGGGCGGCTCGCCGGTCTCGAGAGAAAGCTCTTGACAGATTTCTCTCGAAAGATGAGTATCGAGATATGCCTGTTGACGATGAGCGGCCGCCGCCGGGACTGATCCCCTGGCCGACGTCCGCAAGCTCACTGACTCACGGACGCTGCGGGCCCTCACCCACCCGGTCCGCATCGCGCTCATCGAGGCCCTGCTCCTCGGCGGGGCCATGACGGCCACCGAGGTCGGTGAGCGGATCGGCGAGTCACCCACCACGTGCTCGTTCCACCTGCGCCAGCTGGCCAAGTACGGGTTCGTGGAGGAGGCGGGCGGTGGCAAGGGCCGGTCCCGGCCCTGGCGGCTCACCTCGGTCGGGATGCAGTTCGCCACCGCGCACGACGACCCGGAAACCGAGATGGCCGCGGGCGCCCTGGTCCGCATGCTCCGTGAGCGCCAGTTCGGCCGGTACCTGACCTGGCTGGAGACGAACAAGAACTTCCCGCGCGAGTGGCGGGACGCGGCGGGCAGCAGCGAGAACCTCATCTACCTCACCGCCGGGGAGCTGGAGGAGCTCAACCAGGAGGTGCTGGCCCTGCTGCTGCCCCGGTTCCGCGAGCGGCTCACCGACCCCGCCCGCCGGCCGCCAGACGCGGTGCCGGTCGAGATCCTCATGCTGGCCTACCCGATCAGCCTGCCCCCGCCCGGTGACGTCCCGCCCGATGAGGCGGCCGCCGATGATCCGGCCGGCGGCGAACCGTCCTAACGAGTGTGCGCCTCCCCGGAGGCGGACCTGAACCTTCCCCGACGTGAGGTGACTCAGCCATGCACCCGTACCTGATGGAACAGCAGATCAAGGCACGCAACGAGAACCTGCACCGCGAACTCGCCCGCCCCCGGCGGGAGCAGGCGCGGCGCCGGCCGGGGCCACGGCCGTCCCTGCGTCGCGACCTGGGCTGGATGCTGGTCGGCGTGGGGCTGCGGATGGCCCTCGGCCGGACCGGCCCCCGCCGTGGCCAGGCCGCCCGCCGGGGCGGCGGTCCCGCCATCACGCCCGGATGACGACATCCGCGGGCTCGATGCGCATCAGATCGTCCCGGTTCCAGCTGCGGTCCAGCTCGGTCGCGAGACGGTGCGCATGGCGGAGGCGGGCCCGGTCCAGCTCGTTGCGGACGCTGCGGGCGTTGGCGAAGCGGGGCTGGCCCATCTGCCCCGCCAGGTACTCGCCGAACGCCGCCTCAGCTTCCGGCGAGAGGTAGTAGTTCGACCGCTCCATCATCCGCCGCCCGATGTGCACCAGCTCATCGAGTTCGTAGGCGGCAAAGTCGAGGTGATGAGCGATCCGTGAGCTCATCCCGGGATTGGACCCGAAGAACTCGTCCATCCGGTCCTTGTAGCCGGCCAGGATGACGACGAGCTTGTCGCGCTCGTTCTCCATGACCTGGAGCAGGATGTCGATCACTTCCTGGCCGTAGTCTTTCGAATCACCCGCCCGGTAGAGGTAGTACGCCTCGTCGATGAACAGCACCCCGCCCATCGCCTGGTCCAGGATGCGCTTGGTTTTCGGTGCGGTCTGCCCGATGTACTCGGCGACCAGGTCGTCCCGCATGGCGTGGACCAGGTGGCCCTGTTCCAGGTAGCCGAGCCGGTGCAGGAGTTCCGCCATCCGCAAGGCCACGGTGGTCTTCCCCGTCCCGGGCGGCCCGGTGAAGCACATGTGCAGGTTGGGCCGGGGCGCGGAAAGGCCGAACTTGTTCCGGGCCCGGTCAACCAGGAGGAGCGCCGCGATCTCCTGTATTTTCCGCTTCACCGGCACCAGCCCGATCAGGTCCCGGTCGAGGGCCTCGAAGACCTCGTCGATGTCGGCCGCGGCCCGCTCGGCCGCGAAGGTGACAGTCGCGTCTTCCGGCAGCAGCTCGATCTCCGGGGGGTCCTTCCTGCGCCGGGCCGGCCGGCGAGGTGACGGGGTGCGGCGGCGGGGTGCGCGCGGGCGGGGTGCGAGAGGGCGGCGGGCCCCCGTTCGCCGTCACCGGGGAGGTCTTACTGAGGGAGCGCACTCCCAGGAACACCATCACCAGCAGGATGCCGAAGACCGCACAGCACACGACAGTGACGGCCAGCGTCACGGCGTCATGTGCGCTCATGTAACAGCACTACCCGGCACGACGCCCTCCTCCCCGCGGTGCTCTGCACCGACGGTACCCGAGCGCCGGGCTGCGGCCCAAGCTACGGTGCGGGTGAGGCGGGCGAAGACGGCCGGTTCAGCGGGCGGCCCGCGGGGCCAGGTTGGCCCAGATCCGCTGGGACACGCCCTGGATCGTGGTGATCCCGTAGTCGAGCCCGGCGGTGCCGGGGCCCGCGGGGTCATCGGTGGTGAGCACGGCCAGGACGTAGTTGCGGCCCCGGCCCCGGACCCAGCCGATGCTGTTCACCTGCCAGGGGCAGGTGTCGTCCTGCGGGGCGCAGGTCGGGAGGTACTTCCAGCCGTTCTTGAGGGCGACGGTGACCGCCGGGTCCGGCGTGGCGTAGTCCGGGGCGGCGCACTGGGTCCCCCACGGGCCGCAGGTGATGCCCCAGCGCTGGGCCGGCTCCACGCTCTCCATCAGGTGCAGGCCGTAGTCCCTCGCGTCCGGGGCCAGCGTGCGGTTGCGGTAGGCGAGCTTGCGGACGATCGCGACCTGGTCGGCGGCCGTGGTCGTGGTGTTGCCCCACCCGTAGTACGTGGGCGTCTCGCAGCCCACCCTGGTGTGGCGCGTCGGGATCAGCGTGTTGAACAGGGTGAGCGTGGTGCAGCCGCCGGAGAAGTAGAACAGCGACGTGGCGGCCACGTTGTCGCTCATCGTGATCATGTTCTGCAGCAGGTACGTAATGGAGTACGGCATGCTGCCCGGGATGGTGCCGGGCCGGGACTGGTAGCGCCACAGCCACAGCGCCATGATGTCGGCCTTCACGATGCTGGCCGTGTACTGCGTGTCCGGTCCGCCCGAGAGCAGGTAGGTCCGGCCGGTGTCCCGGCTGAACAGCGCCACCTGCGCGACGCCCTGGCGGGTGCGCAGGTAGCGGCCGACCCCGTGCAGCGGCCCGCCCCGGCGGCTGGCCGCGGCCGCGTCCCGCACCGGGAGCGCGCCCGCCACCGGCAGCCTGCCCGCCGCACGGGTGCCCCTGGCCGCGGGCCGGCCCGCATCGTGGCGGGTCCCCGCCGTGAGGGTGGCCGCGCTGGCGTGCGGGGCCTGGGCGGGGGGCCCGCCGGCCAGCAGGCCGGCGCCGGCCAGGGCCGCCGCGCCGAGGGCCAGACAGGAAAGCCGTACCGCACGCGAGGATCTGACTGCCTGCACCATGTCCCCCTCTGGCATCACAGGCACCGCAGCTTTGCGCTGGAAGGTATCAGCAGCAGCGCAGGGTAGCCGTGTAACTGCGATCCGTCAGCGAGTCGGCCCTCGGGGCGTACAGTCGGGTCCATGGTGCTGGCCGGACGCAAAGTGCTCCTCCTCGCGGCGGACCTGTTCGAGGACATGGAGCTGCTCTACCCGCTGTACCGGCTGCGTGAGGAGGACGTCACGGTGACCGTGGCCGGCCTGGACACGCACCCGGTCATGGGCAAGAAGGGCCACGGCCCGGTGCTGGTGGACACCGTGGTGGACCAGCTCACCGCGCAGGAGTTCGACGGGCTGGTCATCCCGGGCGGTTACGCGCCGGACAAGCTGCGCCGCTCCGCGGCCGTGCTCGGCCTGGTGCGCGACTTCGACGAGGCGGGCAAGCCGGTCGCGTTCATCTGCCACGCCGGCTGGGTGCCGATCTCCGCGAAGATCCTCAAGGGCCGCCGGGCCACGAGCGTGGCGGCGATCCGGGACGACATGGTCAACGCCGGGACCGACTGGGTGGACGAGGGAACCGTGGTGGACGGCAACCTGATCTCGGCCCAGACCCCAGACGATCTCGGCCCGTGGATGAAAGCGCTGCTCCGGGCCCTGGACAGCGCCCGGTAACGGGCGGGCGGCGGCCCTTACCGGCCGCGGCGCCAGCGCGGCTTGCGCTTCTCCAGGAAGGCCCGGGTCCATTCCCGGGCGTCCGGGAGCTGGCTGGTCGACGCCATGACCTCGACGGCGTAGGCGTACGCCTTCGGCTGGTCCAGGTCGATCTGGGCGTAGAGCGCCTGCTTGCCGATGCCCTTGCTCTCCGCCGACCCCCGGGTGACCCGCTCGAGCAGGTCCTGGACCGCCGAGTCGAGCTGCGCGGCGGGCACGACCTGGTTGACCAGCCCCCAGTCGAGCGCGGTCCGCGCGTCGATCACGTCGCCGGACATGGCCAGCTCCATGGCCCGCTTCCGGCCGACGTTCCGGGCCACGGCCACCATCGGCGTGTGGCAGAACCAGCCGCCCTTGCCGCCGGGCGTGGCGAAGCCGGCGTCCTCACTGGCCACGGCCAGGTCGGCGCTGGCGACCAGCTGGCAGCCGGCCGCCGTGGCCAGCCCGTGCACCCGCGCCACGACCGGCTGCGGCACCTGCTGCATCAGCGTCATCAGCTCGGTGCAGGTGCCCAGCAGCGAGCGGATCGCCGGCAGGTCGGTCTCGGCGACCTCGGCCAGGTCGTGCCCCGAGCTGAACACCGGCCCGTGGCCGGCCAGCACCAGGCCCAGGGCATCGCTGTCCCCGGCCTCGCGGAACGCGGTGATCAGCTCGCGCATGTGCGCCAGGGACAGGGAGTTGCGCCGCTGCGGCCGGTTCATGGTGATGGTGGTGAAGTCCCCGGACCTCTCCACCAGGATGTGCTCGAACCCCATGGCCATCGCCTCCTGACCGCAGCCTACGTCGGCCTCAGGCCGGAGCCCAGGCGTGACTCACGCGGCGGCGGCTGCCGGTAGCCCGTACGCCCCGGCCAGCAGGCGGAGCGTGCGCCCGGGAACAATCCGGGCCGGCAGTGGACTGGAACCAGGGCCAGGAAGCATCCGGACGGCCCCGAGGGACAAGGAAACACGCAGCCATGAAGCGCAGGATTCTCGGCGGTACGGGCATGTCGGTCAGCGAGTTCGCGCTCGGCGCGATGATGTTCGGGGCCATGGGCAACACCGACCGCGGCGAATCGGTCCGCATGATCCACCGGGCGCTGGACGCCGGCATCAACTTCGTCGACACGGCGGACGTGTACTCCCGGGGGGAGTCGGAGGAGATCGTCGGTCAGGCCCTCCAGGGCCGGCGCGGCGACGTGGTACTCGCGACGAAGTTCGCGATGCCGATGGGCGAGGACGCCAACCAGCGCGGGGGATCGCCGCGATGGATCAAGCGTGCCGTGCAGGACAGCCTCCGGCGGCTCGGCACCGACTACATCGACCTGTACCAGATGCACCGGCCCGACTACGCGACGGACATCGAGGAGACGCTCTCGGCGCTCTCCGACCTCGTCCGCGAGGGAACCGTGCGCTTCATCGGATCGTCGACCTTCCCGGCCGAGCTGATCGTGGAGGCCCAGGTGGCCGCCGGCCAGGGCGCTCACCATCGCTTCCGAACTGAGCAGCCCCGGTACTCCATCCTGACCAGGATCATCGAGGGCCACGTGCTGCCCACCGCGCAGCGGTACGGCATGGGCGTGCTGACCTACGGACCGCTCAGCAGCGGCTGGCTGTCGGGGCGCGCGGACCCGACCCAGGGTCACCGGGTGGCCACCGCTCCCCAGGCCTTCGACCTGGCCATCCCGGCCAACCAGGTCCGGCAGGACGCGGTGCGGCAGCTGACCGGGCTGGCTGCGGACGCGGGCCTGCCGCTGACCCATCTGGCCACGGCGTTCGTCCGGTCCCACCCCGCGGTCACGTCGGTCCTGATCGGCCCCCGGACGCCGGGGCAGCTGGATGATCTCCTGGCCGGGGCCGACGTCGAGCTGAGCGGCGACGTGCTGGACCGGATCGACGAGATCGTGCCGCCAGGCACCGAGATCAACCCGGCCGACAACTACCTGGCCGCGCATCCCGCGCTGGGGGACAAGCGGCTGCGCCGCCGCTGAACGGGCCAGGGTCTCAGCCGCCATGGCCAGGACCTCAGCCGCGGACCCGGAAGTAGCCGACCGCGCCCAGGTAGGCCAGGCCGCCGGCCGCGCCGATGAGGGCGAACGGCGCGCCGTCGTGGCCGCGCGCCACCTCGATCGAGAAGCCGGCCAGCACGGCCAGGATCATGACCACGGCGGTCACGGCGGTGGCGCGCAGGTCGATGCCGGCCAGCCGCTCGTCGCGGTGGTCGAGGATGCCCCGGACCGTCTCGCTGCGCCGCCCGAGCAGGGCGATCGCCGCGCTGAAGGCGACCATGATGCCCAGGCCGATCAGCCCGCTGCCCGGGTGGCCGCCGATGGTGAACGCGATGAGGTAGACGAGCCCGATGGCCACCCCGGTGGCGGGCGTGACCCAGTACAGGCGGCTGGGCTTAGTCGTGGTCTGCATGGAAGATCTCCTCGACGGCGGTCCCGAAGAAGCGGGCGATGGCGATGGCCAGGGGGAGAGACGGGGTGTAGCGCCCCGTCTCGATGGAGTTGATCGTCTGCCGTGAGACGGCCAGCTCACGGGCCAGCTCGGCCTGGGCGAGTCCCTTGGTGGTGCGGCGTTCCCGCACGTCGTTCCTCACCGCGGGTTCCTGCCCACAGGGACCTGAGCACGGTTCGCCGCCAGTGGTTCGTCACCGCGGGCGTCCGCACCACTGGTTTCCGCACCACTGGTTTCCGCACCACTGGCCCGGCCCGGCGACCCGATGTAAAGTCTGCTTGTCACGCGTTCAGCATGACCCCGGTTCGGCGGTGATGTCAAGCACACTTGTCATCGCCCGGCGGGTCCTGGCCCGTTAACAGCACATTGCGGACGTAACGGTTCCATGTCGGAACCTCGCGTGACCGGGCCAGGAGTGGTTCACTGTTGAAATCGAGATCTGAGATCCTATTTCCCTGCCGATCGGGGAGTCGATGGCCGGAACGAGTGGTTCGCCCGCAGCCAAGGGTGTTCCCCTGCAGGAGGACGCGCAGACGGGCGCGTTCAGCCCGGGCCTGCCCGGCCCCGGCCCGGGCACGCCGGGCACCGGGGACACCGGCCCCGCCGCCGGCGGCCCGGCCGTCCCGGTGGCCAGCGGCACCGGCCTGCGGCTGACTGGTGTGGCCCGGGTCTTCGGGCAGGTGGTCGCGGTGTCCGGGGTGGATCTGGAGGTCCCGCTGCACAGCCGCCTGTCCATCGTCGGGCCCAGCGGCTGCGGCAAATCTACCCTGCTGGGGCTGATCAGCGGCCTGGACGAGCCCACCGAGGGCACGATCGACGTGCTGGGCGCCACCACCTCGGCCGAGCGGCTGCGCCGCTGCGCCTGGATGCCCCAGCGTGACCTGCTGCTGCCCTGGCGCGACGTGCTCGGCAACGCCGCGCTGGCCCTGGAGAACCAGGGAGTCCGGCGGCGGACCGCCCGCCAGCGGGTCGGGCACCTGGTCGAGCGCTTCGGGCTGGCCGGGTTCGAGGAGAAGCTGCCGCACCAGCTGTCCGGCGGGATGCGGCAGCGGGTGTCCTTCCTGCGCACCCTGGTCGCGGGCAAGGAGGTCCTGCTGCTGGACGAGCCGTTCGGCGCCCTGGACTCGATTACCCGCGCCGACCTGCAGGAGTGGCTGCGCACCGCGCTGGACACGGAGCCGAGGACGACCGTGCTGGTCACCCACGACGTGGAGGAGGCCCTGCTGATCGGCGAACGGGTCGTGGTCATGTCCGCCCGGCCGGGCCGGATCGAGGCCCAGTTCGACGTGCACCTGCCGCACGCGGGCAGCCGCCGCGAGCTGATCCGGCATCCGGAGTTCACCGAGCTGCGGGACGAGATCCTGTCCCTGCTCGAGGCGGTGGCATGAGCACCACCGTTACCCGGCCCGACGAGCCGGCCGTCGCTGCCCAGGAGAAGTCGGGGCGCACGTCCGCGGGCATCCGCCGGGCCCTGCCCGCGGCCGCCATCCTGGTCGCGATCGCCCTGATCTGGGAGGCCGTCAGCCACTGGTTCGGCGTCCCCGACTACGTGCTGCCCTCCCTGGACAGCATCTGGTCCATCGGGATCTCCGACTGGTCCGGCGTGCTGGCCACCGCGACCTGGGTGACGACCGAGGAAGTCGTGCTGGGCTTCCTGCTCTCGATCGTGGTCGCGCTGGTCGTCGCCTTTGCCCTGCACAGCTCGCGCGTGGTCCGCAACGCCGTGTACCCCTTGCTGATCGGCTCCCAGGCCGTCCCGGTCGTGGTCATCGCGCCGGTGCTGGCCATCATCTTCGGCTACACCATCACCCCGAAGCTGATCGTGGTCACGCTGATCTGCTTCTTCCCCATCGTGGTGAACACCATCGACGGCCTGGCCTCGGTCGACCCCGAGCTGCTCCGGGTGATGCGGACCCTGGACGGCAACCGGTGGGCCACGCTGCGCCGGGTGGAGGCGCCGGCCGCGCTGCCCTCGATCTTCTCCGGGCTGCGCATCGCGGCCACGTACGCTCCGATCGGTGCGGTGTTCGGCGAGTACGCGGGCTCGCAGAACGGCCTGGGTTATGTGATGATCCAGGCCATCCCGCAGCTGGAGACCGCCCTCGTCTTCGCCGCGATCTTCATCCTCACCGCTGAGGCCATCCTGCTGTTCATCGCCGTCTCGGTAGCCGAGCGGATCATCTGCCCATGGGCACGAGAAGGGAAACGGTGACTTCCATGACCGCAGTGCCTCCGAAAACCGCAGGGCGGAGAGGCCGCAGACGCGGTGCGCTGATCATCGGGGCCGCAGCCGTGATGTCAGCCGCCGTGGCGTGCGGTTCGTCGTCTTCATCGCCCAGTTCCGGCAGCAGTGGCGGCGGCACGGCCACCACCAGCACCACCGTCCTGCTGGACTGGTTCCCGAACCCCGATCACATCGCGCTGTACCTGGCCCAGAAGGACGGCGACTTCACCAAGCAGCACCTGAACGTGACCTTCCAGTCCCCGTCCAACAGCACGGACGCGCTGAAGCTGGTCAGCCTGGGCCAGGTCCCGCTGGCCATCTCCTACGAACCGGAGACGATCGTCGCGGCCACCGACAACCTGAACGTCACCGCGGTGGCGGCGATGATCCCGACCTCCCTGAACTCGCTCATCATCTCCGGCAAGAGCGGGGTCAGCGGCCCGGCCGGCCTGGCCGGCAAGACGGTGGGCACCGACGGGGACCCGACCTCGGCGCAGATGCTCAAGGCGGTGCTGAAGAAGTACCACCTGTCGCTGAGCCAGATCAAGCTGGTCACGGTCAACGAGGGCCTGGTCCCGGCCATGGTGTCCAACAAGGTCTCCGCGATCATCAGCGGCTACCGGAACGTCGAGGCCATCCAGCTCGCGTCGCTCGGGCTGAAGCCGAAGGTCTACCCGGTGGACACCCAGGGCGTGCCCAACTACGACGAGCTGGTCATCATCGCCAACAAGTCCAAGCTGGCCAGCGACCCCGCCTACCGCACGATGGTGCGCGAGTTCCTGGCCGGGCTCGGGCAGGGGGCCGCGGCCGCGCAGGCCAGCCCGGCCGCCGCGCTGGCCGCGCTGTCCCCGGTGGCCAAGGGCTACAGCCCCGCGCTGCTCAAGCAGATGGTCTACGCGACCGCGCCGCTGCTGAACAACCCGGCCGGGTTCGGCACGATGAGCGTGAGCCAGTGGCAGAGCTTCGCCAACTGGATGAAGAGCGACGGGCTCATCACCAAGCCGGTCCAGGCGTCCTCGGTGGTGAACACGTCGCTGGTGCCGAAGAGCTGACCGGGAACGGCCTGGGTCAGGCCGTAAGGGTGAGATAGAATCTGAGATCTTAGATCGTTAGTAGTGCGGACCTCGCCGCCCGGTGGCAACCCCACCGGGCGGCGGCGTCCCGCCATGGAGGCGGTTATGACGAGCGCGCCCGTCAACGGTGTCGAGCATCGCCAGCTGAAGGACTCGGTGTACCTGAAGCTCCGGCAGGAGATCGTGTCCGCCCGGCTGCCGCCGGGCTACCTGCTCCGCGAGGCCGAGCTGGCCGCCCGGTTCGGGGTGAGCAAGACCCCGCTCCGCGAGGCGTTCGTCCGGCTGGAGAAGGACGGCTTCGTGGAGATCGCGCCCTACCGCAGCGCGGTCGTCGGCGGGTACAGCCGCCAGGACCTGCGTGAGATCTACGAGGTGCGGGAGCTGCTGGAAGGGCTGTGCGCGCGGGAGGCCGCGCTGAACATCGCGACCGAGGACCTGGCCGCGCTGTCCCGCATCGTCCGGGACAGCACGGCGGCCTTCGAGGCCGGCGACTCCGACCGGCTCGCGGCGCTGCTGGACGAGTTCGACGTGGTCCTCTACGCCCAGTCGAAGAACAGCCGGATCACCGCGATGCTGAACAACATCCGTGACCACGTGATCAGGATCGGCCGCCTGACCGTGGTCATCCCGGGCCGGATGGGCACGTCGGTCCGCGAGCACCAGGGCATCTACGAGGCCATCGTCCAGCGGGACGGGCAGCGGGCCGAGACCCTGATGCGCCAGCACATCCTCTCGGTCATGGCCGACCAGCTGGCCAACCTCGACCCGGAATCGGTGGCGGGCCGCCCGTGAGCGGCGTCCGGTACCAGCTCGCGAGGGTGGGCCGTCAGGCCCGGCCGAGGGGCTGGTGGGGTTCTTCTTGCCGGACGGCGCGAACATCTGGGGAGGCACCGTGAGCGGCTACCCGGACGTCCTCATCATCGGGGCGGGCGCGGCCGGCCTGTTCTGCGCGCTCGGCCTGAAGGACTCGGCCTCGGTCACCGTGGTGGAAGCCGGCCCGGACCCGGGCACGCCACCGCCGCGCTGGCTGCTCTACGACTACCTGCTGCCCGACGAGTGCTACTACCACTACAGCGACGCCGACACCGGGCTGGACCTGCCCCAGGGCCGCGTCACCGGCGGCGGGTCCACGGTCAACTCGGCCGCGGCCCTGCGCGGCCAGCCCTGGGACTTCGACGGCTGGGCGGTGCCCGGCTGGTCCTGGCGGGACTGCCTGGACGGCTTCCGGGCCATCGAGTCCGACCAGCAGTTCGGGGCCGCGGACTATCACGGCGCCGACGGTCCCATCCCGGTCACCCGGCTCACCCCCGGGCCGCTCGACGAGGCGCTCATCGCGCTGTGTGCCGGGCACGGCCACCCGGCCGCCGCGGACCACAACGCGCCGGGGGCACTGGGCATCGGGGTGTGGCCGACCAACCGCCGGGGTGAGGGGCGGTGGGGCACGCACGCTGGCGTCCTCCCGCTCGTCCGCCCGGCCGTGGACGTGCGGGCCGGTACCCGGGTCCGCACCCTTCTCTTCGACGGAACCCGGTGCGTGGGGGCCGAGGTCCTCGGCCCGGAGGGTCAGCAGCGCCTCTACGCCGGTCACGTCGTGGTGTGCGCGGGCGCGTTCGGGTCCTCGTTGCTGCTCATGAACTCGGGCATCGGCCCGGAGGCGATGCTGCGGCAGGCCGGGATCAGCCTCGTGTCCCCCCGGGACGGGGTGGGCGCGAACCTGCAGGACCATCCGTGGTGCCTGCTCGACGTGGACGTGACCGACGTGACCGCGATCGAGGCCAGGCCGGTGAGCGGCGCCCTGCTCCGCTACGAGCTGCCCGGGGATCACGTCGAGGCCGAGATCTTCCCATGGCAGACCCGGCCGTACGTCCCGTCCGTGCCAGCTACCCAGGTCTCGTTCACCGCGGCGCTCATGACGCCGCTCAGCCGGGGCCAGGTCACGCTGGCCCCGCACGGCGGAGCCGAGGTCCGGGTCCGCCATCTCGCGGACGGGCAGGACGCGGCCCGGATGGCGGAGATCGTGGCCACCACGGCCGGGCTCGTCGACGAGCTGGCCGCCCGCGGCCTGGTCCGGGTGCCCGCGGATGCCTGGTGGCGGGCGGATGACCTGGCGGCCGCGGCCCGCCGGGTGGCCGGGACCTACAACCACCACTGCGGGACCTGCCGGATGGGGGACCCGTCCGACCCGGGCACCGTGGTCAGCCCCGGGCTGGACGTGCTGGGCGTGTCCGGGCTGTCCGTGGCGGACTCCTCGATCATGCCGGTCATCCCGCGGGCCAACACCAACCTGGCGTCGATGATGATCGGCCACCGCGCCGCCCGGCTCCTCCGCGCCTCGCCGGCCGCCCCGCCAGTTCGTGATCTAACGATTGGTGTTGCCCGGGCAACACCAATCGTTAGATCACGAACTGGCGAGCGACTGGCCGCGGGAGTAGGCCATGTGCCAGAAGGCTAGCTCGTAGCGGGTGGAGCGGTCGAAGACGGCGGCCAGGGACGTCATCAGGGCTTCGTCGGCCACGTTGGCGTGCTGGTCGAGCAGGGACGTGCTGGCCTGGACCAGCTCGTCGTAGCCGTCCCCGGCGAACATGGCGATCCAGTCGGCGTAGACGGGGTCGGCGGGCATGGACTGCGCCAGGCGGGTCGCCAGCTCGCCGTAGCTCCACTGGCACGGCAGCACCGCCGCCAGCCCGGCCGGCAGGTCATGCCGCCCGGCCGTGTCGAGCAGGTGCCGGGTGTAGGCGTAGGTGACCGGCGCCATCACGGCGGCGGGGCCGGGCGGCGGCGGCACCGGCGTGGCGGGGCACGGGCGGCGGCGGGGCCGGGAGCGGCGGCGGCACCGGGCGTGGCGGGGCCGGGGGCCGCGGGGCCGCCGAGCCGGGCCAGGAACGCGTAGTTGGCGGGCAGTTCGGTGTCCACGATCTGGCCCAGGAACCTGGTCAGCACCGTGACGGCGGCCAGGTCCGGGGCCCGGCCGATGATCAGCGCGATGGCCCGGGCGTAGTCCTCCAGGTACAGCACGTTCTGCTCGAAGTAGTAGCGGAACGTCTCGTGCGGCAGCGAGCCCGCGCCGATCTCGGCCACCATCGGGTGGCTGACCGCCGCGGCCCAGCTCGCCGCGCCGCGCTCGCGCAGCACCGCCGAGGCCGAGCTCACCGTGTTCATCAGGGACTCCCTTACCTTCCGGTGCCGGGACATGAGATCCTAGCCTCAGATCTGAGATCTCATCTAGGAGGCAGGATGGCCGACCCTGGGCCCAGCCCCGATGACGCCGGGCCGGTCACGGTGGACACGGTGGTCGCGGGCGGCTGGCTGCTCACCATGAACCCGCGGCGGGAGATGTACCGCTCCGGCGCGGTGGCCATCGACGGCGGGGTCATCGTCGAGGTGGGCCAGCGGGCGGACCTGCTCACCCGGTACACGCCCCGGCGGCTCATCGACGCCCCCGACGGCGTGATCACCCCCGGCCTGGTGAACGGGCACCGGCACCTGCTGTGCTGCGCGAAGGGCGCGATGCCGGAAGGCGGCCAGACCCTCGACGCGCTGCGCCAGTTCATCTACCCGTCCTTCGCCGCGCTGACCGAGCAGGACATGTACGTGCACGCGCAGCACGCCGCCGCGGAGATGATCCGGTTCGGCACCACGCTGTTCGAGGAGCCGGGCTGCAACCACCTGGACGCCGTGCTGGAGGCGCTGGCCTCCTCGGGGATCCGGGCCCGGACCGGCCCGTGGACCTGGGACCAGGCCGGCCCGGCCGGCGCTGCCGACCTGCCCGACTGGCTGCGGATGGACGCCAAGGCCGCGCTGCGCCGGCTGGCCGACGGGGTCGACCAGGTCCGCAAGTTCGGCCACCCGCGGATCAGGGACGCGGTCACGATCGAGGGCGTGGGCACCTGCTCCGACGAGCTCAACCGGGGCGCCGCGGAGCTGGCCCGGGACGCGGAATCCCTGTTCGTGCTGCACAAGTCGACCAGCGAGCGCGAGGTCGAGCTAGAGCTGGCCACGTTCGGGCACCGCCCGGTCGAGCACATGCACGAGATCGGCGCGCTCAACGAGCGGACCCTGCTCAACCACATGACCAGCCTGGATGACCGGGACGTGGGCTTCGTGCGGGACTCGGGCGCCCGGATCTCGCAGAACCCGAGCTCGGCGCTGAAGCTGGCCAAGGGCACCACGCAGACCGGCAAATGGCCCGAGCTGCTGGCCGCCGGGGTGCCCATGGCGCTGGGCACCGACGCCGAGAACGTGTCCAACCACACCGACATCTGCCGTTCCATGCAGCTGGCCGCGCTGCTGCCCCGCGACGCCCGGCGCGACCCCGGCGCGGTCACCGCCGAGCAGGCCGTGGAGATGGCCACGATCAGCGGTGCGGCCGCGCTGTGGATGGACGACGTGACCGGCTCGCTGGAGCCCGGCAAGCAGGCTGACCTGGTGGTGTTCGACACCGCGGACTTCGACTGGCGGCCGCTGCACAACCCGGTGGCCAACCTGGTCTACGGGGTGACCGGGCACTCGGTGGACACCGTCCTGGTCGGCGGCGACGTCCTGCTCGACCACAAGAAGCTGACCCGGGTGGACGAGGACGAGCTGCGCGAGCAGGTCGAGCAGATCAACCGCCGCGTCCTGCGCGAGATCGGCATCGACCCTGCTCCCCAGTGGCCGGTCCGCTGATCCCGCTGCTGCCGCGGGGGGTCAGAGTTTCTGGTACATGACGTGCAGGCCGACGAGCCCGTGGTCGGGGTGGTCGAAGGCCTCCGGGACGGTGCCGATGATGTCGAATCCGAGCGAGCGCCACAGGTGGACGGCGGGGTGGTTGGCTTCGACGACGGCGTTGAACTGGATGCCGCGGAATCCCTCGGCCCGGGCCCAGCTGAGGACGTACTCGCCGAGCGCGCGGCCTACGCCCTGGCCCTGGTGAGCGGGGTCGACGATGAAGGATCCGGTGGCGATGTGAGCTCCGCGTCCGGGCCGGTTGGCTCCCATCTTCGCGGAGCCGCAGATGGTGTCGTCGCCGGTGACGGCGACCACGGTCTGCCCGGGCGGTTCTTCCATCCACCAGGGGCGCGCCTCGCCGGGGGTCTGCTTCCCGGGAAAGGGATAGGTCTTACCCTCGGCCATGATCGCCGCGTAGAAGGGGTAGATGCGCGGCCAGTCCTGGTCCGCAGCTTTCCGGATGAGCACGCCCCCGAATCTACCCCCGGGGCGCGGGGAGGAGGCCGAGCATGCGGGCGTAGTTGTCGCCGAGGATGCCGTCCAGCTTGGCCTGGGGGATGGGGTCGCAGCCCACCCGCCCGGCGTGGGAATTCACGTCCAGCAGCTTGGCCCGCAGCTTCACCGGGTCATACAGGAAGCCCGGGTAGTCGGTGCCGAAGAACAGCTTCTCCAGCGGGACGAACGACGCCTGCGGCGTGCACCAGGAAGCGCAGCAGCTCCTCGGTGGTCACGCTGGCGATGTGGTAGCTGAGCTCGGCGTAGAAGTTCGGGTGCTTGGTCAGCATGAACATGGCCTCGTCCACCCAGGGCAGCCCGCAGTGCGCGATCGTGAGCCGCAGGTCCCGGAATTGCCGGCCCGCCGCGTCCAGCAGCGCCGGGCGGGCGTACTCCATCCGGGCGTCGATCCGGGTCGAGCCGGCCTGGTGCACCATGACCGGGATCCCCAGCTCCTCGGCCTTGGCGAACACCGGGAACGCGGTCACCGGGTCGGCGGGGGACCAGTCCTGGTACATCGGGTACAGCTTGAGGCCGGTCAGGCCCAGGTCCCGCACGGCCCGTTCCAGCTCCCGGACCGCCGCCGCCGGGCCGCGGTAGGCCGGGTTGACCGAGGCGTACCCGATGAACGTGTCCGGCCGGGCCGCGGCGATGGCGGCGATGTAGTCGTTGCACTTCTCCGGCGTAGGCGGGCCCGGCACGCCGGTGATGCCGTACGTGTCCACCGTGCCGATCAGCTCGCCGTCCAGGAACTGCGGCGACACGGCCAGGATCACGATCTTGTCGAAGCCGGGATGGTCACGGACCGACTCGTCCGGCCCGATCACCGGGAAGCCCTTGCGGCTGTACCCGCTGGCCTCCCACTCCTCCTCGGTGGGCGGCCGGTGCGAGGGCAGCAGGCCCAGGCTGCGGTAGATGCACAGCGAGCCCTCGCGCCCGTACTCGGTGGTGAACTCCGCGTCCTCGGCGAGGCTCAGGATGTGCGTGTGCGCGTCGATCTGCATCAGGAGCGGATCTTCTCCAGCGTGCGCAGGAACCCGGCGTTGGCCTCGGCCAGGATCTGCGGCTCGTCCATGGTCACCAGTTCCCGGCCGCGCATCAGGATCTGCCCGTCCACGATCGTGGTGTCCACCGCGCTGCCGTTGGCCGAGAACACCAGGTGGGAGTAGATGTGCGCCTTGTCGCCCGGCATCAGCGGGGTGAACATCGGGTTGGCCGTGTCGACCAGGATCACGTCGGCCTTGTGCCCCGGGGTGAGCTGGCCGGTGTCGTGCCGCAGCGCCGCGGACCCGTTGCGGGTGGCCATCCGGACCACGGCCGGAGCCTGCATCAGGCTGGCGTCCACCCGCTGGGCCCGGTGCATCAGCGAGGCGAACTTCATCACCTCGAACGCGTCCCGGCTGTTGTTGCACTCGGCCGCGTCGTGGCCGAGGCCCACGTTGATCCCGGCGGCGAGCATCTCCGGCAGCCGGGCGATGCCGTTCCCCAGCTTGGCGTTGGAGCTGGGGTTGTGCGAGATCTGCGTGTGCGTCTCGCGCATCAGCGCGATCTCGGTGTCAGACAGCCACACGCAGTGCGCGGCCACGCAGTCGGCGCCGAGCAGCCCGGCGTCGTAGGCCACCTCGGTGGGCCGCCGGCCGAACCGCTCTTTGCTGTTCTCCACCTCGGTCAGCGACTCGTTCAGGTGGATGTGGATGCCGGTGCCCAGCTCGTCGGCCAGGGCGCGGGCGTCGCGGAGCAGCTCGGGGGAGGCCAGCGGCAGCCACTCGATCCCGACGTACACCTCGATCCGGCCATCGCCGAGGCCGTGCACGGCGTCGTAGGCGTCCTTGTTGTCCTGCAGGGTGTCCAGGTTGTGCTCGGGCAGCGCCACGTCGTTGGACAGCACGGCCCGGATGCCGATGTCCTGCGCGGCCCGGCCCAGGTCGGGCAGCCGGCGGTACATGTCGTTGACCGTGGTGACCCCGCACTTGATCGACTCGAGGTAGCTCGCGGCCGCGGACCAGTAGGCCGCGTCGGCGTCCAGGGTGCGGATGAACGGGTACCAGCAGGCGTCCAGGTACTCCCACAGCGGCAGGTGATCGCTGAAGCCCTTGGCGATGGCCGTGTGGTAGTGCAGGTCGACGAGGCCGGGCATGACGATCTTCCCGGCCGCGTCGATGACCTGGTCGCCGTCGCCGGCCGGGCCGGGGAAGGGGCCCTCGCCGACCGCGGCGATCCGGTCGCCGTCCAGCACGACATGCCCGCCGAAGTGCACGTCGTCGGCGTCGTTGATGGTCAGCACCGTGCCGCCGGTGATGATGATTCTGCTCATGGCCGCGTTCTCCCGGGTCAAAGGTCAGTTCGTGTAGTCGATGGCCGCGACGATGCGCTGCAGGGCCTGGTTGGCCTGGGCCAGGACGGCCTCCTCGTCCACGGTGAGCAGTTCCCGCCCGCGCATGAGGATCTGGCCGTCCACGATCGTGGTGTCCACCGCGCTGCCGTCCGCCGCGAACACCAGGTGCGAGTAGAGCTGGGCCGGGTCGCCCGGCAGCAGCGGGGTGAACATCGCGCTGCGGGTGTCGACCAGGATCACGTCGGCCTTCTTGCCCGCGGACAGCTCGCCGGTCTCGTGGCCCAGCGCCGCCGCGCCGTTCCGGGTGGCCATCCGGACCACGTCCGGGGCCTGGAGCAGGCTGGCGTCGCCCCGCGCCGCCCGGTGCACCAGCGAGGCGAACTTCATCACATCGAACAGGTCGCAGCTGTTGCTGGACTCGGCGGCGTCATGGCCCAGGCCCACGTTCAGCCCGGCGGCCAGCATCTCCGGCACCCGGGCGATCCCGTTGCCGAGCTTGGCGTTGGAGCTGGGGTTGTGCGAGATGTGCGTGCCGGTCTCGCGCATCAGCCCGATCTCATGATCGGTGAGCCAGACGCAGTGCGCGGCCACGCAGTCCGGGCCGAGCAGCCCGGCGTCGTAGGCCACCTCGGTCGGCCGCCGCCCGAACCGCGCCACGGCGTTCTCCACCTCGCCGAGAGACTCGTTGAGGTGCACGTGGATCCCGGTGCCCAGCTCGTCGGCGAGCTGCGCGGGCGTCCCTGAGCAGTTCCGGCGAGGCCAGCGGCAGCCACTCGATGCCCACGTAGACCTCGACCCGGCCGCCGCCCAGGCCGTGCAGCGCGTCGTAGGAGTCCTGGTTGTCCTGCAAGGTGTCCAGGTCGTGCTCGGGCAGCGCCACGTCGTTGGACAGCACGGCCCGGATCCCGATCTCCTCCGCGGCCCGGGCCAGCCCGCCGAGCTGGCGGTACATGTCGTTGACCGTGGTCACGCCGCACTTGACGGACTCCAGGTAGCTGTTCAATGCGGCCCAGTACGCGGTCTCCGGGTCGAGCGCCCGGATCGACGGGTACCAGAACTGCTCCAGCGACTCCAGCAGCGGCAGGTGATCACAGAAGCCCTTGCCGATCGCGGTGTGGTAGTGCAGGTCCACCATCCCCGGCATGACGACCATGCCGGACGCGTCGATGACCTGCGCCCCGGCCGGCCGCTCGCCGGGATAGGGGCCCCCGCCGACCGCGGTGATCCGGTCCCCGTCGATGACCACGTGCCCCCCGAAGTGCACGGTGCCGGCGTCGTCCACGGTGAGCACCATGCCGCCCTGGATGATGATCATGCGGATCCCTTCCTGGCTAGGCGTGCGCGCACAAGTTTCACGCCATCGCCGCCTCGGCCGCCACACAGTCCGCGAACGCTCTTATCGTGGCCATCCGGTCCGCACCGAGCGGGAACACGGTCACCGAATCCACGCCGAGGCCGGCCAGGTCACGCAGGTGCTGGCGGGCCTCAGCGCGGCCGCCGGCCAGCGCCATCCGCTTGACGAACCCGACCGGCAGGGCCTCCGCGGCCCGGGCCGCCTCCTGGAACTCGCCGCCTGCGTAGCTGGCCCGGACCTGGTCGATGGTCTCCTGCGGCAGGCCCGCCAGCCGGCAGTGCACCGGCGCGGTCTGCGGGAACCAGGCGGCGATGGTCCGGGCCGCGGCGATGGCCGCCTCCTCGTCCTCGTCGATGGCCCCGTAGGCGAATACCGTCACCGGCGGCCGCTCACTGAGGCCGGCCGCCTCGGCGCCGCGGTCGATGTGCTCCAGCGCGAACATGATCCCCTCCGGGTGCAGCCCGGCCAGCAGGATGACCCCGTCCGCGACCCGCCCGGCGAGTTCGAGCGTGCGCGGTCCCGTGGCGGACACCCACACCGGGATCGGGGTGTCCGTTCCCGGCGGGAAGCGGTAGTGCGCGTTGTGCAATGCGAACCCGGGCTCGTCAGCCTCGACGGTCGCGCCGCTCCACAACGCGCGGATGGCCGCGATCGAGGCCTCCAGCGTGGCCAGCCTGGCCGGCTTATAGCCGAGCGACAGCAGCGGCCGGTCACCCGCGCCGATGCCCAGGATGGCCCGCCCGCCGGAGATGTCGGCCAGGGTGGCCGCGGCCACCGCGGTAACCGCCGGGTGGCGGGTCACCGGGTTGGTGACCGCGGTGCCGATCATCATCCGGGACGTCTGCCGGGCCGCGAGCGTGAGATAGGCCCAGCAGTTGCGGGAGTGCAGCGAGGAGTCGGTCAGCCAGAGGTTGTCGTAGCCGAGGGTCTCGATCTCGGTGACCATTTCCTCGAAGTCGGCGGGGGAGTCCACGCCCTGCAGGGTCACTCCGGTGCGCACCGTGCTCACCACTCCTGTTCGTCCAGTCGGGCGACCGTGGCCGCCAGCGCCGCCAGGCCGGCCTGCACCGGGCCGACGTCGATCCACTCCTGCTCGGTGTGGGTGCCTTCGCCGGTGGTGATGCCGAGGGTCAGGGCCGGGATGCCGCGGGGGTAGGCCGCGTTGGCATCGGTGCTGGCCGCGGTGAGCCGGGGCGGGATTCCCGCCTCCCGGAGCACCTGTGCGGCCAGGGTAGCCAGCGGGTGGCCCGGGTCGAGCTGGCCGGCGGGCCGTTCCCCGATGGCGTGCACCGACACCGCGAGCGGTACGGCCGGGTCATCGAGCACGGCCCGGGCGGCCGTGCGCAGGGCGTCCAGCGCCGCGGGGTCGCCGCTGCGCAGGTCGACCAGGAACTCGGCCCGCTGGGCTCGCGAGTTGACCGACTCGCCGCCCTCGACCAGTCCCACGTTCACGGTGGTCCTGGGATCGCCGGGGTGGGCCAGGGCGGCCAGCGCGGTGATGAGGCGGGCTGCCTCGTGGACCGCGCTGGGCTGGCCGGACTCCTCCCAGGCGTGCCCGCCCGGGCCGGTCACCGTGACCCGCCACCGGGTGGAGCCGACGCCGGTCACGTTCACCCGGCCCAGGTAGTTGCCTTCCAGGGCGATGACCGCGCGGACCGGGCCGGGCGGGTCGTCGAGCAGGGCGCGGACGCCGGCCAGGTTGCCGAGGCCCTCCTCGCCGGTGGTGGCCACGATCCACACCGGGTGCCGGAGCTGGCCGGGCAGCAGCTGGTGCAGGGCGCTGAGCGCGCAGACCGCGACCGTGTTGTCGCCCACCCCGGGCCCGGTCAGCCGCCCGGCGTGGCGCACCACGGCGTGGGTGACCTCGGGGCCGAACACGGTGTCCAGGTGGGCGCAGAGCAGCACCGCGGGCCTTCGCGGATCACCGGCGCGCAGCCGGGCCCGGACGTTGCCCGCGGCGTCGATGGTCGCGGGCAGCCCGTCGGCCGCCCACCAGTCCCGGACGACGTGGGCGCGCTGCTGCTCGCGGCGGGGTGGGGCCGGGATCCCGCACAGCGCGATGGTCCGGTCGATGACCAGCTGGGCCAGCTCCCGGGAGCCCGCCGCCGGGCCTGGCTGGCCCGGCTGGCCCGGGCGGGTGCGGCTCATCCGGCCACGATCCCGCGGGCCATCAGGCCGTCGATCTCGGCCGCGGCCAGCCCGGCCTCGCCGAGGATCTCGGCGGTGTGCTGGCCGAGCGCGGGTGCGCCGCGGGAGTACCCGAGGGTTCCGGCCCCGGGGGCGGGGGTGGCGCCGGCCGGGCCGGCCGGACCCGTCGTCACCGAGAGCGGCGGACGGACCGTTTGATAGCCGTAGCCGTCCGGGGTGCGGGCCGCCTGGCGGATCTGCAGGGCCTCAGCCTGCGCCGAGGTCAGCGCGGCGGCGGGCGGGAGGACGGGGGAGGCGGGGATCCCGGCGCCGTCCAGGGCCTGCTGCCAGTGCGCGGCGCTGTCCCGGGCCAGGACCTGCTCGATCTCGGCGGTCAGCGCGGCGCGGTTCCGCAAGCGGTCGGAGTTGGTGGCGAAGCGCGGGTCGGCGGCCCAGTCCGGCCGGCCGAGCACGTCGCACAGTTTCAGCCAGAGCGGCTCGCTGCCCGCCCCGGCCAGCGCGAGCGACCCGTCCCGGCAGCGGAACACGCCGTACGGGGCGAACTGGGGGGAGTCGTTGCCGAGCAGGCCCGGCGAGCTGCCGGTCTCCAGGATGTCCGCGGCGTAGCTGGTGAAGCAGCCCAGCGCGAACTCCAGCAGCGACGAGCTGACCGTCCGGCCCAGCCCGTCGGAGGCCCGGGCGAACAGCGCCGCGATGATGGCGGTCGCCGCGCTCATCCCGGACCCGATGTCCAGCACGGGGGCGCCCACCTTGACCGGGCCGCCCGCCTCGTTCCCGGTGACGGCCATGATCCCGCTGGCCGCCTGGAGGATCAGGTCGAAGCCGCCGCGGGCGGCGTCCGGGCCTTCCTGGCCGAACCCGGAGATCGACGCGTACACCAGGCTGGGGTTCAGCGCGTGCAGCCGGCCCGGGCCGAGCCCGGCGCGCTCCAGGGACCCGGGCCGGGCGTTCTCGGCGAACACGTCGCTGGCCCGGGCCAGGGTGCGGACCAGCTCGGCCCCTTCCGGGGCGGTCAGGTCGACGGCGATGCTCCGCTTGCCGGTGTTCAGCGAGGCGAACAGGCCGCTCAGGCTGCCCACCCGGACCGCGCCCTGGGCCCGGTAGGGATCGCCGCCGGGCAGCCCCTCGACCTTGATCACGTCCGCGCCCAGCGCGTCCAGCACCATGGTGCAGTAGGCACCGGACACGAAGCGGGTCAGGTCCAGCACCCGGATCCCGGCCAGGGGCCTGCCCGCGGGCGGCGTCACCATGGGGCCGGTTCCCGGTGCTCGCCGAACTCCGCGCGCAGCACGCCGGTGATCTCGCCGACCGTGCAGCCGGCCCGGGCCGCGTCCAGGAAGGCGGGCATGGTGTTCTCGCCCGCGGTCACCGCCTCCTTGACCTGCGCGAGCGCCCGGGCGGCCGGGGCGGGGTCCCGCGTGGCCAGCCGCTGCGCCAGCCGGGCCCGCTGGCTGTCTCCCGCCGCGGAATCCATCGCGAACAGCCGGGGCGCGTGGTCCTCGCCGCCGCCGGTGAACTGGTTGACCCCGACCTTGACCCGCTCGCCGGACTGGATGGCCAGCTCGGCGGCGTAGGCGGCCTCGGCGATCCAGCGCTGCGGCACGCCCTGCTCCAGCAGGTGCACGTAGCCGCCGCCGTCGTCCACCTGCTGGACCAGGGCCTGCGCGCGGGTGCGCAGCTCGCTGGTCAGCGACTCCACGAAGTAGGAACCCGCCAGCGGGTCCACGGTCCTGGTCACCCCGGACTCGTGGGCGATGATCTGCTGGGTGCGCAGCGCCAGCCGGACCGACTCCTCGGTGGGGATCTCCAGCGCCTCGTCGTACCCCATCACGTGGATGGACTGGGCGCCGCCCAGCACCGCGGCCAGGCACTGCAGGGTCGAGCGGACCACGTTGTTCAGCGGCTGCTGGGCGGTCAGCGTGGCGCCGGAGCAGCCGGAGAAGAAGCGCAGCCGGCCCGAGTGCGGGTGGGTGGCGCCGAACCGCCCGGTGGCGATCTCGTACCAGAGGGCCCGCGCCGCGCGGACCTTGGCCGCCTCCTCGAACAGGTCGAGCTGGCTGGAGAAGTGGAAGGACAGCCGCGGCGCGAACGAGTCGAAGGCCAGGCCGCGGGCGGTGAAGTGCTCGGCGTAGGCGATGGCCGCGGCCATGGTCAGCCCGATCTCCTGGACGGCGTCGCAGCCCGCCTCCCGGGCGTGGTAGCCGGTGATGGAGATCGGGTTGAAGCGGGGCAGCTCCCGGGCGCAGTACTCGACCACGTCGCCGGCCAGCTGCAGCGAAGGCTGCGGCGGGAACACGTAGAGCTTGCGGGCCAGGAACTCCTTGAGGATGTCGTTCTGCAGCGTGCCGGCCAGCCGGGCCGGGTCGGCGCCGCGCCGCTCCGCGGCCACGATGTAGAAGGCCAGGATGATGGGGGCGGTCGCGTTGATGGTGAAGTTGACCGACAGGTCTTCCAGCGGCAGGCCGTCGAACACGGCGGCCATGTCGTCCGCGGTGTCGATGGCCACGCCCACCCGGCCCACCTCGTGGCTGGCCAGCTCGTGCGAGGAGTCGTAGCCCAGCTGGGTCGGCAGGTCGAACGCGACCGACAGGGCCGTCTGGCCCTGGCTGAGCAGGTAGCGGAAGCGCTCGTTGGTGTCCTGCGCCGAGCCGAACCCGGCGTACTGGCGCATGGTCCACAGCCGCTCGCGGTACATCGACGCGTACGGGCCGCGGGTGTACGGCGGCTCGCCGGGCTGGCCCAGCTGCGGCCCGGGTTCCGGCGGCGGGCCGTACCAGGGGTCGACCGGGATGCCCGAATCGGTGGTGGTCATGGCGTGCCGCCGTCCAGGGCCATCACGCCCGCGACGACGTCCTCGATCGGCGTGCCCACGCCGTAGACGGCGCGCACCCCCAGGCCGGCCAGGGCCGGGACGTCCTGGGCCGGGATCGTGCCCCCGACCACCAGCGGGATGTCGTCCACCCCGGCCGCGTGCTGCGCCTCGCGGATCTGCCGGGCCAGCGGGATGTGCACGCCGGACAGGACCGAGATGCCGATCACGTCGGCGTCCTCGGCCTGGGCCGCCGCGACGATCTGCCCGGGGGTCTGGCGCAGCCCGAGGTAGATGACCTCGGCGCCGGCGTCGCGCAGCGCCATCGCGACGACCTTCACGCCGCGGTCGTGGCCGTCCAGCCCGGGTTTGGCCAGCACGATTCGCATCCGGCGGTCAGGCCCCGGGCCGGGCCAGCGCGAACGCGGCGAAGCTGGCGTAGACCTGGGTGGCCTCGATGATGTCGGCTACGCTCAGGTGCTCATCCGGGCAGTACACCGGTTCGCCGCCGGGCCCGAAGATGACCGTCGGCACCTTCGCGCCGAAGCTGGCCGTGTCGCCCAGCCAGCCGGCCACCTGGAGCGCCGGCTCGGCGGCCCGCCGGGCGGGTGCGCCCCCGGCCCCGGCCGCGCCGGGGGTCTGGGCGCGGACCGAGCGGACCGCGTCGCGCATGTGCCGGACGACCTCGTCGTCCGGCCCGGCCAGGTAGCCGTCCTTGACGTCGGCCAGCACGACCTCGGCCCGGAACCGGGGGTCGCGCTGCCGGGCCCGGTCCAGGCAGCGGTCCACCTCGGCGCGCACGTCGGCCGGGCTGACGCCGGGCTGCGGCCGGCAGTCCACCCGGATCACGCACTCGTCCGGGATCATCGACGGCCCGCCCGGCGGCAGGCCGCCGTAGACGCGGCCGGGCACCACGAACGTCTCCGGGCCGAACAGGTCACGGACCCAGTCCTCCAGCTCCGGGGTGAACTGGGAGGCCTCAAGCTCGAGGATGGCGTGCGCGGCCAGCGCGTTGGCGTTGACGGCCAGTGGCTTGTGGCAGGTGTGCGCCGACTTGCCCAGCACGGTGACGTCGAAGTAGTACCGGCCGCGGTGGCCGAGGAAGATCTCGTTGTCGGACAGCTCACCCAGCACGGCCATGTCGGCCGGGTAGCCGTCGAAGTACGCGATCGAGCCGAGTTGGTCGCCCATGTGATCGGCGACCGCGGCCATGGCCACCGTGCCGGCCAGTTCCACGCCGCTGTCCCGCAGCGCCTCCATGGCGACGATCTCGCAGGCCAGCGCGGCCTTCATGTCCATGATCCCGTGGCCGTAGATGCTGCCGTCGATCAGCTCACCGGAGAAGGGCGTGGTCGCGGTCCAGCCGTGCGACACGGGCTTGGTGTCCAGGTGCCCGGTGAGCACGACCCGGGGGCCGGTCCCGAAGGACAGCTCGCCCAGCGCGTTCGGCCGGCCGGGCAGCACCGGCTGGAGCCCGGTGGCCTCGAACCCGGACGCCGTCATCACCGAGTGCAGGAAGCCGGCCAGCTCACCTTCCTCGCCGAGCACGCTGGGGATGCGGCACACCTGCTGGACCAGTTCGATCAGCCGGTGGGTGTCGACCGCGGCGACGGCGCGGGCGCTGAGCTGTTCCGGAGTCGGCACAAACATCCCCACTCGTTGCGTGAAAATAAGATCTCAGATCTTATACTGGGCCAAGTTTAGGCTCGGCCCGACGCCGCTGGCAAGTAGCTCCGCGCGGCTCCTCGTCTGCTCCCGGCCCCCGCCGCCGCACGCCTGACCCGCACGCCTGACCCACTTCGTGATCATGGGATTGGTGTCGTCCTGGCGACACCAATCCCATGATCACGAAGCCCGGGTCCGGCCCGGGTCCGGCCTGGGACCGCCTCGGGACCCCCGGGGCGCGCCCCGCTTGCGCATCCGCGGCGGTGGGTGCCCGGAACGCTCGGGAAGGCAAAGATATAAGATCTTCGGCCCGGTCAGCGGGTGAGCCGGCGCCGAAATGTGAAATTTACCGATGGCAACAGCGCATTAATCTGACCGGGTCCGGGTGATCGGCGCAGCCTGGGCCGGGCCCTTGACGCGTTCCGAGCGGGTGTGCTTCAGTGCAGATCTCAGATCTCAGACGAATCTGACCTGTGTCTCTTCGTACCCGGGAGCTCGCACGTGGCCGCCCTGGAGCCTCTTGAGCAGTTCCTCCAGCGCCCGCGCGGGCTGGTGATCGCCGGCCGCGAGCGCCCGGCGGCCTCCGGCCGGTGGTTCGAGGTGCAGAATCCCGCCACCGGGGAGGTCCTGGCCCTGGTGGCCGACTCCGGGCCGGCGGACGTGGACGCGGCGGTCAGTGCGGCCCGGGCGGCTCTCGGCCCCTGGTCGGCCGAGTCCCCGGCCCGCCGCGCCGAGCTGCTGTGGGAACTTGGCCGCCGGATCGAGGCCATGGCCGGGGAGTTCGCCCGGCTGGAGGCGCTCGACAACGGCAAGCCGACCAGCGAGTCGCTCGCGGTGGACGTGCCGCTGTGCGCCGGGCTGTTCCGCTACTACGCCGGCTGGGCCACCAAGATCGAAGGTGAGACCATCACCCCGGCCAGCGGGGCCGCGTTCCACGTCTACACCCGGCGCGAGCCGGTTGGCGTGGTCGCGGCGATCATCCCGTGGAACTTTCCGCTGCTGATGTGCGGCTACAAGCTGGGCCCGGCGCTGGCCGCCGGGAACACGGTGGTGCTCAAGCCCGCTGAGCAGACCCCGCTGTCCGCGCTCCGGCTGGCCCAGCTCATCGAGGAGGTCGGGTTCCCGCCCGGCGTGGTCAACGTGATCCCCGGGTTCGGGCCGACGGCCGGGGGCCCGCTGGCCGCGCATCCGGACGTGGACAAGGTCACGTTCACCGGCGAGACGAGCACCGGCCAGAAGATCCTCGACGCGGCCAAGGGCAACATGAAGCGGCTCTCACTGGAACTGGGCGGGAAGTCGCCGAGCCTGGTCTTCGCGGACGCGGACCTGGACGCGGCCGTGGAGGGCACGTTCGGCGCGGTCTACTTCAACCAGGGCCAGTGCTGCATCGCCGGTGCGCGGGTCTACGTGCAGGACTCGGTGCACGACGAGTTCCTGGACCGGCTGGCGGCCAGGGTCCGCGCCGTCCGGCTCGGCGACGGCCTCGACCCCCAGACGACGATGGGCCCGCTGATCAGCGCCGAGCAGCGGGACCGGGTGCTGTCGCTGGTCGGGGCAGGCCTGGACGACGGCGCGACCGCGCTGGTGGGCGGCACCCCGGTCACCGACCCGGCCCTGGCCGGCGGCTTCTACGTGACCCCGACCATCCTGACCGGCGTCACCCCGGGCATGCGGGTGATGCGCGAGGAGATCTTCGGGCCGGTGGCCATGGTGTCTTCCTTCGCCACCGAGGAGGAGGCGGTCGCGGCCGCCAACGACACCGCGTTCGGGCTCGCCTCGGGCGTGTGGACCCGGGATATCAAGCGCGGGCACCGGGTGGCCGCCGCCATCCGGGCGGGCGTCGTCTGGGTCAACACCTACGGATGGTTCGATGTCGCGGTGCCCTACGGCGGTTTCCGGATGAGCGGCTTCGGCAAGGAACTCGGCCGCGAGGCCCTGGATGCCTACCTGCAGACCAAGACGGTGTGGATCGATCTGTCGTGAGGGACACGGCACCGGCGTGAGGGGAACAGCATGACTTCGGCAGCGGCGAGCGCGACGCAGGCACCGGCCCGGGCCGGCTGGACGGGGCGGCTCTGGGCCGAGATCACCGGCACCTACGCGGCCATCCTGGGCCACCCGTTCATCCAGGGCCTGACCTCCGGGGATCTGCCCCCGGAGGCCTTCTTCTACTACATCTCGCAGGACGACCACTACATCCATGAGTTCGTCCGGGCCGTCGGCCTGGTCGGGGTGAAGGCACCGGCCGCCGATGCGGCCCGGGTGCTCACCCGGCACGCCGCGAACGGCCTGGCCGCCGAGGCCTCACTGCACCACGCGCTGGTGACCGACCTGGGCGGTGACCCGGCCGCGCTGGCCGAGGTCCGGCCCGGCCCGACCACCCAGGCCTACACCAGCTACGTGCTGGCCTCGGTGTTCCGGGGCGGCTACGCCGAGGGCCTGGCCGCCGTGCTGCCGTGCATCTGGATCTATGGTGAAGTCGGCCGGCACCTGCACGAGCACGGGTCGCCGAACCCGGTCTACCAGCGCTGGATCGACAGCTACGCGGCCCCGGAGTACGCCGGGGAAGTGGCCGAGGTGCTCGAGCTGGCTGACCAGGCCGGCCGCGACCTGCCCGCCGCGCAGGAGGAGCGGGCCCGGGAGCATTTCGCGGCCGGGGCCCGCTACGAGTGGATGTTCTGGGACGCGGCCTGGCGCCGCGAGTCCTGGCCCGTCTGACCTCGTAATCCTGCGCCGACGTAGAACCCGAGCCCGCGCACCGACACGATCAGACCCTCGGCCTTCAAGGTCTCCAGGGCGTGCTGTGCTCGTCTTGTGACTGACCTCGTACTCTTGGGCCAGCGTGAGGATGGACGGCACCCGCAGGTCAACTCCCCGGACCCGATCTTCTCGCCGGAGCATGTGCCAGCTGCTCATGAAGAGGGACTGGCCGGTCGCGACTAACCACATGCTCACGACACCACCCCCAGATGTCCTCCTCCTATCGGGGCTTACCCCACTAGAGAGGTGTGTACTCCACCACACTCGGCTATCATTGGCTTGGCCCCGGGCGGATGAGCGGCCCGCATGTCCTCCCGGCCGGGGCCACCCGCACACCTCTAGGAGGAGCAGGTGTTCCCGTGAAGTGGTCCCCTATAACCTGCCCCGAGCCGGGTGACCTGGCCTGGCTGCAAGCCCGGTGGCGGGGGGAGTGGGACCTGGGCTGGGACGAGGAGTACGTCGCGGTCAGCAGGGACGGCGGCGTCACCGTCTTCGCCCCGACGGCTGACGCCATGAACCAGACACTGAAGCTCGACCGCGGGCTGAGGCTGCTGAGGCAGAACCGGTGAGGGCCGGCCCGGCCGGGCCGCCGGCGGCGGTTTGCGCTGGAGCGCGCTCTAACGTCTAGGGTCGAAGTTGTGACGGGCTGGACCACGCGGCAGGTGGCCGAGAAGTGCGGGCTGTCGCAGCACACGCTCCGCTGGTACGAGCGGATCGGCCTGCTCGACCGGATCGCCCGCACGGCGGACGGCCGCCGCCGCTTCAGCGACGCGGACGTGGACTGGATCCTGCTGCTGAGCAGGCTCCGGGCCACCGGGATGCCGGTGCGCGACATGCTCCGCTACGCCGGGCTGGTCCGGTCGGGGGCGGGGGAGCAGGAGCGGATGGCGCTGCTGGAAGCCCACCGCGAGCATGTCCGCCAGGCCCTGCGCCAGCAGCAGGAGTGCCTGGAACTGCTCGATCACAAGATCGCGACTTACCAGGGCCGCATCCTCGCGGCCAGATCAGGAACAGGACAGGAGTAACGTGCGCAACGTTTCACTGGGTGGTCTCACCGTCTCCGCGCAGGGCCTCGGCTGCATGGGCATGAGCGAGTGGTACGGCGAGGCCGACTGGGACGAGTCGATCGCGACCATCCACCGTGCGCTCGACCTCGGCGTGACGTTCATCGACACGGCCGACGTCTACGGCGCCGGGCATAACGAGGTCCTCGTGGGCCGGGCCCTGGCGGGCCGGCGTGAGGGAGTGCAGCTCGCGACCAAGTTCGGCATCGACCGCTCGGGCGGCGACGAGAAGCGCGTCATCCGCGGCGAGCGCGGCTACGTCAAGCGGGCCTGCGAATCGTCGCTGACCCGGCTGGGCGTGGACGTCATCGACCTGTACTACCTGCACCGCCCGCCGCAGACCGCGGAGATCGAGGAGACCGTCGGCGCCATGGCCGAGCTGGTCACCGAGGGCAAGGTGCGCTACCTGGGCCTGTCCGAGGTGGACAGCGCGCTGCTGCGCCGGGCCTGCGCGGTGCACCCGATCGCGGCGGTGCAGAGCGAGTACTCGCTGTGGGCCCGGGACCCGGAGACCACGGTCCTGGACGCGCTGCGCGAGCTGGGGGTCGGCCTGGTGCCGTACTCGCCGCTGGGCCGGGGCTTCCTGACCGGCACGGTCGACGTGGCGACGCTGGACGCGCGGGACTTCCGCAGCCGCAACCCGCGCTTCACCGGGGAGGCCGGGCAGGCCAACCAGGCCATCGCGGACGCGGTCCGCGGGGTGGCTGAGGCCAAGGGCGTGGCCCCGGCGCAGGTGGCACTGGCCTGGGTGTACGCGCAGCAGGAGCGGCTCGGCGTCCCGGTGGCACCAATTCCCGGCACCAAGCGGGTCAAGTGGCTGGAGCAGAACGTGGCCGCGCTCGACGTCACGCTCAGCGAGAGCGAGCTGGCCGTGCTGGACCCGCTCGGCGCGCAGGTGGCCGGTGCCCGCTACTGACGGGCGCCGTTACTGAGGGACGGCCGCGGCGGCCGCCGGGCCCGGGGTCACCCTTCCGGCGGCTCGCCCACCCGCAGCACCAGCATCGTCAGGTCGTCGAGCAGCACGCCGGCGCAGAAGTCCAGCACCATCCGGCGCATGCCGGAGACGATGTCCGCGGGCGGCTTGCCCGCCAGGGTGGACAGGCCGTCCGCCAGGCTCCCCTCGAAGTAGTCCTGGTCCGGGCTGCGGGCGTCGGTCAGCCCGTCGGTGCAGAAGAACAGGACATCGCCGGTGGCCAGCTCCAGCTCGTGAGTCACCGGCTCAGCGTCGGGGAAGATCCCGAGCGGCAGCCCGCCGCCCGCCAGGACCTGGGCGCGCCCGTCCGGCCGGACCAGCACCGGGCCGGGATGCCCCGCGCTGCCGAGCACGGCGTTCAGGGTGCGGCCGCTCCAGCTGAGGTGGGTCGTGCTGGCGGTGACGAAACGGCTGCCGAATTCCTCGGCCAGCATGATCTCGTTCGCGCCGCGGAGCACCTCGGCCGGGTCCGCGCTCCAGTGCGCGAGGACCCGGATCGCGTGCCGGGCCACGGCGGTGACCGACGCGGCGTCCTCGCCCTTGCCGCACACGTCGCCGATGGCCACGCCCCAGCCGGCCGGGGTCGGGTGCACATCGTAGAAGTCGCCGCCGACCGCCCGGCCCCGGGTGGGAGCCATGTGCGCGGAGGCGATCTCGACCCCGGGCACGGCCCGCAGGACCGGCGGGATCAGGCTGGCCTGGAGCGCCTCGGCGGTCTCGGTGCGGTTGCGCAGCATCCGGCGCACCGACATGGCCAGCGCCAGCTGCTCGGCGATCTCCTCGACCAGGCCCACGTCGGCCAGGCTGAAGTAGCCACGGGCCGGGTCCCGGGCCAGGGTGAGCACGCCGTGCGTCTGCTCGCTGTCCGCGAGCGGCACGCTGAGCACCGACCCGGTGCCCAGCAGGGCGAGCAGCGGCACGCCGCCGGGCGCCGCCCCGAGGAGGTCGTTGTCCTCGGCGTGGGTCACCAGCATCGTGCTGCCTGACTCGCGGACCTGGGCGGGCAGCGAGCCCGGCTCCGGGTTGACCGCGGCCACCGTCTGCGTCAGCTGCCCGGACTCGTGCTTGTCGGGCCCGGTGACGTAGTGCCGCCGGAGCAGCCCGCTCCGGTCCATGTCCACGATGACCCACGCCCCCAGGGCCTCGGAAAGCAGCCGGGCGCAGCGCTGCAGGGTCACCGACTCGCTGAAGGTGACGTTCTCCAGCAGAAGGCGGCTGGCCGTGGTGGCCAGGTCGAGCCGCCGGGTCATCACCGTCACCACCGGGTCGGGCCCGGCCTGATCCGCTGCGGCGACCTGCTCTGCCCCGGCCTGATCCGCTGCTGGCTGCGCCGTGGCACTCGCCTTCCTGCTCCTGGCACCGCCGCCGGCGGGCCGGGTCCGGGCCGCGACGAGCAGCCAGTCGTCGCCGCCGCGCACGCTGACCGGCCGCACGTCCAGCGCGCAGCTGATCCGCCCCTGGGCCGTCAGCAGCTGGCAGTCAAGCTCGCGGCCCCCCTCGGTGCGGGCCGCCGCCGCCAGCAGCGAACGGACGGCCGGGCGGCCGGACGGGTTGACCAGCGCGCTGAACGGCTTCCCGGTCGGGTAGCCGCGGGCCGCCCCGAGGAGCGCGCTCGCGGCCGGGTTGGCGCGGCGCACCGTGCCGTCCTGGCCGAGCACGAACAGCGGCGTCGGCACCTGCTGGAATACCGCGTGCAGCAGGCGGCGCTCGGCGTGCACGGAACCCGCTGCCCGGTCGTCCTTGCCGCCCCCGGCCGGCTGGGCCGCCGCCGCGCCCAGGGCGTCGATGGCGCCGTCCAGCTCGGCCAGGGCCGCGTCGAGCAGCGGCCGCAGGTCGGCGCCGGGCATGGTGGCGGTCTGCTGCAGGGCCTCATGGCGGGCACGCAGCTCCGCCACGCCGTCGCCGGGCGGCTGGCGGTCAGGGACGTCTGGCACGGAATGGACCCAATCTGCGCAGGTGTCGAACCACGTTAGTGCCTGGAGCGGGGTGTCTCGCCGGCCCGCTCGGAGCGCGGTGCCGGCCCGGCCCGGCGCGCCCGCCCGGCCTGGGGTGCCCGGCCGCCCTGCGGCGCCCGCCCGGCCTGGGGAGCCCCGGACGGCCCGGACTGGAGAGCCCCGCCCGCCTGGCCTGCGCGGCCGGCCCGGGCGCCGATGATCGTCGCGGCCACCTCCGTCGTCCGCATGTTGTTCCGCTGCGAGACCTGGCGCATCCGGTCCAGGGCCTCGTCGGCGCTGCAGCCCAGCGCGTGCATCAGGATGCCCTTGGCCTGGTCAACCAGGGACCGGGAATCCGCGGCGTCGCGCAGCTGGACCGCGGTGCGCTGGGCCTCGTCGTAGTCGGAGACGGCGGCCAGGGCCGCCCCGCCGAACGCCACCAGCAGCTCGGCCAGCGGGATCTGTGCCGCGTCCATCACCCCCGGGCGCGCCGCGAACAGGGACAGGGTGAACGAGTCCGGTGCGCCGCGGTAGGGAAGCGTGATCGAGGACCGCACGCCCAGGGCCAGGGCCGCCGCCGCGTACTCCGGCCATGGCTCGCCGTCCAGCGTGTCCTCGCAGCTGACCGGGTCCCCGCTGGCCAGCGCGTCCAGGATGGGCCCGCGCCCGGCGCGGAGCTGGACCCAGATCAGCGCGGGCGGCTCCGGGTGACTCGACGTCACCACGGCGGGCTCACCGTCGCGCCACAGCGCCACCGTGGCCGCCGAGCAGCCGTTCACCTGCTGCACCGCGAGCCCCGCCAGCCGGCGCAGGGAGCTGGGTTCGGACGACGCCGCCGTCGCCAGCAGGCTGGCCGCGCCGACCGCCAGATCCGAGCTGACCATCTTCCGCCTTCCGCCAGGTGCATGCTAGTCGGCGGCAGCGGCCTCCCCGGCCGTGGAGGCTCCGCTGGCCGTGGCCCCGCCGGGCGCTGGATCGCTGCCCGCGGCCTCCTGCGCGGCGATGGCCAGCTCGGCCGTGTCGTAGAGCGGCAGCCGGTCGGCCAGCCCGGTGATCCACAGGCTCTTGGTGTACCGGTAGCGCGCCCCGGCCAGGATCAGGGTCCCGCCCTCGGCCTTGAGCTTCTTCCAGTGCCCGACGATCACGGCCAGCGCGCTGGTGTCCATGAAGTTGACGCCGGCCAGGTCGAGGATGATCCGCTTGCTCTCCGCGCGGGCCTGCTTCAGGCAGTCGTCAAAACGGCCGCTGCTCACGATGTCGAGGTCACCACGGATGGTGACGACCGTGACGCTGCCGTGCTGCTCCGCTGAGAGCCAGAGCCCCTCGCGTCCTTCCACGCTGCTCCCCCTGCAAACTCAGGCTAGAACTGGGAAGGTACACCTGTGATCGTAACCCGGCGCCATGCTTCTGCACATGAGCCGCATACCTGAGATTTGCCCGGGCAGATAGCAGCGCGTGCAGGGTAGTCTTCGCTCCAGAAACGCGGCCCCGGCTGACCGGCGTGGCGGCGGCATTCGCCTCCCCGGCCGCCCAGGCCATCCGCGGCCGCCTGCTGAAGCACGCTAGGCGGCTGGGCATGGGGGTGGACGTGGCGGAGGCGGTAGCCGGCGACGGCTTCCTGCACCGCGCCCTCCTCTATCGCGGGGCCGCCGAATTCCGCGCCACCGTCGAGCGGTACGTCCGGGGCGGGCTGGCCCGGGCCGAGCCGGTGCTCATCGCCACCTCGCCGGGGAAGGTGAGCTGGCTCGGCCGGGAGCTCAACGGCTCGCCGGCCGGAGTGGCCTTCACCGACATGACCGAGGTGGGCCGCAACCCGGCCCGGCTCATCCCGGCCATCCGCGCGTTCATGGACCGCTACCCGGGCCGCCGGATCTGGTGCCTGGGCGAGCCGGTCTGGCCGGAACGCTCCGCCGCCGAGCTTCGCGAGGCGGCCCGGTACGAGGCCCTGGTCAACACGGCGTTCACCGGGACCCCGGCGGCCATGGTGTGCCTGTACGACAAGGCGGTCCTGACTCCCGCCGTCCTGGACGACGCCGGCTCCACCCATCCGGCCCTGCTCTGCCACGGGAAGGAGCAGGCCAGCTCCGGCTACCTCGGCCCGGGCGGGCTGCCGCCTGGCTGTGACCGCCCGCTGGCCCGCCCGCCCGCCACCGCGGAACGCCTCGCCTACCAGCGTGACCTGCGGCCAGTGCGCAGCCTGGTGGCCCGGTGCGCGCGCAGCGCGCGGCTGCCCGCCCGGCGCATCACCGACCTGGTGCTGGCGGCCAGCGAGGTCGCGGCGAACACGCTGCGGCACACCAGGGCGGGCGGGACCCTGCACCTGTGGCACGACGAGGATGAGATCCTGTGCCAGATCCAGGACAGCGGCGTCATCGCCGACCGGCTGGCCGGCTACCGGGTACCCACCGATGACTCGCCCGGCGGCAAGGGCCTGTGGCTCGTGCACCAGGTGTGCGACCTCGTCGAGGTGCGCAGCAGCGCGGACGGCACCACGATCTGCCTGCACATGCGGCTGCGGTAAGTTGCGGAGATGCCGGTGATTGGCCTCATAGCGGTGACGGGGGGAGGCCGCAGCGCCGCCGAACGGCTGGCCGCCGCCTGGCCCGGGCAGACCCGGAGCTACGACGGCCCGGCCCGGCAGGCGCTCGCCCGGGCCTGGGCCCAGTGTGACGGGCTGGTGTGCTTCCTCGCGGTCGGGGCCACGGTGCGGCTGATCGCCCCGCTGCTGAACAGCAAGTGGACCGACCCCGCGGTCGTCTGCGTGGACGAATCGGCGCGCCGGGCGGTCGCGGTCGTCGGCGGGCACGCGGCGGGCGCGAACGCCCTGGCCACCCGGGTCGCCGAGGTGTTCGGGGCGGACGCGGTGATCACGACGGCCACCGACGCGGTGAGCCTGCCCGGGCTGGACACCCTGGGCTGGCCGACCGAGGGCGCGATCGGCACGGTCAGCCGGGCGCTGCTGGACGGGGAGCGGATCCGGCTCGAATCGGTAGGCACCTGGCCGCTGCCGCCGCTCCCGGCCAGCGTGGGCGACACGGGGGACTACCGGATCCTGATCACCGACCGGGTCGTGCCGGGTGACACGCGCACCGCGGTGCTGCGCCCGCCGTCCCTGGTGGTCGGGGTGCACCTGGCGGGGCTGGCGGCCGGCTACGAGGCGGCCGCGGACGAGGTGCTGCGGCTCGCGGACCGGGCGCTGGGTGAGGCGAGGCTGTCGGCGGCCAGTGTGTCCACCCTCGCCACGGTGAGCGAGGACGGGGACGCGCGGCCCGGGATCGCCGCGGCCGCCCGCGAACGCGGCTGGCCGCTGGTCAGCTACCCGGCCGGGCAACTGCCCGCGTCAGCGAACGGGAGCGGGGGCGTGGCCGCCCCGGCCCGGCTGAGCGTGGCCGAGGCGGCGGCCCTGGCCGGCGCGGCGGAGCTGATCGTGCCCGAGCGCTGGTCCGGGGACGCGAGCGTGGCGATAGCCCGGATCCGGCCGCGCGGCAGGCTGGCCCTGGTCGGCGCCGGGCCCGGGGCGCGGGACCTGCTCACCCCCCGGGCCACCAGCGAGCTGCGCCGGGCTTCCGTGGTCGCCGGGCCGGGAGACGTGCTGGAGCAGGTGGCCGACCTGCTCCGGACCGGGACCCGGGTGATCCGCGCGGAGCCCGGGGAGGAAGAGGCACGCGGCCGGGAGGCGGTCCGCCAGGCCCGGCTGGGCCGCGCGGCCGCCGTCGTCTTCCCGGCCGATCCCCGGCTGCACCCCCTGGCCACCCTGCTCGAGGACCTGGCCGGGGATGAAGCCGACGTGGTGCGGGTCCCCGGCATCGTCTCCGGCTGACGCGGGCCGCGCGGCCCGCAGCGGTCTTCGCTAGTTCCCGTCGGCGCCCTGCGCGGGCGGGTCGTCGCCGACGATGATCCCGCCGCCGCGCCGCCAGCTCAGGTACCGGTAGGACAGGTTGATCAGCGCGTTGATCCGGTTCCGCCCGCCCAGCAGCGTGACGAGGTGCAGGGCCAGCCAGGCCAGCCAGGCGATCGTGCCGCGGAACCGTATCCCGTGGTTGAGCTGGACCACGGCCGAGCGGCTGCCGATCGTGGCCATGGTGCCCTTGTCGTGGTAGCGGAACGGGACCGTGCCCTGGCCGGCCTCCAGCCGCCGGATCTGCTCCGCCGCGTGCCGGCCCATCTGGAGGGCGGGCTGCGCCAGCTGAGGGCTCGGGTCGCTGTCCGCCCGCGCGATGTCGCCGATCGCGAAGACGCGTTCCTGCCCCTCCACCCGCAGGTCGGGGCCGACCGGGACGCGGCCGCCCTTGCCCTGGGGCAGCCCCCACTTGCCGGCCTGGGCGGGGCCGGCCACCCCGGCCGCCCACGCGGTGAGGTTGCTGGGCAGCTCCTCGCCGCTGGCCAGGATGATCCGGTCCGCGGTGATCTCGCGGATCTCGGCGTTCAGGTGCAGGTCCACCCCGCGCTTGATGAGCTGGTCCCGGGCGTAGGCCCGGAGCGAGGGATGGAACGGGCCGAGCAGGTCCGGGGCCTGCTCTATCAGCCTGATGTGCACCCGCTCCGGGTCGATGTCGGGGTAGGACGCGGGCAGCCCGAGGTTGCGCAGGTCAGCCAGCGTGCCCGCCAGCTCCACCCCGGTCGCGCCGCCGCCCACGATCGTGACGGTCACGTCCTGATGGCCGTCCGGCTCCAGGCTCATCTGTTCCAGGCCGCCCAGGATGCGCTCGCGCATGGTCAACGCGTCGTGCAGCGTGTACAGGCCGTGGCTGTACTCCGCCGCGCCGGTGATCCCGTAGAACGCGGCGGTCACCCCGATGGCCAGGATCAGGTAGTCGTACTCCACCCGGCCGCCGTCCGCGAACTCGGCCACCCGGGCCCCCGTGTCCAGCCCGGCCAGCTCGCCGTGCCGGAACCGGGCGCCGTACTTGTGGGCGAAGCCGCGCAGCGAGTACGCCACGTCGCTCGGGGCCAGCCCGGCCGTGGCCACCTGGTACAGCAGCGGCTGGAACGTGCTGTAGATATGCCGGTCCGCGACGGTGACCCGGAACCCGCCGCGGGCCAGCCTGCTCACCGTGGACAGGCCCGCGAACCCGGCCCCGACCACCAGGACCCGGGGGCCGTCATTAGCTGATTTCACGGCCTTCGGCCTACCCGCGACACGATCGCCCAACCGGCGCTAATCGGCGGGTACGGCGACGGAAACGTGGTTGTAATACAGAAACGGATCATTGGGACCATGGGGTATTACGCGGCGGGCAACCGCATGCACGGCGCACCGCCCACCGGGTACCTGCCGATCGAGGAGCACGGCATCGTCGGCGACCTGCGGACCGTGGCCCTGGTCGGCACGGACGGCACCGTCAACTGGTACTGCCCCTCCCGCTTCGACGCCCCGGCCCTGTTCGGCGCGCTGCTCGACGCGCGCAAGGGCGGCTACTTCTCGCTGTCCAGCCACGTCACCACGCGCCCCAAGCAGATGTACCTGCCGGACACCAACATCCTGCTCACCCGGTTCCACGGGGCCGAGGCGGTCGGTGAGGTGATCGACTTCATGGTGCCGGAGACCAGCAGCACCAGGAAGGCCCGGGACCTGCTGGTCCGCCAGGCCCGGGCGGTCCGCGGCCGGGCCACGTTCGAGCTGGCCTGCCACCCGGCGTTCGACTACGGCCGGGCCCCGCACACGGTCGAGGTGGTGGCCGGGGTCGGCGCGGTGTTCGAGTCCCCGGCCGGGCACTGCGTGCTGCGCACCACCGTGCCGCTGAAGGTCGAGGAGTCCGGCGTGGCCGCGACGTTCACCCTGGACGAGGGCGAGTCCGTCGACATCCAGCTGGAATGGCGCGGCGAGGTCCGGCCGCTGGCCGAGGGGGAGACCGCCGACCTGTTCGCGCTGACCTCGGACTTCTGGCAGAACTGGGTCAGCCAGTCCCGCTACCGCGGCCGGTGGCGGGAGACCGTGCAGCGCTCCGCGCTCGCGCTCAAGCTGCTCGTGTACCACCCGACCGGCGCGCTGGTCGCCGCGCCGACCACGTCGCTGCCGGAGGAACTGGGCGGCGGCCGGAACTGGGACTACCGCTACGCCTGGCTGCGGGACGCGGCCTTCACCGTGTACGCGCTGATGACGCTGGGCTTCCTGGAGGAAGCGGCGTCGTTCATGGAGTGGGTGCAGGCCCGCTGCGAGTCCGCCACCCCGGACCGTGACGTCATGATCATGTACGCGGTGGACGGCAGCGAGGAGATCCCGGAAACCGTCCTGGACCACCTGGAGGGCTACCGCGGGTCCCGGCCCGTCCGGATCGGCAACAACGCCGTGCACCAGCGGCAGATCGACGTGTACGGCGAGCTGATGGACTCGGTCTACCTCTACAACCGCGAGGTGCCGATCTCCTACGACCTGTGGGTCGGGCTGTCCAAGCGGCTCAACTGGCTGGCCAAGCACTGGCAGGAGCCGGACGAGGGCGTGTGGGAGATCCGCGGTCCCCGGCAGCGCTTCACCTACTCCGCGCTGATGACCTGGGTGGCTTTTGACCGGGCGGGCCGCCTGGCCCGCGACCGGGGCCTGCCCGCGCCGGTCGAGCGCTGGCGCAAGCTGGCCGCGTCGGCGCACCGGTTCGTCCAGGACTCGTGCTGGGACCGCGAACTGCAGGCTTACGTGATGCACCCGGGCAGCCGGCTGCTCGACGCGTCGGTGCTGGTCATGCCGCTGGTGAAGTTCGCCGGGCCGACCGACCCGCGCTTCTTGTCCACGCTGGACCGGATCGGCGCGGAACTCACCTCGGACAGCCTCGTCTACCGCTACGCGATCACCGGGCACGACGGCCTGGACGGCGGCGAGGGCACGTTCAACCTCTGCTCGTTCTGGTACGTGGAGGCGCTCACCCGGGCCGGCCGGGTCAGGGAAGCCCGGACGATCTTCGAGAAGATGCTCACCTACTCCAACCACCTCGGGCTGTACGGCGAGCAGATCGGCGCGTCCGGGGAGGCGCTGGGCAACTTCCCGCAGGCCTTCACCCACCTGGCCCTGATCAGTGCCGCGGTCAACCTGGACCGCGCGCTGGACCGCCACGCGTGATATTCCCCCCATTTCGGGTGGACTGACCACACCGTTGCTTCCCGCTTCGGGTACTTTTGCCGTCCGGGGGGCAGGTATCTGCCGAATGGGCGCTCCGTGCCGGACGCCTGGATTCTGGCACTCAGGAGAGGCTCGGGATGGGAACGAGGCGCGTCCGCGTCAAGTCGTTGTACGCCGCCGGGGCCGGCCTGCTCGTGGCCGGGCTGCTGGCCGCGTGTACCGCCGCAGGCCCGCCGTCCCGGTCCGCGCACGGGGGCAAGGACAGGACGGCGTCGGTCCGGGAGGTCACCGGCGGCCCCACCGGCCGGTACGTGGTTCCCCCGGGCATCCACAAGATCAAGCACGTGATCATCATCATGCAGGAGAACCGCTCGTTCGATAGTTATTTCGGCACCTACCCGGGCGCGGACGGCATCCCCATGAGCCACGGGGTCCCGACGGTCTGCGTGCCCAACCCGAGCGGTGGCTGCACCCGGCCCTACCACGACAAGGCGGACCGCAACGGCGGCGGCCCGCACGGCGAGGGCAACGCGGTCGCCGACGTGAACCAGGGCCTGATGAACGGGTTCATCAGGCAGCGCTACGCGGCCAAGGCGTCCTGCCGAATCCCGAACGACCCGGCCTGCGCCATCGGCACGACTCCCGACGTGATGGGGTACCACACCGCCGCGGAGATCCCCAACTACTGGAAGTACGCCCAGAACTACGTGCTCCAGGACCACATGTTCGAGCCGGTCAAGTCGTGGTCGCTGCCGGACCACCTGTACATGGTGTCGGCGTGGTCGGCCAAGTGCAAGAACCGCTCCCCGATGAGCTGCGTCAACGACATCGTCGGGCCGTACGGGGTGGACAAGTTCCAGAAGGCCGTGGACACCGAGCTGGCCAAGGGCAAGACCAGCATCGACCTGGCCTGGACCGACATCACCTGGCTGCTGTACGCGCACCACATCAGCTGGCGGTACTACGTCCAGGCCGGCGTGCAGCCCGACTGCGGCAACGACTCGGCCGAGACCTGCGCCGCGGTCAAGCAGAACGTGCAGACGCCGGGGATCTGGAACCCGCTGCCGCTGTTCGGCGACGTGCAGGCGGACCACCAGCTGAACAACATCCAGTCCACCCGGGCCTACCTGCACGCGGCCAAGACCGGGACGCTGCCCGCGGTCAGCTGGGTCGTCCCGTCCGGCCCGGACAGCGACCACCCGCCCGCCAGCGTCCACCGGGGCCAGGCTTACGTGACGGCACTGATCAACGCCGCGATGCGCAGCCCGGACTGGAAGTCGACCGCGATCTTCCTGGCCTGGGACGACTGGGGCGGCTTCTACGACAACGTGGTGCCGCCGGCCGTGGACCAGAACGGCTACGGCCTGCGGGTGCCGAGCCTGGTCATCTCCCCGTACGCCAGACGGGGCTACATCGACCACCAGACGCTGAGCAGCGACGCGTACCTGAAGTTCATCGAGGACGACTTCCTGAGCGGCGCCCGGCTCAATCCCGCCACGGACGGCCGCCCCGATCCCCGGCCCGACGTCCGCGAGATCGCGCCGATCCTGGGCAACCTGGTCCAGGACTTCAACTTCAGCCAGGCCCCGCGCCCGCCGCTGCTGCTGCCCACCAACCCGCGCACCGACTCGCCGACCATCCCGGCCTACTTCCTCGGCCGGGCGGCCTGCAAAGGGTGTACCCGGGTCCTGTCCGGCGAGCCCAACGCGGCCGGCCCCCAGGTTCCCCAGCAGGTCCTCACGTCCAAGTAGGACCGGGCTCAGGCGGGGCGGCCTCAGGTGAGGGCCGGTTCAGCTGGGCTGGCCCAGGCCGTCGCGCTGGCGGCGGAGGAAGTCCTGCTCGGCGGCGTTGGCGGTGCGGGCCAGCGCCTCGTCGTAGGCGGCGGCCGCCTCGCCGGCCCGGCCCAGCCGGCGGAGCAGGTCGGCCCGGATCGCGTGGTACAGGTGGAAGCCGGCCAGGCTGGGGCCGGTACCCCGGCCGGCTGAGGCGCCCAGCTCGTCCACCAGCGCGAGAGCGGGGGCCGGCCCGTCGACCTCGGCCACCGCGACCGCGCGGTTCAGCGCCACCACCGGGCTCGGCGCCACCGCCAGCAGCTGGTCGTAGAGCTGGAGGATCTGCCCCCAGTCCGTGGCCGGCGCGCCCGTGGCGGCGGTATCGGCGTGCACCGCGCCGATCGCCGCCTGGATCTGGTACGGGCCAGGCTGGCCGCGGCGCAGGCACCGCCGCACCAGGGCCTGCCCCTCGCCGATGAGCCCGCGGTCCCAGCGGCCCCGGTCCTGGCCGGCCAGCAGGACGAGGCTCCCGTCCGCGGCCGTCCGGGCCGGCCGCCGGGACTCGGTCAGCAGCATCAGCGCCAGCAGCCCCAGGACCTCCGCCTCGTCCGGCATCAGCGTGGCCAGCAGCCGCCCGAGCCGGATCGCCTCGGCACACAGGTCCGGGCGGGTGAGCTGGTCACCGGTACTCGCGGTGTACCCCTCGTTGAAGATGAGGTAGACCACCGCCAGCACGGCCGCCAGCCGGGCGGGCAGGTCGGCCTCACCCGGCACCCGGTAGGGGATCCGCGCGTCACGGATCTTGCCCTTGGCCCGGACCAGGCGCTGGGCCATGGCCGGCTCGGGTACCAGGAACGCGTGCGCGATCTCCGGCGTGGACAGGCCGCCGAGCAGCCGCAGCGTCAGCGCGACCTGGGCGGCCGGGCTGAGTGCGGGGTGGCAGCAGGTGAACAGCAGCCGGAGCCGGTCGTCACGCACGGGGCCCTCCTCGCCGGGGTCGGTCACGCTGGCGTCCGCGCCGGCGCTCTCCGCGTCCCGGCCGGCGTGCAGCAGGGCAGCCTCGGCGTGCCGGCCGGACCGGGACGCTTCGCGGCGCAGCCGGTCGATCGCCTGGTTCCGGGCGGTGGTGATGATCCAGCCGGCCGGGCTGGGCGGCATCCCGTCGGCGGGCCAGCGCGCCGTGGCCCGGGCGAAGGCGTCCTGGACCGCGTCCTCGGCGATGTCGATGTCGCCGAACACGCGGACCAGGACCGACACCGCCCGCCCGTACTCCGCACGGAACACCCGCTCGATGTCCGGGCCGGTCACGGCGTCCTCAGCGGCCGTCGGGGCTCCTGAGCGGCCACACCTCAACGGGCAGGCCGGTGATCTCGGCGATCCGCCGGCCCCACTCCAGCGCGGCGTCCAGGTCGGGCACGCTGATCACGGTGAACCCGCCCATGTGCTCCTTGCCCTCGGCGAACGGGCCATCGGTCATGACCACGTCACCGTGCTGGGAGCGGACCACGGTGGCCGTGCTGGCCGGGTGCAGGCCCCCGGTGAAGACCCAGGCCCCGGCGGCCCGCAGGTCCTGCCGCCAGACCCCGATCTTCTCCATGATCGGGCCGAGCACCTCCGGCGGCGGCGGGTCGCCATCGGGCTGGTACATGCTGAGCAGGTACTGCGGCATCGGTTCCTCCTCGGTCAGGGCCGGCGGCGGCCGGCTTCTCACCGTCTACACGATCCGGGGACGCGGAAATCGACATGCGCCCGGCAGAGATTTTCCTTCGTGCGCGAAAATAGGAGCCTATGCGGGCGGATCGGTGGGCCGCCTGCTGCTGAGCTGGGGGTTCCCATGCGGGAAGCGCTTCGCGTCGCGGTGGCCCAGCCGCTGTGCGTGCCGTACGACGTGACCCAGAACGCGGCGGCGCACGCGGCGGCGGTGCGTGCCGCGGCGTCCCGGGTGGTGGTGTTCCCGGAACTCTCGCTGACCGGGTATGAGCTGGGCGCACCGGCTCTCACGGCCAGCGACCCGCGGCTGTGCCCGCTGGCCGAGGCGTGCGCCGAGACGGGTTCGGTCGCGCTGGCGGGCGCGCCGGTGCCGGGCGAGTCCGGGCGCCCGCACATCGCGATGCTCGCGGTGGACGGGGACGGGATCAGCGTGGCCTACCGCAAGCTGTGGCTGGGCGAGGCCGAGGCCGGGCGGTTCGGCCCGGGCGACAAGCCCGCCGTGCTGGAGGTGGACGGCTGGCGGCTCGGCCTGGCCGTCTGCAAGGACGTCAGCGTCCCGCAGCACCAGGCGGATACCGCGGCCCTCGGCATCGACGCCTACGTGGCCGGCACCGTGATGTCCGCGGGCGAGCGCGCCGTCCAGGACGAGCGGGCCAGCCGGATCGCGGCCGGCCTGGGGCTCTGGGTCGCGATCGCGAGTTTCGCGGGAGCCACCGGCGGCGGCTACACCGAGTGCGCCGGCCGCTCCGGCGTCTGGTCCCCGGACGGCGCGCTGGCCGTGCAGGCGGGCACCGAGCCCGGCGCCGTGGTGTCCGCCCGGCTCGGCTGAGGGCGGCTGGCCGCTGGCCAAGCTGGAGCGCACCGCGTGAGCCTGGCGCGTTAAGGTCTGCCGCCCGGAAACGAGTGGCAGCCGCACGGTGAACGTGCTGCCGTGCTCCCCGTCGCTGTGCACGGCGATGGTGCCCCCGTGGGCGTCGACGATGGCCCGCGAGATGGTCAGCCCGAGGCCGCTGCCCGGGATCACCCGCTGGGTCGCGGCCTCGGTGCGGTAGAACCGCTCGAAGATCCGGTCCCGGTCGGCGGCCGCGATGCCGATGCCCGTGTCGGCCACGCTGAGCACCGCCTCACCACCCTCCGCGGCCAGGGTGATCTCGACCTTCCCGCCTTCCGGGGTGAACTTCACGGCGTTGGAGATGAGGTTCCCGAGCAGCTGGGCGATGCGCGTCGGGTCCACGGCCAGGCGGGGCAGGGCAGGCGCGGACAGGACCAGGCCGATGTGCTTGCGCTCGGCCTCCGGCCGCGCCTCCTCCACGGCCTCCACGGCCAGGCGGCCCAGGTCGGTGTCGCGGAGTTCCAGGGCCAGCTGGCCCGACTGGATCTGGGACAGGAACAGCAGGTCGCCCACCAGGCGCAGCAGGCGTTCGGCGTTGCGCTCGATGACCTCGGCGAAGTGGTCGGTGTCCAGCCCGCTGGCCCGCTCGTCCCGCAGCAGCTGGATGTAGCCGATGATCGAGGTCAGCGGGGTTCGCAGCTCATGCGAGACGAGGGCCACGAACTCGTCCTTCAGCCGGTCCAGCTCGCGCAGCCGCTCGTTCTGGGCGCCGAGTTCCCCCGCCTGGCGGGCCAGCGCTTCCTCCGCCCTGATCTGGGGGGTAATGTCGCGCGAGATCCCGAACGTGCCGATGATCTCGCCGTGGTCGTCGCGGAGCGGCATCTTGGTCGTGGACACCCAGACGTCCGGCCGGCCCGAGAAGGTCTCGCGCTCCACCTGCCCCACGATCGGCTCACCGCTGCGTATGATCGCCTGCTCGTCCGCGAACGCCGCCGAGGCGTGCTCCTGGGTGAACACGTCGAAGTCGGTCTGGCCGGCCAGGGCCGCTGCCGACTGGCCCGGGGCGACCGCCTGGACCCAGCCGTCGCTGACGAACAGGAACCGGCTCATCAGGTCCTTGAAGTACACGCGCTCCTCAGTGTTGGCTAGCAGGTTGCTCAGGCAGATGAGCTTGAGCTCGCGCAGTGATTCACCGCCCGGAGGCCCGGGCGGCTGCGGCGTGATCTTGGCTATGGCGATCCCCCGACCGGTAGGCGCGTGCGTGAGCGGGCCGCCGTGGCGCGTGCTGCCCGTCCCGTGCGCCCCCGTTTTGCGGCACGACGGCAACTGCCCCCCGCGGTCTGGTATATCCGCAGGTGGCGGGCGTTAAACGGGAGGGGGCATCAACCTCATCGTCTGGGCTGTCGTCTAAGGGGTGACGCCCTGAACCCAGGGCGGCGCAGACCAGGAGGTTCCGTGGATAAACGGCAGGCGCGAGCTTTCGAGGCGTTCGCCGCCGAGTCGGGCGCTGAGCTGCTCCGCATCGCGACGCTGCTCACCTCCGACCCGCACATCGCCGAGGATGTCTACCAGGAGACCCTGCAGCGGCTGGCCGCACGCTGGTCGAGGGTGGACAACCCCCGGGCGTTCTGCCGGCGGGTCATGCACAACATCGTCATCGACCAGTCGCGGGCCGCCGCCCGCCGGCCCCGCGAAACGCCGCTCTTCCCCTCCAGCGAGCGCACCGACCCGGGGTCCGCCGACGCGCATGACGCCGTGGAACTGCGGCCCGCGCTGTTCGGCGCGCTGGACACCCTGACCGCCCAGCAGCGCACCATCGTCGTGCTGCGCTACTTCGACGACCGCAGCGAGGCCGAGGTGGCCCGGCTCCTCGGCGTCTCGGCCGGGACGGTCAAGAGCACCGCCTCGCGCGCCATGGCCCAGCTGCGGAGCCACCCCGGGCTGGCCGCCATCTTCGCGACCACGGACAGCCCCGCCTGACCATGCCCCGCCTGACTATGCCCAGCGTGACCATGCACAGCCTGAAAGGACCTGACATGCCCCGAACCGACGAAGACATCCTGCGGGCCGTGATGCGCCGCTGCACGGAGGACCTGCAGCCCCCGGCGTCGATCGCGGCGCAGGTGGTGACCGGCCAGCGCCGCCGGGAACGCCGTGGCCGGATCCTCACCCTGGCCGCCACGACGGCGGCGCTCGGCACCGCCGCCGGGGTGGTGGCCCTGGTCCCGCGCCCGGCGGCCCCGGGCCCGGCCGCGCACCGCACCTCGCCCGCGATCACCCTGACCGCGGCGCAGCGGACCCTCTACCGGCTCAGCTCGCTCGCGGCGGGCGCGTCGCAGGGACAGGGCCGCTATGTGGTCATGCGCGAGATCCAGGACAACTACCAGAAGATGAGCGTGATCGACAGCATCACCGGGGACGTGTGGACCTACCAGCGGGGGGCCGGGGTCCCGGCGGAGCTGCCGGTGGCCCGGCACGATTCCCCGACCCAGGCCCAGTTCGCCGCCATGCCGACCGGTCCGGCCGCGCTGCGGGCCCTGCTCATCTCCCAGTACGACCAGCAGCAGAAGCAGGCCGACGCGGCCATGGCCGCCCAGCTGAAGGCGAAGGACAAGATCCTCCGGAGCCACCACCGGCTCCCCATCCGGCCGCTCCGGCTGACCCCGGACGACAAGGTCTTCGAGCAGGCCAGCCTCCTGCTGTGGAACCCGCTGGTCCCGCCGGCCCTGCGGTCCGCGGTGTTCAAGGTGCTGGCCGCCACCCCCGGGGTCGGTGTGAACAGCCACGCGCGGGACGACCGGGGCCGCCCCGCCGTGGAGATCAGCTGGTTCGACCGCGTCACCAGCGTCACCCTGGCCACGTTCGAGGACCCGTCCACCACCCGGCTGCTGGAGCAGACGGACACCAGCACGCCCGCCGCCGTCAACGGGCACACCAGCTCGTCCGGCCGGGACCTGTACCTGTCCATCACCCGGGCCAGCTCAGTCCCGCCCAACCCGTACCGCTGACCGCGGGGCACCCGTCCCCGTGCCGGTAGCACCGTGCCGGTAGCACCGTGCCGGTAGCACCGTGCCGATAGCACTGTGCCGATTACACGGTCCCGGTAACACCGTCCAGATAACGAAGACCGCAGCGTGGCCGGCCTGCCCGGCCACGCGGCGGTCTTCGTTATCTGAAAATCGGGGGTTTTCCCGTGGCCCGGGTCACGCAGGCATGGCCACCGTGCCAGGGGCGGGCACGCCGATGGGGCTGGGGTAGGGGACGACCTGGGCGCAGGCCCGGGCGATGGGGGTGAGGACCCGGGCCAGGTCCGCCACGGTGCCCGGGCCGAGGCGGGTCCACGGGCGGGCCGCGGCCTGGTCAGTGGCGATCTCCAGGGTGGCGTGCACGTCCCGGCCCGCCGGGGTGAGCGTGCCGTCCGGGCCGGTCCAGCCCCGGGCGGCCAGCCGGGCCGCCGCCGCGTCCCACTGCCCGTCGGTCCAGCCCCGGATGGGCTGCAGGTCCTCGCGCCGCATGTCCAGGCCGCAGCGCAGCACCAGTACCTCGCAGCCGTCGATGTCCGCGGTGGCCATGGCCGCGAAGTGCCCGTCGCCGCGGTGCTCCCGCAGCAGGGTGGCGGCCTGCCAGAGCCGCCCGATCCCGTCCTGCGGCGGCGGCAGCGCGGCGTTGGCGGCGGCCAGGACGCGGCCGGAGCAGTCCAGTTCGCCCGCCGCCCGGCCGAGCAGGTCCGCGGCCTGCGTCACCTCGGCGTCCAGGCCCGCGAGCAGCGGGCGCAGCGCGGCGACCGCGCCGGCCAGCCGGGTCCGCAGCGCGTCGGCCGGGGAGATCAGTTCCCAGACGGCGGGGATGGCGCGGGCCACCATGGCGGGGGAGAAGTTGTAGAACGACGCCCCGACGACCGCCGGGCCGGCCGGGCCCAGCGGGGCGGCGCGGCCCGCGAAGTAGCCCCGCCAGAACCCGCGCAGCCCCGCGTCCTCGGTCGCCGCGCGGGCCTCGGGGGCGAAGTAGGTGACCGCGTGGACCGGCTCGAACAGGGTCCACATCGACCGGGCTACGTCAAGATCCGTCACAATCACGTCACTGTATCCCGCACGCCTGCGGCGGCCGGGACCACCGGGCCGCGGGCCAGCCGGCTGGACACCAGGTAGCCGGCGCCCGCCACGACGAACCCGGCCACCCAGGAAATGTCGGCGCCGCCGAGCACTTTCACCATCGGCCCGGTGTACAGGGTCTGGTCCAGGAACGGCACCTGGGCGGCCAGCGCGATCAGGTACGGGATGATCGCCGTCCACCGCCACCCGCCGTAGATCCCGGACGGGGAGAAGAAGGACTTTACGTCGTAGCGGCCCTTCCGCACCAGGTAGAAATCGATCAGGTTGATCACGCTCCACGGGACGAAGAAGAACAGCAGCACGTTGATGAAGTTCTCGAACGAGGTCAGGAACGTCTTGTAGCCCGCCTCGGCCAGGATCGTGCCGATCACGAAGATCAGCAGCAGGCCGGTCACCCGGGCCGTCCGGGAGGCCGCCACCTTCTGCCAGGTGCTGCGCACGCTCTCGACCGCCAGCATCCCGGTGTAGGCGTTCAGGGCGTCGCTGCCGAGCAGGCTGAGCGCGAGGATGGGCAGGATCCACTTCCCGGCGATGGACCCGATCGAGGCCACGCTGGAGGAACTCGGTGCCATCGCCGTGATGTAGATCCCCAGGCCGGCGTAGAGGCAGGTGCCGATCACGTTGCCGCCGAACACGGCCCAGAACGTCCGCGGCCCGCTGACGTCCCGCGGCAGGTAGCGGGAGTAGTCCGAGACGTACACGGCCCAGCTCAGCATGTTCATGAAGAACAGCCCGACCGCGGCGATGAAGATCGGGAAGCTGCTCAGGTGGGTACCGCTCATCCCCTTTCCGAGTGACCGGCCGCTGGTGGCGGTCAGGATCACCGCGGCCAGCAGCGCGGCGCCGAACAGCACGGTCAGGGCGGGCTGGATCCGGTGGATCCAGTGGTAGCCGAAGATGGCCAGCACCACGGCGGGGATGGTCACGATGATGATCCAGACCGGGATGCTGACCGAGCTGACCAGGTCCTGCATGGACTGGGCCTGGACCACCTGCTGGCCGGCCAGGTAGCCCACGTCGAGCAGGATCGAGGCCAGGAAGATTAAGACCGCGCCGTAGAAGCCGAACTGGCCCCGGCTCTGGATCATCTGCGGGACGCCGAGCCGCGGGCCCTGCACCGCGTGCAGCGCGGTGAAGGCCATGCCGAGCAAGGTCCCGGTGGATAAGGCGACCAGGGCCCAGAAGACGTTCAGCCCGAACAGGATCGCGAAGCCGCCGAGGACGAAGTTGAAGACGTTGGCGTTGGTGGCGAACCAGAGCGTGAACTGGCTGCGGACCCGGCCGCCGCGCTCGCCGTCCGGGATGACATCGATCGAGTGCGCCTCGATCTCCGCGGTGATCAGATCGCGCGGCGCCTCGCTGGTCGCGTACGGGGATTGCTGTGCCATGGTGGCCCACCTCCGCCTTTCCACGTTACAGCGCCAGTCCCGAAAAGAAAGGGCCGGAAATGGGCGCCAGGAAAGGCGGTTCCCCCGCCGGGGAACGGCAGCTGGCGCCGGTGACTGGAAGTGAGACGTCCCGGGAGGCGCTTCCCGGCCGAGGATTTGACCATGATCTGGATCGCCGACCGCAACCGGGAGCAGGGCGAGCTGGTCGCTGAGACGTTCCGGGCGGCCGGGGCGGTCCCGCGGGAAGGGCGCGCCGTGATCGCCGGCGGCCTGCCCGGCGCCGACAAGGACGCTGAGCTGGAGCGGCACGGCGCTGACCGCTCGCGGTACCTGACCATCAGTGTGGACGGCGTCCTGGCCGCGATGGCGGAGCTCGATCTCATCCCGGAGGCCGCGGGGCTGTCCCCGCTGGCGGCGGCTCATCTCGTGCACGCCGAGGCGCAGTACCTGGCCAAGCGGATCGCGCTGGTCGCGGTGAACGACGGCTGGAACCTCATCCTGGACGTCACGCTGGCCTCACGGCCGTCGGCTGAGTCCTGGGCCTACGCGCTGCGGTTCGCGGACTACGCGGTCACGGCCGTGTTCGCCGACATCAGCATCGAGGAATCAGTCACCCGCTCCCTCGCGGCGCAGCGGCGCGGTGAGGAGGAGTACGGGCGCGGGCGCGGATACGGCGGGCGGTCCATCCCGCCCGGGGCGATCCGGGCGCTGGCCGGCCCGGCCGTCACCGAGGCCCGCAGCAGCATCCGCTGGGTCTCGGGCGCGGAGCCGGCCAGCATTACGGCCGGGAGCGCCCGGGGCGGAGGGCTGCCCGGCGGGGTGGTAGCCGCCATGATCAGCGCCTACAAGCGTGGCCAGCTGGGCCTGGACGGGCTGGGGCTGGAGTTCCGCGCCCGCCGGTGGCCCGAGGTCCCGCCGGCCTGCCCGCCTGGGCTGGAGCAGGCCAGGGCCGCGATCGACGATCTTGAGCCGTATGTTCCCGGCTCCTTCGACGACGTGGTCCTCGCCTACGACCTGGGCCAGCTGTCGGACAAGGAGTACGAGTTCCTGGCCGAGTCGGCCGCCTGCTCAGTTCCCGGCCGTCCCTGACCCCGGGGACCGTTCTCCTGGCCCGTTTTCCTGGCCCGTGCTGCGGGCCGGGACATTCGCACCGGCCCGCCGGGGGCGGTGCGGCCGGCCATACGCGGAGTTTGGGGTCTGGGCAGGGAGTCCCCGCGTGTTTATTCTCCGTACAGGGGCCGTTACGGCAGGAATGGTGGGCGGAAAGTCTCATCAGCCTGCAGGTGCGGAGGGGGCGGGGATGGGACCATCAGGCCGGGGCGGCAGCAGCAGCGATCCGGTGCCGCGGAGCAGTATCAAGCCAGCGCCAGGGATAGCAGGCCGGGCTTCGGAGTGGGCTATTTGCTGCTCGGGTGGCGGAATCCGTTCCGCCTCCTATTGCCTGGGCGCGCTGCAGAGCCTGCAGGGCCCGGAGGCAAACGGCCTATTCGGGAAGGTAAGCCATATTCTGAGCGTGTCGGGGGGCAGTTACATCGCCGCCTCGCGGGCGCTCGTCGCCCGCGACCTGACGGAGACCGCTTCCCCGGCCTACGGGCCGGGCACGCCCGAGGAGCAGCGCCTGCGCGACAACACCCACTACATCGCCCCCAGCGGGGGGATCGTGCTGGTGGGAGTGCTGTCACTGCTGGTGGGAGTGCTGGTCACGTTCCTCCTGGTGTTCGCTCCGGTCTTCGCCGTGGGGCACGCCTGGGGCTGGCTGCTGCGGTCGCAGAAGGTGCTGTGCCCGGGCTCAGTGCAGCGATGCGGTGCCCCCGGGCCGTTCGTGGCCTCGGTGACCAGCCCGGCCTGGTGGTGGCTGGTCCCCACGGTCGCGGCGGGGCTGACGCTGGTGCTGTTCGGCTGCTGGTGGGTGACGCTGAAACCACCGCAGGAAGACGGGCAGGCCCGCACCGCGCGAGGAACAGTCTGACGATCGCGGGGGGACCCTGGCCAAGCTCACCGGCTGGGCCGCGCTGCTGACCGCCGTGCTGGCGGTCGCCATGCTGGTGGCCCCATTACTGCTCTCCTGGGTAGCCAAGCTCCCGGCTGGGCCGTTCAAGTCGCTGGTCTACGACCTCGGCTTCGGTGTGGGCCGCAAGTGGACGCCGGCCGCGCTGACCGGCGTGCTCGCGGCCCTGATCGCCGTCGCGCAGTCCTGCCGGGCCAAGCTCGCCCAGTTGCAGCTGCCAGGCGCGCAGGGGAAGCCGGCCAGCCAGACGAAGGCGCAGACTCAGCAGCAGAACGCCGCCCAGCCAGGCTTCCTGGCCAGCCTGGGCGCCCAGATCCGGACCTACGCGCTGCCCTGGGTGGCCAGCGCCGTGATCGTGCTCGTCGCGATCGTCGCCGGGCTGCGGTGGGTGAAGGACGGTGCCGCGGCAGGGTACTCGGCGGAGCAACTGTGGCCGGTGCTGATCGCGCTGGGCGTGGTGCTGGCCATGCGCCTGCTCGCGGACGTTAACCGGATCTCCATGCACGATTTCTACTGCTGGCGCCTGGCCAGCGCCTTCGCGGTGCGGCGCTACCGCGCTGGCCCATCCGGGCCGGAGAAGGTGACCGCCGATCCGGGAGCCCTCCTGTCCAGCCTCGCGGGACAGTCACCCAGGCTGGTGGTCTGCGCGACGGCCAACATCAACGCGGACAGGCAGGTACCCGTCGGCCGCGGCGGCATGCTCCTCACCTTCGATCCGCAGCAGGTCACTCTGCGCGGGGAAGACCCTGAGCACCCGGTAACCGCCTCGACCACGGATTATGAGTTCCTGGTCGGCAAGCAGCGCTTCACGCTGTTCGATGTGTCCGCGATCAGCGGGGCGGCCGTCTCCCCGCTGATGGGCTCGGCCACGCGCCAGGCCTACCGGATCGTGCTCACCATGGCCAACGTGCGGCTGGGCGTCTGGCTGCCCCATCCGGCGGTAGTCGACGCCGCGAGCCGGGAACTGGAGGCCCAGGATAAATCGGCGGGGCGCAAAGGCCGGCGGCCGGCCAGGAACGACCACTGGTGGCACGCATGTGGCCTGCTGCTGTGGTACGCGTTCCCGTGGCACCCGCGCTGGAGCGACGCCACTCAGGAACCCGGTGGCGGTGAGGCCAGGCTCTGGGCTTACGTGCTGCGGATGCGCCGTAAGGACACACGCGCTGAGCCGCAGGGTCGGCGGGCTTTTCTATCACGCCCTGCAGCCCACGCTGGGCATGCTGTGGGCCGAGGCGGTCGGCCGCACGAGCTACCGCTCCACCTGGATCTGCGTCTCCGACGGCGGGCATTACGACAACCTCGGCCTGGTCGAGGCACTGTGCCGGGGCGCCGCCAACATCCTGGTGCTGGACGCCAGCGGGGACAAGGCCAACACCTGGTACACGCTGGGCGGCGCGATCGCCCTGGCCCGGGTGGACGCCGGGGTCAGTATCGAGCTCGACCCGACCACGATGTGCCCGAAGCCGCTGCACTCGGGGGAGGTGGCCCAGCCGTGGGCGCACGGCTCCTTCACCCGGATGGAGGACTGGCAGAGCGGGGGAGTGGCGCCGCACGGGCCGGGGCTCCCGGGCACGGGGACCATCTGGGTATGCAAGCTCGGCTGGTGGGCGGATGCGCCATGGGATGTCCGGGCGTACGCAGGCCAGCACGCCGAGTTCCCCGGGCAGTCAACGGTGCAGCAGCTCTACGACGGGGCGGAGTTCGACGCCTACCGCGAGCTGGGCCTGAGCGCGGTGGACGCCGCGCTCAAAGGCGGGCTGGGCGCCGCGCCTCCGCGCGCCCCGTGGGGCCGCGCCGCTCTCGGGCGATGCATGAAACTCGCCAACGGGACCCGGCCGGCGGTTTCCGGGGATCGCCACCGGACGGGGTGACGGCCTGGCGTGGATATCAGGGACAGCGCGAACCCGGTGCTGGAGCGGGCCGCGCGGTGGCTGGCCCGGGTCAACGCGCGCCACCCGTGGAATCACAACGAGCACTTCCACGGCTGGATCCTGGGAAACCTGCCCGCCCGGCGGCGGGCCGCCTTAGACGTGGGCTGCGGGATGGGCGTGCTCGCCGGGAAACTGGCCCCGCACTTCGCGCGCGTCACGGGGATCGACGCGGATGAGGCCATGGCGGCCGCGGCGAGCGCGCGCGTGGCCCGCGGCCCGGCGGTGACCATCCGCCGGTGCCGCTTTGAGGAATTCGCCCCGGCCGCCGGGGACGTCGAGGCTGACCTGATCACGATGGTGGCCGTGCTGCACCATCTCGACCTCGATGACACCCTGGCCCGGATCCCCGGGCTGCTGGCCCCCGGCGGCCGCCTGTTCGTGGTCGGCCTCGCCCGGGTGAACTCGCCGGCTGATCTGGCGGTCGAGCTCATCTCAGCCGGGGTGAACCCGCTCATGGGCCTGATCAAGCATCCCCGGGCCGCCCGCCCGGCGGACCGGCCCGCGGCCGGCCCGCCGGCCATGCCGGTCAGGGATCCCGCCACCACCCTGGCCGAGATCACCGCCGCGGCCAGAACCTATCTCCCGGGCGCCACCGTCCGGCGGCGCTTGTTCTTCCGCTACACCCTGCGCTGGGACAAACCAGTAGCCCGCGCGATGTCACGATAGGACTCATGCGCGCTCAGCGGTTCGGTGCTCACATCAGCTCTGATTCCAATGGCCGGGCGGTCATCGCAGTTCCGTTCGACCCAGACGAGACGTGGGGGGCCAAGGCCTACCACCCCGTGGGGGGGACGATCCAGCCGGTTGCCGGGACCACCTGCGGCAGGCGGCTCCGCGGCAGGATCACACCAGACGGCAGCCAATGGGTGTTCACACTAAACCCGATGTGGATGCGGGATACGGGCGTCGCAGCCGGCGATGAGGTGATCGTTGAACTGGAGCCGGAAGGCCCGCAGCGCGGCGATCTAGCCGACGATATCGCGTCGGCCCTGGAGGCCAGCCCGGCAGCTGCGGCGTTCTTCGACACCCTGGCCCAGTTCTACCGCAAGGCCTATCTGCGCTGGATCGATGCGACCACCCGCCGGCCCGAGTTGCGGGCCGCGCGCATCGCTGAAGTAGTGGAACTGCTGGCGGCCGGGATCAAAGAGCGGCCACGAGCGTAACCGCAGGCCCTGCGGTCGCCGGTCATGATCCGCCAGCGGTCCCGGAATCCGCTTCCGGATTAATGAGTGGTCCGGGCCGGGCCGCCGTGGCTAGCGTGGCCCGGTGCATAGCGACAGGACAGGCAGGACCGGGCCGGGGCCGGCGCTTCGCCTCCGGCCGCCGGGGCCCGGGGACGAGGCGGCCTTCCGTGAGGCTGGCCGGGTCATGGCGGCGGAGGGGTTCACGTTCGGCCTGGGCCTCAAACCGGGCATGGCGTGGGAGGAGTACCTGAAGACGCTGCGTGACGAGCTGGCCGGGCGCGACCTGCCGCCGGACCGGGTTCCCGCCGCGTTCCTCGTCGCCGACGTCGGGGGAGAGATCGTGGGCCGGGCGTCGATCCGGCACGAGCTCAACGATTTCCTGGCGCGGGAAGGCGGCCACATCGGCTACTGCGTGCTTCCCGGGCGCCGGCGGCGCGGCTACGCCACCGAGATCCTCCGGCAGAGCCTGATCATCGCCCGGGCCAGCGGCGTCGGCCGCGTCCTGGTCATCTGCGATGACGGCAACGCCGGGTCCAGGGCCGTCATCGAGGCGTGCGGCGGGCAGCTTGAGTCAGTCGCCGAGATCACCGCCGGCGCGCCCCCGATCCGGCGGTACTGGATCGACTGAGCTCCGGGAGTCACGGTCATGGACCCGCTGCACAGCCCTTGGGGCGGGCCCTGGCGGGCCCGCCCCAAGGCGGTTTCCCGGCGATGCCGCCGGCCTGGTGGTGATCAGGGAGTGGCGAGCATCCCGTCGGTGTTGCCGGCCGCGTCCGTGTAGAAGCCGACCAGGTCACCGGCGTTGTTCACGCCGTTGATGAGCGTGGTGCCCACGCCGTTCGGGTCGTCCACCGAGGTGAAGGTCCCGTTCTGCCAGGTGAAGCCGTGCGAGGCGGCGGAGCTCCCGCTGCCTACCGTGTAGGCGCCCACGACCTCACCGTGGTCGTTGAGCCCGAAGGCCTGGGTCATGGTGGCCCCCGGGAAGGCGAGGGTGATGAACTTGCCGCTCGCCCGCCGCACGAAGGCGTCGGTGGTCCCGCCGGAGGTGACGTAGAAGCCGGCGACGGCCCCGTTGTTGTTGATCGCCGCTGCCGTCAGGCTCGGGCCCTTGGTGCCGCCCGGCGCCCCGGGGACCAGCACCCGGGTGAACACGTGGCTGTGGATGTTGTACTCAAAGCCCCGGTTACTGCCCTGGCCGTTGGTGTAGAAGCCCACCGTGACGCCGGAGTCGTTGACGCCCAGCAGCTGGTCCACCGGCGGGTTCGCGTTGTCCCCGGTCGGGAAGTTCACCTCGTGGAAGTGCCCGTTCTTGGCGTAGAACCCGAAGTTGTTGTTGACCATGCTGGCCTTGTTCTGGGTGGACCAGAAGCCGACCGTGACGCCGTGGTCGTTCAGCCCGGTGACCTGGGTCTGCTTCGAGCCCGGGAAGTTCTCGCTGATGTAGTTGCCCTGGCCGTACGGCGGCAGCAGCCGGTAGCCCTGGTTCCGGTGGCCCTTCGCGCCTGACCCGAAGTACCCGGCGATCTTCCCGTGGTTGTTGATCCCGAGCAGCTGGTTGAACGTCACGTCGTGGTTGTTGTTCAGGGTCCTGAAGGTGTACGTGGTGCTCGCACCAGCCGGCGCGATCATCGTCAGGGCCGCGGTCGCGGCCAGTGCCCCCGTGGCGACCGCGGCCGCCCCCAGGCGGATCGGCTTCGTCCAGCGGGAGCGGCGTCCGGGTCCGTCGGCCGCGGCACCGTTGCTCGTGCGGTCGGCAGCGTTCATGGGTGGGTCCTTTCCTGTGCATTGCCCCTGTGCATGGGATGGCGGGCGGTGCATGTCAGCCGCTCGCCGTGGTTGCCCTGCTGCCGGAGAGCCTGGCCAGCGGCCCGGGGGGATTCGCCGGGTGCTCAAGGGGAACCACGGGGGACCGGGGACGGCCGGGGTGCGGGGAGGTACGGGGCAGCGGGGGAGCGAGGGGTCAGCGGGCCGCGCCTGATCCATCCAGCCGCCAGGCGTCCGCGACGATGCACCAGGCCCCGCCGGGCTGCCGCCGCACCATGGTGGAACCGAGCCCGCTCAGCTCCACCTGGCGGGAGTCGGCCGCCCGGCCGGACATCCGCCGGTCGCCCAGGACCAGGGCCAGGTCACCTGCGGGCAGCACGGCGCAGACCGTGACCGACAGGGGCAGGCGCCAGGCCATGAGGCCGGTGAGCAGGTCGCGGACGCTGGCCGGGTGAGCAGGCTCCGCGATCCAGGGCTGGAGCAGCGCCCCGCGCTCGTACTGGGCGAGCGCCGCCTCGAGGTCTCCATCACTGAGCGCCGCGCTGACCAGTTCCAGGGCCTCCTCCGGCCGGTGGGCGGCCGGAGGCCCAATCGGATCGGACAGAGCCAGTACCTCCGTTCCGGCGAGTTTCGCGCCACGATCGCAGGGCGCTCGGGGGGAACGGCGCGGCGCGGGGGGAAACTCGGGGGGATTCGCGGGGGGAGGGCTACCGCGCGCCCAGCAGGCGCCGGTACAGCGCCGTGGTCTCGGCCGCCGGAGCCACCCCGACCTGTTCTTCCAGCAGCGTGACCAGGTCCTCGTAGTGCCGTACGGCGCGTGCCGTCTCGCCGAGGTGCTGCCAGCAGCTCATCAGCTCACGGTGCGCGGTCTCGTTCAGCGGCTCGTGGGCCACCACCCGCCGGAAGGCCACGGCCGCCGGGGCGTAACGGCCCGCGGCGACGTGCAGCCGGCCGGTGGCCAGCAGCGCCGACTCGAAGCTGCGGCGCAACTGCGCCCGGCGTTCCTGGGCCCACTCACCCGCCACCAGCCCATCCAGGAAATCGCCGCCGTAAGCGGCCAGGGCCCGCTGCAGGTGGGGCAGGGCCGCGGCGGCCGGGCGGGCTTTCCTGGCCGCGTCCAGGGCCTGCTCGAACGTGGCCAGGTCGCAGTCGTGCTCCCACTCGGGATTGAAGCTGTAGCGGCCGTCCGCGTACCGGACCCACCCGGGGTGGCCGAGCGCGCGGCGGAGCCCGCGCAGCGCGGTGTGCAGTGCGTTGCCCAGCTGCTGGCGCGGCTGGTCGGGCCAGAGCGCCGCGCCGATCTGCTCCCGGGTCAGCGGCGGCGACGCGACCAGGAGGAACAGCAGTTCCCGGGGCTTCGCGTAGCCCCAGTCCGCGGCGGTCAGCGGGGTATCCGCCCGGTGCACGGCCGCCGCGCCGAGCGCCTGGATCCGCAGCGGCGCGGGCGAGGCTGGGGCCGGGGCCGGGGCTGGGGCCGGGGCCGGGGCCGGGGCTTCGCGGGCGGCGGCCGTCGTCGCCTCAGCCGGCGGGCCGGAGGGTGCGGGCGGCCCCGCCGCCGTTTCCGCGCCCGGGGCGTCCGCGGCTGGCCATTCTCCCTGCAGTTCAGCCAGCAGCATGTCGGGTGAGGCCAGGAGTCCCTGCTGCCACGCGGCGGTGAACGCGCCGGCACCGAGCGCGGCCTGCGCGGCCGCCTGGGTCCGGGTGTGCTGCTCTTCCTCGCAGGGCGGGATCACCGTGCCGATCGCGTCCCGGATCGCCCCGGCCGCCCCGAGCAGCCGGGCCGCCTGGACCGCGCTGCCCCGGGTCAGGGACACCGCCGCCAGGTCTTCCAGCAGGCTGGACATCCGCCACTGGTCGCGCAGCTCACGATGCACCGCGAGGCTGCGCACCAGCAGCGGGCCGGCCGCGGGATCGCCGTCCCCGGTGGCGAGCAGCCCCAGCTGTTCCAGCGACCACGCCACCCCCTCGTTGAAGCCGATCCGCTCCGACGCGGACCGGCTCTCGGCCAGCAGGGTGGCCGCCTGCTCACGATCCCCCTGATAGCGCGCGACCGCGGCCAGGCTGATCAGCGACCAGGCGATGCCCTCCACGTCGCCCAGCTCGCGGAACATGGCCAGGGCCGTGCCGCACTCCTCGCTGGCCCGCCCGAAGTCGCACTGCAGCCACGAGGCGAAACCCAGGTAACCATGCGCCCGCGCCGCCGCCCACTGGTCACCGATGGCCTCGGCGAGGGCCAGCGCCTCGGCGTGCAGTTCCATCGAACGGCCGTACCGGCCGTGCTCCCGGGCCACGCTTCCGAGCACCTGCAGGGTGTCGGCGACTCCGCGGGCATCCCCGGTGTCACGGAAGATGCGCAGCGCCGCTTCCAGGCGGCGGACCGCGGCGACGTAGTCGCATTGCAGGAAGGCCAGCCGCCCGCTGCCGAGCAGCACGGTGGCCCGCAGCGCCGCGGGAGCGTCCGGGCCGTCCGCGGCCGCGGCGTCCATCCACTGCCGGACCTCGTGGTAATGGCCGCGCAGGTACGCGTACTGGCCCAGCGAGCTGGCGATCCTCAGCGCCCCGATGGAGTCCCCGGACTCGCGGGCGTATCCCAGGGCGGCCCGGATGTTCGGTGTCTCCGCGTCCAGGCGGTCCAGCTCGCGTTCCAGGCCGCCGGGTCCCTGGCCTGGTGCGCCACGGTCGATCCGTGTCCCGGCCTCCTCGACGAGGCTGACGTAGCAGCGGAGGTGGGCCTGCCGGGCCGCCGCCTCCTCCCCGGCCTCGGCCAGCCGCTCACGCGCGTAGTCGCGGACCGTGCCCAGCAGGTGATAGCGCACGTCGGCGGCGTGATCGACGCGCAGCAGCGACTTGTCGGCCAGCCGGGCCAGCAGGTCAAGGGTGTGCTCCGCGCGGATGTCGCCGGCCGCCAGCACCTGCTCGGCGGCCGTCAGCGTGAACCCGCCGGCGAACACGGCCAGGCGGCGGAACGCGGCCCGCTCGTCGCCGGCCAGCAGGTCGTGGCTCCAGTCGAGCGTCCCGCGGAGGGCCTGGTGACGCAGGGGCGCGCTGCGGGATCCGCCCACCAGGACCGTGAACACGTCGTCCAGGCGCTCGGCCAGCTGGCCCGCCGAGAGGATGCGCATCCGCGCGGCGGCCAGCTCGATCGCCAGCGGCAGCCCGTCGACTCGCCGGCACACCTGCAGCACGGCGGCCGCGTTGTCCGCGGAGAGCCGGAACGACGGCAGCACCAGCTGCGCCCGCTGCTCGAAGAGCCGCACCGCGTCGAACGCGGCCAGGTCGGCCAGGGCCGGTGCCTCCCCGTCCCCGGGCAGTGAGAGCGGCGGAACCGCCCACTTCCGCTCCCCGTCCACGCCGAGCACCTCCCGGCTGGTGGCGAGGACGGACAGGGCGGGGCAGGAGCCGAGCAGCCGTTCGGTGAGGTCGCTCACGGCGGCGGTCAGGTGCTCGCAGTTGTCCAGGATGAGCAGCAGCGGGGTATCGCCCACGTGCTCGGCGATGCTCTCCGCCGTGTCCCGCCCCAGGCTGTCCGGCACGCCGAGGCCGGTGGCCACCGCCTCGCCGACGACGGCCGGATCGCTGATGGGGCCCAGCTCAACCCAGCACGCGCCGGAGAAGGACGGCCCCGCCGCGCTGGCCACGGCCAGGGCCAGCCGGGTCTTTCCCGTCCCGCCCGGGCCGGTCAGCGTGAGCAGGCGGCTGCGCGACAGGCTGTCCAGGACGTCATGAAGCTCGCGCTGGCGGCCCACCAGCGGAACAAGCCTGGACGGGAGCCGCCCGGTATTCAGCGCCGCCACGTGTCCCGCCCTCCACTTGGCTCACGCCAGCACCCGCCCGGGCAGGCGTGCCCCGTGGCGCACCAACTCGAGCGGCCCGGTCTGGGCCGGGCCCGTTCACATTCTCCCCCAGCGCCGGGCAACACCCCAGCCCCGCGCGCGGGTGCGTTATTGAATTGGGCCCCTGTTTCCATCCGCGAGGGGAACTGGAGGCCTTTCCTGGCCAGCCGCCGGGGGCGGCCTGGTGCCGAATAGCAATGGGAGCTTCATGTCAAGCTCATGAATAGGAAAACCTCTGGGATGCCGGGGGCCGGCGCGGTGCCCGGCACCCCGGTCACGGCGGGCCGCGGCCCGTCCCGACTCCCGGCGGCGCCGGCCAGGCCCCGGGCCGCGGTACCGCTCGCGGGCAGGTCTCCCGCCGCGGGCCCTGGGCTACGGAGCTTTTCCTGCCCGCGACCTCCTATTCTGCATAACTGCCTTTCTTGCCGGTGCCCGCCCGCAGGCCCGGGTGATCTCTGCCGTCCATTTATCCCGGCGGCTATGGCCTGGTTCAGGCCATTAACCAGACGGGCCGGGCGGGCTTACGAGGGCGCGTCACTGGTGGCCAGCCCGGCCGACCGCATGGCCTTGCGGTAGGCGACGGCGACCGCGTCGAACTTCAGGTGCAGCTCGGCCGCCAGGTCGAAGGGCACCCGCTCAGGCCGCTGTGACTCGACGACCCGCTGGTCCTGGCCGAAGATCGTGTCCTCGAACTCCTGGATGACCCCGGCCGGCTGGCCGAGGTTGTAGTTGCGGCCGATGATGACGTATCCCGCGCAGCGGTCCGCGGCGATGGGCTGGGAGGCGAAGAAGTACACCATGCCCCGTTCCCCGCCCCAGCCCAGGCGCAGCGCGATGGTGTACGGCAGGTGCAGCTCGTAGCGGCTGCGGCGTTCCGGGGGACCGGCCTGCTCGTTGCCGAAGACCGGGAAGTCATCGGAATTGGGCGCTTCCGGCCGGACGATCTCGTAGTGCAGCACGTGTCCCTCGGTGCGGACCTCGTGGCGGGGCACTACCGGCCGGTCCGGGTCGCCCAGCAATCCCGGATGGACCCAGGGGAAATGCCCGAAGTCCGTGAAGTTCTCCACCTGCCGGGCGGCGTCGCACTCCCAGCGGTAGGGCCCGGCGGGCACCACGGCCCAGCTCTCGTCTTCCAGTTCGGGCACGTGCGGAAGCGGCCACCGAGCCTCTTCCAGCGTGACCCAGACCAGGCCATAGCGTTCCTGGCAGCCGAACGCGCCGATCCGCGCCTTGGCCGGAACCCGGGCCGGGTCCTCCAGCTGCGGGATGGCCACGCAGCGCCCATCCGGTCCGTAACGCCAGCCGTGATACGGGCAGACGAGCTCATCCCCGGTGACCCACCCGAGTGACAGTGCCGTGCCGCGGTGCACGCACAGGTCCGAGTTGGCCCGCGGCTGGCCGTCCGGGCCGCGCCACAGCACCAGGGCCTCGCCCAGCAGGTCAGCGTGCACCGGCCGGTCTGTGAGGTCGCGGCTGAACGCGACCGGATGCCAGCACCCCCGCAGCATCCGCGCGTCAGCAAAGGCCGCAGGCCCGCTCACGGTGTCACGTCCCGCATGTCGCCCTCCCTCGGTCATCCTGCCCGGGCGGCGGGCACGACGGCGTGCGCAGCGCCCGCAGATCCTGGATGAAGGCCTGGGCGTCGATGGTGCCGACCCCGGTAACCAGGTTGTACCCACGCCTGGCCGGGTAGCCGCCGACCGTGACGGTCTTGCGGCCCTGGGCGAACGTGACCGTGTTGCTGCCCTTGGTGACGGCGACGATGCCGGGCGCGCGGTCCTGCTCCAGCTGGTAGAGCGCCGGGTTGAGCAGGCCGAGGCGGGTGTGCATGGCCTGGTCGGCGATCGCGACGATGCCCGCGAAATACGGAGTGGCCACGCTGGTTCCGGCCGCCACTTTCCAGGTCCCCGGACCCCCGGTAAAGGATTCGAAGGTAAGGCTCGAGCCGCTGAACGAGGCACTGAGGGCCACGTCCGGGATACCGCGGTGGTTCCCGACGACCGCGCGCACCGGGTCCTGGTAGGACGGCCGGGTGAAGATGGCTGACATGCCGCCGCTGCTGGCCCAGGGCAGTGCCCCTGCGTACCTGGCGACGGCGGCGTTGCCGCTCTCGTTCCACGCGGTATCGGGGGAGGTCCGGGTGCCGGCCGCGGTCAGCCGCAGCCTGGTGCCGCCGACGGCGGTGACCAGGGGGTCGGAGGCGGGCCAGTCGACGACCGGCTGGGTGCGGAACATCCCGCCGGACCTGGTGGGTCCGGTCACCCCGAAATCGTTGGTCGCGGCCAGCACGGTGACGTGCTGACGGCGGGCGCTGTAGTAGGCGTAGCGCAGCTTCAGGAGGGCCGCCCGGCTCGGGAAGTTCTGCTCGGGGATGCCGAAGCTCTGGCTGATGACGTCGCCCAGGTGGTGCGCGATCACGTAGCTCTCGGCCGCCACGAACTGGGCGAAGCCCCCGCCGGTCAGGGTCTCGGCCGCGGGCGTCTCGACCAGCAGGATGCTGGCCCCGGGGGCCATGGCGTGGGCGGCTTCCACATCGGTGGTGGTCTCACCGGCGGCGTCCACCATGTCCTGGTTATGCGGATCGTAGGGAGGCACCTTGCCCACGGGCTGCAGGACCCGCAGGGACGGCGGCCCGGGCAGGCCGAATCCGCTGTCGAAGACCCGCAGGTCGTGGCGGATCGTCGGGGACCCGAACGAGTCCACGATCACGATCGTGCGGCCCTGGCCGTTCAGCCCCCGGGCGTACAGCGGGAGCAGGTCGTACGCCCGCTCCATCTGGCGCGGTGAGTAGCAGTCCAGGCGGAAACTCTGCTGGCAGAAGGCTGATGCGGGCGGCGCGGGGGGCCGGGTGCGGGCCGTGGCCGGTGCCGGGGTGGCCGGTATCGCGGGTGTGCTGGCCGGCGGCGTGCTGAGCGGCCCGGGCGGGAGGCTGGCCGCAGGGGCGAGGGCACTGCCATCGCCGGCCGCCACGACCGCGGCGAGCAGGACGCAGGCCGCCGCCGCGGTGACGGCGAGAATCCTGCCCCGGGCCGTCCCGCTCACGGTCTGCGGCAGGCGCATCTTCTGGAACCGGGGCGGCTTCTGCGGCAGGCGCAGCTTTCCCGCGAGGCGGGCCGCCTGTGGCAGGCGTACCTGGTGCCACAGGCGGCCTGCTAGCACGCGGGCCCGCGGCAATTGGCTGGTCAGCACACCGGCCCGCCGCAAATGGCTGGTGAGCGCGCGGGCCCGCGGCAGGTGGCGGGCCAGCGCATGAGCCAGGCCCGGCACTGCGTGCCGCACAGACGCCAGGGGGCGGAACACGGCCAAACTCTGCCAGACTGCCAGGCCCGGCTTATCCGTTTCCGTCCGTTTCGGCTCACAGTCTGCGGGATAGGTACTGCGGGTGCGAGGCCACGCGTTTCGCGGGCCGGAGCGCCCGCCGCGTGGCCCGGTGGCGTGCCGCCGTACCGGCACATCGAGCCCCACGTGTCACAGCAGTTACATATTGCGCGGCTCGTGGCGTAAATCACCCCGCCTGACCTGCCGATCTTTGCCAATTATGAGATCGGCGCAGTTCAGGGCCACTATTTCCGATGGGCACGATGAGGCCGTTCCCGTCCTGAATCCAGCGAACTGGGCGGCTTGTGTTTGGCGTAACCAAAAATCCGGGTTACCGTGGCCGACGCATCGTCCGCCGATCACTGAATGGAGTCTAGATGACTACGGGAGGTAACCACCCCGTCATCGGCCAGTAGATCGGGCGGCCCCGGCCAAGCGTGATTGCAGCACGCGGCCGGGGCCTTTGCATGGCAACGAACCTCGGAGGTAACAAAGCCATGGCTTTTGTCAGTATCGCAGCTAGCGGGGCCGCTAAGACCATGATCGCGGTCACAGTTTCGCTGCATCCAGGGGCAGCCCATCACGGCGCCCAGCACGTCACCGTGCACGCTGGCGATTCACTCAGCTCGATCAGCCAGCGTGAGTACGGCAGCGCGGCCAGCTGGCCCGCCCTGTGGTGGGCCAACCGGCACAGCGTGCACAACCCGTCCGTGATCCAGGTGGGCCAGCGGCTTCAGCTGCCCAAGTCGCACCAGGTCAAGCCCTGGCTCGCCAGCGCCGCGCTCGCGGCGGTCCCGGCTCCGGCCCCGGTGGCCGTGTCGGCCCCGGCGCCGGCCGCGCCGTCGGCCAGCCCGGCCTCGGTCCCCAGCGCCGCGCCCGTGCAGCAGGCCTCGTACAGCGGCTCGGGCGGCTTCCAGAGCTGCGTGATCCAGCGTGAAAGCGGCGGTAACCCCTCGGCGGTCAACGCCTCCAGCGGTGCGGGCGGCCTGTACGGCTTCCTGCCGTCCACCTGGCAGTCGCTCGGCTTCTCCGGCCTGCCCGAGAACGCGTCGGTCGCCCAGCAGAACGCCGCGTTCGCCAAGGAGTACGCGCAGTCCGGCGGCGCCGCCTGGTCGGCCTACGACGGCTGCTGAGTCACCCCAGCTGAGCCCCGGCCCGTCCGGACGGGCCGGGGCTCACCGTTCCCTGCCCCGGTAAGGCCCCGGCAGGGACCTACACTGAAGCACGATGACCAGGCCGTCAGCACGGGCCAGCACGGCGGCTGCGCTCGGGCAGGCTTCCGCCGCCGGCCCGTATTTCACGATCCAGCCGTGGTCGGCCGGGGCCGGGTGGCGCCCGCTGGGCGCGCTGGTATCGGAGTCGGCGGCGCTCTCTGAACGGGTCAGCCACGCCCGCGGCGTGCTGGCCCGCCAGGCCGGGATCGCCCCGCGAGACGTGCCGGAGCGGGTCGCCGCCTCGACCGTGTTCCTGGGGCTGGCCTCGCAGCTGGGGTCACCGATGCTGGGCGCCGCGGTCGTCGGGGGCGTGGTCCCCCGGCTGGCCATCGCGGACCTGTGGTGGCGTCCGGCTGAGAGCGGTGTGTGGCCGCTGGCCGCCGGGCCGGCCGGCGGTTCTGCCGTCGGCCGCCTGGGGTCAGATCGTGAGCTGCATGAGGCCGCGGTCGTCCTGTCGGAGCGGGTGCACGATCTCACTGGGCCCCTGGCCGCCGCGTTCGGTGCGGCCTTCCGCCTGTCCCAGCAGGTCCTGCGGGGAAACGTGGCGTCCGCGATGTCGGGCGCGGCGGCGATGCTGGCCGTGGCTTTCCCCTCGCGAGCCGAGACGGCAGGCCGCCTGACCGCCCAGGTCCTGGCCGCAGGCTGGTTGCGGGGGAGTGGCCGCTACGCCCGGCCGGATCCCGGCCAGCCGCGATGGCACCTGGCCCGCCGCAGCTGCTGCCTGCTGTACCGGCTGCCCGGCGCCGGCCTGTGCGGCGACTGCGTCCTCCGCCGCGGCGAGCGCGGTTGACAGCGCGATGAGGCCAGCGCGCCGGAGCGCAGAAGCTGGCGCCGTAATCGCTCATCGCGAGCGCGTTCCCGGCGTTACGCCAGCAGCCAGCTGGCCGCCAGGTCCAGCACTTCCGCGCGGCTGCGGGGACCGTGATCCGCGGCCATGAAGTGATTGCCGATCAGCAGGGAGAACGCGAGCATGGAGCGGGCCTCGACCTCGGCCTCGCCGGTGCAGAAGGCGCCGAAAAGCTCGCGGAGGTAGTCCATCCGCCGGTTGTCCACCCGGCGGAGGCGCTGGGCGACGGCCGGGTCGTGCCGGGACCAGGCCCGCACGGCGAGGTCGATGGGGAGCAGGTCGTCGCTGAACGTGAGCGCGCCGGCCCGCCGGACTTTGGCCCGCGCGTCACCGCCTTTGCGCTCGACGCGCTCAATCACCTCGTCGGTGGCCGCCCGCTCCCAGGTGTCGAGCATCTCGCCGAGCAGCGCGCCGCGGTCCTCGAAGTGCCAGTAGAAGCCGCCCCGGGTAACGCCGAGCGATTTGGCGAGCGGCTCGATCCGGACAGCACCGGGCCCGCCGCGGGCCAGCGCCTGCAGTGCCTCCTCGATCCACCGCTGGCGCGGAGTGCGGGTCGGTGCGGCCATCGCTGTCCTTCGCTCCGGGCGGCATTGACGTGCCTGCGGATACTGTTAGCCTTCATCCATACAGTAGTGTATGGATGAAGGGCCCACTTCGATGCGGCTTCCTGACTTTGAGCACACGTCCAGGCCCTGGCGGATTCACGAGCTGGCCCGTGATTTCCGGGTGGAGGACGTGTGGGCACTGCCCGTTACCGGCGGCCGGGACGATTTCCCGCGGCTGGTCGCGCAACTGGCGGCCGCTGATCCCGCGCGCGGCTCCTCCCGCCTGTCCCGGATGCTGTGGACGTTCCGCGGGGGAATCGGCCAGGCGCTGAGGTGGGACCGCCCGGCCGCCGGGCTCGGCTCGCGGGTGCGGACACTCCGCGATCGGCTGCCTTCCGACCTGCGCGGCGCCCCCGGCCCGCAGTTCGCGGCGCTCCCGTTCACGCCGCTGTATCTCCTGGCCGACGAATTCGCCGCCGAGATCGCCAACCACACGGTCCACGCGGTCCTGCACGCCGGCTGGGTCCCGGATGGGGATGGCACCTACCGGGGACAGCTGGCCGTCCTGGTGAAGCCGAACGGCATGGCCGGAGCCGGCTACCTGGCCGCGATAAGACCGTTTCGGAATCTGATCGTCTACCCGCGGATGATGCGGGACCTGGCGCGGCGGTGGCGGGCCGGCGCTGCGGGCCAGGCGCGCCCGGTCGGCTTGCCGGCCGCTGCGCGCGCGCTCAGCACGCTGCCCCGGATCGACTACGAGGACGCGTTTTTCGTCCGCCCGGGCCCGGGGCCGGGCCCGGACCGCACGGGTGAACAGTGGGCCCGGGCGGTCCTGGAAGGCGCGCCGCGGAAGGTGCGCGCCAGATTGCTGCGCGGCTGGTGCCTGCTCGGCCTCAGGCTCGGGCCGCCCTGGTCGGGCCGCCGCGTCCTGGGCTGGCAGATCCGGCGCGCCACCCCGGACCTGGTCCTGCTGGCGGCCGGGTCGCGGATCGGCTTGCCGGCTGAGCTGCTCTTCAAGCGGGAGGGTGATGGGCTGCTGTTCGCGACGTTCGTGCAGCAGCGCAACTCCCTGGCCCGCGCGATCTGGGCGCGGGTCGTGCCGGTGCACCAGCGGACGGTGAAGTCCCTGCTTACGCACGCGGCCCGGGCGGACCCCGGCTCAGCCGGAAACGTCGGAGCCGCCAGCCAGAGCCGCTGACACCACGGGGGGCGGGGGTAAGGGGACATCCTCGGGAGGGTGCACGAAGGGCGGCGGGGTACTGGGGCGGGTCAGCGCCCGCCGAGCCTGGTTTTCCCGTCGAGCAGTTCGCGGGCGATCTCCAGGTGGCCGGAGTGCGCGGCGGTCTCCTCGATCACGTGCAGGACGATCCAGCGGACGTTCGTGATCTGCTTGGTGTACTCCGGGTCAGGGTGAAAGCCGAGCCCGCGCGGGGCCGCGGACAACGGGGTGACGGCGAGGACCTCGTCAGATCGCCTGCACTCGTCGCGGTAGCCGGCGATGAGGTCGGCGCTGGGCCAGCTGCAGGTGAAGGCGGCCTCGGGATCGTAGGTGCCTTCTTCCTCGTTGCCTTCCCCGTCCGCGGGCCGTTCCTCCATGACGCCCGTGGTCACGTGCTGGAGCCAGTGGTGCTCGACACCGCAGAGGTGATAGAGCATCCCGGCCACGGTCCAGCCGGAGGGCACGACCGGCGTCTGCCAGGCATCCTCCGGCAGCCCTTCGACGATCTTCAGCACCGAGTCGCGCTGGTACTGCAGGAAGCCCAGGAGCATGCGTGACTCATCGTCCCGGTTCACATCTCTCACCGCTGGTGATGCCGTCAGCGGAGTGGCCTCAGGATCCGCCATGGTGCCCGCCTTTCGAGTTGGTCCGTCCCATCTTCCGACGGCGGAGATACCCGGAACTCATCGCGGGGGACGCTGGATCACCGCCTGCCCCGGCCAGCCGGTCTAGGCCGGCCGAGGTCCCCGGCTGCCGGTCGGGCAGGCCGCCAGGCGCCGTCAGGGCCCGCCATGGCCCTGCGATGACAAAAGGCCCGCTGATCGGGGCGGAGTGCCCTGATCAGCGGACCTCGTCAGCTGGTCGGGACGGCCGGATTCGGACCGGCGGCCCCTTGACCCCCAGGCACGAATCGTGCCCACTGTCCCGCTATGCGTCGTACTTGTTCGGCCCAGGCGTCCCGGGAAGGCAGTAGAACACGATCAGCGTAATGGTGCCAATGATAGGGATGAAGCCGATGAGCCACCAGAAACCGCTCTTGCCGGAGTCGTGCAGCCGCCGGATCGCCAGGCTGATAGTCACGATGGTGACGATCGCATAGAAGATGTACTGGATCACGACGGCATGGACCGCGTTCCCGATTACGGCGCCTATTATATCGATGATGATGGCGCCGAGGAAGAACCACCAGAATGCGGATCGTGAGGCGCGGCCGCTGAAGGTGACGATGTTCTTGAAACCCTCGGAGATCGCCTCCGTGAAGCCGACGGGCCCGCCCTGCAGGTAGCCCCGCTGGCTGGGGTCCCAGCCGCCCTGCGGCGACTGCCCGTAACCGCCGCCTGGCGGGTCTTGCGGGTACGGCTGGTAGGGGCTGCTCATGAATATCCTCCATTTTCTTACCCGGTTTTCAGCGGTTCCTGCTCCGGGAACGTTACCGATTCTCGCCCGGTTCGGGTGAGAAAGTATTTTGAGCGTTTTTCGTGCTTCTTATGCGGCGAAGTGCCTGGCGACACATTTCTCACGCTGCGGTGAGAACGCAGTCTGGGTGCGCAAGGGCCTCTGGCTGGCTCGTCAACCGCGGCCTAAACATAGCCTTGAACGACCGGACGGTCCAGACCGCGAGCCGGGGTAAGACGGTCTCACTGACGCCCCGGGGTGCCCGCGGGCCAGATCCGCCTAGCCCGTCACCAAGCGGCACCAGGAAGCACCAACCGGGGCAGCTCCCCGTCTGGCTCCCGAAGATCGAAAAGGGGTCCCGGACCAAGATCCGAAACCCCTTCTGACCTGCCAAGCGATGGTCGGGACGGCCGGATTTGAACCGGCGACCCCTTGACCCCCAGGCACGAATCGGGTGTCTGGGCCGGTCTGACGGAGTCGGGCGGGAAGCCTCTCACCTGGAGAAACAATCTGAAGGGGTCGAGGCGAGTCTGGGGGAGTGGGGAGGTGTTGGCTCCTGTAATTGGCTCTCCCGCGGTTCGCGGGCGGAAGAGGGCAGCTTCTGAATGCCAATCAAGATCAACGAGGACTCCATGTTGTTGGGGATCGACGGCGCAGTCATCGTCATGCGCAAGGCAGTCTCACGACTGATGGCAGGTCGGCCAGCTGACCACGGTTCTACGATCATGGCAGTAACCATGATCTTGATAACCGAAGAGCATATTGTCTTTTTTCGAGTATGTGTTCTACTAGTACACATGTTCGACTTGCCGAGGACTGTTCTAAACGGGCGCCATGACCTAGCAGCGGGCTGCGGACGGTTGGCGGGCCGGTACCTTACGGGCTCGACCGGGGCGGTGTGTGCGGTAGGGAGTGGCCGAACGATGGCCGTTGTCAGCTGTGGCTGTAGAGGTCCGATCCTGAATCACAGCATTGTGATTAGCACGTGTGCTGCCCTGCGGCCGGCGCCTGGTGGGAGGGTTAGGCAGGTCCGGCCCCTTCCGGGCGGCCCAGCGGGCCACAGCGCGGGCGCGGCCCTCCGGTCCACTGTCGGCGGACGATCTGGGGCTCTTCACTTGGGAGGGACGTGTGATTCCTAACCGGTTGCAGGCTGGCACAACGGATGTGAGCACGTGGCGGGTTGTTCCCGCGCCGCGCAATCCCGGCGGGGACGAGCAGGGCGGATGGGCGGTAGCAGGCGGGGATGCTGGGGATGATCCGGACCTGTACTTCGAGATCAGCGCCGAGTGTCCTAAGAAAGTCGCGGAGTTTATCGTCGCTGCCGTTCATCAGCATGCTCATGCGGTGCGGTTCAGCGCCGTGGTCGCGGATGTAGAGCAGGAACGCAGGCGCGAACGATCGAGATACACGCCGATGACTCCAGGCAACCCGCATCTGCCCGATGCCCTGAAATTGGCCTGCCTGGTCCAGGAGACCGGCAGCCTGGCCGGGGAGCTCACCTACGACGCGGCAGGCGGGGACCTGGCCGAGCGAGGCAAGCGCCTATATGCGCGGTTGAGCAAGGTAGCGGCTGGGGCGGTGGCGTGGATGGAGGCTATCTCGTCCCAGGACAGTGAAGCCTCGTCCCAGGACAGTGAAGCGCTCTGAGCCCAGTGACCGCAGACCCGGGCGTGACTGCAGGTTATGGCTCGCCGAGCGTGGTAAGCCGATCTGCTACGACGGCCAGGTGGTGAGAGATACCGAAGGCCCGCCACATGGCAGGGTTGCCGATCTTGAATCCGTGGGCGCACAGCTGGACTTGCTCGTCTCCCCAGGAGAAGTCTCTTCCCTGGGCAGGCCAGTGGTTTGAGGCCATGACGGCCAGGCATAGGTCACCGAACGTCCTCATGCCCCCATCTGGGGATTTGGGGTACCGATAGACGTGCCAGTGTCGCTTGGCGGCGTAACGCAGGTTCGGTAGAGGGGCGAATCCTCTTGAGGGTTCAGGGTTGCTCACTACGTAGTCGCCGTAGCCGACATCGTGCCTTCCGATGGGAGTACCGATGAGTTCAGCCCACAGCACCGCGTCCCACCTTGGAAGCGGAGTGGAGGTGCCGAGAGGTAAATCGCTGATGCTGGCGGGGAATGCGCCACTTGCCAGCGTGACCGATCGCCATCCCCGGCTTTGTGCCCAGGCCAGTGCCGCGCGCGCAAGTTGAGCGGCGTCCTGCCCGGTCTCGCGTGTGCACACGTCGCCCAAATCGATCACGAGGTTGACGTCCGCGGTGTGGAGATCGACAGCGTCCAGCACCTCAGGTATCTGGTCATCTCGGCGGGCGGCGATAGATAGGCAGTGTGCGCGGTCGAGGCGGAGGCAACCGCCGCTCTTATGCAAGTCTGCCGCCTCTCGCACGTCCGCTGGATCCTGTCCGTCGCCCGGGCTGAAGACGGGGATCATCGTGATTCCCCATTCATGAACGGCCTGGGCGACTCTCTGCAGTGGACGGCCACTGCCGTCCGGCCTGAGGCAGCGGCAGTCAACGGCGAAGATCATGTCCTTAGGTGCAGAGTCCATGAGCAGATGGGCGAACCTGAGCGAACTGCCGTGCACGCTCATCCGCTCGTCGGGGAGGACTTCCAGCAGGGGGCAAAGGATGCTGCTCACAGGCTCAGCGACGTGGCATAACGCGCTGAACTCGGCGCGGCGGCCCTTCAAGATCGGCATGTACACGTCGTACCCAGCTTCCCGCCATCGGCAAGACGACTCTCGGTAGCACCAACGTCACACGACAGGAGTCATCTGGCAATAAGCAATTGAGTCATGCAGGTTGGCCAGCCAGGGAACCCCAAGTGACCTCGCATGACTCAGGGAGATGGTGTCGGTGCGAGCCAAGCTTTCTGTCTGCCCGCCGGCATCATGCCCTGGGCCACTGCATCCGGCTCGGAGTGCGGGACCCAAGGTCCAACCGGCTAGCTGATCATCGTGATCAGCCGAAAAGTTCCCGGAGGACCGCAGCCGAGCGCGCGGATATCGGCTCGTCTGGATAGAAATCAGCGCATATTTGAAGTGCATCATCGGCCGATTCGATTCCGGTGATGTCCGCGAGCAGCCGAAGATCGTCAACGTCGCGTGTCCGAGCAGCCAGCGCCTTCATGGCGAAGATGTGATGTGGCGAGGCTGCCATCACGCGCAGCCCCGGATGGTCGAAAACGCGCTTTTTCCCGGCATCATCTTTGCCAGAGATATATACGCTCGCTTGCTCGTTCAACCACCACCGAGGCAGCCCGAGTTCCTCGGCGACCCGCATAGCCTCTTCGTGCACGATCCCATGCGGCATGAACCTCGCATCGACGTCGCGGGTCACCCGGTTGGCGTCGTAAGCCAGTGCCATCGCTGCGCCACCGACTACGAATACGTCGGCGACAATACCCCGCCGGGCAAGACGCTCCCCCAGGGCAGTGAAGGCGCGCTCAAGTTCGGCCCGGCCAAAAAGGACATTGCCCGCATCGCTCACGCAGCCTCCAGATCGCGTGCGGAGAGATACACCCCATGCTTGCGGAAGGCAGCTGGTGCCCAGACCAGGGCATCGGCCCGCTGAATCTCCAATTCCGCGGGGAACCATGGCCGCCGCAGCACGCGAGTCTCCGCCCACTCTGGCGGGGCAAGATCATGCCCTGCGGCAAGATGCTCAGCAAGCGCCGCCAACAATGCGTCCCATCTCGCATCGCCGACTGGGACCGGCTCGTCGCTTAGCAGCGACGTTTGAACGTCGTCTGGTTCCCACCTGTACTCTTCCAGGAACTCCCACACGAGCTTCCATCGCACTTTGACGTCCGGCGTCCGCGCCAGGCGGCCAGCGAGATCAGCCAGAGTCATGGGATGGTAGCCGGTCACAAGAGTCCTCCACTGCGGTGATCACTTGGATCGAGCATACGACGCCGGGTCATCCGGTCACCGGATCCGGCTCATCCGGCCCGGGTGGGGAGATCAAGGCTGCGGCGAGCGGCCGGTCAAACAGCACCGATGAGGTCGCGGCGTGGGAGGCGGCCGGCGCCAGTGACGCGGGGTCAAGTGACTGGCTGGCTCCCGAAGATCGAAAAGGGGTCCCGGACCAAGATCCGAAACCCCTTCTGACCTGCCAAGCGATGGTCGGGACGGCCGGATTTGAACCGGCGACCCCTTGACCCCCAGTCAAGTGCGCTGCCAAACTGCGCCACGTCCCGTACTGCTTTTCGTGCTCTGGCGGGGCTCCAGCTAGCCAAACTGCTGCCGGCCGGGGGAGCCGGCGGCCCTCAGGAGGCCTCGCCGCGGAGCCGGTCGCGGCTCCGCGGTCAGACAATACCGCAAGATCGTGGCGGTAGACGCTCTCGGTGACCGCTGTCCCCCATCAGGTGGCTGACCTTCTCGATCGAGGTCCCGTTGTCGGACAGGGTGGATACGCACGAGTGCCGTAGCTCGCGGGGGGTCCAGCCACTGCCGGCACCCGCCGTACCGCAGGGTTGCGCTCAGCGCCTTGACCTGGGCACACTGCCTGATCAGCGCTAGATTCGGGTAAATCGCCCAGCACGGGGGGCGCCAAGATGCGTAAAGCCAGAGTCATCATGGTGACAGCCGGAGCCTGCGGGGTCATTTTCGCCGCCGGAGGGGCCAGTGCTGCGGTGGCCGACAACCCGGTCTCGGCGGGGACCGCGAGTGGCTCGTGGAACCAGACCGACTACAACGGCGCCGAGAGCCGGGCGAATCTGAATGAGCAGATCCTCACCCGCGCCACGGTGGGCAAGGTGCGGTTTCTCCGTGGCGTTACTGCCCCGCCACCAGACCCGAACGGCTGCTCTCTGCCCGGCGTTGTCGCACCAGTGCTGACTGGCGGTCGGCTGTACGCGGTGATTAATGGCCGCCTTACCAAGTACAACCCAGCGACCGGGAGGGTGATCTGGCAGGTTGCTCCAGACCCGACGTTCTCGCTGTACTTCAAGGCCCTGTCGGTGGCGGGCGGCCTGGTGCTGGTGGGTGAGGAGTACTGCGGCTCGGTGAGTGCCCCGGCCGGGCATATCCAGGCGTTCAATGCCGCCACTGGGGCGCTCGTCTGGTCGGCCCCTACCCCGCAGGGGAGGGTGCCGCTGGACCACATGGTGGTGTCCGGTAGGTACGTGGTTTGGGCGGGGAGTTCTCCTGAAACCCCGGACTATGTGTCGGTACGCCGACTCGCTACCGGCGCTGTCGCGTGGGAGAGTATCTCAGATTGCGGTAACGCGGCCAATGCCTTTGTTGTTGACCAGCGGGTCATCTCGAACGGCTGCGACCAGAGTGACGCTCGAATACTGATCGCCCGCAATATCGGCACCGGCACGCTGGCCTGGAGCCGACCCGGTACTTGGCAGCCGCAGCGCGGCGACACCGACGCTTCAACTGGCCGCCACGTTTACGCTACGGACCCCTCCGGCACAGTCGTCAGCCTTAATCCTCTCACCGGGAAGACTCAGTACAAGTTGGCCGGGGCGACCGGGGTGCTCGTCGTGGCCACCGCCCGGGTGTTCGCGGACTGCGGCGCGCTGGGCGTGTGCGCGTACAGCGTCACTTCCGGCAGCCGGGACTGGAACGCGCAGCCGGGCTCTGCCACAACGCTGGCTGCCTCAGCAGGCGGTGTCCTGTACCTCGACCAAGGGCTGGCGCTGAACACGGGGACGGGCAAGACCCTGGCCACCTTGTGGGCGACGAGCAGCCCGCCGGCGGCCGCGCTGGCGGTAGGGAATGGCCGGGTTGCCGCCGCCACCGGCCCCTTTACCCCTAACGGCCAGGTCCTCGACCTCTACGGCATATAGATCCTCTGGGCAGGCCACGGGACATCCGGCCCCCCGCACCCCCGCAAGCCCGTCGGCAGGGGCTAGAGCTTGAGGGGCTTGATCGGGGCGGCGACCAGCGACGGGTCACTCTTCCAGTCCACCCCGGGCACGTCCACGTACAGCTCGATCTCGTTCCCGTCGGGGTCGGTGATGTACAGGCTGTGCGTGATCGTGTGATCGCTGGCCCCGACCACGTTGACGTCGTTAGCCTCCAGGGCCGCCAACGCCGCCCGCAGCTCGTCGTCGCTGTCGCCGACCTTCAGGCCGAAGTGGTAGAGCCCCACCCGCCGGCCGGGCGGCAGGTTGGCCGCGTCCTCGCCGACCTCGATGAGCAGCAGCTCGTGATGGGTGCGCCCGGACGGGGCGGAGAACGCGGCGGCGCGGAACGGGGTCGGGGCGTCGCCGGGGCCGCCCATGATCTGGCGCCAGCCGAGAACGTCCCGGTAGAACGACGCGGAGCGGTCCAGGTTGTGAACGTAAAGGACGAGATGCCCGAGTTCCTTGACTTCCATAGCGAGCGCTCCACGAGTGGGAAGGGGCTGAATGCTGGGGCACATGCTGCGCCAGCTCGCAGGACGGCCCTGCGTCTGGCACGTTGACCTCAACCGGCAGCCAACCCGCTGTATGCCCTCCGCCGTGGTCCCCCTAAACGCCTGCCCGGCAAAGCGGGGCGCCGAAAACGCCCGCTAAGCCGACAAGAAGCCCGGCCGCCCGCCCGCTGAGCAACAAGAAGGCTGGCCGCCCTCCCCGGCCCGAGGGCAGGAGAAGGGCGGCCAGCCCGCGATACCAGTGGCTACGCGACCTTGATGTGCTTGTGCACCCGGTGGTAGCGGTTGTGGAAGATGTGCGCGCGGATCCGGCCGTTCAGGTAGATCCCGTACCAGTTGCTGTGGATGTAGTTGCCGTGGATCCACACCCTGATCGCCGACGAGGCCCCCACCAGGATGCCCGTCGTGCGCAGGTCCGGGTGGTTCGTCACCGGCGGGGCCAGCCCGATCGTGTCACCGACGATGTTGTTCTTGCCGATGTCGTTGCCCACGATCTGGTTGCCGCTCATCCGCTGCCCCGGCACGTGGGAGTGGATCGTCACCCCGGCCAGGCCGTTGCCGTAGATCTCGTTGTCCGCCACGTCGTTGTCGGACACCCGCTCGCCCTTGACCTCGGTGGCGATGACCACGCCGGCCCCGGGCTGCTTGTGGTTCAGCCCGTTGAAGGTGATCAGGTTGTGCGCGACGTAGTTGCCCCAGACCCCGCTGGTCGAGTGCCCGGCGATGATGACCCCGCAACCGCCCGGGTTGCGCGTGGCCTTGTTCCAGGTGACCGCGTCGTAGTGGGTCGGGCCCAGGTCGTCGGCGATCAGGAAGCCACCGCCCTTGTTGAACTCCGAGAGGTTGTGCGTGGCCAGCGAGTCGGACGTGCCGTTGAAGTCCACGCCCACGTCACCGTTGTGCTCGAGCAGGTTGTGCGAGACGAGGACCCGCCTGCTGCGCCCGACCAGGATCGCGTCGAAGCCCGCGTTCTTCACGGTGAACCCGGTGACCTCGACGTTCCTGGTGCCGTAGACCACCACGCCGCTGCCCCCCGGCAGCTTCTTGCTGATCGGCTTCTGGCCCCGGGCGTCGATGGTGGCGTTGCCCCGGCCGATCAGGGCCAGGGACTTGGTCACCACGGCCTGCACCTTGTACGTGCCGCCGCAGACGATCACGGTGCCGCCCTTCGGGGCGGCGGCGATGGCCTGGTTGATGTGGCGGTACCGGGCCGTGGCGCACGAGCGGTCGGAGTTCCCGCCACGGCCGTGCTTGGACACGTAGACGGTGGACGACGCGGCGGTCGCCGCGCTGGCCCCCACCAGCGTGAACGCCGCCGCACCAACCGCTACGAACCCGGCGAGCAGCCTCGAGACTTGTCTCATCCTTCTGATCCCCCCTGATAACTACCTACCGTAGGTAGTCGATTACGGCGGGTAGCTTAACCCTCACCAGGGTGGTTACCGGGGAACCCGCGCCGAACGGGCACTTAGCGCGATGATTCTTCGTTGGTTTACTGGGGTAGGCCCCGCGTAACCCCGCGACGGCCCTCGAACCAGACGGAGCGACGGATGATGGCACGGGGACCGGCCCGCGACGGCGGGCCAGGTGATCCCCGGGCTGTGCGGATGAATTACGACCCGCAAACGGCACCGCTGCCTTATGGCACCACGTCGGGGGACCCGTACCGCAACTACCCGGACGACGCCCCGTACCCGGACGACGATCCGTACCCGGATGACCAGGATGATTACTCCGGATACCGGGACTATCCGGACGAGGGCGGGTACCGGCCCGGCGGCCCGGTGTACCGCCGCCGCCGCTGGCGGGTGCTGCGCTGGCTGCTCGGCCTGGCGCTGGCCGTGGTCATGCTGGCCGTGATCGCGTTCGGTGTGCTGTTCGCGCTCACCCCGTCGGTCAGCAACGCCCCGGCGCTGGCCCGGGCCATCGACCAGGCGCACCACGTGGCCTACCCGGGACCGCCGGTGGGCCCGCTGTTCGCCGAGTCCCTGGTCGCGACCGAGGACCACCGGTACTACTCCGAGCCCGGGGTGGACATCTACGCGATCGCCCGGGTGCTGGCCTCGCAGGTCACCGGCCACGGTGACCAGGGCGGCGCGACCCTTTACCAGCAGCTGGCCAAGATGCTGTACACGCCGGGCCAGAGCGGGTTCACTGTCGAGGTCAAGCAGGTCATGCTGGGCATCAAGCTCGATCTGGCCTACAGCAAGGCCAAAGTGCTCCGGATGTACGCCGACGTCGCCTACTTCGGCCACGGCTACTACGGCCTGGCCCAGGCCAGCTGCGGGTACTTCGGCACCACCCCGGCGGGCCTGACCCTGCCGGAGGCGGCCACGCTGGCCGGGCTGGTCCAGGGGCCCTCGGCGGACGACCCGATCGCGCACTACGCCCGCGGCCGGGCCCGCGAGGCCCACGTGCTGGGGCGGCTGGTCGCCACCGGCAAGATCACCCAGGCGCAGTCCACGGCCGCCTACGCGCAGCGCCTCCGGCTGGTCGGCGGGAGCGGTACCGGCTGCACCGGCCCGCGCTAACCCCTGAAATTCAAATTCTCCGCAACGAACCCCGCGAGCGTCGCGGTCCCGGGGCCCCAGGCCGGCGGCTCGCGGGGCGGGCGGGGAAGACCCCTGGCGCCGTCCCTGGCGCCGCACTGGGGAAGAAGTCAGCGGGCAGGCCCTAGTGGAGCGGGTGAGTGCCGCACGCCTGGCCGGCGGAAAGCCTGGTCAGCGCTTCGCAGCGTGCCGGCCGCCGGAGCGGCCGCCGGAGCGGTTGCCGTTCCCGTTGCGGCCGTAGTCGCCGCCCTCCCGGCCGTAGTCCGTGGTCCCGCGGTCGTAGTGGCCGGCCCCGCGGTCGTCGTTCCTGCCGTAGCCCGCCGGGCTGCCGAAGTCCTGCGCCCCGCCGTAGTTCCCGGCCCCCTGGCCGTACTCCTCGGCCCCGCGCCCGTACAGCGTGGCCTCCTCGTCCAGGCCGGCCGCGACCGCCTCGGCCACCGCGCCCTCGGGGTATCCCGGGGCCGGCGCCACCGGGCGGTGGCCGCTGGCCGGCACCCCGGCCGCAGGCTCCTGCGTCCGCCACACCCACTTGCGGTAGGACCAGAATCGGAACAGCGTGCCCAGCCCGATGCCGCACAGGTTGGCCAGGTTGTACCAGAGCTTGCCCTGCAGGCCGATCCCGTCCGCGACGATCGCGACGCAGGCCAGCTGGATCAGCAGCCCGATCCCGTTGAACACGAAGAACAGGACCGTTTCCCGGCCCATCCCGGTCCGCTCACGGTGCCGGAACGCCCAGTAACGGTTGCCGAGAAAGGTCACCACGGTGGCCGCGATCGTCGAGACCACCACGGCCTTGTACTTGCCCATGCCCACGTCGAAGTGCAGGACATCGGCGCCGCCGAGACTCACGATGAACCCGGCCAGGCCCACCACGCCGAACTTGGCCGCCTCATGGATCAGCACACGGAACCGCTCGTACATCCGCAGAGCGAAACTCACCTGGCCGTCTTCCTCTCACCAGTGCTGCGGGGGGCGGGTGCTGTGGGGCTCAAGAAGTGCTGCTTGTGACAGTACCGGCCCGGTCACGGCGACGTGGCCACAGGGCCGTGATTGCGTGGTCAAGAAGCGGGAAATTAACCCGCTCGGAATTATTTCCCCTTCCCGGTAGTCTCGCATGAGTGCCTGTGACCACCGCTCTCATCCGTGCTCGCGGCCTCACGAAGCGGTTCGGGAGTTTCACGGCGGTGGACGGGGTCGACTTCGAGCTGCGCCGTGGCGAGGCGTTCGGCTTCCTCGGCCCCAACGGCGCGGGCAAGTCCTCCACGATGCGCATGATCGGCTGTGTCTCGCCGCCCACCGCGGGGGAGCTGACGATCTTCGGCCTGGACCCGGTGGCCGACGGCCCGGCCATCCGGGCCCGGCTCGGCGTGGTGCCGCAGGAGGACTCGCTGGACGTGGAGCTCACGGTCCGGGAGAACCTCCTGGTGTACGGCCGCTACTTCGGGCTGCCGCGGCCGGTCATCCGGGAGCGCAGCGACCGGCTGCTGGAGTTCGTCCAGCTCGCCGACCGCCAGGACGACCGGGTGGAGCCGCTGTCCGGCGGGCTGAAGCGGCGGCTGACCATCGCCCGCTCGCTGATCAACGAGCCGGAGATCCTGCTCCTGGACGAGCCGACCACCGGCCTCGACCCGCAGGCCCGCCACGTGGTCTGGGACCGGCTGTTCCGGCTCAAGCAGCAGGGCGTGACGCTGGTGCTGACCACGCACTACATGGACGAGGCCGAGCAACTGTGCGACCGGCTCGTGGTCATGGACGCCGGCCGGATCGCCGCCGAGGGGTCCCCCCGGGAGCTGATCGACCGCTACTCCACCCCGGAGGTCCTCGAGCTCCGGTTCGACCCGGCCGTCCACGAGAACGCCGCGGAGAAACTCGCCGCGGTCCCGGCCCAGCGCCGTGAGGTGCTGGCCGACCGGGTGCTGCTCTACGTCCCGGACGGTGACGCCGCGCTGGTCGCGGTGCGGGGACTCGGCCTGGACCCGCTGACCTCGCTGGTCCGGCGCAGCACGCTGGAAGACGTGTTCCTGCGGCTCACCGGCCGCCGGCTGGAGGACTGATGACGGCCCAGACGGCGCCGGGCGGCCCGGCCCCCGCGCCCACCGCCGGGCCTGCGGCCCACCCCGGCTCGCCGCCCGCCTGGAACTTCGCGGTGCGGCAGCTGCGCTTCTGGCTGACCGACTACCGCCGGACCTGGCGCGGCTCCATCATCTCCACGGTGCTGAATCCGCTGCTGTACCTGGGCGCCATGGGCCTGGGCCTGGGCACGCTGGTGGACAAGCACGGCACGGCCTCCCTGGGCCACATCAGCTACCTGGTCTTCCTCGCGCCCGGGCTGCTGGCCGCGAGCGCCATGGGCACCGGGGTGGGGGAGTCCACCTACCCGGTCTTCGGCTCGGTCAAGTGGAACAAGACCTACCAGGCCGCGGTGTCCTCCCCGCTGCGCCCGGCCGACCTGTTCCGCGGGCATCTGCTGTTCGTCGGGCTGAAGCTGACCATGGCCTCGGCGGTGTTCCTGGCCGTGGCCGCCGCGTTCGGGGCGATCATCTCGCCGATGGCCGCCCTGGCCCTGCCGGTGGCCGTGCTCACCGGCCTGGCCTTCACATCGCCGATCGAGGCGTGGACCGTGACCCGGACCAAGGACACCTCGCTGGCCGTGGTGTACCGCTTCGGGATGATCCCGCTGTTCCTGTTCTCCGGCGTATTTTTCCCGGTCACCCAGCTGCCCGCCTGGATCAGGCCGATCGCCTACCTCACCCCGCTGTGGCACGGCGTGGCGCTGTGCCGGGACCTCTGCCTGGGCATCGCCACCGTGCCCTCGGCGCTCCTGCACGTCGGCTACCTGCTGGCCGTGCTGGGCGCCGGGATCATCGCCGGGAACCGGAGCTACACCAGGCGGCTGTATGTCTAGGCCGCCTGCTACCGGGCGGCGGCGCGATGTCTAGCGCCGGCGGGCTGGCGCTGCGGGTGCTGCCGGGCCGCGGGCCGCTGCGCCGGGTGCTGGGCTCGGTCGGCGGCCGGAGCAGCCTGTTCCTGGTCGAGCGGCACGCGCTGGTGTACCGGCACACCTGGCTGGTGTTCGTGTCCGGGGTGGTCGAGCCGCTGTTCTACCTGCTGTCCATCGGGGTCGGCCTGGGCCACCTGGTCGGCCCGGTGTACGTCGGTCCCGGCGGGGCGCCGGTCAGCTACGCGGCCTTCGTGGCGCCCGCCCTGCTGGCCAGCGCGTCGATGAACGGCGCCCTGTTCGACTCCACCTTCAACGTGTTCTTCCGGCTCAAGTACGAGAAGCTCTACGACGCCGCGCTGGCCACCCCGATGCGGGCCGGTGACGTGGCCCTGGGCGAGATCTCCTGGGCGCTGCTGCGCGGGGCCCTGTACGCGGTGGCCTTCATGGCCGTGATGGCGGCCATGGGCCTGGTCTACTCGTGGTGGGCGCTGGCCGCGCTGCCCGCCGCCGTGCTCACCGGGTTCGCCTTCGCCGCGGCCGGGATGGCCTGCACCACGTACATGCGGTCCTGGCAGGATTTCGAGTTCGTCACCCTGGCCACCTTGCCGATGTTCCTGTTCTCGACCACGTTCTACCCGCTCACCGTGTATCCCGGGCCGCTCCAGCTCGTGGTGCGGTGCACGCCGCTGTACCAGAGCGTGGCCATGCTGCGTGACCTGACCCTGGGCCGGATCAAGCCCTCCTCCTCGTGCACGCCGCCTACCTGGCCATCATGGGCCTGATCGGCCTGCTCGTGGCGGGCCGCCGGATCGGGAAGCTGCTGCTGCGCTAGCCGGAAGCCGGGCTGAAGCTTTCAGCCGGCCCGGGCCGGGCACGTTACGCTGGGCAGAGGCCGCGGGGAGGCCCAGTGACGGACACACCTCGACCTAGGACGGCATGATCACGACCGGCGGCAACCCTCCGGATCCCGCGCCCCGGGCCGGGCCGGCGCAGGTACGGGTGGCCGTGGCGGACGGTGAGGCGCCGGCGTCCGCGCCGTCCCGCCGGGCCGACCGGGTGCCGTGGCTGATCGCGCTGGCCGTGTTCGCGGCCTACGTCACGATCTCGCTGTCCCGCTATCTCCGGCTCGCGCCGGGCTCCTGGGACCTGGGCATCTTCACCGAGTACGTGCGGCAGCTGGCGCACCTGCACGCCCCGGTGGTCAACATCCGGGGGGCCGGCTTCAACCTGCTCGGCGACCACTTCCAGCCGATCGTGGGCCTGATCGCCCCGCTCTTCCTGCTCTTCCCCAGCGCCGCCACCCTGCTGGTGGTCCAGGCCCTGCTGACCGCGGTCTCGGTCGTGCCGGTCAGCCGGGCGGCCGCGGCCCGGCTCGGCACCGGGGCCGGGCGGATGATCGGCGCCGCGTACGGCCTGTCCTGGGGCCTGCAGCAGATGATCGACTTCGACTTCCACGAGATCGCGTTCGCGGTACCGCTGCTGGCCTGCTCCCTGTCCGCGCTGCTGCGGGGCAAGGTCCGGGCCGCGGCCCTGTGGGCGCTGCCGCTGGTGTTCGTGAAGGAGGACCAGGGCTTCACGGTCGCGGCCCTCGGCGTCCTCATCGTCGCGGCGAGCCTCTCCCGGACGGCGGAGAGCGGCCAGGTCCGGGCCGCCCTTCGCCCGGCTGGCCCGCGCTCGGCTGGTCTTCGCTGGGGTGCGCTGCTGGCCGTCTGGGGCCTCGCCTGGTCCTTCCTGGCCATCGCGGTGATCATCCCGCACTTCAACACGCTGCATCAGTACCCGTACTGGGCCGACGGCGGCGTGCTGAACCCGGGCGGCGTGCATCCCTCGGCGCCCTCGGTGCTCGCCCAGCTCGGCCACTCCTACGTCCCGAAGCTGCGCACCACGCTGCTCATCCTGCTGCCGGTGGCCTTCCTCGCGCTGGGCTCCCCGCTGGCGCTGGTGGCGGTGCCGGGCCTGGCGCTGCGGTTCGTGTCCACGAACAGCGCCTACTGGGGCGACGGATACCACTACAACGCCACCGTGATGCCGATCGTCTTCATCGCCGCGATCGACACGCTGGCCCGGATTCGCGCACACCGGGCCCGGCCGGCCGCTGAGGCCTCCGACCAGCCGGGGTGGCCGTCCTGGCGGGATCCGGCCATCACCCGGGCCGTCCCGGCGCTCATGCTGGCCATCGCGGCCGTGACCGCCTGGCCGTTCCCGCTCAGCGACCTGTGGCACGCGCAGACCTACCAGATCAGCCCGCACGTCCAGGGGGAGGACGCCGCCCTGGCCCGGGTGCCCGGCGGCACCACCGTGGAGGCCACGCTCAGCCTGCTGGCCCCGCTGGCCGCCCGGGATGACACCTACTGGATCGGCAACGCCGGCAACCCGGCGCCCCGCTACATCGTGTTCGACGAACTGGACAGCGGCTGGAGTCCGCCGCCGGCCAATCCGCTCACGTTCGTCGAGCAGCGCCATCCCGGCGCCCGCTACCGGCAGATCTACCTCAATAACTTCGTCTACGTGTTCCAGCGGGTGGGCGGTCCGGGCGGCTGAGCGCGGTAGGGACCAACGGCCGATAGGCGGCGTACTCGCGAGTAGGTAGAGTCTTGACCGGACCCGTCGGGAGGCTCAATGGAGTTCAGCTACGACGTCCGCACGGAGGAGTTCCGGAAGCGCCTCCTCGCGTTCATGGACGAATGCGTCTATCCGGCGGAGCCGGTATTCGCCGCGCAGGTGCAGGAAAACACGCAGGCCGGGCGCTCCTGGGAGCGTCCCGCGGTGATCGGGGACCTGAAGGCGGAGGCACGCGGGCGCGGCCTGTGGAACCTCTTCCTGGCCCACCACCCCGAAGGCGCGGGGCTCACCAACCTCCAGTACGCGCCGCTGGCGGAGATCACCGGGCGCAGCCCGGCGCTGGCCCCCGAGGCGCTCAACTGCGCCGCCCCGGACACCGGGAACATGGAGGTCCTGGCCGAATTCGGCTCTCCTGAGCAGCAGGAACGCTGGCTCCGGCCGCTGCTGGACGGGACGATCAGGTCCGCCTTCTGCATGACCGAGCCGGACGTCGCGTCTTCCGATGCGACGAACATCACAACCCGGATCGACCGCGACGGCGGCGAGTATGTCCTCAGCGGCAAGAAGTGGTGGTCGTCCGGCGCGATGAACCCGGGCTGCGACATCTTCATCGTGATGGGCCGGACCGCCTGGGAAGGGGACCGGCACCGTCAGCAGTCGATGATCCTGGTGCCCAGGGACACCGCCGGGGTCACAGTGCAGCGCGGGATCAGCCTGTTCGGCTACATGGACGGGCCGCACGGCGGCCACGCCGAGGTCGTCTTCGACGGCGCCCGGGTGCCCGCGGCCAACCTGATCGCCGGCGAGGGTGACGGCTTCACGATCGCCCAGGCCCGGCTGGGGCCGGGCCGGATCCACCACTGCATGCGGCTGATCGGCTCGGCCGAGCGGGCCCTGGAACTTCTCTGCCGCCGGGTCACCAGCCGGGTCGCGTTCGGCCAGCCCCTGGCCGACCAGGGGGTGATCCAGGAGTGGATCGCCGAGGCCCGGGTGCGGATCGAGCAGGCCCGGCTGCTGGTGCTGAAGACCGCCTGGCTGATGGACACGGTGGGCAACAAGGGTGCGCACACCGAGATCCAGGCCATCAAGATCATCACTCCGGCCATGGCCGAGTGGGTGATCGACAAGGCGATCACGGCGCACGGCGCGGCCGGGGTCAGCCAGGACTTCCCGCTCGCGTACCTGTGGGCGAACGCGCGGACCCTCCGGTTCGCGGACGGGCCCGACGAGGTGCACAAGCGCTCGCTGGCCCGCCGGGAACTGCGCCCGTACCGGGTCGCCCGCGAGGCCGCCGGCTGAGCCGCCCAGCGATCGCAGCCCGCCCGCATGACTGACCAGCACACAAGGGAGTGAACTGAGATGCCAGCAGATCAGGAACGGATAGCCATCGTCACCGGTGCCGCGCGGGGCATTGGCGCAGCTGCCGCCCGCCGGCTCGCCGCGGACGGGATGGCGGTCGCCGTGGTTGACCTGGACGCGGATGCCTGCAAGGACACCGTGGAGGCAATCGCATCGTCGGGTGGCCGGGCCATCGCGGTCGGCGCGGACGTAAGCCAGTCCGATCAGGTGGCGGCCGCGGTCGGCACCGTCGCCGCCGAACTCGGGCCGCCCTCGGTACTGGTGAACAACGCCGGGATCCTCCGGGACAACCTGCTGTTCAAGATGTCCGAGGAAGACTGGGACATGGTCATGGGCGTGCATCTGCGCGGCTCATTCCTGATGAGCAAGGCCGCCCAGAAGCACATGGTCGACCAGCACTACGGCCGGATCATCAACCTGTCGTCGAGTTCCGCCCTGGGCAACCGTGGCCAGGCCAACTACTCGGCGGCCAAGGCCGGCCTGCAGGGCTTCACCAAGACGCTGGCCATCGAGCTCGGCCCGTTCGGGATCACCGCGAACGCGGTCGCGCCCGGGTTCATCGTCACCGACATGACCGCGTCGACCGCGGCCCGGGTGAAGCATGGGCTTCGAGGACTTCCAGGCCGCCGCGGCGGGGCAGATCCCGGTCCGCCGGGTCGGCCAGGTGGACGACGTCGCGCACACCATCTCCTTCCTGGCCAGCGAGGGCGCCGGGTTCGTATCCGGCCAGGTGATCTACGTGGCGGGCGGGCCGCTGTGCTGACCGAGGGCCAAACCGGGCCCGTCAGCGCGGACGGGCTCCGCGAGCGGGTCCGCGAGTTCCTGGCCGGCCACGACCCCGCGCGGCTGCCCCGGCTGGACTTCCTGCGCGCCCGCTTCGACGCCGGCCTGGCCGCCGTCCACTACCCGGCCGGGCTCGGCGGCCTCGGCCTGCCCCGGGCGCTCCAGGCCGTGGTCGAGGCCGAGTTCACGGCGGCCGGCGCGCCGGGCAACCAGCCCGAGCGGATCGGCATCGGGCTGGGCATGGCCGCGCCGACCATCCTCGCCTTCGGCACACCGGAGCAGAAGGCCCGCTGGATCCGCCCGCTGTGGACCGGCGAGGAGGTCTGGTGCCAGCTGTTCAGCGAGCCGGGGGCCGGGTCCGACCTGGCCGGGCTGGCCACCCGGGCGGTCCGCGCCGGGGGGCCGGGCGAGGCGTGGGCGGTGAACGGCCAGAAGGTGTGGACGTCCATGGCCCACCAGGCCCGCTGGGGCCTGCTCCTGGCCCGGACCGACCCGGACGTGCCCAAGCACGCCGGGCTGACCTACTTCGCCTGCGACATGACCGCCGACGGGGTGGAGGTCCGCCCGCTGCGCCAGCTCACCGGTGAGGCTGAGTTCAACGAGGTCTTCCTGACCGGGGCCGTCATCGGTGACGAGGACCGGATCGGCGCGGTCGGCGAGGGCTGGAAGGTGGCCCAGGGCACGCTGATGAACGAGCGGGTGTCCATCGGCGGCACCGCGCTGCCCCGCGAGGGCGGGATGATCGGCTCGGCCGCCCGGGCCTGGCGCGAGCACCCCGGACGGCGCACCCCCGGCCTGCACGACCGGATGCTGCGGCTGTGGGCTGACGCGGAGGTGGCCCGGCTGGCGTCGGAACGGCTGCGCCAGCAGCTGGCCGTGGGCCATCCCGGCCCGGAAGGATCGGCGGCCAAGCTCGTGTTCGCCCGGCTCAACCAGGAGATCACCGCGCTCGAGGTGGAGATGGCCGGCGCCGACGGGCTCCGCTACGAGGACTGGTCCATGCGCAGGCCGGAGAGCGTCAGCTTCTACGGCCGTGACGCCGGGTACCGCTACCTGCGGTCGCGCGGCAACTCCATCGAGGGCGGCACGTCGGAGATCCTGCGCAACATCATCGCCGAGCGCGTCCTCGGCCTGCCGCCCGAGCCGCGCACGGACACCAAGGTGCCCTGGAAGGACCTCCCGCGATGACGAGTACGATCCAGCAGTCATCCGACGAAGGGCTGCCCAGCCTGCTGTACGGCGAGGCGGAAGAGGAGCTCCGCGCCGCGGTCCGGGATCTGCTCCAGGAGCGGGCCGCCTGGCCCGACGTGCTGGCCCGGACCGAGACCAGCGAGCCGTACGACACCGGGCTGTGGCAGGTGCTGGCGGCCGGGGTCGGCTGCGCCGGCCTGCTGATCCCGGAAAGCCACGGCGGGGCCGGGGCCAGCTACCGCGAGGCCGCGGTCGTCGCCGAGGAGACCGGCCGCGCCGCCGCCCCTGTCCCGTACCTGGGCAGCGCGGTGGTCGCGACGACCGCGGTGCTGTCCGTGGGCGACGCCGGGCTGCTGTCCGGGCTGGCCGCGGGTACCGTGACCGCGGCGCTGGCCATCCCCTTCGCCAGCCGGCCCGGTGATACGGGCCGGCCCGGCGGTGCCCCCGGCCAGAACGCCAGCCCGGCCGCGACCGTGCGGATCGCGCCCCCGAAGCCCGGCGACCCGGCGGGCCAGGCCCGGCTGACCGGCGTGGTCACCGGGGTGGCCGATGCGCTTCCCGCGTCCGTGCTGCTCGTCCCGGCCGACGGCGTGCCCGCCGCGCTCTACGCGGTGGAGGCCGGCGCGCCCGGGCTGACCGTCACCCCGGTGGTCTCGCTGGACCAGACCCGCCCGCTGGCCGACCTGACCCTGGACAGGGTGCCCGCCCGGCGGCTGGCCGCTGGCCCGGACGCGGACCGCGCGGTCGCCGCCGCGCTGGCCGCCGGGGCCGCGATGCTGGCCGCCGAGCAGCTCGGGGTGGCGGAACGCTGCCTGGAGATGACCGTCGCCTACCTGAAGGAGCGGTACCAGTTCGCCCGCCCGGTCGGCTCGTTCCAGGCGCTCAAGCACCGCGCCGCGGACCTGTGGGTGGCGATCAGCCAGGCCCGGGCCGCGAGCCGGTACGCGGCCGCCTGCCTGGCCGACGGTGACGCGGACGCGCCGGTCGCGGTGGCCCTGGCCAAGGCGGCCTGCGGGGACGCCGCCACGCTGGCCGCACGGGAATGCGTCCAGCTGCACGGGGGCATCGGCTTCACCTGGGAGCACCCCGCGCACCTGTACCTGAAGCGGGCCACCAGCTCGTCGATCGCGTTCGGCACCCCGGACTGGCACCGCGCCGCCCTGGCCAGCCTGGCCGCGCTGCCCCACGCCCCGGCGGCGGGCGGGCCGGCCCCGATGAAAGCGGCCGGGGCCCGGTGAGCGCCGTCCGGTACCGGCTAGCGAGCCCGGGCCGTCAGGCCCGGGCGAGTGGTCGGTGTGTGGTTTTGCCGGGCGGCGCGAACCTTCTGGCAGGCAGGGTGAGCGCCGTCCGGTACCGGCTAGCGAGCCCGGGCCGTCAGGCCCGGGCGAGTGGTCGGTGTGTGGTTTTGCCGGGCGGCGCGAACCTCAAGGGAAAGCAATGAGGTCCGTGGCCGGCGCCGGGGTCGTGATCACCGGCGCCGGCAGCGGCATAGGCGCCGCGCTGGCCCGGCGGTTCGCCGCCGAGGGGGCCCGGGTGGTGATCAACGACATCGACGCGGACGCCGCGCGCGAGGTGGCCAAGTCCTGCGGCGGCGAGGCGCTGCCCGGGGACGCGGCCAGCGAGGACGGGGTGGCCACCCTGATCAGCGGCGCGGCCGACCTGCTGGACGGCATCGACCTGTTCTGCGCCAACGCGGGGATCGCCCGGCCGGGCGGCGCGGACGCGGCCGAGCCGGACTGGGACGCCTCCTGGCAGGTCAACGTCATGGCCCACGTCCGGGCCGCCCGGCTGCTGACCGGCCCGTGGCTGGAGCAGGGCCGGGGGCACCTGATCTGCACGGTGTCGGCGGCCGGGCTGCTGACCATGCTGGGCTCGGCGCCGTACTCGGTGACCAAGCACGCCGCGCTGGCCTTCGCGGAGTGGATGTCGGCCACCTACGCCCACCGCGGCATCACCGTGCAGGCCCTGTGCCCGCAGGGCGTCCGGACCCCGCTGTACGAGTCGTCCGGCCCCATCGGCCACGCGCTGATGGATGCGTCGGCCATCACGCCGGACGCCGCGGCCAGCGCGGTCATCGAGGGCATCGCGGACGGCCGGTTCCTGATCCTGCCCCACCCTGAGGTCTCCGTCATGTACTCGCGCCGGGCGGCCGATCCTGACCGCTGGCTGAACGGCATGAACCGGCTCCAGCAGCAGGTTGAGAAGCTTCCTGACCAGTAACCCCCCCGGATTTCCGGTTTGCGGCATGCTGTCCGCATGAAACCGGCTGCCACGGGGATGCTGCACCATCTCGAGCTCTGGGTGCCCGACCTCGGCCGGGCCGAGCACACCTGGGGATGGCTGCTGGACGCACTCGGCTACGAGCTGTATCAGCAGTGGCCAGAAGGGGTGAGCTGGCGGTGCGGTGAGCTCTACATCGTGCTCGAGCAGTCACCGGCGCGCAGCGCGTTCCGGCACGACCGGCACCGCCCCGGCCTGAACCACCTGGCGTTCCACGTGTCCGACCGGGCCACCGTGGACCGGATGGTGGGGGAGGCGCTGCTGCACGGCTGGCGGCTGCTGTTCGCGGACCGCCACCCCTACGCCGGGGGCGAGCAGCACTACGCCGCCTACCTGGAGGACCGCGACGGCTACGAGGTCGAGCTGGTGGCCCCGCCCCCGCGGCACGGGGCCAGCGTCGCCGAGAGCGCGCAGCGCGCCGACCAGGCGGAGGGCACGCACCCGGCGGAGGGCGCGCACCGCGCCGGCCCGGGCGACGAGGCGTACCGCGCGGAACCGGCCGAGATCGCCTACCCCCCGGGCCCGGACGACCCGGCGGCCGGCTGGATCAGCTGAGCCGCGGTACCCGGCCTGGGCTGGCTGACCTGGGCGGGACGGATCGCGTCCCGCCCAGGTCGGGCGGCCCGCCCGGCCCTCCCGGGCTGGCCGCGTCTGTGGGATGCCCGCCGGTCAGCCGACGGCCACCGCGGTGCTCAGCCGGTGGTCCCGCGAGGACCGGCCGACCGTGATGGTGAACTCGCCGGGCGGCCAGGTCCACCGGGCCGCCCGCTCGTCGTAGCGGGCGAACACCCGGGCCGGGATGGTGAGCGTCACCTGCGCGGTCTCGCCGGGGGCCGCGGCCGCTGAGGCGAACGCGCCGAGCACCTGCACCGGCCGTCCCGGCGCCGCGGGACCAGCCACGTACGCCTGCACCACCTCGCGCCCGGGGCGCTCGCCGGTGTTGCGCACCGTGACCTCGATCGTGAGGTCGGCCCCGGCGGCCAGGACGAGGGCTCCGGCCGTCAGCGACTCGTAGGCCCAGCTGGTGTAGCCCAGCCCATGCCCGAACGGGAACAGCGGCGCGGTCCCGGCCGCGTCGTAGCCCCGGTACCCGACGAGCAGGCCCTCGTCGTAGCCGAGCCGCCCGTCCCCGGGCTCGGCCCGCAGCACCGGGCAGTCGGCCTCGCGGACCGGCATGGTCACCGGGAGCCGCCCGCCCGGCTCGGCCCGGCCGAGCAGGATGTCGGCCAGGGCCTCGCCCATGGCCTGGCCGGGCAGCCACGCGTAGAGCACCGCGGCCACCCGGCCCGCCCAGGGCATGAGCACCGGCATCCCGGCGTTCACCACCACGACGGTGCGGGGATTGGCCGCGCTCACCCGCTCGATGAGCTCGTCCTGGCGGCCGGGCAGGCGCAGGGTCTCCCGGTCGAATCCCTCGCTCTCCGTCGTCTCGGCCGAGCCGGCCACGATCACGGCCACGTCCGCCGCGGCCGCCGCGCGGACCGCCTCGTCCAGCGCCGCGTCCTCGTCAGGGGACGCCACGATGCCGAGCCGCACGGCCAGCGGGCCCTCGGCGTCCGCCGACGGCCGGAAGTCCAGCCGGACCGCCGTCTCCTGCCCGGCGGTCAGCTGGACCGTGCCCATGACCTGGCCCGGCCGGGTCATGGTCTCGACCGGGTCCGCGGGGACGGGGGTTTCCTCGTCGGCGATCATCGCGCCGTCCACGGCCAGCCGCAGCCGTCCCACCCCGGCCGCGCCGACCGTGTGCGGGCCGGAGGTCTCGGCGCGGAACGTGGTCAGCACCGTCACGGAGCCGCTCTCGCCCCAGCCGATGCCGGGCGGCAGCCCGTCATCGCCCCACCAGGCGAACACGGTGGACTGGCGGTGCTCGGAGCCGAGCAGGCCGCCGGCGGCGTCGCGGTATTCGACCCGGACCCCCGGGTCACCCGAGACCGGGTCGCGCAGCGTGCGCGACGGCGGTTCCGGGACCATCTCCCAGGTCTGGCAGCCGGCCGCCACGGTGACCTCCGCCTGCCCGGCCAGGGCCTCGCGGAGCGCGTCCGCCGGGGTGGACAGGCCACCCGGCATGACCGCCGCGCTGCCGCCGCCCTGGATGACCGGGTGTACCGCGTTGGGCCCGAGCACGGCCACGGTCCGGAGAGTGGCCGGGTCGAGGGGGAGCGCCCGGTCCTCGTTCCGCAGCAGGACGTGGGACGCGGCCGCGGCCCGGCGCAGCAGGGCACGTTCTACCGGGGCCGGGTTCGCCGGGGCCGGTATCCCGTCCAGGCCAGCCCCATCGAGGTCAGCTCCGTCCAGGCTGGCCCCGTCCAGGCTGGCCCCGTCCAGGCTGGGCCCGGCCAGCGCCCCCACCTGGCGGGCCAGCCGGAGCAGCCGCAGCACCTTGTCGTCGATCACCTCTTCGGCGACCGCGCCGCTGCGGACCGCCTCGACCAGGGCCGCGCCCCAGGGCCCGCGCGGACCCGGCATGGCCAGGTCCAGGCCCGCCTGGGCCGTGGGCACGGTGCTGCGGGCGGCGCTCCAGTCCGACACCACCACGCCGGTGAAGCCCCACTCGCCCTTGAGCACGTCACGCAGCAGGCCCTGGTGCTCGGTCATCAGCGCGCCGTTGACCGAGTTGTAGGCGGCCATCACCATGACCGCGCCGGCCTCCCGGACGCAGGCCTCGAACGGCACCAGGTACAGCTCACGCAGCACCGATTCGGCGATCCGCGCGTCGTAGGTCCAGCGCTCGGTCTCCGAGTCGTTGCCCACGTAGTGCTTCACCGCCGCGCCCACCCCGGCGGACTGGAGGCCGGCCACGTAGCCGGCCGCGATCCGGGCGGACAGCACCGGGTCCTCGGAGAAGCACTCGAACCCCCGCCCGCCGAGCGGGGTCCGCATCAGGTTGATCGTCGGGGCCAGCACCACGTCGATGCCCTTGCCCCGCGCCTCGGCGCCGAGGGCGGCAGCGAGCTCGCGGACGAGCTCGCTGTCCCAGGTGGCGCCGAGGGCGGAGGGGCAGGGCAGGCTGGCCGAGGGATTCCGGTCATCCTTGGTGACGCCGCGGACTCCGGCCGGGCCGTCCGACATGACGATCGGCCGGAGTCCGAGGGTGTCGTCGCCGTAGGTGCGCCAGCTGTCCGCTCCGGTCAGCAGGCGCACCTTCGCCTCGACAGGGAGCGCAGCCACGCGGCTGCGCTCCTCCGTCGCCTCTGTGGAAGTTGTCATCAAGTTCCTTGCGTCGCGTCCTGAACGGTCAGGACTTCGGCGTGAGGTGCAGGATGGTGTCTTCGATGTACGGCGTGTTGGGAACCGGGTTCATGTACGGGTTGCTGGCCGTCGGCCACCCCGTGTAGTTCCGGGTCGAGACCTCCGCCCACGCCCCGCCGTTGAGCAGCGGAACCACGGGCACCTCGGTGGTCATGATGTTCTCCAGCTTCGTGATGGCCGCCTTCTGGGTGGCCGGGTCGCCGGAGCCGGCGAACTGCTGCAGCGCGGCCTGGGCCGCCGGGTTCGAGTACCGCCCGAAGTCGCCTGCGGCCGGCTTGCCGATCGGCGCGGCCAGCGAGCTGTCCAGCCAGCTGTCGTAGATGAAGTAGGGGTTCGGGCCCTGGTTGCTCCAGTGCAGGGTGGCGTCGAACGTGCCGTTCGCGACGTTGCCCGCCCACACGGTCGGGTTGCCGATGCCATCCACGGAGGTGTCGAAGCCCAGGGCGTTCAGCTGGTGGGAGATGATCTGGTCGTCGGTGTAGTAGTCGCTGTAGGGGACCGGGTCCTGGATGGCGAACTTGATCGTCTTCCCGTTCTTCATCCACTTGCCGCCCGACTTGGCGTAGCCGTCGGCCTTGAGGATCGAGGTCACCTTGCCCGGGTCACCCGCGGCCGGGAGGTTGTTGGCCAGCGACGCGTCCAGGTACGACTGGTGATTGGGGAGCAGCAGCCCGCTGGTCGAGTTGACCGGCGGCTCGTAGCCCGTCTCACCCTGGACGTTGAGCTGCGACCGGTTGATGCCATAGCTGATCGCCTGGCGTACCGCCGGGTCGTTCAGCGGGGCCTTCGTGGTGTTCAGGAACATGCTCACCACGTTGTTGGCGCTGAAGTAGGGCTGGCTGCTCAGCCAGGTGTGGTTGTCCGGGCTCTTGGCCAGGAAGTTCGACTGGATGTTGGCGATGTAGTTGCCCGCGAAGTCGATCTGGCCCTGGGACACCGGCGGGACCAGGTTGGCGTTGGTGTTGTAGCCGGGGAAGTCGATCTCCGGCACGTGCACCTTCGACTTGTTCCAGTAGAGCGGGTTCTGCTTCAGCGTGTAGCCCTGCGGCGAGAACTTGTCCAGCATGTACGGGCCGGTGCCGACGGGCTTGGCGTCCGCGAACGTGGCCGGGTCGCTGACCGACGACCAGATGTGCTGCGGCACCATGTAGACCTGCCCGATCAGGAACAGGTTGGCGTACTGCGGGTTCTTGAAGTTGAGCACGGCCTGGGTCGCGCTGGGCGCGCTGGCGCTGGTCACGACCGGGGCACCGTTGGTGTTCAGCTTCGGGTTGCTCTTGAGCATGTTGAACGTGAAGGCCACGTCGGCGGCGCTGAACGGCTTGCCGTCGTTCCACTTCACGCCCTGGCGGATGGTCAGCGTGAGCGTCTTGCCCGCGTTGGACCAGCTGTCGCCGGTGGCCAGCATGGGGATAGGCGCCGCGGCGGAATTGAGCGTGTTGAAGATGAACAGCGGCTCGTTGTACAGCGCGACCGCGTTCGTGAGGTACCCCGTCGCCGTCAGCGAGAACGGGTTGAACGTGTCGGTCATCGGGGAGAGCGGCGTGCTCTCGACGACCAGGGTCTTGCCGGTGGCCGTGGTCTTGCTGCCACCACCAGAGGAACTGCTGCCGCAGGCGGCGATGCCCATGCTCAGGGCGCTGGCCACGGCCAGGGTTGCGAGAACCTTATGCCTCATTGCTTAAACTCCGTTGTGCCCGGCCGGCTCATCGCCGGCCTGTTGTGAGCGACCGTGTCGGGGTCTGTTATCGGTGGGGCGGGGCGGGTCGGCCGGGTCGTGTGTGCCCGCATGCCCGTTCCGCCTGTTACCGGGGTGTGCACGGTGTGCCGTGCACGGTCTCTGCGGCGCGCCGGGTGAGGCGCGCTGGTGTGGTGAGACTGGCTAGGCGGTATCCCGGTTCATCACGACTCCTCCCCTCCGGTTGCGGGACTGGGTGATGGGTCCGGTTCATGGGCGGGCCGCGGCGTGTCCAGGCCGTTGGGCCCGGCGGCTCCGCGGGGCGGTTCCGTTGCGGAATGCAGGGACTGTCGCTGCGCGGCGGTCAGCCCGGAGACGTGCAGCCAGCAGGCGCTGACGTGCCGGTCGGCGACCGGGGTGCCGGGCGGGGTGGTCTGCGCGCACACCGCCATCGCGTGCGGGCAGCGCGGGTGGAACCGGCAGCCGGCCGGCGGGTCCACCAGGCTGGGCGGGGACCCGGCGCCCTGGAGGGAGAGCGGCTCCGGCCGGTCCGGGTCCGGTGCCGCGCTGAGCAGCAGCTGGGTGTACGGATGGGCCGGCTCGTCGGTCAGCGTGGCGGCCGGCCCGGACTCGACGACCTGGCCCGCGTACATGACCATGATCACGTCGGCCAGGTAGCGGGCCGAGGCGATGTCGTGGGTGATGTACAAGATCCCGAGCTTGTCGCGTTCGCGCAGGTCGCCGAGGAGGTTGAGGACGCCGAGCCGGATCGAGACGTCGAGCATGGACACCGGCTCGTCGGCCAGCAGCACCCGGGGCTGGACGGCCAGCGCGCGGGCGATCGCCACCCGCTGCCGCTGCCCGCCGGACAGCTCGTGCGGGTACTTGCTCAGGAACTGCTCGGCCGGGGTGAGCGAGACCCGCTCCAGCAGCCCGGTCATCGCCGTCTCCAGGTCCGCGCCCTGGTGGCCGAGCCCGTGGATCTTCAGCGGCCGGCCCAGGTGGTAGCGCACGTCGTGCACGGGGTTGAGGGACGAGAAGGGATCCTGCAGGACGAGCTGGACGTCCCGCGCGTACTCCCGGCGGCCCCGGGTCACCGCGGGCACCGGGGACCCGTCGAGCAGCAGTTCCCCGGCCGTGGGCGTGATCAGCCGGGCCAGCAGCCGGGCCAGGGTGGACTTGCCGGAGCCGCTCTCGCCCACCACGGCGGTGATCCCGGATTCCGGCAGCGAGAGCGAGACGTCCTCGACGGCGTGCACCACCGGGGCTTCCCCGCGGGACCTGGCCAGTTTCGCCCGGCCCCGCCGGGCGTGATGCACGGCGAAGTGCTTGGTCAGCCCGCGCGCTTCGAGCAGCGGGACGCCGGTGCCCGGGGCGGCGGGCGTGGTCGCGGTCTCGGTCATGACTGGCTCCCCGGGTCCGGAGCGGCGATGCTGGGCGCGAGCTGGCCGGCGGTCGTGCCGGGGGCGGGGGGCGTGCCGTCCGCCGCGGTGGCGGCCGCGGGCGGTGCTGCCGGGCCGGGGCGGCGCACCCGGCTCGGGCTGGGCCAGTTCCGCGGGCACCGGCCGGGTGCCGTCCTGCAGCCAGCAGGAGGCCAGCCGGTCACCGGTGTCCCGGCGGCCGGGGCGGCGGGCTGCGCCAGCGGCGGCGACTGCTCGCGGCAGATGTCCGTCGCGTACGGGCAGCGCGGGTGGAACACGCAGCCGACCGGCAGCATCCGCAGGTCCGGGGGAGAACCGGGGATGCCGGTCATGTACCGGCGCGGGCCGTGCAGCGCCGGGAACGAGTTCAGCAGCCCCAGCGTGTACGGGTGGCGGGGGGCGCGGAAGAGGTCGTCCGCGGCGGCCCGCTCGACCAGGCGGCCCGCGTACATGACCGCGATCGAGTCCGCGATCTCGGCCAGCAGGGACAGGTCGTGGGTGATGAACAGGACCGCGAACCCCAGCCGCTCGCGCAGCGAGGTGAGCTCCTCGAGGATCTCCCGCTGGGTCACCACGTCCAGCGCGGTGGTGGGCTCGTCCAGGATCACCACCTGGGGCTCCAGCGCCAGCGCCATCGCGATCATGACGCGCTGCCGCATCCCGCCGGAGAGCTCGTGCGGGTAGCTGCCCAGCCGGTCGGCGGTAATGCCGACCATGTCGAGCAGCTCGGCGGCCCGGGCGCGCCGGGCCGCGGCGTCCATGGCCGCCACGTGAGCCTGCAGGACGTCGGTGAGCTGGGTGCCGATGGACATGACCGGGTTCAGCGCGTTCATCGCGGACTGCAGCACCACGGCGATCTGGGACCAGCGCAGCCGGCGCAGTTCGGGCTCGTCCAGGTCCAGCAGGTCCACGGCCCGGTCCGGCTCAGGGTAGTAGAGCACCTCGCCGCCGGTGATCATCCCGGGCGCGCGGAGCAGCCGGATCGCCGCGTAGGCCAGCGTGGACTTGCCGCTTCCGCTCTCCCCGGCCAGGCCGAGCACCTCGCCGCGGCGCAGCACCAGGTCGGCGTCCACGACCGCGTGCACGGCCCCCTCGCCGGCCCCGTAATCCACCCGCAGGCCGCGGATCTCCAGCAGTGGCTGCGCGGTCATGACGTCTGCTCCTGGGTCCGGCGGGCGGCGCCGGGCGGCTGACGCTGTGCTGGCTGCCGCTGTGCTGGCTGCCGCTGTGCTGGCGGTGGCGGCCGGCGCGGGCTGGGAGCGGACCACGGGGGTGAGGCCCAGCTCGAACCGCTTGGGCAGGCCCGGCCCGCCCGACTTCCTGGTCCGGCGCCGGGACAGCCCGGCCGCGCGCAGCCGCGGGTTGATGAACTCGTCGATGCCGAAGTTGAGCAGCGCCAGCGAGGTGCCGAGGAAGGCCACCGCCAGCCCGGGCGGGATGTACCACCACCAGTAGCCGCTGAGCTCGGCGTCGGAGTTCTGCGCCTCGAACAGCATCGAGCCCCAGCTCCAGTGCTCGGGGTTGACCAGGCCGAGGAAGGCCAGCGCGGTGTAGGTGCCGACCCCGTAGAGCACGGTGAACAGGAACGAGGAGGCGACGATGGGCAGCAGGTTGGGCAGGATCTCGTGCGAGATCACCCGCCAGCCGCGCTCGCCGATGATGCGGGCCGATTCCACGTAGTCGCGGGACCGCATGGACAGCGTCTGGGCCCGCAGCACCCGGGCTCCCCAGGCCCAGCCGGTGACCGCGATGATCAGGCCGATCAGCACGTCGTTGGTGGCGCCGGAGGGCGACAGGAAGCCGAAGATCACGATGAGCAGCGGCAGCGCCGGCAGGACCAGGAAGAAGTTGGCCAGCATGGACAGCAGGTCGTCCGCCCAGCGGCCGTGCAGGTACCCGGCACTGACCCCGACCACCACCGACAGCACGGTGGCCGCGATCCCGGCCAGGAACGCGACCAGGATCGTGCTCCGGCCGCCCGCCAGCAGCTGCGAGAACACATCCTGCTGCGTCTGGGTGGTGCCGAGCCAGTGCGCGGCGGACGGCGGCTGCGGTACCCCATTGGTGGTGGACGAGCTGGCCGACGGGCTGTACGGGGCGACGATGGGGCCGATGATGGCCACGATCAGGAACACCGCCAGCATGGCCAGCCCGGCGATGATCTTGGGGGAGCGGGGCAGCCGGATCCGGCGGGCCCGGCGCGCGGTGAGCGCGTGTGGCTGCAGGGGGCCGCCGACCGGCTCCTTGGCGGGGTCGACCCCGCCTGACCCCGATGCCGCCGACGCCGAGGCCGCCGAGGCCGGTACCGCCCAGGTCCGTGCCGGTGCCGATAGACATCGCTCAGGCCTCCTGGCGGGTGCGCGGGTCGAGGAGCACGTACACGGAGTCCGCGGCCAGGTTCGCGAGCAGCACGGCGAACGTGATGATCAGGAAGATGCCCTGGAGCAGCGGGTAGTCGCGGCCGCTGACGGCCTGCAGCAGGATCCAGCCCAGGCCGGGGTAGCTGAACACGATCTCGGTGAGCAGCGCGCCGGAGACCACGAACCCGATGGCCAGCGAGAACCCGGACACGCTGGGCAGGATCGCGTTGCGGGCCGCGTACCAGACCACCCGGCGTTTGGGCAGCCCCTTGGCCTGCGCCACCAGGACGTAGTCCTCGTCCATCGTGGTCACCATCACGTTCCGCATGCCGACGATCCAGCCGGCCGCGGAGCAGAGCACGATCGTGGCCGCCGGCAGGATCGCGTGCTGGAGCACGTCACCCACGTAGGCCGCGTTCAGCCCGGGGAAGTCCAGCTGGTTGTAGGCCCGGCCGGTGGGGAACCAGCCCAGCCGGGTGGCGAAGATGTCCAGCGCGATGAAGGCCACGAAGAAGTACGGCGCGGCCTGGAAGAACGTGGTGGCCGGGAGCAGGTTGTCCAGCCAGGTGCCGCGCCGCCAGGCGACCAGGATGCCGAGCAGCGTGCCCAGCACGAAGCTGATCACCGTGGCCACGCCGACCAGGCCGATCGTCCAGGGCAGCGCGCTGCGGATCACGCTGGTCACCGAGGACGGGTAGTAGCTGGTGGACACACCCAGGTTGCCGTGCACCAGGTGCACCCAGAACGTCATGTACTGGCCCCACAGGCCCTGCTTGCTGTTCAGGCCGTACTGCAGTTCCAGGGAGTGGATGGTGGCCGGGGTGACGTTGCCCATGAGGTGGGCCAGCACCGCCTCCACCGGGTTCCCCGGCATCAGCCGCGGGATGAAGAAGGTCACGGTGACCGCGAGGATCGCGGTGACGATGTAGAACAGCAGCCTGCGGGCGATGACGCGCACGACGTCTCCTCTCAGCCCACTAGCCAGGGGGGCATGGCCGGGTCGGGGCGGCATCCGCAGCTCTCGCGGGGAACCAGCCGGGTGGGCAGGACGATGTTGCGCGGGGCGTGCCCAGCGT
>CAWKOA010000020.1:0-84862 GCA_963851025.1 uncultured Actinomycetes bacterium
CGGCGGCGCTGGCGATCTTGGTTTCGAGCTGCGCCAGTTCCGCCGTGGTATAGCGCTGGGCGCCTGCCATCGTCTGCCGGTGGATAAATTCTGGGCCGAGTTTGCCGGCATGGTTGGCCGACACCTCGATGTAATAGCCGATTACGTTGTTATGGCGGATCTTCAGCGCGGCGACCCCGGTATCGGCGGCGTACTGCGCCTGAAGGGCGGCGATCATGCGGCGGCTCTCGTCGCGCAACCGGCGCCACTCGTCGAGTTCGTCGGAATAGCCGGCGGCGATAAAACCGCCGTCGCGGGCGAAGAGCGGCAATTCCTCGGCGAGCGCGCGCCCCAATCGGTCGACCAGCACGCCGTGTTCGCCGAGCCCGCGCCGCGCGGCGCCCAGTAGCGCGGGGAGCGGTACCAGGCCGGATTCGGCCAGCATGTCGCGAATTACCGCCGTCTCGCCGAGCGACTGACGCAATGCTGCGAGATCGCGCGGTCCGCCGCGACCGAGACTGAGCCGCGTCACGGCGCGTTCGACATCCGGGCAATGGCGCAGTCGCTCGCGCAGTCGAGTACGGATAAAGGCGGCGTCGAGGAAAAAGCCGACCGCATCGAGCCGGGCGGCGATGGCAGGAGGCTCGGTCAAGGGTGCAGCCAGGTGATCGGCCAGCAGCCGCGCGCCGGCGGCGGTCAAGCGTGCGGTCAACCGTCGCCAACAGGCTGCCGCGGCGTTCGCCGGATGTCGTCGTCACCAGTTCGAGATTGCGCCGCGTCGCGGCATCGATCTGCATGACCGAGCCGGGCGTTACCCGATGCGGCGGCTGGAGGTGCGGCGCCTTGCCTTGTTGGGTGAGGCCGACATAGTCGACCAACGCCCCGGCAGCGGCGATTTCGGCCCGGCTGAAACTGCCAAAACCGTCGAGCGCACCGACGCCGTAAAAGCTTTCGAGCCGGCGGCGCGCCGTATCGCTATCAAACCGCGGGTTGGGCAGCGGCGTCAACGCCGGCTTCCAATCGCCCAACAACTCGTACAGCGCCGGGCGGGCCAGCATGCCGCTCGGGCAGCAAGATCTCGCCCGGGTGCGATGCGGGCGAGGTCGCCCGGCAAGCGCCGGCTCGCTGGTCGGCGTCAGCGCAAAGGCGCCGGTCGACAGGTCGAGCCAGGCGAGGCCGAATTCGCCGCCGGCCTCGGCGATGCCGGCGAGGTAATTGTGCCGGCGGGCGTCGAGGAGCCCGTCCTCGGTCAACGTGCCGGCGGTGACGAGCGCGCACGACAGCGCGCTTCACCGGGCCTTCGGTTGCCGCGCCTTCTCGCCTCGGCCGGGTCCTCGATCTGCTCGCAGATCGCGACCTTGAAGCCGGCGCGGATGAGGCGCGCGAGATAGGCTTCGGCGGTGTGTACCGGCACGCCGCACATCGGGATGTCGGCGCCGTCGTGGCGGCCGCGCTTGGTCAGCGCGATGTCGAGCGCCGGCGCCGCGGCGACCGCATCGTCGAAGAACAGCTCGTAGAAATCGCCCATCCGGAAGAACAGCAGGCAGCCGGGGTTGGCCGCCTTGATCTCGTGATACTGCGCCATGACCGGCGAAACGCCGGCTGCAGCGATAGCAGGATCGGGGTGGGCAGGTGCGGTCATCAGCGGCGGCAAGATGGGCGCAGCGCCCGGCGCGCCCCCAGGGCCACGGCCTCGGCCCCGCGCCGCGAGCGGGTGAACGCCAGCGCTGGCACGGCCTCGGCCACCAGGTCCGCCAGCAGGCCGGCCGCCTCGCTGGTGGCGCTGCGCCGGACCGGCGCGCCCGGCCTCGCCGCGCGCGCTGGTGAGCGGCGGCTCCCAGAGGCCGAAGGTGACCGGCCCGCACGGCGCGGCGTTCTCGGTCACCGCCTCGGCGTGCCGCCCGGTGAGCAGGAACGCGCATCCGGCGGGCTCACTGACCGTGGCGGAGGCGAGCAGGAAGAGCGGGCCGGTGCCGGCCGGGCCCGGGCCCGCCGTGATGCGCGGCGATCCGGTGCAGCCTGCGCAGCACCTGGGCCACGTGGGAGCCGAACACCCCGCGGTAGCTGTGGCACTCGTCCACGACGATGTAGCGCAGCCGGCGGAAGAACCCGTTCCAGCGGGCGTGCCGGGGCAGCAGCGTCTGGTGCAGCATGTCCGGGGTGGTCAGCAGGTAGTTGGCGTGGGACCGGGCCCAGTCCCGGGCCGCCATGGGCGTGTCCCCGTCCACCACGGCGGCGCGGACCCCCGGCACGGCGAGCTCGCTGACCACGCGCAGCTGGTCCGCGGCCAGGGCCCGGGTCGGCGCGAGGTAGAGCGCGGTGCCGCCCTCCAGGATGCCGGTCAGCGCCGGCAGCAGGTATCCCAGCGACTTCCCGGAGGCCGCCGGGGTGGAGATGATGACGTGCCGGCCGTCCCGCGCGCAGTTGGCCATGGCCGACTGATGGGCCCAGGGGGCGGGCACCCCGCGCCGGGAAAAGGCCCCGGTGACCGCGGCGGGCACCCATCCGGGCCAGGCTGCCCGTTGCCCTTCGCGAGCGGGCATGTACTCTACGTGGATCAGTCGTCCCGACCGGGCGCCGTGGCGCAGCACAAGGTCTGCGGGGGAGGCCGCCGCGAGCTGGGCGGGCCGGCTTGGCCCGGCCGGGTACGAGGCAGCCGGGCCCGGTGTTTGCAGGGCCGGTTCCAGGGGACCGGGTCCTGCGGGACCGGGCCGGACCGGAGGCTCGCCGGGGACGAGCGGAGTGGGCGCAGTCATTGGCTCCCAGTGTGACATCTGTACGCGAGGTGCCTCGAAGCGTGAACTCGTGTAGACATGACCTCAGAGCGTGGTTGAATGCGCGACGGGAACAGCTGCCCTCCCCGGAGGGAGCTGCGCTGCCGCTCGGATCGCCCGGACACACGAAGGCTGTATGGCGCAGGAGGATTTGTGGACCTGAAGCTTGACCACCACACCAGGGATGGGATCGAGGTCGTCAACGTCGAGGGTGAGATTGACGTCTACACCGCGCCGCGGCTGCGTGAGCTGCTCATCGAACTGGTCAACAACGGGCACTACCAGCTCGTGGTGAACATGGAGAAGGTGGAGTTCCTGGACTCCACGGGCCTGGGCGTCCTGGTCGGCGGGCTCAAGCGGGTCCGCGCCCACGACGGGTCGCTGGACCTGGTGTGCACGCAGGAGCGCATCCTCAAGATTTTCCGGATCACCGGACTGACCAAGGTCTTCGGTATCCACGACACCGTGGACGAGGCCATCACGGCCCGGAAGTCGGAGAAGTAGCGGCTGATCGAGCCCCCGGGTCCAGCCATGGCCACAGTCGAAATGAGCTTTACGCCGCTGCCCGTGCACGTCCGCACGGCGCGGCTGGTCGCCACCGCCGTCGCGCGGCGCAGCGGCGTGGGTGAGGCGCTCCTGGACGAGGTCCGCCTCGCCGTGGGTGAGGCGTGCTCCCGCGCGGTCGAGGCGCATCAGGCGCAATGCCCGGACGAACCGGTCCGCGTCGAGCTGACCGGCGCGAACGGGCGTTTCGAGGTGGTGGTCACGGACGCGGCCGCCGCCGGGCAGGACGACGGGAGCAGCCCGTCCGGGGAGCCCGCGGGCTGGCCCGCGCCCGGCAACGGCGTGGCCAACGGGACCAGCCCGCTGGATCATTCGGGCCCGCCGCAGGGTCTCGGCCTGGCCGTGATCGCGGGCCTGGCTGACGACGTCCAGTTCGCCCGCACGGCGGCCGGGCTCAGCATCAAGATGAGCTGGCCGTCCGACGGCACCGGCTGACGGCCGCGCCGCAGCGTGCCGCGGCCCGGCCGCGCACCCGGAAGTGCGGGGCAGCCTGCTACCAGCGGCATAAGTGTGATTACCTGTGCAGGGTGAATCGCTCTACCACGCCCCGGACCTGACCCCCGCTTCGCGTCCGGGGGCCGACGTGCGTAGACTCCCGGCACTGCTTTTTGGGCACGGTGCCTATCCCATGCGTCCAAGCCGGCTAGCCGATAGCCGGGACAGCGTTGCCACGCCCGGGAGGCCATGTGCCACTGTCTAGGAGGACAGATGTTCAGGTCTAGTCTTGCCGCCGGAAGCGGTGCGGTGAGCGTCAGCGGCTCCAACCTGACCTGGGTTGTCGTCGTTGGCGTCGTCGCCCTGCTCGCCCTCGCGGTGGCAGCCCTGCTGGTCCGTGAGGTGCTCGCGGCCAGCCAGGGAACCGAGCGGATGCAGGAGATCGCGCAGGCGGTCCAGGAAGGGGCAGCCGCCTATCTGCGGCGCCAGTTCCGCACCCTCGGGGTTTTCGTTGTCGTCATCTTCTTCGTGCTCTTGCTGCTCCCGGCCGACGGGGCCGGGGTGCGCTGGGGCCGGAGCATCTTCTTCCTGGTGGGCGCGTTGTTCTCGGGCCTGACCGGGTTTACCGGCATGTCGCTGGCGGTCCGCGGCAACGTGCGGGTCGCGGCCGCGGCGCGGGCTGGTTTCGAGGGTGAGCGCCCGGCCATGCGGATCGCGTTCCGCACCGGCGGCGTGGCGGGCATGTTCACCGTGGGCCTGGGCCTGTTCGGCGCCGCGCTCGTGGTGCTCATCTACAAGGGGAACGCGCCGAACGTCCTGGAAGGCTTCGGCTTCGGCGCGGCGCTGCTGGCCATGTTCATGCGGGTCGGCGGCGGCATCTTCACCAAGGCCGCGGACGTGGGTGCCGACCTGGTCGGCAAGGTCGAGAAGGGCATCCCCGAGGACGACCCGCGGAACGCGGCCACCATCGCCGACAATGTCGGCGACAACGTCGGTGACTGCGCCGGGATGGCGGCCGACCTGTTCGAGTCCTACGCGGTCATGCTGGTCGCGGCGCTCATCCTGGGCAAGGCGGCGTTCGGCAACGATGGCCTCGTCTTTCCGCTGATCATCCCGATGATCGGCGTGATCACCGCGGTGGCGGGGATCTTCGTGACGATGCCGCGCAAGGGCGACCGGAGCGGGATGACCGCCATCAACCGGGGCTTCTTCGTCTCCGCGGTCATCTCGCTGGTGCTGGTCATCGGCGCCTCATTCCTCTACCTGCCCGCCAAGTTCAGCGAGTTCAAGGGCGTGACCGGGGCGGGCGCCGCGGCGATCCTCAGCCACGGCGGCAGCCCGCGGCTGCTGGCCATCGGCGCGGTCGTCATCGGGCTGGTGCTGGCCAGCGCCATCCAGCTGCTGACCGGGTACTTCACCGAGACCAACCGCAAGCCGGTGCAGGAGATCGGGGAAAGCTCGCTGACCGGCGCGGCCACCGTCATCCTGTCCGGCATCTCGGTCGGGCTGGAGTCGGCGGTCTACTCGGCGCTGCTGATCGGCGGGGCGGTGTACGCGGCGTTCCTGCTGGGCACGGGCAACGCGACCATCGCCCTGTTCGCGGTGGCGCTGGCCGGGACCGGCCTGCTCACCACCGTCGGCGTCATCGTGTCCATGGACACGTTCGGGCCTGTGTCGGACAACGCGCAGGGCATCGCCGAGATGTCCGGCGACGTGACCGGCGACGGCGCCCAGGTGCTCACCAAGCTGGACGCGGTGGGCAACACCACCAAGGCCATCACCAAGGGCATCGCGATCGCCACCGCGGTGCTCGCCGCCACCGCGCTGTTCGGCTCGTTCCGCACCACGGTGGTGCAAGCGCTCGGCGTTAATGGGGGCACCTTCAACCTGTCGGTGGACCATCCCAACGTGCTGGTCGGCGTCATCATCGGCGCGTGCGTCGTGTTCTACTTCGCCGGCCTGCTGATCATGGCGGTGGGCCGGGCGGCCGGCCAGGTGGTCTACGAGGTCCGGAAGCAGTTCCGGGACCACCCGGGGATCATGGACTACACCGAGAAGCCCGAGTACGGGCGCGTGGTGGACATCTGCACCAAGGACTCGCTCCGCGAGCTGGCCACGCCGGGCCTGATGGCGGTGCTCACCCCGATCGCCGTCGGCTTCGCGTTCGGCTACGCGCCGCTCGGCTCCTACCTGGCCGGGGCCATCGCCGCCGGGGCGCTGATGGCCGTGTTCCTGGCCAACTCCGGCGGGGCCTGGGACAACGCCAAGAAGCTGGTGGAAGACGGCAACTTCGGCGGCAAGGGCTCCGAGGCGCATGAGGCCACCATCATCGGTGACACCGTCGGTGACCCGTTCAAGGACACCGCGGGGCCGGCCATCAACCCGCTGATCAAGGTCATGAACCTGGTCTCGCTGCTCATCGCGACCAGCGTGGTCAAGTACAGCCACAACCCGGGGCTCCGCACCGGCGTGGCCGTGGTCGCGATCGGGATCGTGGTGGCCGCCGTCGTGATCTCCAAGCGGCGCTCCACCAGCGTGGCCGGCGCGGGCGGCCCGCCCGCGGAGAGCGTGGCCGGCACGGGCGGTGCCCCGGGGCTGCCGGCCGCCGCTGACGGGACGGCCGCGGGCGCGGCCAGCCCGGCCGCCGGTACCGGGAGCGGGACCGAGGGGGAAACCGCCGCGAAAACCACGGGCTGACCCGGCCCGCAGCCTCACCTGATCCCCCGGCCACCTCGGTGCGTCCCACCACGGTGGCCGGGGGATCAGTCATCAGCCGGCCCGGGCGCTTGCCATACTCAGGGGATGAGCACCACCGGGCGGACGCTGCTGGTGCTGCGGCACGCCAAGTCGGCCTACCCCGAGGACACCCCGGACTTCGACCGGCCGCTGGCCCCCCGCGGCCTGCGGGACGCGGTCACCGTGGGCACCTGGATCCGGGATCAGGGACTGCTCCCGGACCTCGCCGTCTGCTCCGCCGCGGCCCGCGCCCGGCAGACCTGGGACGTGCTCAGTGACCAGTTCGCCCGGGGACGACGAGGACGCCGGGACAGTGCGCTACGACCCGCGCCTGTACCAGGCCGGCCCCGGCGACCTGATCGGGATCATCCAGGAGACCCCGCCCGAGGTGGCGATCCTGGCCCTGGTGGGCCACAACCCCGCCGTGGCCGACCTGGTCCACCTCATGGCCGGGAACCACGGGCCGGCCGGGCACGCCGCGGTCAGCTTCCCCACCACGGCGCTGGCGGTCATCGGCGTGCGCCGGGCCTGGGCCCGGGCCGGGCCCGGCTGCGGTTCGCTGGACGACTACTGGACACCCAAGGGCGGTTCCGTGGTCCCGCGCGGCTGACGCCCGGCCGCGCGATCACCCTCATCCGCGTCCGCGTCCTCCACGTCATCACGGGAGACGCCCAGCAGGTACAGCACCGTGTCCAGGTAGGGCACGCTGACCGAGGCGTCCGCCGCGTCCCGGACCACCTGCCGGGCGTTGAACGCGACCCCGAGCCCGGCGGCCGCGATCATGTCCAGGTCGTTGGCCCCGTCGCCGACCGCCACCGCCTGGCTGACCGCCACGCCGGCCTGCGCGGCGAAGCGGCGCAGCGCGCCGGCCTTCCCGGCCCGGTCGATGATGGGCCCGGCCAGCTTCCCGGTCAGCTTGCCGCCGATGATCTCCAGCGTGTTGGCCGCCGCGTAGTCGATGCCGAGCTCCGCGGCCAGCGGGTCGGTGATCTGGCTGAAGCCGCCGCTGACGATCCCGCACCGGTAGCCGAGCCGGTGCAGCGTCCGGATCAGGGTCCGGGCCCCCGGGGCCAGCCGCAGCTCGCCCCGCACCACATCGAGCACCGACTCATCCAGGCCGGCGAGCATGCTCACCCGCTCCCGGAGCGACGCGGCGAAGTCCAGCTCACCGCGCATCGTGGCCTCGGTAATCTTGGCCATCTGCCCGGCGCAGCCCGCGTGCGCGGCGAGCAGGTCGATCACCTCGGCCGCGATCAGCGTGGAGTCGACATCCATCACGACCAGGCGCATCGCCCGCCGGTGCAGGCCGCCCCGCTGGACCGCCACGTCGACTCCCTGCTGGGTCGCCTCCCGGGCCAGGGCCACCCGCAGCGGCTTCCGGGTCGGCGCCGGACACGTCGAAGTCGATGCAGGTCACCGGCCGGTGCGCGAGCCGGTCGATGCGGTCGATGTTCGCGCCGCTGGCGGCGATCCGGCCGGCGATCGCCGCCACGGCCGCCGGGGTCAGGGGGCTGCCGAGGACGGTAACGTGCAGCTGGCCGCGGCGCCGGGCGGGCTCCCCGGAGCCCATCGTGATCTCCGCGTCGAGTCCCAGATCGGAGGCCACGGCCCGGATCGCCCGGTGGATCGCGGTCAGGTCGGGGTCGGCCGGGCAGCCGAGCAGGGCGCCGAGCACCAGCCGTCCCCGGATCACCACCTGCTCGATGTCGAGCACGCTGAGCTCATGAGCGGCCAGGGCGGAGAACAGGCGTGAGGTCACCCCGGGCCGGTCCCGGCCGGTCAGGGTCACCAGGAGGGTGTGCTGCGCGGCGTTCATCGGAGCCCCACGCTACCCGGGCCGGGGTGGCGGGCAGGCACGGTTGGGCTGGCCGGCCCGGCATGACGTAAGTTCAGTCTCACACGTGTGCGGTGGTGGAGGGAGCTGGATGTCCGACGAGGTAGTGCGGCTGCGCGGGGTCGGCGTCCGGCGCGGCGGGTCCATGCTGCTGCGCGACGTGGACTGGACCGTCCACGACGACGAGCGCTGGGTCGTCATCGGCCCCAACGGGGCCGGGAAGACCACACTGCTGCAGGTCATCGCCTGCCAGCTCTTCCCGTCCGAGGGCAGCGCCGAGATCCTGGGCAGCCGGCTCGGCGAGACCGACGTCTTCGAGCTGCGGCCGCGGATCGGCCTGGCCAGCGCCTCGCTCGCGGACCGGGTGCCGCCGGCCGAGAAGGTCATCGACCTGGTGCTGACCGCCTCGTACGCGATCGTGGGCCGGTGGAAGGAGGACTACGAGTCCTCCGACGTGACCCGCGCGGTGGAACTGCTGGACGCGCTCGGCTGCGCCCACCTGATCAGGCGCCGGTTCACCACCCTGTCCGAGGGGGAGCGCAAGCGGGTGCAGATCGCCCGCGCGATGATGCCCGACCCTGAGCTGCTCCTGCTGGACGAGCCCGCCGCCGGGCTGGACCTCGGCGGCCGGGAGGACCTGCTGCAGCGGATCGCCGTGCTGGCCCGTGACCCGCTGGCGCCCACGATGGCGATGGTGACCCACCACGTCGAGGAAGTGCCAGAGGACTTTACCCACGCGATGCTCCTGCGCCGCGGCTCGGTGCTGGCCGCGGGCCCGGTCTCCGAGGTCCTCACCGAGCCGAACCTGTCCAGGTGCTTCGGCCTGCCGCTGATCGTCGAGCGGCACGGCTCCCGCTGGGCGGCCCGGGCCGTCCGCTGACGTCATGTGTCTTATCCAAAGTCGTCCGGGTGGCTGCTGAGCGGGGAGTCGGCTGGCGGTGCGAGGGGTAGAAATCTGGCATGCGCGCCCAGGGTGTCACGCCGTGAAGGGGGACCGGGTCGAGATCGTCATCGACGCCGGCGGCACGTCCCGGACCTACGAGGTGACCGCCACCCGGGCCGGCCGCCGCGTCGAGGTGGTCACCGGGCGCGGCGTCGTGGAGGTCATGGAGGTCACCCGGGGCGGCACCGTGGTGCGCACCGCGCGGTTCATGGCCAACCGGGTGCTCGCGCTGGTGGAGCACCCGGCCGCGGACAAGGGCTCGCCTGGCCGGGATACGGCCCCCGCGGGCGCCGATCCGGACATACTGGCCTGACCTCGTCGTCGTCCCTGAGGGAGCAGGCATGCCCGGCAGGCCCCTGACCGTCCTGTTCATGCCGGAGAGCGCGTACGGGCCGACCAACAACTGCATCGGCGTCGGCGACGTGCTGCGCCGCCGCGGGCACCGCGTCGTATTCGCGGCCGAGGCCTCATGGAAGGGCCGGCTGGAGCCGCTCGGCTTCGAGGAGGACCTGGTCGACCTGTCCCCGCCCGCAGCCTCGGGGCCCCCGAGCCCCGCGAGCAAGGCGAGCCAGGCCAGCAGGGCGAGCAGGACGCCGGGGCGTTCTGGAAGGAGTTCATCGCCAGCACCGCGCCGGAATTCCGCAAGCCGACCATCGAGCAGCTGGAGACCTGGATCAAGCCGGTCTGGGCCGAACTGATCAGCGGCGCGCGGTACTGCCAGGAGCAGCTGGCCGGGATCGTGGCGCGCACCCGCCCGGATGTGATCGTCGAAGACAACGTGATCTGCTTCCCGGCGCTGCTGACCGCCGGCGTCCCGTTCGTCAGGATCGTCTCCTGCAACCCGCTGGAGATCCCCGACCCGGCGCTGCCGCCGGCCTTCTCCGGCTACCCGGCCGGGGAGCAGGCCCAGTGGCCGGAGTTCCGGGCCGAGTACGACCGGGTGCACCGGGCCCTGTGGGCCGAGTTCGCCGACTGGGTCACCGCCCAGGGCGCGCCGCCCCTGCCGGACCTGGAATTCATCCACTCCGGCCAGGTCAACCTGTATGTCTATCCCGAGCTGGCCGACTACCAGCGCTCCCGGCCGCTCGGCCCCGGCTGGCACCGGCTGGATTCCTCGGTCCGGGAGACCGACGAGCCGTTCACCCTGCCCGGGCCGCTGGCTTCCGGCGACGGGGCACTCATCTACTTCTCGCTCGGCTCCCTGGGATCGGCCGACGTATCCCTGATGCGGCGGGTCATCGACTGCCTGGCCGCCACGCCGCACCGCTACATCGTCTCCCAGGGGCCGCTGCACGCCGAGCTGGAGCTGGCGCCCAACATGCACGGCGCGGAGTTCCTGCCCCAGACCTCGGTCATCCCGCGTGCCGACCTGGTGATCACCCACGGCGGCAACAACACCACCACCGAGTGCCTGCACTTCGGCAAGCCCATGATTGTCCTGCCGCTGTTCTGGGACCAGCACGACAACGCCCAGCGCGTCGACGAGCTCGGGCTGGGGGCACGCCTGGACACCTACCGGTTCACCGACGCGCAGATGCACGGTGCGCTGGCCCGCCTGCTCGGCGACACCGCGCTGCGCGGCCGGCTCAGCCGCGCGGCCGCGGAGATCCAGGGCCGCCAGGGCCTGCGCCGCGCCGCCGACGCCATCGAGGCTGCCGCGGGGGCCTGACCCGGGATCACCCGCCGGCGCTGAGGAAGCCCTGCCGGACGGCGGAGCCGACCAGCTCCCGCGCGAAGTCCCCGAGGGCGGGGGAGCCGTCCTCGATCAGCGCCACCTTGTCCAGCACCTGGCCGGCCCGGATGCCGTGGTCCTGCCAGGTGCCGCCGCCCAGGTAGTAGTTGGCCAGCATCGGCTGGAGCCGGTCCAGGGCCCGGGCGAACCGGGCCTCGGGGGTCCGGCGCTCCTCGAACTCGTCCCAGAGGGCGCGCAGCTCCTCCCCCTGCCCCGGGGGCAGCAGGGTGAAGATCCGGCTGGCCGCAGCCTGCTCGGCCGCCTCCTGGCGGGCCTGCGCCGCCGCGTCGGCGTACACGAACAGGTCGCCCGCGTCGATCTCGACCAGGTCATGGATGAGCAGCATGGCGGTGACCCGGCCCAGGTCCGTCCCGGGCGGGGCGTAGCCGCCCAGGACCTGGGCCATCAGGGCCAGATGCCAGGAGTGCTCGGCAGAATTCTCTTTCCTGGAGCCGTCCAGGATGCTGCTCTGCCGGAGCACGCCCTTGAGCCGGTCTGCTTCCCGCAGGAAGCCCAGGCAGGAATCCAGGGGCCGCATGGTCCCATTCGATCAGCTGGCCACCGCCCCCGGCTACCTCAGGTGCCGTCCGTGCCCACCCCGGCCTGGCGCGCGGGCAGCCTGCGAGAGACTGCCTTATGCCGGCATAGCGGGACGGCCGCGAATCAGCGGCCCGACTCGCCGTGCCCCCGCCGGAGGTGCGGTGGCTGGGCGTGCGATCATGTGCGTGGGGGACCCAACAGATGATACGGGGGACCGGCTCATCAAGCCCCGCCCTGGTCAGGCGCGTGCCTGGCCGGGGCGGGTGCCCCGGGTCCGGGCCGCCGGGGCCCATGGCGAACTAATCGTTAACTTGAAAAGTTCATCTCTTGCGGCGTAGCGTCGGGGTCATGACCGACACCGGCGGGCTCCGTGCTGCGGACCTGACCCGGAGCAGCCACCACCACCATCTCGTGTGCCGGAACTGCGGCACGGTGACGGACGTGGGGTGCGCTGCCGGTCACGTTACGTGCGTGGAGCCCGCGGCCGCCGCGGGGTTCGAGGTCGGCGAGGCCGAGGTCACCTTCTGGGGGCTCTGTCCCGCCTGCCAGGCCCCGCGGGCCTGAGCCCGCGGGCGTGAGTCCCGGGAATACCCGCCGGGCACCCTCGCACTCCGCTAACGTGCAGCCAGGGCCGGGTGCATGCCCAACGGCCACGGCGCCCCTGGATCCCACCCCCCCGGGACCAGGGGCGCCTTCCTGTTCAGCCGTCGTCCCGGGCGGCCTCGCGGAGCCGGGTCAGGTGCCCGCGCAGGATTTCCTCCATCCCGTCGTAGAAGCCCACGATCAGCCGCAGCTCGTCATCGCTGTAACGGGCCGCCATCTGCTGCCAGTCGCGCATCATCGGCAGGAACACCGAGGCCACGTCGCGCAGGGCGGTCTCCAGGACCAGCCGGATGACCACCCGGCGCCGGTCACGCGGATCGCGGTCGCGGCGGACGTAGCCGGCCTCCTCCAGCCGGTCCACCACGCCGGTGATCGACGCCGTGGTCAGGCCGGTCGCCCTGGCCATCTCGCCGGCCGTCATCTGGCCGCTGAAGCTCAGGATGTTCAGGCAGTTCAGGTCGGTCGCATTGATGCCGATCCGGTCCGCGGCGGCCTGGTTCATGAGCTGCATCAGGGACCCCGTCTTGCGGATGGCGGCGCCGAAGGCGGCGGCCAGCTCGGCGCGCTCGGGCTCCCGGGCCGCCCACGGCTCGGCCCACGGCACGTTCCACTCGCGGCCGCCCGCAGCTGCGCCGGCATCCTCAGGCATACTTCAACTCCCCTATTGTCTAGGTAGCCTAGACGTTAGGCATCCTAGATGCTAACTTCGTGTGGGTAGTTCGGGGACAGACCTCCTGTCGAGGCGGAGACTGATCATGTCATCAGATGCACAGATCCTGGCACCACCCGCAACGGCCGGCCAGGCCGACCCGCGCCGCTGGCTCACCCTGGTCATCCTGCTGCTGGCCGGCTTCATGAACCTGCTCGACGTGTCCATCGTCAACATCGCCATCCCGTCGATCCAGCGCGACCTGCACGCCAGCTACGCGGACGTGCAGTGGGCACTGGCCGGCTACACGCTGGCCTACGCGCTCGTGCTGATCACCGGCGGCCGGCTGGGCGATATCTTCGGCCGCAAGCGGCTCTTCCTGATCGGGGTGGCCGGCTTCACGATCATGTCCGCGCTGTGCGGCGCCGCGACCGGCCCGGGCATGCTGATCGGCTGCCGGGTCGCCCAGGGCGCGATGGGCGCGATCATGGTGCCCCAGGTGCTGGCCGTCATCCAGGTCATCTTCCCGCCGCACGAGCGGATCAAGGCGCTGGCCGGCTTCGGCGTGACGGCGGGGCTGGGCACGGTGAGCGGCCCGCTGCTCGGCGGGCTGCTCATCCAGCACGACCTGTTCGGGCTGGGCTGGCGGACGATCTTCCTGATCAACGTGCCGGTCGGGGTGATCGCCTTCGCCGCGTCCGCGGTCCTGGTCCGCGAGTCGAAGGCGGCCAGCCCGCCCCGGCTCGACCCGGTCGGCGTCGGGCTGATCTCGGCCGCCCTGCTGCTCCTGCTGTACCCGCTGGTGCAGGGGCGCCAGCTCGGGTGGCCGGCCTGGACCTACGTGTCGATGGCGCTGTGCCTGCCGGTGCTCGCCGCGTTCGTCTGGTACGAGCGGATCAAGGGCCGCCGGGACGGCTCGCCGCTGCTCCCGCTCAGCCTGTTCCGGGACCGTGCCTTCAGCGCGGGCATGAGCGTGGCCATGACGTTCTTCCTCGGCATCGCCTCGTTCGGCCTGGTGCTCACCCTGTTCCTCCAGCTCGGCCTGGGCTTCACCGCACTGCACGCCGGGCTGACCTTCCTGCCGTTCTCGGCCGGGGTGCTGGTCTCCTCGGGCGCGGCCGCCCGCCTCGCGCCCCGGTTCGGGCGCGGGGTCACCATGGCCGGCGCGCTCATCATCGCCGCGGGAATGGCCGGGCTGATCGCCGCCGTGCATCACTACGGCGCGGCCGTGACCACCTGGGACCTGGTGCCCGGCCTGGTGGCCGCGGGCCTCGGCGTGGGCGGGGTGATCGCCCCGCTGGCCGACATCGTGCTGGCCGGCGTGCCGCACCGGGACGCCGGCTCGGCGTCCGGCGTGTTCAACACCGGCCTGCAGGTCGGCAACTCCATCGGCATCGCGCTGATCGGGGTGATCTTCTTCGGGATGCTCGGCAGCCAGTCCGGGCCGGCCGCCAGCGCGGCCGCCCCGCAGTTGCGCGCCGGGCTGGTGGCGGCCGGCGTGCCCGCCGCCGGCACCGGGCGGGTCGTCACCCAGTTCCGTGGCTGCCTGCACGACCGGCTGGTCGCGGCGGATCCCACCGTGACCCCGGCGGCCTGCCGCACTCCGGGCCGGACGGCGGCGCTGCCCGCCGCCGCGCGCCCGGTGCTGGCCCGGGCCGGCGGCGCGGCGGTGCGCGACGACTTCGCCGCCTCGCTGGAGCGCACCCTGTGGTTCCAGGTGGGCGTGTTCGGCCTCAGCTTCCTGCTGATGCTGCTGCTGCCCCGGGGCGCGGGCCGGCGCCCGGCCGGGTCGGGCGCCGCGCCGGGCACGCGCGAGGTGCCGGCTATCCAGGAAGGGGCCGCGGCGTGACCGCGGCGGCCTGGCCCGGCTCCGCCGGGAGATGGAGGACCACGCGCCCGCCCGGGCCGGGTGGTGCTACTCCGTGCGCAGCGTGCCCGCGGCCGGCGTCCGGGCGGCCACCGCCGCGGGGACCGAGGCCAGCAGGTTCCCGGCCAGGATGACGGCGGCGCAGCCGGCGGCCAGCAGGAGCACCGGGACCACGGTGACGGGCGCGACGCCGAGCGATCCGGCGAAGCCGCGCCACGCCCAGCGGCCCGCGGCGACGCCCAGGGGCACGCCTGCGGCCAGGGCGATCAGCAGCGTCAGCGTCGTCTGCCAGGCCACGATGGCCCGGAGCTGGCCCCGGGTCATGCCCAGGGTCTTCAGCAGGGCCAGCTCGCGGCGCCGCCTGCGCACGGAGGTCAGCACGGTCAGCGCCAGGGAGGCCATCGCCGCCGCGGCCAGGCCCAGGGCCAGGGCCAGCGGCTGGCCGCCCATCTGGGTGGCGTTGACGATGGACGCGGCCCGCGCGCGGTGCAGCCCGAGCTGGTAGGTCCCGCCGGGCGTCCCGTCCGGGTTGGCGGAGGTGATCCGGTGCACGAGCGCCGCGCGCTGGGCCGCGCTGGTGCCGGGGACCAGGTCGATGGCCACCGCCGACGGGGCGGCCTGCGACGTCGCCGCGGCGGACTTCGGCGCGCCGCTGCTCAGCCCCTGGACGGCCAGCAGGGCCTGCTCGGACAGCATGGCGCCCTGGCCCAGGGACACATGCTGGGAGATGGCCACCCCGAACGAGGGCAGCGTGACGGTCCCGGAGATGGACAGGAGGCGCCGGTAGGGCGCGCGTCCTGCCAGGACCGTGTCCCCGACCTTCTTGCCCAGCTCGCGCAGGGTCACCGTGCCCAGCTCGATCTGCCCGTTGCCGCTGATGGCCCGGCCGCTGCTCGTCGGCGGCTCAGCGACCCGCGGTCACGCTGCAGGCCGAGCACGGGGACCACCCGGCCATCGATCGTGAGCTGGCTGAACCCGAAGCTGGACCAGGCCGCCACCGAAGGCTGGCCGCCGACCAGCCGGTTCATCACGCCGGGGGTGAAGTTCCCGTACCCGCCCTCGGCCTGGATCAGGATCTGCCAGTTCCAGCCGTACCGGGCCGGGTGCGTGACCAGGCCGGTCAGGCTGGCCCCGAACACCACGGCGGCGACCACCGCCGTCACCGCGGCGATGGACCCCAGCAACGTGGCCCGGACCGGGACGGCCTGCTGTCCCGATCCCGGCTCCAGCGCGTTGCGGCTGGCCACGACCGCGGGTGCGGGGAGCCCGGCGGCGGCCGCGGCGTGCGCGACGGCCGAGGGCCGCTCGCGGTCCGGCCGGGTGGCCTGCCGGGTGGCCCGGGCCGCCATCACGGCCAGCGCCGCGAGCAGGATCGCGGCCAGCAGGGCTGAGCCGGCCCCAGGACCAGGCCGTCCGCTTTGATCCCGCGGGCCGGATCGAACTGGCGTACCTGGCCGACCGGGGCCAGCGGGGAGAACGCTACCGCCCCGGCCACGGCCAGGATCGTCGCACCGAGGATGGCCGCCGCGCCCGGCAGGCTGGCCGCCAGCGCGGTCTGGGCCCGGCTGCCGCCCAGGGCCCGCACGACCGAGATGTCCTGGGCCGACCGGCTCATCAGCTGGGTGAGGCCCTGCCCGGCGAGCACCAGCATGGCCAGGGCGGCGATCCCGCCGAAAACGGCGAGCGCGACCACCTGCGGCCCGATCGCCTGGCGCACCTCATTCCGGACTATGTCCTGGCGGGCGACGGCGAAGGCCAGGCCGGGGAGTTTCTGGTGGGTCGCGGCGAGGTAGCGCCGCTGGACGCTGGTGGCCAGGGTGGCGAGGTGGTGCTGCAGCGCCGGTATCCCGGCGGTCCCGTGGTCCAGCCGGACCCCCACCCAGGAGAACACGTAGTAGGGCAGCAGCTGCCGGGTGGCGGCGGGCGGAAGGATCCCGCCTTCCTGCTCGTCGGACTGGTCCACCAGGACCGGCGGGATGTCCGCGATCCCGGTCACCCGGAACGTGATGCGCTGCCCCGGCGAGGACTGATAGGTGACCGGGTTCAGCCGGTAGAACTGGTAGGTCACCCGGCCGCCGACGCCCACCCCGAACAGGCGGGCGATGCCCGGGCTGAGGGCGATTTCCCGGGCGGCATCGAGCCGGGGCAGACGGCCGGCGAGCACCGTCATCCGGTCCCGGGTGAAGTACGCGCCGTCCACGCTGCCGGTCAGGGAGTTGGTGAGGAAGGAGTCCCGGATGCGGCCGTGCACCACCGGATTGGCGTTCAGCCCGATGTACGCGTCGCTGGCCGTGATCCCGGGCAGGGCCGCGATCAGCTTGATGGGCTGGGTCACCGGCATTCCCGGCACGATGCCGGGCACGTTGACGAAGGCGTCGCTGGCCCTGGTCGCGGTCAGGTAGCGCCCGTAGGCCGACGCGGTGCGCCGGGCGCCGGCCACCGCCCCCAGCGCCACCGCTCCGAACAGGCCGCCGATGAGGGCCACGGTCAGCACGGTCCGCCAGGACCGCTGGGCGGTCGCGCGCCACAGGTACAGCGCCGCGCGCATCGCGGGTCAGCCTCCTGGCCCGCGCGTGATCATCATGGCCTCAGTATCCAGCGCCGCCGCCCGGCGGCGCAGGAAGGGCCGCACGACAGTGCCGGGGTGGCTAGCCCCACCGTCCCCGGGCGACTACCCTTCCGCGTCGGCGATCGCGGTGTCCACCTCGGCCCGGCGGGCGGCCATCTCGGCCTCGTACTTCGCCTTCTCCGCGTCCACCCGCTCGGCGATCTCCTCGTCGTCGCGCATCAGCGCGTCCAGGTCGGTCGAGGCGGCGTCCAGCACGCCCAGGTCGGCGTAGGCGTGCCGGACCTTCGGGCCCCACAGCCCGATGTCCTTCACGCACGGCACGATCCGGCTGAACAGCAGCGTGCGGAACGCCTGCTGGATGGGGGAGTGGTCGGTGAACTCCAGGCACTCCGCGACGTCGTACCCCATCCGCTCCCAGACCTCCTGGGCGCGGAACCGGTTGCGCATCAGGTAGCAGCCCTCCACCACGAACTCCTCGCGCTCGGCCCGCTCCGCCTCGGTCAGCTCCGCGTAGTAGTCGCGCAGGGCCAGGCGGCCGAACGCCACGTGCCGGGCCTCGTCCTGCATGACGTACGCGAGCAGCTGCTTGACCAGGGGGTTGGCGGCGACGTCGCGGTGCACCCCGAAGGCGGCCAGGGCCAGGCCCTCGATCAGCACCTGCATGCCGAGGTAGGGCAGGTCCCAGCGGGAGTCGCTGAGCGCGTCCGCGAGCAGCCGGCCCAGGTCCTCGTTGATGGGGTAGTACAGGCCGATCTTGTCCCGGATGAACCGCTGGTACAGCTCCACGTGCCGCGCCTCGTCCATGGTCTGGGTCGCCGCGTAGAACTTGGAGTCCATGTCCGGGACGGACTCGACGATCCGGGCCGCCACGGTCAGCGCGCCCTGCTCACCGTGCAGGAACTGGCTGAACAGCCAGGAACCGAGGTGGTGGCCGAGTTCATCGCGCTCGGCCTGGTTCAGCACCTCCCACTGCCGTGACCCGTAGATGGGGCAGAATTCATCCGGCGTGGCCATCACGTTGGTGGGATCGACCGGCAGGTCCCAGTCGATCCGCTTCACCGCATCCCACTGCTTGTCCTTGCCCCGCTGGTAGAGGTCGAGGAGACGGCTCCGGCCGTCGTCGTACTCCCAGCTGAACCGGGCGGCTCCGGACGCGGGCACATCCCAGGTGCCGGGCGGGACCGGGGTGGCGTAATGGTCGTAGGTGCCCACGGCAGCCTCCTGGGTGACGGGGAGCGGCGTGCCTCCCTCTTATTACTACCCAGTAGGGCAGGCGGGCGCAATCCCCCCGGCCTGGTCAGCCGCCCGGATCAGCCGGGCTCGTCAGTCGTGGACCGAGGGCTCGTGGTCGGCGTGGCCGGCCGGCTCGATCTGGAACGTGGAGTGGGCCACGTCGAAGTGACCGCGGACGCATTCCTGCAGCTGGTCCAGGATCCCCGGGCCGCACCCGCTGGCCAGCGTGCCGGGATCGACCACGATGTGCGCGGACAGCACGGGCAGCCCGGAGGTGATGGTCCAGGCGTGCAGGTCGTGCACGTCGATGACGCCGTCCAGCCCGGTCATGTGCTGCCGTACCTCGCTCAGGTCGATGCCCCGCGGGCTGGCCTCCAGCAGCACGTCCACCGCGTCCCGGAGCAGCCGCCAGGTCCGGGGCACGATCAGCGCGCCGACCAGCAGCGAGGCGATCGGGTCGGCCAGGGTGAACCCGGAGATCGCGATGATCGCCGCCGTGATCAGCACGGCCAGGGCGCCGAACATGTCCGAGGCGACCTCGAGGAACGCGCCGCGAGCGTTCATGCTCTCCGCCTGGGCCTGGCGCAGCAGGATCAGCGACGCGCCGTTGCCGGCCAGCGCGATGCAGCCGAAGACCACCATCACCCCGGTGCTCACCGGCGGCGGGTTGGCGAGCCGCTGCACCGCCTCCACCACGATGAACGTGGCCATGCCCAGCAGCAGCAGCGCGTTGGCCGTGGCGGCCAGGATCTCCGCCCGGGCGTAGCCGAAGGTCCGCCGGAGGGTGGCGGGCTTGCTGGCGAAGTGCGCGGCGAGCAGGGACAGGCCCACCCCGGCCGCGTCCGCGGCCATGTGCGCCGCGTCGGCCAGCAGCACGAGGGCCCCGGAGAGGATCCCCCCGGCGATCTCCCCGGCGGCGATGCTGAGGGTGATCGCCATGACCGCGGCCAGCCGGCCGCGGTGCCGCCCGGTGGCCGTCAGGGCATGGTGGTGGGCGTGTCCTCCTCCGGCCGTCATCGCTGGCTGCTCCCTGTCAGGCGTCCTGTCAGGCGTCCTGCCCGTCGTCCCGCCGCCCGCGGCCGGGCGGCGGCCCGCCTGAAGAGTCTTCCCCAAGCGTGCCCCGGGTGGCACTCGAGGACAGCAACTCGTACGCCGGGTTGATCATCACGGGGCCTTCCGGGCGCAGCCCTACCGGCCCCCGGAAGCGCACCTTGGCCCCGCAGACAACGCCGGGGATGTGAGACCGGCCGTAGAACAGCGCGGTCAGGTCGCCGGTGGAGTCGGCGACGTCCACGGCGAGCACGGAGTTCCGCTCGACCGGCCGGATCTCCACCGCGCGGACCCGGCCCTCGACCGTGGCCCGGCCCGGCCGGGCCAGCGAGCCGATCGGGTTGACCCCGGCGGGCGGCGCGGGGCGGTCGTAACTGGGGTGGTCGCTGCCCGGCGGGGGCGGGGGCGGCTGGTCGGCGCCACGGCGCCGCCCCCGCAGCACCCGGCGGAGTCCGGACGGCGCGGCGATGACCGGGGGCAGCCCGGCCGGCGGGCCGGCGGCCGGTGCTGCGCCGTCGGTGCCCGTCCCCGCGCCGTTCCCCGCCACGCCCGTGGTCTGGCCGGCGGTGTCCTGGCCGGCGGTGCCCTGGCCATCAGGGTCCCGGCCTGCGTTGTCCCCGCCCGCCACCTCGGCCGGGTCGGCGGGGGGTGCGGCCGCGGCCGCGGCTCCTTCCTGCCGGGCGGCCTCCCCGGCCAGGCCGGGCAGGTGCGTCCTGGCCGCGGCCGCCCGCTCGGCCTGCGCGACCTGGCGGGCGTGCAGGACCTCCAGCCTGCTCTGCACGTCGAACGGGACGATGGTCGCGGCGGCGTGCGGGATCCGGCTGACCACCGCGGCGATCTTGTCGGCGGTGCGGTCGTGCAGCAGCCGGCCCATCAGCGGCGAGTAGCTCCGCCGGGGCAGGACCACCGTGACCTGCACGCCCGGCTGGACCGCCTCCGCGCTGACCAGCTCGGCCGCGGCCCGGGTGAGCCGCCGGTCGGCACAGTCGATGAAGTCCAGCACCACGTCCATGCCCGCCCGCGTCCACTCCTCGCGCAGCGCGTCCGCCTGGGCGGTGTCGATCACGAAATGAACCGCCCGCAGGGTCGTGGGGCGCAGGCTGCGGGCGTACCGCAGCGCGGCGATCGTGGCCAGGTCGAAGCTGTCCACGAAGACGAACACGGTCCGCCGCGTGTAGTTCGGGGCCTGGGGCGGCTTGGGCCGGTCGCTGATCCGCTCCAGAACCTGGGCCTCCATCCCGTACTCGCGGTTGAGCCGGATGAACGCGAACACGAAGATCGGGAAGACGAGCAGGACCAGCCAGGCACCCTCGGTGAACTTCACGATGGCGAAGATGACCACGACCAGCGCCGTGTAGACGCCGCCCGCGAAGTTGATGACCAGCTTCCGCCGCCAGTGCGGCTCCCTGGTCCTGTTGTGGTACCTGGCCATGCCGAAGCCGGCCATCGAGAACCCGGTGAACACGCCGATCGCGTAGAACGGCACCAGGCTGTTGGTGTTGGCGCCCACCCCGAGGAGCAGGGCCAGGGCCAGCACGGTCAGCACGATAATTCCGTTAGAGAAAACCAGGCGGTGCCCGCGCTTGCTGAGCCAGCGGGGCAGGAACGAGTCCTCGGCCACGAAGCTGGTCAGGAACGGGAACCCGCTGAAGCTGGTGTTGCCGCCGGTGAACAGGATCGCGGTGGCGCCGAGCTGGAGCACGTAGAACAGGATCTGGCCCGACGACGGACGGCCCGAAGATGAGCTTGGCCTCCTGGGACACCACGGTCGGGAAGCCGTTCCTGTACGGGGACCGCGTGAGTGACGTGGGCCAGCCAGGAGATGCCGGCGATCAGGAAGGCGACGATGCTGCCCTGGATGACCAGCAACTGCCGGGCGTTGCGGCCCTCGGGCGGGCGGAGCGCGCTCACCGCGTTGGACACGGCCTCGATCCCGGTCAGCGAGGAGCCTCCGTTGGCGAACGCGCGGCCCAGGAAGAAGATGGCGGCGAACGTGAGCAGGCCGCTGTGGTGGCCGATGAGCCACGGTCCCGGCGTGCCACTTCACGTGCGGCAGGCCGCCGAAGATCTCGCGGGCCACGCCGATGACGATCATCAGGCCGACTGACGCCGCTGAACCAGTAGGTCGGGACGCCGAACATCTTGCCGTTCTCGCGGACCCCGCGCAGGTTCCCGTAGCACATGATCAGGGTGGCGGCCACGGCGATGAGCAGCAGCGTGGTGGTGTCGCCCAGCGGCTTGGCCAGGGCCGGGAAGGTGGACAGGATCGCGGCGCTGCCCGCGGCCGTCTGCACGGCCACCGTGACCACGTAGTCGACCATCAGGGCCACCGCCGCCACCTGGGCGACGCGGGGCCCGAAGTTCTCCCGGGCGACGACGTAGGAGCCCCCCGCACGGGTGTAGACGGACACGACCTCGCGGTAGGACAGCACCACCAGCGCGATGCCCAGGATGATCACCCCGGTCATCGGCAGCAGCAGCGAGAACGCGGCCAGGCCGAAGAACGGCAGCAGCTCGTGCAGGATCAGTTCGGAGCCGTAGTTCGCCGAGGAGATGCCGTCACAGGACAGCACCCCGAGGGCGAGCGGCTTGGACAGCCGCTCCTCGCTGAGTTGCTCGTTGACCAGGGGCGGCCCGAGCAGCCGGCGTTTCAGCGTGTACCCAAAGCCCTCCGGCAGGGTGTCACCGCTGCCGAGGAAGCCCACTGCCTTGCGCATCGCCAACTGAGGTGCCCTCCATTTTGCCTGACCAGGCCTTCATACCACCGGGTAGATCGAGCCCTGACCAACGGGGCATACGCCGCGCATACGGCTGATACCCGCCGCGGATCTGGCCTAGCCAGGCCTTAACGCACCCTTAGCGGCGGGCTTTGCCCACCGTCTTACCCGCCGATGCCGAAGAAGCCCAGCACGGTGGTGCCCAGCAGGGTCAGGCTCATGGCGGAGATCCCGACCGTGCAGATCGTGGCCGCGGCCCGGAACACCGGGCCGTTCGCGGCCCGGCCGAGCACGCTGCGCCGGTTGGTGAGGATGAGGATGTAGATCAGGATGACCGGGGTGACGATGCCCTGCAGCACCTGGGTGCCGATCAGCAGGGTGATCAGGTTGATGGGGGTGAGGGCCAGCGCGGCGCCGATGATGACCTGCACCGTGAACAGGCCCAGGAACAGCCGGGCCTCGGTGAAGCGGCGGGAGATGGAGCGCTCCACCCCGACCGCCTCGCTGATCGCGTAGGCGCTGGACAGCGGGACCACCGCGCCGGCCAGGGCGGAGGCGCCGATCAGGCCGAACGCGAACAGCAGCTCGGCCGCGGGCCCGGCCACCGGGCGCAGCGCCTCGGCGGCCTCCTTGGCCGAGGTGAGCGGGCCGCGGCCGCCGATGGCCGCCGCGGTGGCGATGATGATGGTGATCGAGATGATGCAGGCGAACACGGCGCCCGAGATCGCGTCGAGCCGGACCCGCGGGTAGTCGGCCTCGTCGGCGCCCTTGTCCACCACGCCCGCCGCCGCGTACAGCTGCATGTACGGGCTGACCGTGGTGCCGATCAGGGCCACGCCGAGCAGCAGGAAGCTCTTCGTGTACAGGAAGTGCGGGATGACCAGGTTGCTGCCGACTTGTGCCCAGTCCGGGTGGCCCAGGATCGCGGCGATCGGGTAGGCGAGGAAGGCCAGCGACAGGATGAGGAAGATCCGCTCGGCGTAGCGGTACGAGCCGAACACCACCAGGGCCCAGATGGCCACCGCGGCGATCGGGATGATCACGTACCGGCTGACGCCCAGCAGCTCGAACGCCGCGCCGATCCCGGCGAACTCCGACACCACCAGCCCGGTGTTGGCCAGCAGCACGCAGAACAGCGCCACCCCGGTGAGCCGGAGGCTGAACTGCTCGCGGATCAGCGCGGCCAGGCCCTTGCCGGTGTGGGTGCCCAGCCGGACCGCCATCTCCTGCACCAGCACCAGCGCGAACGTGACCAGCACCATGAAGAACAAGGTCCGGTAGACGAACTGCGACCCGGCCGAGGCGTAGGTGGCGATCCCGGCCGCGTCGTTGCCGGCGTTGGCGGCCACCACCCCCGGGCCGGCGATGGCCAGGAGCATCCAGATCCGGCCCCGCCGGGACCGGATCAGCCGGACCCCGCCCGCCCGGACCCGGGTCAGCGAGGTCATCCCGCCGCGGACCCGGGGCCGCTGGGAGCCGAGTTCCGCCTCGGAGGGCTCCTGCTCCCTGGTGCTCACTGGAGAAGCCTCGGGAAGTGCAGCCGCCCGTGCCCGGGCACCAGGGCGTCGAGCACGTCGTCGGACAGGATCCGGCCCAGCGGCCGGCCGTCGTCGTCCACCACCAGCAGCGACGACCGGCGGGACTCGACCAGCTCGGTGGCCACCGTGTCCAGGTCGTCCTCGGGCCGCAGCGTCATCAGCGTGTTGTCCGGGTCGATCAGGTCTGCCAGGCGCCGGCCGCCGTCGCTGACCAGCAGGTCGAAGGCGGAGATGTCACCCAGCAGCCGCCCGTCGTCGTCGAGCACCGCCACCGAGTCGATCTCGGTCCGGTGCAGGGCCTGCTCGGCCAGCCGCTGGCTGACCTGGGCCACCGTCTCGTCGGGCGAGGCGCAGGCCAGCACGCTGGTCATGATCCCGGCCGCCTCGTCTCCCGGGTAGCCGAGCAGCCGGATCAGCTCGCGCTGGATCTGCTGCGGCATCCGGGCGAGCAGCACGCCCTGCTCCTCGTCGGTCAGGTCACGCAGCGCGTCCACCGCCTCGTCCGGTTCCATCCTGGCGATCAGCTCGGCGGCCTGCTCCGGCTCGACCTCCCGCAGCAGCGCGGTCAGCTCGTGCGGTTCCATCTCCTCCAGCGCGTCCGCGGCCAGGTCGTGGCCCAGGCTCTCGAGGACTTCCTGGCGGCCGGGCCGGCCCAGGCCCTCCAGCACGTCGGCCAGCTCGGCGGGCCGCAGCTTGCGCAGCGCGGCGTGCGGGGTGCGCAGCTTCACCGCGGCCGGCGCCTCGGCCGAGTCCGCGCCGAACGACTCGATCGCGGCCCAGTCGATCACCCGGTCCGGGGTCGGGTGCCAGCGGAACCGCCACGGGCCCAGCCTGCGCAGCAGGGTCTGCAGGCTGACATCCACCCCGACCAGGTGGATGGGGTCGCCCACCTGGGCCAGGTACAGGTCCGCGGCCCGGATCACCTGGATCTCGTCGGTGTCCACCAGCTGGTGATCCAGGATGTCCCGGGCCAGCAGGACCTCCCCTTCCCGCCGCTGGAACTCGCGCAGGTCCAGGCGGGCGGTGCGCAGCGTGACCGAACGGCGGTGCAGCCGGTCGATGGCCGAGGCGTCGAGGAAGGCCCGCCGGCGTCCGACCCGCATGACGAGGCCGGTGACCAGCGGATAGGTTTCCCCGCCGTGCACCTTGGCCAGCAGGTCCGCCACCCGGCCCACCTCGTCGCCGGCCTGGTTGAGCACGGGGCGGCCGATCGAGCCCGGCCAGGGACACGATGTCCTGCCGGAGCTGGCGGGAGGTGATGGTGCGCTCAGAGGGCTGGATCAGGCCGGGCCAGCGCGGTGTGGTCACGGCGGCGACGGTCGGGATCGCGGTGATTGAGGAAGAACCGATCGGACACAGCAGCCTCCTGGGCCCGTCGGCTCGGCCTGGCTAGGGGGTTCGCCCCAGCCGCGGGTAGCCGGCGAGCGGTCGGTGGGATCGGGAGGAGAGCCGCCCGGCGACCCGGCCTGTTGCGCTGGCCGTGATCGCCGGGGGTGTACTGGAAGGATCGCCGAGCACGGCCGTCACCTCCTCGATCCATGCTGCGACCAGTCTGGCTGTATGCCACCCCGGTGACCTTACCCCGGACTGGGCTGTTTATCGGAATCCTGGGCGGCCCCGGCGGCTTCCGGCTTTACCACCGGGTTGCCACCTGTTCACCGCGCTGATCTTTCCTGCCGCCCAGGAACGGGAACACTGGGGGGTATCGCCCGCGATCGGCGGCAGGCGGCTTCCCGGGCCAGTCCGCGGCCCAGCCCGGCGGATCGTGCGCAGAGGGGAGATGCCCTGCATGGCGACCGCACCCGGCACTCCGGCTGCACCCCGGACCGGCCGCACCATTCACCTGTCGGACCTGCTCAGGCGCCCGATCACCGATAGCCAGGGGGAGTCGCTCGGCCGGGTGGAGGACGTGGTCGTCCGTTTCCCCGGCGACCCCCTCCCGGTGGTGAAAGGGCTGGTGGCCAAGGTGGGCGGCCGCGAGGTGTTCGTTCCCGTCGAGCAGACGGGCGTCTTCGACGGCGAGGAACTCAAGCTCACCAGCCCCAAGCTCGACCTGCGCCGCTTCGAGCGCCGGGAGGGCGAGGTGCTGCTGCGCCGGGACGTGCTGGGTCACCGGCTCATCGACGTGCCGAGCGCCCACCTGATCCGGGCGGCCGACCTCGAGCTGCGGCAGCAGTGGACGCCCGGCGGGCGGGAGGAATGGGTGCTCGCCGGGGTGGACACCCGCCGCCGGGCGGGCTGGCTGCGCCTGCGCGGCCGGGCGCGGCGGCGCAGACCAGGACGGGGAGCAGGCCTTCCGGGACTGGTCCAGGTTCGAGCCGCTGATCGGGCACGCCGGCAGCGCCGGGCCTGCGCGGCCCGCTGGCCCGGATCCGGCGGCTGAAGCCGGCCCAGATCGCCGACCTGCTCGAGGACGCGTCCAAGGACGAGGAGAACGAGATCCTCGGCCACGTCCACGCCGATCCCGAGCTGGAGGCGGACGTCTTCGAGGAACTGGACGAGGACCAGGCCACCCGGCTGCTCGCCGGGCGCAGCGACGCGGAGATCGCCGGCGTGCTGGCCAGGATGCGGGCCGACGACGCGGCGGACGCCGTCGCCGAGCTGCCCCAGCAGCGGCGGCAGGCCGTGCTCGACCTGCTGCCGCCCGGCCAGCGCACCAAGGTGCTCACGCTGATGGGGTTCAACCCGACCAGCGCGGGCGGCCTGATGGGCGTGGACTTCCTGACCCTGCCCGGGGAGGCCACGGTCGCCGACGCGCTGGCCGCGGTGGGCGCGGCGGAGAGCCTGCAGCCGGAGGCGCTGACCAGCGTGCACGCGGTGGACGCCAGCGGGCGGCTGCGCGGGGTCGCCACGGTGGTGCGGCTGGTGCAGGCCGACCCCGCGACCGGGCTGCTGGACGTCTGCGACCGGGACCCGGTGCGGGTCGGGCCGGACACGGACGTGGTCGACGTCGCGGTGCTGATGAGCGACTACAACCTGATCACGGTCCCGGTGGTGGACGAGGACCGCCGGATCATCGGCCTGATCACGGTGGACGACGTGCTGGAGGCCACGCTGCCGGAGGACTGGCGGCGGCGGGAGACCGCGCAGCCGCCGGACGCGCACCGCGGGCCACCGCAGTGAGCGAGCCGGCCCGGTGACCGGGCCCCCCGGCGGGAGCCGCAGGACAAGGCGCGGCCCGTCCCGACGCTGGTCCCGGCGCCCAGCGCGGTCCTGGACGAGGCGCACCTCGGCGACATCGAGGGGGCGCTGGGCCGGATCCGGGTGGACGAGGACGACGGCCGCCGGGGGCTGCGCCGCCGGCTGGTGACGTTCCTGGCCATCATGGGGCCCGGCCTGATCGTCATGGTCGGGGACAACGACGCGGGCGGCGTGTCCACCTACGCCCAGGCGGGCCAGGACTACGGCTACAGCCTGCTGTGGGTGCTGCTGCTGCTGATCCCGGTGCTCATCGTCAACCAGGAGATGGTGGTCCGGCTCGGCGCGGTGACCGGCGTCGGGCACGCCCGGCTGATCAACGAGCGGTTCGGCCGGTTCTGGGGCTGGTTCAGCGTCGGCGACCTGTTCCTGCTCAACTTCCTGACCATCGTCACCGAGTTCATCGGCGTGTCGCTCGCGCTGCGCTACTTCGGCGTCAGCCCGTACATCTCGGTGCCGCTGACCGCCGTCCTGCTCATCGCCATCACCGCGAGCGGCAGCTTCGCCCGGTGGGAACGGGCCATCTTCCTGTTCATCGCGACCAGCCTGGTGCTGTACCCGCTGGCCCTCGCCTCGCACCCGCATTACGGGGCCGATCGCCTACCACCTCGTGGTGCCGGGCATCCAGGGCGGGGCCAGCTCGACCGCGGTCCTGCTCATCATCGCGATCGTGGGCACCACGGTGGCGCCCTGGCAGCTGTTCTTCCAGCAGTCCAACGTGGTGGACAAGCGCATCACGCCCCGGTTCATCGGCTACGAGCGGGCGGACACCGCGCTCGGCGCCTTCGTCGTGGTGGTCGGGGCGATCGCCGTCCTGGTGGTGGCCGTGTTCGCGGTCCGCGGCACGAACCTGGCCGGGAAGTTCACCGACGCGCTCGGGCGTGGCCCGCGCGCTGCAGCAGCACGGCTACTGGTACGGCGCGCTGTTCTCCATCGTGCTGCTCGACGCCAGCATCATCGGCGCCTCCGCGGTCACCCTGTCCACCAGCTACGCGTTCGGTGACGTGTTCGGCCTGAAGCACTCGCTGCACCGCAGCTTCCGCGACGCCCGGCAGTTCTACCTCAGCTACACCGCGCTGGTGGTCGTCGCCGCCGGCATCGTGCTGATCCCGCACGCACCCCTCGGGCTGATCACCACCAGCGTCCAGGCCCTGGCCGGGGTGCTGCTGCCCAGCGCCAGCGTGTTCCTCCTGCTGCTGTGCAACGACCCGGAAGTGCTCGGCCCGTGGGTCAACCGCCGCTGGCTGAACATCGTGGCCAGCATCATCATCGGCGTGCTGCTCACCCTGTCCGGCACGCTCGTGATCAGCACGGTGTTTCCCGGCCTGAACGTCGCCGCGGTGGCGGTAGTCATGGCCCTCGCGCTGGTGGTGGCCGGGGGAGGGGCCGGCCTGTGGCTGGAGCGCCACCAGCGGGGCGGCCGCCGGCCGCGCCGGGTCCTGCCCCGGATGAGCGAGCAGGAGCGGAGGAACTGGCGGATGCCGCCGCTGGCCCTGCTCCGGCCGGTGGAATGGTCACCCGCGGTCAAGCTGGCCGTGCTGCTGCTGCGCGGCTACCTGGTGATCTCGGTGATCCTGCTCGCGGTCAAGGCCGTCCAGCTCGGCGGCGGCTGAACGTCAGCTGGCCCGCGCCTGGCGTTCCAGCCGCAGGGCCAGGGTGGGGCAGGACGCCACCGCCCGCCGGGCGTGCTCCTCCAGGTCCGCCGGGACCGGCCCCGGCGCGATGACCGGGTACCCCCAGGGATCCAGCATCACCATCTCGGGGAGCAGGTCGGCGCACACCCCGTGCGCGTCGCAGGCGATCGGGTTCACCCGGAGGACCCGGCTCACGGCTGACGCCCCGGAGGCCGGCCGCCCGGGCTCACGGCCTGCCGCCGGGGGTACGGGGCACGGGCAGCACCGGCGGCCGGCCGGCGTCCGGGCACGGCCCCTGGCTGAGGTGGTGCTGCAGGTCGGCGGCGAAGACCCGCAGCGCGCTGGCGACCAGGGCGACCGCGCCGTCCGGGAAGTGGCACGCCCCCCGCTGGTCCACCAGCGGCAGCAGGGAGCGCAGCCAGTCCGCGGCCCGCTCATCCCGGCCCCGCCAGGCGAGGTGGGCCAGCGCGTCGGCGATGGCCGGCAGCCCGAACGTGCACGGCCCGCACTGCCCGGCGCCCTGGCCGGCCAGGTAACGCAGCACCCGCGCGGTCTCGGCCAGCCCGCAGCAGGCCGCGGGCAGCGCGATCAGGACGCCCGCGCCCAGCGCGGCGCCGGCCGAGCGCAGTCCCGGCGGGCTGACCGGCACCCCCGCCGCCGCGGGCAGCGGCAGCCAGCCGCCGAAGTAGCCGCCCGCCAGGATGGCCTGCAGCGGCTGCGCCGGGCCGCCGGCCAGCTCGATGAGCTCGCCGGCCGGCAGGCCCAGGCCGATCTCGTAGACGCCGGGCCGTCCCACCGCCCCGCCCACCGTGACCAGCGCGGAGCCCGGGGCGCCGGGCGCGCCGACCGCGCCGAACCAGTCCGGGCCGTACCGGGCGATCAGCGCGATGTGCGCCAGCGTCTCGACGTTGTGCACCAGGGTGGCCTGGCCGCCGACTCCCCGCTCGAACGGCCGCGGCGGCACGTACAGCGGCACCGCCGGGCCCCCGTTGAGGAAATTCACCAGGGCGGACTCCTCGCTGGCCACGTAGCCGCCGGGAACCACCACGACCCGGACCTCCGGCCCGGCCAGCCCGGCCCGCTGGCGTTCGGCCACCGCCGCCAGCAGCCGGTCGGCCTGCCCTGGATCGGCGCCGTCGACGCACAGGTAGGCGAGGGCCGCGCCGACCGCGCCGGCCGCCAGCGCGATCCCGTCCAGCACCAGGTGCGGGGACTGGCGGAGCAGGATCGCGTCCTTCCCGCTCGCGGGCTCCGACTCGGCCCCGTTGGCGATCAGCACCGCGCCGCGCCGCCGCCCGCGACCGGTCCGCGCGGCCGCCGCGGTCACCGCGCGCATCTTGCGGGCGGCCGGGAAGGCCGCGCCGCCGCGCCCGGTCAGCCCGGCCCGTTCCACGCTGGCGATCAGCTGCGCCTGGCCCGCCGGCCAGGCCAGCCCGCCGGGCCCCGCTGGCCCGGTCAGCCCGGCCGGCAGCGGCCCGTAGCGGCCGACGTGGGCCTGCAGCCCGAGCGGCGGGCCGGGCGCGACGAGCCGCGGCAGCTGGCCCGCGGGGAACGGGTGGCCGGGCACTCCGGCGCTGCGGACCGCGGTCACGGCGCGGCCCGGGTGACGTGGCTGAGGGCCGGCAGCCCCGAGTGCTGTGACCAGCCGGGCCGCAGCGGGCCGGTCACCAGCCAGGCGCCCCCCGCGACCAGCACGGCCACCAGGGCGATGGCACCCGCCAGGCGGACCCGCGGATGCGCGGGCCAGCCCGCGGCCAGCCGCCATCCGGTCAGGCAGGCGATCGCCGCGACACACAGGAGCGTGACCACCAGCACCCACCGGGTGCGGGTGTCGGTCCCGGTGCCCAGGCCGTGCAGCACGGCCACCGGCCAGCACAGGTAGGCGGTCCAGTGCACCAGCCGCCAGGACCGGTGACCGAGCCGGGCCCGCATCAGGCTGGTCACGGTCAGCGCGATGAGCAGATCGAGCGCGACCGCGCCGAGGCCGAGCCAGAAGGGCCGGTACGGGGAGATGAACGGCACGAAGGCGTCCTGCAGGTCGATCGGGACGAAACTGTCGGTGATCGTGGTCAGCACGTGCGCCGCGGTGAACGCCAGCGCCAGCAGCGACAGGTTCCGGTGCAGGCCGATCGTGATGAACCGGGGCCAGTGCCGGTCCTCGAAGCGCACGGCGATGAGCAGGCCGAGCGCCATCCCGAGGGTCAGCAGCACGAGCGCCACCACCCCGGTGGCCCGGGTGATGTACCAGAGCGGGGTGGACGAGGTGACGACGATCGCCGCGTGCCCGCCGAGCTGCGGCAGGGCAGCGGCGCCCAGCGAGCCGAGGGCCGGCCCGGTGGCGCCCGCTGCGGTCATGAACCCCCCGACACTCCCTGCGCCGGCCCCTGGGCCGGGGCCACGTTCTGGGCCGGGGCCTGCAGCGAGCCGCCCTGCTGGCTGCCGCCCTGCTGGGTGCTGGTCCCGCCCCCGCCGGACGATGGACCGCCCGCGGCATTCTGGCCGGTTCCGGTTCCGGTTCCGGTGCCGCTGGCCTGGCCGCTGGCCGCGGCGGAACCGGACAGGTGGCTGAACGCGACCGCGATCACGGCGGAGCAGGCGACCCCGGCCGCGCCGATCCGGAAGGTCAGGCGGCGGACCCGGCGCAGGCCGTCCTCACGGGCGGCGACCGCGAAGCGCACGTCATCGCGCCCCATGGCACTCCTCCTGGTCGGTTCGAGGCAGTTTACGTCCGGGCATCAGTGCAGCGTGTCTACCTGACCGTTCGCTGAAAGCCGCAGCCGGGAATTCTCAAGATCATTATGCCGTGGGCGGCGGGCGGGAGTGCCCAGGGCGCCGGCCCGGGCGAATGTCCCCCGGGCAGCGTATTCTCGCTGCATGCGCGGTTATACGCAGGACAAGGACGCCTACCTCAAGCGCTTGCGGCGGATCGAGGGCCAAGTGCGCGGCCTGCAGCGCATGGTGGAAGAGGACGTCTACTGCATCGATGTGCTTACCCAGGTCTCGGCGGTGACCCGGGCCCTGCAGGCGGTGGCGCTGGGACTGCTGGAGGAGCACCTGGGCCACTGCGTCACCGAAGCGGTCCGGGCCGGCGGCGACGAGGGCCGCGAATCGGTGCGCGAGGCCGCCGAGGCGATTTCCCGGCTGGTCAAGTCCTGAGTCAGTCCCCGGCGGCCCACTCGTGCTCGGGGTCGGCGAGCCGGGCGAACGCGCGCAGGTTGGCCAGGCTCTCCCCCCGCTTGACCCGCCAGGCCCACTCCTTGCGGATCGAGGAGGCGAAGCCGATGGCCAGGGCCGGGTCGAAGTTCTCGTCCGAGTAGGTCAGCACGCAGCCCAGGATCCGGTCTACCTCCGCGGTGCTCACCGAGGTCAGCGGCAGCCGGCCGACCAGGTACACGTCCCCGGCCGGGTCGAGGGCGAAGTGCACCCCGAACATCCGGCCGCTGCGCTCCAGCAGGAAACGGTAGAAGCGGGCGTGATCCTCGTCCGGCTGGCGGCAGAAGAACGCCTCCACGTGCAGGCTGTGCCGCCCCGCGATCAGCCAGGTCATGGTGGCCAGCTTGTGCTGGCCCTCCAGCTTGACCAGGTAACTGCCGGGCTGCGGGCTCTCCCAGCCCAGCTCCCAGGTCCCGCAGGGCGGTCTCGATGGCCGCCGCGGCGGCTTCCTGGTCCGAGGGCGGCGGGTCAGCGGCGGGCTCGGTCATGGTTCCTCATAGTGCCAGCCCGCCCGGCCCGGCCCGCGGGCCGGCCGCGATCCAGCTGCCTGCTTCAAGCTCTCTAACGGTTTGCCCGTGGCGGCTGCCTCATGAAGGCAGGGCCCGGGTGAAGCTGGCCGGCGCCCGGCCCTCGTAAGCGGAACCGCTGCTCATCGCGCCCGCGTACACGCTCATCAGCCGGTCCACCGTGCGGGACCAGCCGAACCTGGAGGCGTGCGCCACGGCGCCACGGGACAGCTGCTCCCGCCGGGCGGGCGAGGTGATGAGCTCGCGGAGCGCCCGGGCGTAACTGGCCGGATCGTGATCGTTGACCAGGAGGCCGGATTCGCCGTGCCGGACCGCGGTCCGCAGGCCGCCCACGGCGGCGGCGATCACCGGGGTGCCGCAGGCCTGGGCCTCCACGGCTACCAGGCCGAAGGACTCCGAGTAGGACGGCACCATGACCACGGTCGCCGCCCGGTACCAGTCGGCCAGCTCACGCTGCGGGCACGGTGGCTCCAGCCGGACCAGGCCGGCGATACCGAGGCTGTGCGCCAGCTCGATCAGGCCGTCCGGGTCGGCGCGCCCGGTCCCGCTCGGGCCGCCGACGAAGGCCAGGGTCAGCGTCCGGGCCAGCGCGGGGTCGTCCCGGACGAGCTGGGCGGCGGCCCGCAGCACCAGATCGGGGGCCTTGAGTGGCTGCACCCGGCCCGCGAACACCACCACGGTCCCGTCCGCGGGCAGGCCGAGCCTGCGCCGCGCCTCGGCCGCCGGGCCGGGCCGGAACACCGCCAGGTCCACTCCCGGGTTCACCGTCCAGACCCTGGCCGGGTCCGCCCCGTACAGTCCCACCAGCTGGAGAGCTTCCTCTTCGGTGTTGGCGACCAGCCGGTCGGCGGTGGACACGACCTCGGTCTCACCCCGCAGCCGCATCTCCGGCTCGGCGGCGTCCCCCCGGGCCAGCGCCGCGTTCTTGACCCGGCCCAGCGTGTGCATGGACTGCACGAGGGGAACTCCCCAGCGCTGCCGGGCCACGAGCCCGACCTGGCCGGAGAGCCAGTAATGCGCGTGCACCAGGTCATACCGGCCGGGGTCGTGCGCGGCCTCGGCCCGCAGCACCTCGAACGTGAACTGGCACAGCTGAGCGGGCAGATCGGCCTTGTCCAGCTCCTCGAACGGGCCGGCCGGCACATGCCGGACCAGCACGCCGGGCACCAGCTCAGCGACGGGCGGCGCGTCGGGCGAGACCGCCCGGGTGAAGATCTCGACCTCCACCCCGCGGCCGGCCAGCCGCTTCGCGACCTCGACCACGTAGACGTTCAGGCCCCCGGCGTCACCGGTGCCTGGCTGTTCGAGCGGCGACGTATGGACACTGATGGTCGCGATCCGCCGGGGGAAGCGTCGCGGCACGGGCATGCACCTCCGACAGCTCAACCACCTGATGGCGCGGGGTGTTCCCGGCCCGGCGCGCCGTCCGGCCTGGGCACCAGGGCCGAAAGGCAGCCGTGAGGGGACCACGGGCCCGGCGCGCCGGCCATCCCGCCCGTTAAGCTCGCAAGTATGGCGACGCTGGTGCTGCTGCGGCATGGAGAGAGCGAATGGAACGCGGAAGGCCTGTTCACCGGCTGGGTGGACGTGGGCCTGTCGGAGCGGGGTGCGACCGAGGCCTCGAGCGGCGGGACGCTCCTGCGTGAGGCGGGCATCCTCCCCGACCTGGTGCACACGTCGGTGCTGACCCGGGCCATCCAGACCGCCAACCTGGCGCTGGAGTCGGCGGGATGGCTCTGGCTGCCGGTGCGCAGGTCCTGGCGGCTGAACGAGCGGCACTACGGGGCGCTGCAGGGCAAGAACAAGGCGCAGACGCGCGCGGAGTTCGGCGACGACCAGTTCATGCTCTGGCGCCGTTCCTACGACGTTCCGCCGCCCCCGCTCCCCGACGACGACCCGTACTCCCAGGCCGGGGACCCGCGGTACGCGCTGCTCCCGCCGGAGCTCATGCCGCGCGCCGAGTGCCTCAAGGACGTGCTGACCCGGCTGATGCCGTACTGGCATGACGTCATCGTCCCGGACCTCGCGGCGGACGCCACGGTGCTCGTGGTCGCGCACGGGAACTCGCTGCGCGCCCTCGTGAAGCACCTGGACGGCATCTCCGACGACGAGATCGCCGGGCTCAACATCCCCACCGGCATCCCGCTCGTCTACGAGATCGGCGCCGACTTCCGGCCGAAGGAGCGCGGTGGCCGGTACCTCGACCCGCAGGCCGCCGCCGCGGCGGCCGAGGCGGTAGCGAACCAGGGACGCTGACCGCTCCGGCAGGCCGCGGGCCGGTTCGCCCGGCCTGATGCCTTACTTCCGGACAAATCGGTCATGACGCCGGACTGGCCGCTGTGTGAATAGATGGGGAACAGGATGGCCGGGCGGCACTGGCCAGAGGCGATCCGCGCTGCTCCCGCATACCATCGAGGGGTGTGCGCGCAGGTAACGGTGATCGCGGCTGGCTGGGCCACCGAACTGGACGACCCCGGGACAGGAGCCTCCCCATCGTGAAGATCCGGAAGGCGGCCAAGGCGCACCCGGCGGACACGGACGTGTCCGCCCAGCGGCGCCAGCCTCCCCGGCTGCCGGCCGGCATCGCGGCGGTCCTCTCGGTGCTCTCCTCGTCCGCGGTGGTCATCGACAGCGATGACCGCGTGCTCCGGGCCAGCGCCGCGGCCCGGTCGTTCGGCCTGGTCAAGGGCGACCGCCTGATGGTCGGCGAGCTGCTGGCCCTGGCCCGCCAGGTGCGCAGGGACGGCGAGATCAGGGAAGGCGAGATCGAGGTCTCCGGGACCAAGTTCGGCGGCCGGACCACGAGCTTCGCGGTCCGGGTGGCCCCGCTCGGGTCCGGGGTGGGCGGCGGCGGCCTGGTGCTGCTGCTGGCCGAGGACCAGACCGAGAGCCGCCGGGTGGAGGAAGTCCGGCGGGACTTCGTGGCCAACGTGAGCCACGAGCTCAAGACCCCGGTAGGGGCGCTGGCCCTGCTGGCCGAGACGGTCGAGGATGCCGCGGACGATCCCGAGGCGGTCCGCCGGTTCGCCGGCCGGATGCGGCAGGAGGCGTCCCGGCTCACCAAGCTGGCCCAGGACCTGATCACCCTGTCCCGGATCCAGGCGGCCGAGCCCATCCCCGACCCCATCCCGGTGGACGTGACCCTCGTGGTGGCCGAGGCACTGGACCGGTGCCGGATGAAGGCCAACGCCCATGGCATCGAGCTCGCCGCGGACGGCGATCCCGGCCTGGTCGTGATGGGCGACGAGGACCTGCTCGTCAACGCGCTGCGCAACCTGCTGGAGAACGCGGTCGCCTACAGCCCGGAGAAGACCCGGGTGGTGGTGGCCACCCACCGGGTGGCCGACGACGTGGCCGAGATCAGCGTCACGGACCAGGGGATCGGGATCCCGCAGCGTGACATGGAGCGGATCTTCGAACGTTTCTACCGGGTTGACCCCGCCCGCTCCCGCGCCACCGGCGGGACAGGGCTGGGCCTGGCCATCGTCAAGCACGTGACCGCCGCACACGGCGGCAAGGTCACGGTCGCGAGCAAGGTAGGCGAGGGGTCGACGTTCACCCTCCGGCTGCCGATTGCGAATCGCCCACGCGCTGCGGCCGGGAGCCCCCTGCCACCAGCGGCATCATCTGCCAGGGAGGCTGTGAAGTGACGCGGGTGCTCGTCGTGGAAGACGAAGAATCGTTCAGTGATGCGCTCTCCTACATGCTCCGCAAGGAGGGCTTCGAGGTAGCGGTCTGCCCGACCGGCCCGGACGCGCTGGAGACGTTCGACCGTGACGGCGCGGACCTGGTCCTGCTCGACCTCATGCTGCCCGGGCTGCCCGGCAGCGAGGTGTGCCGCACGCTGCGCGAGCGGTCGAGCGTGCCGGTGATCATGCTGACCGCGAAGGACAGCGAGATCGACAAGGTGGTCGGCCTCGAGCTGGGCGCCGATGACTACGTCACGAAGCCGTTCTCGTCCCGCGAGCTGGTGGCCCGGATGCGTGCCGTGCTCCGGCGGCGCGGTGAGCCCGAGGACGCCGCGATCTCGACGCTGGAGTCCGGCCCGGTCCGGATGGACGTGGAACGGCACGTGGTGACCGTCCGCGGTGAGCAGGTCCAGCTCCCGCTCAAGGAGTTCGAGCTGCTCGAGGTGCTGCTGCGGAACACCGGGCGGGTGCTCACCCGGATGCAGCTGATCGACCGGGTCTGGGGCGCCGACTATGTCGGCGACACCAAGACCCTCGATGTGCACATCAAGCGGCTGCGGGCCAAGGTCGAGGCCGACCCGGGTAACCCGCGGCACATCATCACGGTCCGCGGGCTGGGCTACAAGTTCGAGCCCGGCAGCTGAGCCGGGGCGCCTGTGGTCGGGGTGCCTGTGGTCGGGTGCCTGTGGTCAGGGTGCCTGTGGTCAGGGCGTAGGCGTCGTGGTCGGGGTGGCCGCGGCTGACCCGCTCACGGTCGGCGTGGGTGTGGCGGACGCCCGGCCGTGGCGGCGCTTGCCCGTCGCTGTCGCGCTGGGCGTCGGCGACGGGGCCGGCGAGAACGTGGCGTACGCGTCGGCCTGGGCGATGACCGGGACGGTCATGCTCACCGTGCCGGCCCGCTGGAACGTGACCAGGATCCGGACGTACGTGCCGCCCGGCAGGCTCCGGGTCAGGCCGCTGAGGATCAGCTCAGGCTCGGGACCGGTCAGCAGCGCGCTCGTGTCCTGCTTCAGCAGGACGCCGCCTGCGGGCAGCGTGACCGAGGCGGCGGAGCCCGGCGCGGAGATGCGGACCAGGCGGTCCCGCGGTCCCGTGTTGACCAGGCCCACGAACAGGCTGGCGGAACTGCCGGCGGGCAGGGTGGCGTTCGGCGGGGCGCCGAGGACGAACGCGTTGCGCAGTGCCATCTCGCCCCCGCCCTCCTTGATCGTCGCGGACGCGCCATTCGTGGGCGGGTGCCAGTGCAGGACGGGCGCGTTGCTGCCGGCCTCGCATCCCGCCAGCACCGGGATCAGCGCGACCGCCGCCGCGGCGCAGGTGCGGCGCAGGGCACGGTGGCCCGGCCGCGACGATCGGGACGCGGCCGCAGGCCGCAGGCCGGGACGGCTCAGGGGGAGCATCACGTGCTCTCCTCGTATTCGGGTGAGGTGCACTTGGGACGCGTGAAAGCGTATCGGCAGCGGGTGGCCGGCCGGTCACCGGCCCGGGTGTGTCGCGCCGCATGGCCGTGCGGTTTGGGTCAGGCGGGCCGCAGCCCGGCCTGGCCGGCCAGCACCACGGTGCCCCCGGGGTCGTCCAGTCCCTGCGGGCTGGCCCCGGTCAGCGCCTGCAGGCTGTCCTGCAGCTGGAGCGCCGGGCCGAGATTCTGCTGGATGTCGCGGACCGAGCCGTCCTTGCCCACCAGGACCGCGGTCAGCCCGAAGGGCTGGTAGGTGGCACCCAGGGCGTCGCGGGGGTCGGTCACCACGTGGTCGCCGCTGAGCTTGCTCTGCCGGGCCAGGGACCTGGCCCGGATCACCGCCGGGCCGGTCGCCACGAAGTAGAGCGCCACGCCCGCGGCGGTCGCCTGCGTGCTCAGCTGGCGCGCCGCGGCCGCGCACCGGCAGCCGGCCGGCACCAGCGCCAGGACCGCGGGGTGGAGGGCGCGCAGCGGGGACTGGCGCCTGCCGACGATGACGCTGGCTTCCGGCAGCAGGCCGCCAACCTGGCCGACCGGCGGGGTGGTCCGCCGCGGCGCGCTGGTCGTCTGCAGCGTGGTGGGGACCGCCCGCCGCGCCGTGAACATGGTGAGCAGGGTCCCGGCCAGCAAGGTCAGGGCCAGGCAGCTGGCCAGCAGAGGGAGGACCATCCCGTCCCGGGTGAGCGGGCCGCCCAGCCGCCGTACCCGCCGGTGCCTGCGCTGCAGGCGCAGCTCCCGGCGGTACGCCTGGATATCCCGCTCGAGCTCCCGGGCGTCGTCCGGGATCTCGATGTCGACCGGGGGCAGGCCGTAGTCGTCCCGCTCCGGATCCCCACCTCTGTTCACGAGCATCCTTCTCCGGCGTGCACGGACTCGTTGTTCTCCAGTATGTGCCCGCTGCCGCCTTCGCGGCACGGTTGGCCGCCAGCGGATTGAGACTGGTTCGTCCGGGGGGCGCCGCGCGGCGGGCTCCGGGCGCTCCGCCCCGCCGCCGGGGCACTCCGCGCGGCGCCGCCAGCGGTTCCGGCCGCACACCGGCGGAAAGCCCGCAACAGGCCCCTGAGGAGGCCATCCAGGTGAAACCGGCGGGAAACGTATGATCCCGCGCCGGCCGCCCCGCGGGGGCCCGGCCCGGCCCGACACGCCCCCGCAGCCGCTTTCTGGGATCCTAAAACGCCCATTGACCTGCACGTTTAACGTGAACGACAGGTAGGGAACCCCGTTGGTCGTGCTAACATTGCTTTAGCGGAAGGGGTATGTGCCACATGACTTTTAAGGTCGGCGACACGGTCGTCTACCCCCACCATGGGGCTGCTCGCATCGAAGAGATCGAGACCCGTTCGATCAAGGGTGAGGACAAGACGTACCTCGTTCTCAAGGTTGACAAGGGTGACTTGACTGTACGCGTTCCCGCGGACAATGCGGAGCTGGTGGGCGTGCGGGACGTTGTCGGGCAGGAAGGACTTGAGAGGGTGTTCGAGGTGCTTCGCGCCCCGCACACCGAGGAACCGACCAACTGGTCACGGCGCTACAAGGCCAACCTTGAGAAGCTCGCCTCCGGCGACGTGAACAAGGTAGCCGAGGTCGTCCGCGATCTGTGGCGCAGGGACCGGGAGCGCGGCCTGTCCGCGGGCGAGAAGCGCATGCTGGCCAAGGCCCGGCAGATCCTGGTCAGTGAGCTCGCGCTGGCCGAGAAGACCAACGAGGACAAGGCAGAGGCGCTGCTCGACGAGATCCTCGCCTCCTGACCTTGCCGCGGCGCGCACATGGTGAGCGGGCTGCCCAGGGTGGGAGTGGGCACGGATGTGCACCCCTTCGGGCCTGGGCGTCCGCTCTACCTGGCCGGGCTGTTCTGGCCGGATGAAGTGGGCCTGACGGGCCATTCGGATGGTGACGTGGCGGCGCACGCCGCCTGCGACGCGCTGCTCTCGGCGGCCGGGCTCGGTGATCTCGGCGCGAACTTCGGCACGGCCGAGGCGAAGTGGGCCGGGGCGCCCGGGACCGCGCTGCTGCGTGCGACCGCGGCCCTGGTCGCCGGGGCCGGGTACGCCATCGGGAACGTTGCGATCCAGGTCATCGGCGAGCGGCCGCGGCTGTCCCCCCGGCGCCAGGAGGCCGAGAAGGTGCTGTCCGAAGCCCTCGGCGGGGTCCCGGTCAGCCTGTCCGGGACTACCACGGACGGGCTCGGCCTGACCGGCCGGCGCGAGGGCATCGCGGCCATCGCCACCGCCCTGGTGGTCGGGACGGGGATTAGCTAGCACCCGCCCCCTGGCAGAATCAGCCAGGTGCAGATCGGGATGCTTGGCTCATTCGAGGTTCGCACGGACGACGGCGTCTTCGCCGACGTGCCGGGCGCCCGGCTGCGCGGGCTGCTGATCGCCCTGGCGCTCGAACCAGGTCACGCGGTCCCGAAGGCGACGCTCGTTCGACTGGATCTGGGGTGAGCGCCCGCCCCCCGGCGCCGCGAATGCCTTGCAGCGCCTGGTTTCCCGGCTGCGGAAGGCGCTGCCGGAAGGGCTGGTCGAGGGGCAGGCGGACGGCTACCGGCTGAGGGTGGAACCCGACGCCGTTGACGCCGTGCGGTTCGAGCGCCTCGTCGGCCAGGCCCGCACTGAGGATCCGCGGCGGATAGGGCTGCTGCGCGAGGCCCTCGCGTTGTGGCGCGGCGCGGCCATGCAGGACGTCGGTTTGCAGGATAGTGCCGCGTTCGACGCGGCGGTCACGCGGCTCGAGGGGCTGCGCCTGACGGCCATGGAGGATCGGTTCGATGCGGAGATCAGCCTCGGCCACGGCGGCGAGCTGGTCACGGAACTGACCGACCTGGCGGCCGCGCATCCGCTGCGAGAGCGGCTTATCGCTGCGCTGATGCGGGCCCTCGTCGCGGCCGGGCGCGACACCGAGGCGCTGCTCGTGTACCAGCGCGCGAGAGAAGCCCTGGCCGACGCGCTGGGTGTCGACCCCTCACCGGAGCTGTCCGCATTGCACGTCGCGCTGCTGCGGGGCGAGCTGGGACGGCGGGAGCAGCGCTGGCAGCAGGAGGGCCGGAAGACCAACTTGCGTGCCGAGCTGACCAGCTTCGTCGGCAAGGACGCTGACATCGCCGCGGTCCGCGAACTCATCGCCGGACATCGGCTCACCACCCTGATCGGGCCGGGTGGCTCCGGGAAGACCAGGCTGGCCACGGAAACCGCACGCACGCTGCTCGGCGACCTGCCTGATGGCGCCTGGCTGGTGGAACTGGCGCCGATCGGCGCAGTGAAGGGGGAAGGGGAGGCGGGTGGGGACGTGGCCCAATCGACGCTCGCCACGCTCGGGCTCCGGGATGCGCTGCTCGGCGGCGCACCGAATGCGGAACCGGTGGACCGGCTCATCGCCGCGATCGGCGAGCGCGAAACGCTCCTGATTCTGGACAACTGTGAGCACGTCATCGAGTCGGCGGCGGCGTTCGCCCACCGGCTGCTCGGGGAGTGCCAGCGGCTGCGGATCCTGGCCACGAGCCGGGAACCGCTCGGCATCACCGGTGAAGCGCTGTGGCAGGTCGAGCCGCTGGCCTTGCCGGACGGGGACGCCAGCCCCGGCGAGATCGAGTCCTCTCCAGCTGTCCGGTTGCTGCGGGACCGGGCCGGCGCGGTGCGCCGGGATCTCGCGATCGACGCCCGCACGCTGTCGGCGATGGTGCGCGTCTGCCGGGCGCTGGACGGGATGCCGCTGGCCATCGAACTGGCCGCGGCCAGATTGCGCACCATGTCCCTCGATCAGCTCGCCCACCGTCTCGACGATCGGTTCCGCCTGCTGACCGGCGGCAGCCGTACCGCGCTGCCACATCACCGGACGTTGCGCGCGGTGGTCGACTGGAGCTGGGAGCTGCTCACCGACGCCGAACGAATGGTCCTGCGCAGGCTCGCGGTGTTCTCCGGCGGGGCGGGCCTGGACGCGGCCGAGCAGGTCTGCGCCGCCGATGCGGTCGAGCAGGAGCAGGTGCTCGAGTTGCTCACCGCGCTGACCGAGAAATCGCTGCTGCTCACCGAGGGGGACAGCGCACCGCGCTACCGGATGCTCGACACGATCAAGGAATACGCCCGGGACCGGCTCGCGGAGACAGGGGAATCGGATCTGGCGCGCCATGCGCATCTCGCCTACTTCACCGGACTCGCCGAGACCGCGGACCCGCATCTGCGCCGCGCCGAGCAATTGGAATGGCTCGCCACGCTCGAGGCCGATCACGACAACATCGCTGTTGCCCTGCGTGGCGCGCTCGCGGCCGGCGAGGCGCAGGGGGCGATGCGGCTCGCGGCGGCCGTCGGCTGGTACTGGTGGCTCGGCGGGCACAAGGCCGAGGGCCTCGAGCTGATCACTGCGGCTATCAGCACGCCCGGCGAGGTGAGCGATGAGATCCGGGCCATGGTGTACGCGCTCGGCGTGATGTTCATGACCGATGGTCCGGCTGACCAGTACCAGGCGGCGGAGTGGATCCACCAGGCCTACCGGTTCGCTCAGCGCAGTCCGCGCCGCAGTCCGCTGCTGGGGCTCGTCGCCCCGCTGGAACGCATGCTGCAGGAGCCGCACGCGTTCCTGCCCGCGTTCGAACCGCTGCTCACCGAGGACGACCCGTGGGTACGCGCACTGGGCCGGCTGCACCTCGGCAAGATGCGGATCATGCTCGGCCAGGACGGGCGGGATGCGGACGCCTATCTCGAGATGGCGCTCGCCGAGTTCCGGGCGATTGGCGAGCGGTGGGGGATCTCGTTCGCTCTGACCGAGCTGGCGGACCGGATCGCCACGCGCGGCGAGTTCGCCGCTGCGTGCGGGCACTACGATCAGGCGATCGCAGTGGTCACCGAGGTCGGCGCCGTCGAGGATCTGGTTCGGATGCGGTCGCGGCAGGCTCAGCTGTACTGGCTGCTGGGTGATGAGGAGTCGAGCGCCTCGGCCATGGCCGAGGCGCAGCGGTGCGCGGAACGGGTCGCGTGGCCGTCCGCGCTGGCCGAGCTGGCCCTGGCCCAGGCGGAGCTGGCCCGCTGGAGCGGCGACACCGAGCAGGCCTACCGGCAGCTCGGCGTCGCGACCACCAGGCTGGGCGGCGAAGCAGAGCGGGCGCACATCCGGGCGATGGCACACGACCTGCTCGGTTACCTCGCCGACCGCCCCGGTGAGGCCCGCGAGCATCGCATCGCGGCCTTCCAGGCCGCGTCGGAGGCGGGGCATGCGCCCCTGATCGCGAGGGTGCTCGTCGGGCTCGCGGACCTGGCGCTGCGTGGCGAACAGTACGAGCAGGCCGCGCGGCTGCTCGCGGCGAGCGCGCGCGTGCGCGGGTTGCCGGATCGGTCGCAACCGGATGTGGCCCGGATCGAGCAGGCCACGCGGCGTCGCCTCGGCGAAGCGCGGTTCGCCGAGGCGACGCGGCAGGGGGCGCAGGCGAGCTGGCCTGAGCTGGCCGAAGCTACGCTCGCTTGCTGAACGTGGCCCGCGACCACAGGTACCCGACCAGGGCGATCCCGGCGCACCAGGCGAGAGCGGCGGCCGCGTAGCCGCCCGACGGCGTGCCGGCCAGCAGTCCGCGCACCGATTCGATAATCGGCGTGAAGGGCTGGTACTGCGCGAATTGCCGGACACCCTGGCCCATCTTGGCGGCCGGCACGATGGCGCTGCTCAGGAAGGGCAGCAGAATCAGCGGCACGACGGCGAGACCTGCGGATTCCGGGGTTTTCGCCGCCATTCCCAGCCCGACGGTGAGCCAGGCGGCCGCGAAGGCGGTCGCCGCGATGATGCCGATAGCGGCGAGCCAGTCCAGGGGGGTCGCAGGCGACCGGAACCCCAGCGCGAAGGCCACGCCGATGATGGCCGCGATGGCGACCGTGCTGCCCAGCATGGTGGCCAGCACGTGACCGGTCAGGACGGCGCCGCGGGAGACGTTCATGACCTTGAACCGGTTGATGATGCCCTTGGTCATGTCGGAGCTCACCGATACCGCGGTGGCCGCCAGCCCGTAGGTGATGGCCAGCAGGATCAGGCCTGGTGTTGCGTACTCGATGTAGTGCTCGCCGACGTTGAACGCGTTGCCGAACACGTACACGAGCAGCAGCATGAGCACGACCGGCATCAAGGTCCCGTTGAAGATCGTGACCGGATTCCTGAGGATGTGCTTGAGGTTGCGGCGCAGCATGATCCGCGCATCGGTCAGCGGTGCTGAAATGGCGCTCATGATGCGATGACCTCCGTGCTTGCGTGACTGGTCAGGGCGAGGAAGACGTCATCGAGGTCCGGTGTGAGCACGGAGAACTCCTCAACGTCGATCGAATGCTCATCGAGCCGGCCCAGCAGGGCCCGCAGCGATCTCATCCCGCCATCGCTGGGAACCCGCAGGGTCAGGTCCTCGTCGTCCCGCGTGGAGCCGGTCAGGACCCGCGCCGCCGCGTCGAGTTCGCCGGCGTCGGTGAACCTGAGCCGGACGTGGCTGCCGGGCACCTGGCGCTTGAGTTCGCCGGGAGTGCCCTCGGCCACCAGGTGGCCCTGGTCGAGCACCGCGATCCGGCTGGCGAGCTGATCGGCTTCTTCGAGATTCTGGGTCGTGAGGAAAACGGTCACGCCGTCGGCCACCAGCTCGCGGACGATGTCCCACATCGTGCGACGGCTGCGCGGGTCCAGTCCCGTCGTCGGCTCGTCCAGGAAAATGATCTGCGGCCTGGTGACCAGCGTCATGGCCAGATCCAGCTTCCGGCGCATGCCGCCGGAATAGGTCGACGCCATCTTCTGCGCCGACTCGGCCAGATCGAACCGTTCCAGCAACGAGGTGACCACCCGCTGGCCCTCGCTGGCCCGCAGATGGTGCAGATCCGCCATCAACTGGAGGTTCTCTTCCCCCGTCAGCAGATCGTCCACCGCCGCGAACTGACCGGTGACCCCGATCACCGCGCGCACCGCCCTGGCCTCGGTCGCAACGTCATGACCGGCCACCCGTACCGTCCCGCCGTCGGCCCTCATCAACGTGGTCAGCACGTTCACCGTCGTCGTCTTACCCGCCCCGTTCGGGCCGAGCAGGGAGAAGACCGTGCCCGCACGAACATCCAGATCGATGCCATCGAGGACGGTCTTGTCCCCGTACGCCTTCCGCAGCCCTGAGACTGCGATCGCTGAATTTGTCATGCGGCCAGCTTCGGCGCCGCCCCTGACACGCCCCTGTCACGCCCCTGACGTGACCACTGACACGGCGTTCTGCCTCGTCGCGCCAGGTCTGTCTCGCTAAGGTCAGGGCACGCTGAATTCGCTGGGGGTCGCTTCCCGCAGGACGGTTAGCTAGCCGGGTAGAGCAGCTCCCGGTAACCCGGGCCGTAGTGCTGCTCCAGCTCCTCGAGCGTCTCTTCGGTGTCGGGCTGCACGTCCTTCGTGATGCAGGCCACCGAGGGCAGGCTCCCGGGGTTCCAGGTCTGCTGGTCCCACAGGTGGGCGCGCAGGAACGCCTTGGCGCAATGGGTGAAGACTTCTTCCACCTCGACCAGCAGGGCCAGGCGCGGCCGGTTGCCGCGGACGATCATGTCGTCGAAGAACGCCGCCTCGCGGATCAGCCGGGCCCGCCCGTTGATGCGCAGCGTGTCGTCCCGGCCCGGGACCAGGAACAGCAGGCCGACCTGCGGGTTGCTGAGGATGTTGCAGAACCCGTCGAACCGCTTGTTGCCTGCGCGGTCCGGGATAGCGATCGTGGTGTCGTCCAGCACCCTGGTGAAGCCGGGCGGGTCGCCCTTGGGGGACACGTCGCAGCGGCCGTCCGCGCCAGACGTCGCGATCAGGCAGAACGGCGACGCGGCCAGCCACTCGCGGTCCCGCTCGTGCAGCGCGGGGCGTACTTTCGTGGCCGGTCGCCGGGCCGGAGTGCCGAGCAGTTCGCGCAGTTCCGCCTCAGAACTCAGTTCGGTCATTTCAGCCAGGTGGGCCACTGTGTTGCTCCTCCGGGGCTGGTCCGGCGCTGACATAACCAGCCTAACCGGGCACCGCTGCGGCGGTCACGGTCAGGCGGCGGTCACGGTCAGGCGGCGCCGACGGGCACGGAGAAGCGATGCGGCCTGGACGCGGTCAGGTGTCGGAGTCGGGCTCGTCCTCGGGCGGCGTCGGCGTGCTCCGCAGCCGGTCGAAGTGCGGCGACGGGGCGGGCACCGGAGCCGGCAGGGGCTGATGCGGCACGTGGATGGCGCCGCCCCCACTCCCGGACGGCTGGTCATCGGCGGCCTCATCCTGCCCGGAGACGGGGGCCCCGCCTGGCTGGTCCCCGGGAGCGGTGGTGTGGCCCGCGGCATCCTCCCCGCCAGTCGCCCCCGTGTCGGCTTGTGCTGTGTCGGCTTCTGCTGTGTCGGCCTTATCCGTGTCGGCCTCTTCCAGGGCGGCCTGCTCCTGCACCGCCTGCTCTTCTCCCGTGGGCTCCTGGCCAGCCTGTTCCGGGCCGGCCGGCCCGGTTGAGGCTGCCTCCTGATCCGCCGCGTCGGGCCCAGCCGGCTCAGGGCCGCCTTCCGGCGTGGCCGTCTCCCGCTCGGCCGGCCCGTGTTCGGCCGGCCCGTGTCCCGCCGTCCCGGGATCGGCCAGCCCATGATCGGCCGGCTTCGCCGCCCGGTCCTGGGCGGGCACGCCAATCACGGTCGCTGCGGACGGGGCCGCTCCGGGCGGGGTCTCGCCGGCTGTGGGCTCGGGACGCGTGGGCTCGGGGCGTGCCGGCTCAGCCGGCGCAGTCTCAGTGGGCGCAGTCTCAGCCGGCATGGTCTCGGCCGGAGGGACTCGGCCGGCCCGGCCGCCGGCTCCGGCGGTCCCGCAGTCTGCGCCTGAGTCGCGGGAGCCTGGGCAGGCGGGACCGGCGTCCGCGGCGACTGCTCCTGCGCGCCATGGGGGCGTGTGCCATTGGATGGGGCGGGGGCACTGGGCCCAGCGGCGGGACCGAAGTCCGGGCCGGGCGGGTCCGCCGGCGTGGCCGGGGCCTGCGTGGCCGGGGCCTGTGTGGCCGGGGCCTGCGTGGCCTGGGCCTGGTCGGCGGGGGACGGTGAGACGGGAGTCGCCGCGTCGGGTGCCGGACGATCCGGCGTCCGCGCGGCCGGAACCGTGCCAGCGGCGATGGTGCCAGCGGCCATGGTGCCCGCCGGGATGGTGCCGGCCGGGAACGTGAGCGGCGGCGCGCTCTCCCGGGCCGGGACGGTGTCGGTGGCCGACCGGACCGGGCGCACGGCGCTGGGCTGGGTCTGCGTGCTGTTCTCCGCAGGCCTGTTCTCCATGGGCCGGGTCGGCACGGGCCCTGCTTCCGCGGGCCCTGCTTCCACGGACCCTGCTTCCACGGGTTGTGGCGCCGGCCCGCGCCGGTTCAGTATGTCCAGCCCGGGCTGAGTCACACCGGCCGCCGCCGCGGCGTCGGCCGCCGCGGCGGTCTCGGCCATGTCCTGGCCGGCGACGGTCGCCCGGGTGCGGCGGAACTGCCGCAGCATCGACAGGAGCAGGCTGAACGCCAGCAGCAGGAGGACCCAGGGGAGGACGGCGATGGTCGCGGCGGCTGGCTTGCGGGGGATGTGCGTGCCGGTCGCGTGCAGCGCGTCGGCGGCGGCCACCGCCGCCAGCAGCACGAGCGTGGTCAGCCAGGCGTAGGCCCGGTGCCACCAGTGCGCGGCCCGCAGCGACAGCACCGCGGCGCAGGACACCACCAGCATCGCGTCGAAGATGACCGGGAAGATCCGGGCCATGCTGGCCGACACCCCGGCGGACAGCGCGATCTTGTGTATCCCGCCGTAGGAGAGCACGAAGGCGGCCGCGGCCAGCACGATTACCCCGGTGATCGCGGCGATGAGCGCGACCAGGCGGAGCGCGGCGTAGGGGTCGTGCCCCCGGGAGCCGTTCGCTCGGGGATTGCCGTTCATCGGGGCTACTTCGTCCTTCCTGCGGTGGTGCTCTATGACCCCCGGCCCCGACCAAGGACTGGGAATCGGTGCGCCCGCGCCGTCACCGCCGGGTGGCGGTCAACGGCACCCGGCGGGCACAGGGGAGACCGGAAGGCGAGCGGCCTCCGGGCCCCGTGCCCGCCCGCGCGATCTTGTCGTCTGCGTGCTGCCGGGTCCCTGTGCTGCCGGGCGCCCGCGCTGTCTCACGTCTGTCTCTGCTGTCTAACGTCAAGGGAGACGATATTGCGTATGGCCCGTGGACTGGGGATATTCGCGGCAAGCCCAGGTACCCGGCGTGTTGCAAGCCGGGCCGGACCTGGGCAATCCCGGCCACCGCCGGCCTCGCCGCCGGCGGTCTGCGCGGGGCCAGGCGGGGCCCGCGGGCCGGGCGGGCGGCCCCGGGGACGGGACCGCCTCACCGCCGGGCGCGGGCTGGGCGGGCCGACGGGCATGGGCTGGGCGGGCCGACGGGCATGGGCTGGGCGGGCCGACGGGCGTGGGCTGGGCGTGCCGCCAGGCCCCGGGCCGCCGGGGCGCCCGGCGCTGGCCTGCCCGCGCAGGCCGCCTGATCCCGTAGCCTGTGCTGCGTGACGCTCCGCCTTTACGACACTGCTGCGCGCACCGTGCGCGACTTCACGCCGGTGACGCCCGGTAAGGCGTCGCTGTACCTGTGCGGGGCCACGGTGCAGGCACCGCCGCACATCGGGCACATCAGGTCGGGCGTGGGCTTCGACATCCTCACCCGCTGGCTGCGGGCCAGCGGGTACCAGGTCACCTTCTGCCGGAACGTCACCGACATCGACGACAAGATCCTCCGGGTCGCCGCGGCCGAGGGAGTGCCCTGGTGGCTGGTCGCCCAGCGCAACGAGCGGGCGTTCAGCCGCGCGTACGCCGTGCTGGGCTGCGTGCCCCCGGACGTCGAGCCCCGGGCGACCGGGCACGTGCCCGAGATGATCACCCTGATGAACCGGCTCATCAGCACTGATCACGCGTACGCCGCCGACGGCGGCGTCTACTTCGACGTCCGCTCCTACCCCGCGTACGGCGCGCTGTCCGGGCAGCGGGTGGATCACATGCGCCCGGCCGACGACACCGAGCCCAACGACGCCAAGCGTGACCCGCGTGACTTCGCGCTGTGGAAGGGCGCCAAGCCTGGCGAGCCCGCCTGGGACACCCCGTGGGGACCGGGCCGGCCTGGGTGGCACCTGGAGTGCTCCGCCATGGCCACCAAGTACCTCGGGCCCACGTTCGACATCCACGGCGGCGGCCTGGACCTGATCTTCCCGCACCACGAGAACGAGATCGCCCAGTCCCGCGCGGCCGGGGACGGGTTCGCGCAGTACTGGCTGCACAACGGCCTGGTCGGGGTGGCCGGGGAGAAGATGAGCAAGTCCCTCGGCAACTCCCTGCTCGTGGACGCCATGGTGACCCAGGTGCGGCCGGTGGAGTTGCGGTACTACCTGGGGCAGGCGCATTACCGCTCGGGGATCGAGTACTCGCCGGAAGCGCTGGACGAGGCCGTCGCCGCCTACCGCCGGATCGAGAACTTCGTCACCCGGGCCGCCGAGATCAGCCCGCAGGCCGGCGCAGGCGCCGGCCTGCCTTCCGCGTTCCGTGCGGCCATGGACGACGATCTCGCTGTGCCGCAGGCCCTGGCCGTGGTGCACGACACGGTCCGGTCCGGCAACAACGCGCTGGCCGCGGGCGACACGGGTGCGGCCGCGGCCGCGCTGGGCGAGGTCCGGGCCATGCTCGGCGTGCTCGGCCTCGACCCGCTGGCCGAGCCGTGGGCGTCGGCCGGCCCCGGTGACGATCTGCACGCCGTGGTCAGCGCCCTGGTGACGGTGGCCCTGACCCAGCGGCAGGCCGCCCGGGAGCGGCGTGACTACGCGGCCGCCGACACCATCCGGGACGACCTGCACGCGGCCGGCATCCTCATCGAGGACACCCCGCAGGGACCGCGATGGGAGCTGAAGCGATGACCGGCGGGGCAGCAGGCGGATCCGCCCGGTCCGGCCGGGGCGGGAAGACCAAGTCCGGCAAGCCGCGGCCCGGCACCGGCGGCTACGGCAAGCGCAAACTCGAGGGCAAGGGCCCGACCCCGCCCGCGCACATGCGCCCGGGCCACCCGGCCCAGCGCCGGGCGGCGAAGGCCGCCCAGGCCGACCGGTCGGGCCGCGGCGCACCAGCACCGGACGGCGCCCGTCCGGCCGACCGCGACGCCCGCAGTGGGGATGCCCGTGGCGGGGCAGTCCGCGGGGCGAATCGCGGCGGGGCGAATCGCGCCGGGCCGGACCGGGCCCGCGGCGCCGGCGACGCTCCCGAGGTAGTGGCCGGCCGCAACGCGGTGCTGGAGTCACTGCGTGCCCACGTCCCCGCCACCGCGCTCTACGCCGGGCCCCGGGACGGCTCCGACCCGCGGTTCAACGAGGTGATCCGGCTCGCGGCCGACACCGGGATCCCGGTCATCGAGGCGGGCCGGCCGGAACTGGACCGGCTGACCGGCGGCGCCGTGCACCAGAGCCTGGCCCTGAAGGTCCGCCCGTACGACTACGCCCATCCCGATGACCTGCTGCAGCGCGCCCGCGCCCGTGGCGAGGAACCGCTGATCGTGGCGCTGGACGCGGTCACCGACCCGCGTAACCTCGGCGCGATCGTCCGCTCGGTCGCGGCGTTCGGCGGCCACGGCGTGCTGGTGCCCGCCCGGCGTTCCGCGCACGTGAGCGCGGGAGCCTGGAAGGCGTCGGCCGGGGCCCTGGCCCGCGTGCCCGTCGCCTGGGCCCCCAACCTGGTCCGCGCGCTCACCTCCTACCAGGAGGCCGGGCTGTTCGTGGCCGGTCTCGACGCCCAGGGCGACACCGACCTGGGCGACCTGGGCGTGGCCGACGGTCCCCTCGTGCTGGTCATCGGCTCGGAGGGGCGCGGCCTGTCCCGGCTGGTCGCGCAGCGCTGCGACGTGCTGGTGCGGATCCCCATCGCGGCGCAGACCGAGTCGCTCAACGCCGGCGTCGCGGCCGGCATCGCCCTGCACGAGGTAGCCACCCGCCGCTCGCGCTAGCCGTGTTCTCTTCTGGGCCCGTGTTCTCTTCTGGAGAGGGGTGACCGTGGACCGGTTGCGGATCGGGGCGCTGGGCGCCGCGCGGATCACCCCGGGCGCGCTGATCAAGCCAGCGCGCCAGATGCCCGAGGTCACCGTGGCCGCCGTGGCCGCCCGGGATCCCGAGCGGGCCCGGCGGTTCGCGGCGAAGCACCGCATCCGCCGGGTGCACGACTCCTACCAGGACCTGATCGACGACCCCGCCATCGACGCCGTCTACAACCCGCTGCCCAACTCCCTGCACGCGCCGTGGACGCTGCGGGCCATCGCGGCCGGCAAGCACGTGCTGTGCGAGAAGCCGTTCACCGCGAACGCCGCGGAGGCGGCCGAGGTCGCCGCGGCCGCCCGCGCGTCCGGGCTGGTCGTCATGGAAGCCTTTCACTACCGCTACCACCCCCTGGCCCGCCGGATGCGGGAGGTGGTGGCGTCCGGGGAGATCGGCCCGCTGCGCTACCTCGAAGCCTCGCTGTGCTTCCCGCTGCCGCGCTTCTCCGACATCCGCTACTCCTACGCCCTGGCCGGCGGGGCCACCATGGACGCCGGCTGTTACGCGATCAACTGGCTGCGCATGCTCGGCCCCGGCGAGCCCGAGGTGCTGTCCGCGCGGGCCCGGCTGCACGGCCCCGACGTGGACCGGGCCATGTCCGCCTCGTTCCGTTTCAGCGGCGGGGTGCTGGGCCGGATGACCGCGTCGCTGTGGTCCGGCCAGGTGCTCCGGCTGGACGCGAAGGCGGTCGGGGACCGGGGCGTGATGCGGGTCTTCAACTACGTGTCGCCGCAGACGTACAACCGGCTGACGGTGACCGCCGACGGCTACACCCGGCGCGAGCGGGTCAGCGGCGAGCCGAGCTACACCTACCAGCTGCGGGCGTTCGCCGCCGCGGTGCGGCACGGGGATCCCATCCTCACCACGCCGGAGGACGCGGTGGCCAACATGACCGTGATCGACGCGGTGTACCAGGCCGCGGGCCTGCCCCGGCGCGGGGCCTGAGCCGCGCCCGGGCTCTGCGCCGGGGCGGCCTGTTGTGGCGCGGTGCCGGCTAGCGCGCTATCGTTCGCAATGTGAACACATCAGGCCGGGGGGCCGCCGGGGACCCGGCCGCGGGCTCCGCTGGAGCAGGCACCGCCGGAGCAGGCAGCACGGAGGCGGACGCCGCGGAGGCACGCAGCACGGGGTCAGGCACCCCGCACGGGGTCAGCCAGCACGGGGTCAGCCAGCACGGGGGCGGATACCGCCGGGGCGGATCCCGCGGAAGAAGGCGGGACGGGCGGGCCCGGCCCGGCCGGCGGACGGATTTCGTCCAGTCCCTGGACCGGGGGCTGGCCGTGATCCGGTGCTTCTCTTCCGAGCGGCCGTCGCTGACCTTGTCGGAAGTGGCCGAGCGGACCGGGCTGACCCGGGCGGCGGCCCGCCGTTTCCTGCTCACCCTGCAGGAACTCGGGTACGTCGGCAGTACCGGGCGGCAGTTCTCGCTGCGGCCGCGGGTGCTCGCGCTCGGCTACGCGTACCTGTCGTCGTTCAGCGTGGCCCAGATCGCCCAGCCGCACCTGGAGGACCTGGCCGAGGAACTGCACGAGTCCTGCTCGGTGAGCGTGCTCGACGGCGACGACATCGTGTACGTGGCCCGCGCCTCCGCCAACCGGATCATGACCATCGCGCTGACCGTGGGCACCCGGCTGCCGCCCTACCCGACCTCGATGGGCCGCGTCCTGCTGGCCAGCCTGCCCGCCGCCGAACTGGACGCGCACCTGCAGCGGACCACCCTGCGCAAGCTGACCGACCGCACCGTGGTGGACGAGAAGGAACTGCGGCAGATCCTGGCCCGGGTGGCCGCGCAGGGCTGGGCCGCGGTGGACCAGGAACTGGAGGCCGGGGTCCGGTCGATCGCGGTGCCCATCCGGGACAGCTCGGGCCGGGTGGTCGCGGCCATCAACGCCAGCGCGCACGCGGCCCGGGTGCCGATGCGCACGCTGGAGAAGCAGTTCCTGCCCCGGCTGCTCGACGCCGCACAGCAGATCGACGCCGAGCTCGCGACCCGGATGGCGGTCGGCACCCGAGCCGTCCGGTAAAGCCGTTAGGGAAGCTCTTTCTCACGCCAGCCGGGCGTGGCCGGTATCTTGCCGCGCCGGCCTACGGCCCGGCGCTCAGGCGTTCGCGCGGATGTAGCTGGACAGCGCGGCGTCGGTGGCCGGGGCCGGGCCGGCCACCCCGGGCGCGGGGGACACCCCGGCCGGGAACTGCCGGGAGACCAGCTCGGCCTGGATCTCCTGCAGGTGCGACGGCTGTCCCGCCGCGGGACCCGGCTCGCTGGCCGCCGGGACCGTCACCCCGGCCAGCGCGTCGTCGGTGCGCGGCGTGGTCAGCGTGAGCACGTCACCGAACCCGGGCGCGGCGGCGTCCCGGGCGGTCAGCGACGGCAGCCCCCAGCGCTGCTCCACCGTCTTCAGGATCGACGTGTGGTCCAGCGGGGTGCTCCCGGCCGGGACCCGGTACACCGTGCCCGGCGCGATCAGCGGCGACACCAGCACGGCCGGGACCCGCACCCCGAACCGGGTGAAGTCGAACCCGAACTCGCCCGCGTCGTGGTCCGGCGGGGTCGCCCCGGACGGCGGCGGCACGTGGTCGTAGCAGCCGCCGTGCTCGTCATAGGTAATGACCAGCAGCGTCTGCGCCCACCCGGGACCGCCCCGGAGCGCCTCGTACACGTCGTGGATGAACTGCTCGCCCAGGGCCACGTCGTAGTTGGGGTGCTGGCTGTTGCCGGTCGAGCTCCAGCTCGGCTCCAGGAACGTGAACGCGGGCAGCGTCCCGGCCGCGGCCGCCGCGGTGAAGTCGGTGAACACCCCGAAATGGCTGGCCGCGGCCCCGCTGATGTCGGTGAACGTGGCCTTGGTCAGCGGCTGCGCGTCGTAGCCGTAGATCCCCCACGACTGCCCGTGCGAATCAAGCAGCCCGAAGATGGACGGCGAGGTGAACGTGTGCGTCTTGTCGTCCATGTGCCCCTGGCTGGTGCCCGAGCAGGCGAACGCCCGGTTCGGCATGGTCTCGGTCGGCGCGGAGGAAAACCAGTGATCGCAGACGGCATAGCCCTTGGCCAGGCCGGACAGTACCGGGAGGGCTTCCGGGGTGAAGCAGCCCATGATGTCCTGGGCCGTCGTGCCCGGCACGATGGACCGGCCTTCGCGCGCCTGCCAGCCCAGGGTGTAGGCGAAGTCCTTGATGAAGCCGTCGTTGGGTGGTGGCGTGGCCGGATTCGCCGGGGCGGTGTCGCTGCCGAACAGCTGGTCGTTGGTGGCCATGTAGCCTTCGCCCGGGTCCGCCCCCGGCATGTAGTAGGCGTTCGGGGTGCCCGGCTCGATCTTGAACACGGTGATCGGGGGCCCGGAGGAGGCCGGGTTCGACTCGCTGCCCGTCAGCCCCTCGAAGGGCTGCCCGGCCGGGGACACGTTCCCGCTGCCGGAGTACAGGTAGCCGAGCATGTGATCGAACGACCGGTTCTCCAGCATCAGCACGACGACGTGCTCGACTGAGGACAGGCTGTTCTCACCGGGCATCGCTGCCTCCGTTGCTGCCGTGGATCGGGGGGTAATGTGCGGCCGTGCGGTGCGCCGGGCGCGCGCACCATGGTGGCACGGCGCCCCCCGGCTGCGCAGTGACGTGGGCCGGTAGGGTCTGACTATTGCGTCTCGGTTGGGCCACCTCAGTCAGGGAGAAGGCACATGCAGCTGACCAAGCTCGAGCACGCCTGCGTCAGGCTGGAAAAGGACGGGGCCACGCTGGTCATCGACCCCGCGGCCTGGAGCATGCCGCGGGCGCTGGAGGGCGCCAGCGCGGTGCTGATCACGCACGAGCACTTCGATCACTTCGACGCCGACGGCCTGCGCGCCGCGCTCGGCGCCGACCGCGGCCTGCAGCTCTGGACCAACGCGTCGGTGGCCAGCGAGTTCGCCGGCTTCAGCCAGGACCAGGTGCACGTGGTCGACGAGGGTGACACGTTCACCGCGGCCGGGTTCGACGTGCACACCTACGGGCACCTGCACGCGGTCCTGCACCGGGACATCCCGGTGATCGAGAACACCGGGTTCATGATCGACGGCTCGCTCTTCCACCCGGGCGACTCGTTCACCGTGCCGCAGGACCCGGTCCAGACGCTGCTGCTGCCGGCCAGCGGGCCGTGGCTCAAGACCGGCGAGATGATCGACTACGCGCGCGAGGTGGCCCCGCAGCGCGGGTACGTCATCCACGACGCCCTGTTCGGCGACGTCGGCCTCATGGTGCTGAACAACTTCCTGCCGATGTGCGGGAAGGAAGACAGCTTCTCCCGGGTTGACGTGGGGACCACGGTCGAGGTCTGACCGGGGCGCGTCAGCCAGCCGGGGAGAGCAGGCCGTCGGCGGCAGGCATCCCCGGCGTGGCCGACCCGTGCAGCCAGTCCCGGCCCTCCTGGTACAGCCGCTCCACCTCGGGCCCGCGCAGCCCGGGCAGCCGCGGCGCGATCCGGTACCCCAGCTGGGACTGCAGGTACGCCAGATGCCGGTAGCCCGCCGGGAACCGGGCCAGCCGCGCCGGGTCGAGGGTGAGCCGGGCCCCGGGGTCCACCGGGTCGAGCCGGTCCTTCTCGTAGATCGGCTGCCGCCGGACGATGCCCCAGGCCCCGGTGCGCTTCTCCAGGAAGTCGTAGAAGCGGCCGGTGCAGGTGACGTCGGCGATGATCCCCTCGACCGGGGCGCGCTGCTGGATGGTCATCTTGGTCTGGGCCACCGCCCGGTGGCCGGACACCTCGCAGCGCGATCCGCCCAGGAAATGCAGGATGCTCACGCCCGCGTCGAAGCCGTCCCGGCTGGCCTGGACGAAATCGGCGGCCGGGCCCTGGAACCAGGTGGCGGTCATCCAGCCGCCGGAGTGCCAGACGGACGCGAACCCGTCCCAGTCGCCGGCGTCCCTGGTCAGGGCCCACTTCTCCACCAGCTGGCGGATCCGGAACTCCTCGGCTTCCTGCTCAGTAAGCACGCCTGGCTCCTCCGCACGTCTGGCCCCTCAGTTTGAGGCCATTCTCCTGGGGCAGTCTGCCCCGGTGAAGATCCAGACGCGAGGCTGGCCGCCGCGGTGGCCAGCCGCCAGCGATGGGCCGGTGATGAGGATAACTGGCGGGCCAGCGGCGAGCGAGCCAGGCGGATGGGCCACCGGTCTGGTGCCCAGCGACGACCTGCTCCGGCTGGCTACCGCGTGGACAATCGGCCTCGACACGCTGGCCCGCGCCGCGGTGGCCGCGGTCACCGCCGTCGCGGAGACGCAGCTTCGCTCGACCATGGCCGAGGCGCTGAGCGGCAAGTTCGCCGACTGGGTGTTCGTCGACTTCCTGACCAGCCCGCCGCGCCGGGCGGTGTCCGCGCGGGAGCCCGACCCGGGCCTGATCGCGGCGCTCGGTGAGGTCACCGCGCGGTCCTGCCCCGTGATCAGCTCGGCGGTGAGCCGGTGTACCCCGGAGGTCCGGGCCTCGATCGACGACGAGTGGATGCTCGGCGGCCTGCCCGACGGCCGCCCGGTGGCCAGCGTGATCGGCGCCCGCTCGGTCGCGGTCGGGCCGATCCTGGCCGGCGACGCGGCCTGCGGGGCGATCACCGTGGTGCGCGGCCGGGTCAGCCCCCGGCTGGGTTTCCGCGAGCTCGGCGTCCTGTCCCAGATCGGCCGGCTGGCCGGGGCGGCCGCCGAGCGGCTCGTGGGCCGTTCCCGGCCCGGCGGGGCCTGGCACCGGGTAAGCGCCGCAGCGCGGGTAAGCCGCGGCCACGGCCGCGGGTAGCGGGGTAGCGGGGCCGCCCGGCCCGGTGAGGTGGCCTCCGGCGAGCAGGAGGTGACCGCCCGTGAGCGAGGTACAGACCGGCGTAGCCAAGACCAAGGTCCCCGCGCGGCTGGACCGGCTGCCGTGGTCCCGGTGGCACTGGATGATCATCCTCGGCCTGGGCACGGTCTGGATCCTGGACGGCCTGGAAGTCACGATCGTCGGCAACATCTCCGGCCCAGATCAGCAAGCCCGGCAGCGGCATCACATCACCCAGGGGCAGATCACCGGGTTCGGTGCGGCCATGTACGTGGCGGGGGCCTGCGTGGGCGCCCTGTTCTTCGGCTGGCTCACCGACCGGTTCGGCCGCAAGAAGCTCTTCATGATCACGCTCGGCGTGTACCTGGCCGCGACCGCGCTCACCGCGCTGTCGTTCGCGCCCTGGTGGTTCTTCCTGTTCCGCTTCCTGACCGGGTTCGGCATCGGCGGTGAGTACGCCGCGATCAACTCGGCCATCGACGAGCTGATCCCGAGCCGTCACCGCGGCCGGATCGACATCATCATCAACGGCACCTACTGGGCGGCGCGGCGGCCGGCGCGCTGCTCACCGTCCCGGCCACCAACGACCTGCCGGTCGCGGTCGGCTGGCGGGTCTGCTTCGGGTTCGGCGTGGTGCTCGGCCTGGTCGTGCTCCTGGTCCGGCGGAACGTGCCGGAGAGCCCCCGCTGGCTGTTCATCCACGGGCGCGGCCAGGAAGCTGAGGACCTGGTGACCGGCATCGAGCAGGGAGGTGGAGCGGGAGACCGGCGCGCACCTGGACGAGCCGCGCCAGTCGATCACCATCCGGCAGCGGAAGTCCATCGGCTTCCTCACCATCGCGCACACCATGTTCGCCCGCTACCCGCGGCGCACCGATCCTGGGTTTCTCGCTGTTCATCGGGCAGGCGTTCCTCTACAACGCGATCACGTTCGGCTACGCGCAGATCCTGACCGTGTTCTTCCACATCAAGACCGACCCCGGCTACTACTTCGCGGTGATCGCGGTGGGCAACCTGATCGGGCCGCTGGTGCTGGGCCGGCTCTTCGACTCGGTCGGCCGCAAGCCGATGATCGCGGGCACCTACATCCTGTCCGGCGTCCTGCTGCTGGTCACCGCCTGGCTGTTCGACGCCGGCGACGCTGAACGCGGTCACGATGACGGCGTGCTGGAGCGTGGTCCTGTTCTTCGCCTCGGCCGGGGCCAGCTCGGCGTACCTGACGGTGAGCGAGGTCTTCCCGATGGAGACGCGGGCCCTGGCCATCGCGTTCTTCTACGCGATCGGCACCGCGGCGGGCGGGATCACCGGCCCGCTGCTGTTCTCCTCGCTGGTCAGCACGGGCAAGGTGAGTGACACCGTGATCGCGTTCGTGATCGGCGCCGTCGCTGATGATCCGGCCGGGCTGGTCGAGGTGTTCCTCGGGGTAAAGGCCGAGCGCAAGGGCCTGGACGCCGATCACCGCCGGCTCACCGCCGCCCCCGCCAACCCCCGCTGGCCAACCCCCGAGCCCCGGCCACCCCCGCCCTCGCCAGCCACGACGCCCCGTTCGTGATCATGGGTTTGGTGTCGCTATAACGACACCAAACCATGATCACGAACCAGCCGTTGGGGGCGTTGGGGCTGGTGTGCGGGGGTGGGGGAGGAGTGGCAATGGGGCGGGGCGGCCCGGCGGGGAGCTGAGGGTGCCCCGAGAACGGGTCAGCTCACCAGCGCCCGGGCCGCCCCGGCTGGCGGGCTGGGCGCCCCCGCCGCGTCCGCGTGGCGCCCAGCCCGGGTCAGGCGCGGGCCAGGGTGAGGGCGGCGGCGGTGATGGCCCGGGAGTCGATGCCGGCGTCGGCGAGCTGGTCCTCGGGGGTGGCCGAGCCGGGCATCTCGCGCACGGCCAGCCTGCGCACGATGGGCAGCGCCTCGTCCGTGCCGTCCGCGAAGACCTCCAGCACCGCGTCGCCCAGCCCGCCTTCGGCCCAGTGGTCCTCGACCGTGACGATGCGCCCGGTGTCCCGGGCGGCCTGGCGCAGCGTGGCCGCGTCGATGGGCTTGACCGAGTACACGTCGATCACCCGCGCGCTCACGCCGCGCGCGGCGAGCTGGTGGGCCGCGGACAGCGCCTCGTGCACGGTGATGCCCGCCGCCGCGATCGTCACCTGGTCATCTGCGGAGGAGCGCAGCACCCGGCTGCCGCCCACCGGGAATTCCTCACCCGCTTCATAGATAACGGTCGTACCGCCCCGGGTCAGGCGGAGATAGCTGACGCCTGCGCGGTCGGCCACGGCGGCGGTCAGCCAGGCGGTCTGGTTGGCGTCACACGGGTAGAGCACCGTGCTGCCGTGCAGCGCCCGGAACGCGGCCAGGTCTTCCAGGGCCATCTGGGACGGGCCGTCCTGGCCGATGGAGACCCCCGCGTGCGTGCCCGCCACCCGCAGGCTGGCCCGGCTCACCGCGGCCATCCGCAGGAAGTCGTAGGCGCGGGTCAGGAACGCGCCGAAGGTGGCCAGGTAGGGCGTCCAGCCGCGGGCCTGCATGCCGAGGGCGGCCGCGGTCATCTGCTGCTCGGCGATGTAGAACTCGAAGAAGCGCTCGGGGTGCGCGTCGGCGAACTGCTGGGTCCGGGTCGAGTCACTCACCTCGCCGTCCAGCACGACCACGTCCGCCCGGGCGCCGCCGAGTGCGGCCAGCGCCGCACCGAACGCGTCCCGGGTCGCCACCGAGGACCCCACCTCGTAGCCGGGCAGGTGGAGCTGGCCGGCCTGGAACGCGTGCGGCCGCTGCCGCTGCGCGGGCGGCTGCACCTCCACCCGGGCTGACCGGGGACCGCCCAGCTCGCGGATGGCCTCCTCCGCGTCGGGCAGCGGCTTGCCGTGCGCGCCCTCCTGCGTCCTCGACCGCCGCCACCCCCCGGCCCTTGCGGGTCCGGGCCAGGATGACCGTGGGCCGCCCGGTGGTCTGCGCGGCCTCCGCGTAGGCGCGGTCGATCTCGGTTACCGAGTGCCCGTCGATCTCGATCGTGTGCCAGCCGAACGCGGCCATCCGCCGGGCGTAGGCGCCGGTGTCCCAGCCGTGCCGGGTCGGGCCCCGCTGGCCGAGCCGGTTCACGTCGACGATCATGGTCAGGTTGTCCAGGTCGTGGTAGGCGGCGTGCTCGAACGCCTCCCAGACCGACCCTTCGGCCAGCTCGCTGTCCCCGCACAGCGCCCAGACCCGGTACGGCAGCTGGTCGAGGTAGCGCCCGGTAAGGGCGAGCCCGACGCCGACCGGCAGGCCCAGCCCGAGCGAGCCGGTGGCCACGTCCACCCAGGGCAGCCTGGGGGTGGGGTGCCCCTCCAGCCGGCTGCCCCGGCTGCGGTAGCTGAGCAGCTCGTCGTCGCCGATCGCGCCGGCGGCCCGGTACATGGCGTAGAGCAGCGGCGACGCGTGGCCCTTGGAGAAGATCAGATGGTCATTACCGGCCGCGTGCGGGTCGGTGAAGTCGTAACGGAAGTGCCGGGCGAGCAGCACGGCCATCAGGTCAGCGGCCGACATCGACGACGTCGGGTGCCCCGAGTTCGCAGCGGCGCTCGCCCGGACCGAGTCAACGCGCAGCTGCTGGCCGAGCTCCTCCAGCCGGCCGGTTGACGTGCGGTCCAGCAACGCTGTGTGGTTCATGGTTCCTCCGGAAGGTTGCTGGCCGACGGCCGCGCGGGCCCCGTGGTCCAGGCCTCTGGAGGCGCGAGCCTCGTGTTCGGAGCCCGTGATCTCAGCCCCGTGGTCCAGGCCCACCGCCGTCCAGACCCATCCGCTGCCCCCGATCAGCCGCTTTACACCCGGCGGGGATTAGCGTCCCGGCCCGGGGGTAGCCGGGCGGGCTAGAGACAGGCCCAGGCAGTGATCGGGTGGAGGGAACCAGTGAAATCGCTGACGAGGCGGCCCGGCGCGGCGAGCGCCGCGGCCCATGGCATCGACCGGATGGTCCGCAACGTCCAGACCGGGCATTTCGAGCGCAGCCTGTCGGCCCTGACCGCCGCGGGCGCGCTGGTCACCGCGGCCGAGATCTTCTTCGAGCACGACAGTGCCAGCTTCGGCAACAAGATGATGTGGATCCCGGTCGCGCTCGGCCCGGTCGGCGCGGCCGCCGGCGTGGCCGGGTTCTTCAGCCGCCGGCTGGCCAAGACCGCGCTGCCGGTCGCCTCCGGCCGCGATCGTCGCGAACGGGCTGCAGGGCACCTACCTGCACGCCCGGGGCATCGCCCAGAAGCCCGGCGGCTGGGCCAACGCCCGCTACAACCTGGAGATGGGGCCGCCGCTGCTGGCCCCGCTGCTGGTCACCATGGTCGGCGGGATGGGCCTGCTGGCCGCGATCCTGCGGCGGGAGCAGTGAGCCGCCGCCCCGCCAGCCCGCCCGCGCCCGGTGGGCCTGCGACGCCGGGCGGCGGCCCCGGCGCGGTTCCCCGGCTTCGACGTCATGTCCCAGCTGCCGCACTGGGATCCGGCCACCGCCGCCGTGGTGGAGTCCCGGCTGGGCCCGCCGCCGTCGCCGCGGTTCTTCAGCCCCGCCGAGGAGGCCACCGCCACCGCGCTGCTCAACCTGATCCTGGGCCAGGACGCCGAACCGCGGGTGCCGGTGACCGCGCTGATCGACGCCCGGCTGGCCGAGGCGCGAGACCGACGGCTGGCGGTACGCCGACATGCCCGAGGACGGCCAGGCCTGGCGGGACACGCTCGCCTGCCTGGACGTCGACGCCCAGGTCAAGTACGCGGCCGCGTTCGCCGAGTGCCCGCCCGCCGACCAGTGCGCGCTGATCCAGGCCGTGCAGGATCTCGGCTCGGGCGACTGGCACGGCCTGCCGGCCAGCCGGGTGTGGAGCCTGTGGACCCGCTACGCGTGCACCGCCTTCTACGCCCACCCCTGGGCCTGGAACGAGATGGGCTTCCCCGGCCCCGCCTACCCGCGCGGCTACAAGAACAAGGGCGTGGGGCGGCGGGAGCCGTTCGAGCAGGCGGATGGCCGTCCCGCCGACGACCCCGTGCGGGAGGGCGAGTGAGTACCCAGGTCCGTAATCGGAACGAATCGGCCTGGCTGCTGCCCAACGACGGCACCCGGACGGACCACCGGCTGCGCCGCGACATGCGGCGGTTCGCCGACACCGACGAGATCGACCTGGTCATCGTGGGCTGCGGGGCGGGCGGCTCGGTCCTGCTGCAGCGGCTGGCCCGGGCCGGCTGGCGGGTGGCCGCGCTGGACGCCGGGCCGTTCTGGGACCCGGACACCGACTGGTTCAGCGACGAGGCCGCGTCCCATCACCTGTACTGGACCGAGCCCCGGGTGATCACCGGGGCCGATCCGGTGCCGCTCGGCTCGAACAACTCCGGCCGCGGCGTCGGCGGGTCCATGGTCCACTACGCCGGCTACACCCCGCGCTTCCATCCCAGCGACTTCCAGACCTTCACCCAGGACGGGGTGGGCGCCGACTGGCCGCTCAGCTACGGTGACCTGCTGCCGTACTACCGGGCGATCGAGGAGGAACTGCCGGTCGCCGGGGAGCACTGGCCCTGGGGCGACCCGCACGGCTACCCGCACCGGCCGCATCCGGTCGGCGGCAACGGCGAGGTGTTCCTGCGCGGGGCCCGGAAGCTGGGCATCACGGCCAAGGTCGGACCGGTCGCCATTCCTAACGGCCGGTTCGGCAACCGCCCGCATTGCATCTACCGGGGATTCTGCCTGCAAGGGTGCAAAGTCAACGCCAAAGCGTCGCCCGCTGATCACGCACATCCCGGACGCGCTCGCCCACGGCGCCGAGGTCCGGGCCGACGCCATGGTGACCCGGATCGCCGTCGACGAGCGGACCGGGCGGGCCACCGGCGTGCACTACGTCCGCGGCGGGCGGGAGCGGTTCCAGCGGGCCCGGATGGTCGCGGTGGCCGGCTATTCGATCGAGACGCCGCGGCTGCTGCTGAACTCCTCCTCCAGCCGGTTCCCGGACGGGCTGTGCAACGACTTCGACCAGGTCGGCCGCTACCTGATGGTGCAGGGGGCGCCGCAGACCGCGGGCCGGTTCGACGACGAGATCCGGATGTACAAGGCGCCGCCGCCGGAAGTCAGCTCGGAGGACTTCTACGAGACCGACCCGGCCCGGCCCTACCGGCGCGGGTTCTCCATCCAGAACGTGTCCCCGCTGCCCATCACGTGGGCCGAGCACGTCGCGGCCCAGGGGCACTGGGGCCGGGCGCTGCGCGACTACATGAGCGACTACGTGCACTGGTGCTGCCTCGGCGCGCTGTGCGAGTTCCTGCCCCAGGCCGGATAACCGGGTCACGCTGGACGAGGAGACCGACCGTCACGGGCTGCCGGTGGCCCGGTTCTCCTACTCCCAGTGCGACAACGACACCCAGCTGCTGCACGCCGCGCAGCGGGTCATGGAGGACATCCTGCACGCGGCCGGGGCCGATGAGGTGATCACCATCCAGCGGTTCGCGCACCTGGTGGGCGGGGCCCGGATGGCCGCCGACGAACGGCACGGCGTGGTGGACGGCACCTGCCGCAGCTTCGCCGTGCCCAACCTCTACATCACCGACGGGAGCGTGCTGCCCACCCAGGGCAGCGCCAACCCGGCCCTGACCATCATGGCCGTCGCCGCCCGGGCCGCGGCCTGCTCCAGGCCGGCGCCCGCGGCGGCCCAGCCTGAGGAGGAGACCCATGCCAGGACGTGAGGAACTGCCGTCGACCCTGCGGCGGTCGCCGGCCAAGGCCCAGGAGACGTGGATCGAGGCGCCACGACAGCGCGGTCGGGGAGTACGGCGAGGGCGAGCGGTGCCCACCGGACCGCGTACGGCGCACTGAAGCACAGCTTCGAGAAGGTCGGCTGACCACTGGGAGCCCAAGCCGGGCGGGGCCAAGGGCCCGTCCGACGAGCAGTCGGCCCGGCCGCCGCGGGCCAGTCGGGTGAGAGCTACGGCGGGCGTGGACGCCAACGCCAGCAAGGAGCACCTGCTCGGCGCTGGCCCCCGGCCGCGCAGGTGGCCCTGGCCGGTCGCAGCATGACCAAGCAGCGAACTGGCCGCCGCGACCGCACGCGAGGCGAAGATGACCGGTGGCGGCTCTCGTGGCGGATGCCGGGCCGGGCTGCTGGGCAGCCAGTACGTGCTGCGCAACGCTCCGTGCCCGGTCCTGGTGGTCCCGGACACGGGCTGAGGCCCGCCTGTTTCATGCCGGAGGACGCGGGCAGCGGAGTGGGGTACCTCCCTCGCCTGGCCCGGAAGCGCGGCCAGGCACCCGGCGACAACAGCACCTTTCCAGGAGGTTGCCGTGAAGGCCGTCGTGTACAAGGGACCGTTCAAGGTCGCGGTCGAAGACGTCCCCGACGCGCGGATCGAAGCGCCGAACGACGCGGTGGTGCGGATCACCACGACCAACATCTGCGGTTCTGACCTGCATATGTACGAAGGCCGCACCAACGTGGAAGAGGGCAAGGTCCTCGGCCACGAGAACATGGGCATCGTCGAGGAGACCGGCCCGGGCGTGACCTGGATCAAGCCGGGCGACCGGGTGTCGGTGCCGTTCAACATCGCCTGCGGCACGCTGCCGCAACTGCGTGGACGGCTGGACCTCGTTCTGCCTGCGGATGAACCCCACCGAAGGGGTGGACGGGGCCGCGTACGGCTACGCGCAGATGGGCCCCTACCAGGGCGGCCAGGCCGAGTACCTGCGGGTGCCGTTCGCGGACTTCAACCTGCTCCCGCTGCCCGCCGGCACCGAGCACGAGCGTGACTTCACCATGCTGTCGGACATCTTCCCGACCGGATACCACGGGGCGGTGCTGGCCGGCGTCAGCCCGGGGGACACCGTGGTCGTCTTCGGCGCGGGCCCGGTCGGCCTGCTCGCCGCGCACAGCTCCTACCTGCGGGGCGCGTCCCAGGTGTACGTGGTGGACCATGCACAAGGACCGGCTGGACCTGGCGGCCCGGTTTGACGCCACCCCGGTCAACCTCGCCGACGGCGACCCGGCCGAGCAGATCATGGACGCCACCCACGGGCCTGGGTGCGGACCGCGGCATCGAGGCCGTCGGCTACCAGGCGCACGACCCGGCGGGCGAGGAGCACCCCGAGATGGTGCTGGACGGCCTGGTCAAGTCGGTGCGGACCACCGGCGGGATCGGCGTGGTGGGCGTCTACGTGCCCAGCGACCCCAAGGCGGCCAGCCAGGGCGCCCAGCAGGGCCGGATCGGCTTCGACTACGGCACGTTCTTCCAGAAGGGGCAGGCCATGGGCACCGGGCAGTGCCCGGTCAAGCGGTACAACGAGCAGCTCCGTGACCTGATCGTGGCGGGCCGGGCGACGCCCTCACTGCTGGTCTCGCACGAGCTGCCGCTCACCGAGGCGCCCGGCGCCTACGAGAAGTTCGACCAGCGGGTGGACGGCTTCACCAAGGTCCTCCTGCATCCGGCGAACACCTGAGCGTCCGGCCCGGGTACCAGCGGCTGAGCACCCGGGCCGGGCTTGACCGCTCGCCCGCGTGGCCTTCAACGGCGAGGCCACGCGGGCGAGCCGCGCCGGACGCTACCGGTAGCTGACCCGGTGCTCCGGGCCGAGCAGGCACTCGCGGAGGTAGTCGAGGGCCCGGGCCAGCAGCCGGGACACGTGCATCTGCGACACGCCCAGCTTCTGGCCTATCTCCGCCTGGGTCATGTTGCCGTAGAAGCGCATGGCCAGGATGTGCTGCTCCCGCTCGGGCAGCTCGTTCCAGTGGGTGGACACCGCCTGCATGTCCAGGGTGTGCTCCACCTGCGGGTCTTCCCCGCCGAGCAGATCGCCCAGGGTCGCCGCGTCGTCATCGGCGGACATCGGCGCGTCCAGCGAGTGGGGATGGAAGACCATGTCGGCCCGGTTGGCGTCCCGGATCTCCTCCAGGCTGACGCCCAGATGCCGGGCGACCTCGTCGTCCGTGGGCACGTGCCCCAGATCCTGGACCAGCCCGGCGCGGGCCTTGCGCACCTGCAGCAGCAGCTCCTGCACCGGCCGCTTCACGTGGACCTGCCAGCGCTTATCGCGGAAGTGCCGCTTGATCTCGCCGGAGATGCACGGCTGGGCGTAGGCGGCCAGGTTCCCGCCGAAAGCCGGGTCGAAATTGTTGATCGCCTTGAGCAGGCCGACGTACCCGACCTGCATCAGCTCTTCCTCCGGCTCCGGGCTGTCCCGGTACCGGCGGGCGCATGAGCGCACCAGCGAGCGGTACCGCAGTACCAGGGCCTCGCAGGCCGCGGAACGGCGCCGGGATCCGGACGGCAGCGTGTGGACCAGTTCAAGCAGTTCGCCGTCGTCCTGCGCTGCCGGGTCGGCGGCCGGTGGCGTGGGCGCGAGTGGGATCGCATCCGCCACGTCTATCACCTCAGAATCCTGCGGGGAATCAGTACCTCCCGAGGATGCCCCTGGCACGGGATGTAAACATGCGTGCGCAGAGTATTCGCGGCGCCCCTGGCCAGGCGCGGTCCGCGGCGGCCCGGGTCAGGCGCGGTGCTCAGCCCTCCCGGTAGCGCTCGGCGTCCGCGGTGCGCAGGTCCAGGCCCAGGCCCGGCCGCCCGGGATCGGGCACCAGCACGCCGCCCTCCGGGTCCAGCGTGCCGTCGAAGAACAAGCGCTCGATCCGCTGGTGATCATGGAAGTACTCCAGGTGGCGCAGGTTCGGCACGGCCACGGCGACCTGCGCGTGCAGGTTCGGCGCGCAGTGCCCAGACACCTGGACGTTATGCGCGGCGGCCAGCGCGGCGCCACGGAGGAACTCGGTGATGCCGCCGCAGCGGGTCACGTCGAGCTGCAGGCAGTCCACCGCGCCCGCGGTCAGCAGCCGCTCCGAGTCGGCCAGCGTCCAGCTGTACTCGCCCGCCGTCACGTCGGGCCGCACCTGCTGCCGGACCGCCGCCAGCCCGGCGAGATCCTGCGAGGACACCGGCTCCTCGAACCAGGTGACCCCGAACCCGTCCATCCGGCCGGCCATCCGCACCGCCTGCCCGGTGGAGTAACCGCCGTTGGCGTCCACGTAGAGCTCGGTGTCCGGCCCGACGACCTCCCGGGCCAGCGCCACCCGGGCCAGGTCGCGGGCCTCGTTGCTGCCCCACGACTCGCCGATCTTGATCTTGACCCGGGGGATGCGGTCTTTCTCCACCCAGCCGGTCAGCTGCTCCCGGGTGCGCGCCTCGTCGTAGCTGGTGAAGCCGCCGCTGCCGTACACGGGCACGTCGTCCCGGACCCGCCCGATCAGGCCGGCGACCGGGCAGCCCAGCAGCCGCGCCTTCAGGTCCCACAGCGCGATGTCGGCGGCGGACAGGGCCATCGCCCCGATGCCGGGCCGCCCGACGTTCCGCAGCGCCCGGGTCATGGCCTCGTTCGCACCGGTGACGTCCAGGGCACTGCGGCCGGCCACCACGCCAGACAAGATGCCGGTCACCACCGGGGCGGCCGCCGCGGCGGTGTAACTCCAGCCGATGCCCTGCTGGCCCCCGGCCCGCGCGGTGACCAGCACGAGCGTGGTCTTGTCCCAGGCCAGGGTGCCGTCGGCCTCGGGAGCATCGGTGGGCACCACGTAGACCGCCGCATCCAGGCCCTCGACGGCCGGATCGGCTGCCGCTCTCGCTCCGCCCATGATCACCCTCTTCTTCCCGGCTGACGCCGCTGCGGCCGGCTCATCCCCCATCCGTCCCCCTGCTACCTGCGGTGCGGGTGGCCAAACCTCGGCGCATGTTTGGGACCCCCGTCTGAGGAGAGCCGTGAGTGGGCGGATTCGCCTGCCCGCATTAACCACGATCAGTTGGAGGTCCGCAGATGGCACAGATCGCATCCGAGGCTCTGGTCGAGAGGCTCGCGGACTGGGGCGTGGACACCGTCTTCGGGATCCCGGGCGACGGCATCAACGGCATCATGGAGGCCTTCCGCCGGCATCAGGACCGGGTGAGGTTCGTGCTGGTCCATCACGAGGAGGCGGCCGCGTTCATGGCGACCGCCCACGCCAAGGCGACCGGCCAGATCGGCGTCTGCCTGGCCACGTCCGGCCCCGGCGGCATTCACCTGCTGAACGGGCTGTACGACGCGAAGCTCGATCACATGCCGGTGCTCGCGATCACCGGCATGCAGGAAACCTCGGTGCTGGGCACCGGCTACCAGCAGGAAGTGAACCTCGACAAGCTCTACGCGGACGTCGCCGTCTACGACCAGATGATCTACAACCCGGCGCAGCTGCCCGCGGTGGTGGACATCGCGGTGCGCACCGCGTACGCCCGGCGCGGGGTGGCGCACCTGACCCTGCCCAACGACCTCCAGGTGGCCAAGGCGGGCGAGAATCCCTACGCGGAGGTGGGCCCGGCCCGGACGCCGGCGACCGCGCCGATCCGGCTGGCCGCCCCCGGCCGGCCCAGCGAGGAAGACCTGCAGCGGCTGGCCGACGTGCTGAACGCGGGGGAGAAGGTGGCGATCCTGGCCGGCGCGGGCGCCCTGCACGCCCGGGAGCAGTTGCTCGCGGTGGCGGAGACGCTGGGCGCGCCGATCATCAAGACGCTGTCCGGCAAGGCCACCGTGCCGGACGACTCGCCGTACACGACCGGCGGGATCGGCCTGCTCGGCACCGCGCCGTCGGAGGAGCTGATGGACGACCTGGACACCCTGTTCATGGTCGGCACCAACTTCCCGTACACCAAGTTCATGCCGGAGCCCGGCAAGGCGCGGATCGTGCAGATCGAGGCCGACCCGGCCCGCGCAGGGGCCCGGGTGCCGACCGAGGTGCCGGTGGTCGGCGACGCCCGGGAAGGCCTGCAGGCCCTGCTGCCGCTGCTCAAGCAGCGGTCCGACACGTCGTTCCTGGAGAAGTACCAGAAGCAGATGGGCAAGTGGCGGGAGAAGATGGCCGCGCTGCAGGACGAGAAGCGCGACCCGATCGCCCCGGAGTTCCTGGTCAGCGTGCTCGATGAGCTGGCCGCGGACGACGCCATCCTGACCTGCGACAGCGGGACCATCGCCACCTGGGCCGCGCGGCACTGGCACATCCGGGCCGACCGCCAGTTCTACCTGTCCGGGAACCTGGCCACGATGGCGCCCGGGCCTGCCCTACGCGATCGGGATCCAGCACGCGTTCCCGGGCCGGCAGGTCATCGGCTACGTCGGCGACGGCGGGTTCTCCATGCTGATGGCCGAGTTCATCACGGCCATCCAGCACCAGCTGCCGGTCAAGATCGTGATCAACAACAACAACTCGCTCGGCCAGATCCTCTGGGAGCAGATGGTGCTCGGCTACCCCGAGCACGGGGTGCGCTACCCGGAGCCGTTCGTGGACTACACCGCGATCGCCACCGCCAACGGCGCACTGGGCCTCAAGGTGACCCACGCCAGCGAGGTCCGCAACGCGATCAGCCAGGCGCTGAGCCACGACGGCCCGGCGCTGGTCGACGTGAACGTGAACCAGGACGAGCCGCCGCTGCCCGGCAAGGTCGAGTACCAGCAGGCCAAGAAGTTCGCCGAGGCCTTCCTGCGCGGCCAGCCGCGCAAGTCCACGATCGCGACCACGCTGTTCCGGGACAAGATCGACCAGCTCAAGGGCTAGCCAGCCGGTTCGCCCCGGTCCGCGGGCGGCCGCCGGCGCTGCCGCGCCGCGCGGCTGCCCGCGGTCGTGTCCGGGTCCAGCGGCAGCCCGCAGGGCGGCTTGACCTCCGTCAGCCGCAGGTAGGTGATCAGCCGCTGGCCGCCCCGGGTGGACAGCCGGGTCAGCACCTCCGACAGTTCGGCGACGTCCCGGGCGACGACGCTGAGCAGGTAGTCCATCTCACCCGCGACGTTGTCGGCCGCGATGATCTGCGGCAGGGCCCGGACCTGGTCCTCGAAGATGCGCGTCGCCCGCGGATCGTGCCGCCCTAGCGTGGCGAACACGTACAGCTGCAGCGGGAATCCGGCCGCCTCCGGGTCGAGCTGGGCCCGGATGATCCGGATCACCCCGGACTCCTTGAGGGCGCGCACCCGGTGCAGGGTCGCGGCCGGGGACAGGCCGACCAGCCGGGCCAGTTCCACGTTGGTCCTGTCCGCGTCGGCCTGCAGCGCGGTCAGCAGTTTGAGGTCAACTTCGTCAAGGTTCACGGCCATAAAACTGAATAATATTTCATCAGGAGCCTCCTACGGCTAATTCTGGTCTGCGGGCACGCATTCTGGATGCATGAACATCGACCGCCGCCGCGCCCTCGTGGCGCTCACCGTAGCCGGGCTGCTGTGGGGCAGCACGGTTCCCCTGTCCAAGATCGCCCTGGGCTGGCTGCCGCCCGGCTGGCTGGCCGCCGTCCGGTTCGCCGTGGCCGCCGCCGTGCTGCTGGCCGCGACCCCCGGTCCCGGCTGCGCGCGGCGTGGAGCCCGGCGATCCTGGCCTGGGGTGCGGCGGGGTACGGCGGGACGGTCCTGCTGCAGAACACCGGCATCACCCGGACCAGTGTCAGCCACGCGGCGCTGCTCATCGGCACCGCCCCCGTGATGGTCGCGATCATCGCCGTGGTGTGGCACCGCAGCGTGGTGCGCCCGATCGCCTGGGCTGGCTTCGCCGTCTCGCTCGCCGGGGTCGGGCTGATCGCCGCGGGCGGCGGTGGCGGCGCGAACCTGGGCGGCGACGGCATGGTGCTGGCCTCGGTCCTGCTCTCGGCCATCTTCACCGTCGGCCAGACCCGGATGCTGCGCGGCCGCGACCCGATCGCGGTCACCGCGGTCCAGTTCCTGGGAGCGGCCCTGGCCACGGCCCCGTTCAGCGCGCTGACCGAGGGCATGCCGCCCGCGCCCGGGCACGCCGGAAGCCTGCTGGCCGTGGTCGCGCTGATCGCGGCCGGGACCCTGCTCCCGTTCACCCTGTTCGCCTTCGGGCAGAGCCGGCTGCCGGCCGAGACTGCCGGGGCGTTCCTCAACATCGAGCCGCTGGTCGGCGCGGTAGCGGGCGTGGTGGTCTTCGGTAACCCGGCGGGCCTGGCCCAGGTCGGCGGGGGTGCGGCCATCCTCGGCGGCATCGCGCTGAGCAGCGTGCGGCGCCTCGGCCGCCGCGCGGAGCGCCCGGCCGCCGCGGCGCCGGCCGCAGCGGAGAGCGCTCCCGTGCTGCCTGGCGAGCCCGTGCTGCCTGGCCAGGCCCTGCTAACCGGCCAGCCCGTGCTGCCTGGTCAGGCCCTGCTAACCGGCCAGCCCGTGCTGCCTGGCCGGCACGTGCTGCCTGGCCTGGAGGTGCTGCCTGGCCTGGAGACGCTGGATCGCCAGTTTGCGCTGCACGGCCAGGACCGGCGACGGGTGCTGGCCCGCGGCGGCCAACGCCGCCGGCGGCTGGCCGCGGAGCGGGGATGCTCGGTGGCCGCCGCTCCGGCGGCCGTGCGCCACCCGGCCGGTCTCCCCCCGGCGCCCTCTGGTCCGGGGCGGCCACCCCGGGCTCGCCGCCGGGCCTGGCGCGCCGGTGCGGCCGCCGGTGCTGGTCAGCACGGTGCTGGTCAGCACGGTGCTGGTCAGCACGGGGCTGGTCAGCACGGGGCCGGCTCGCACGGGGTGCGCCGGCCGGCGTTCCGCGACTAGGCGACCCGGATCAGTACCCACACCCGCCCCACCACAAACTTTTTTTTTGAACGCCGGAAGCCCCGCCGCCGCAAGGGCTTCCGGCTTCTACCTGGGGTGATGTTCCTCCCGCCGGGTTTGCACCCTGACCAGGCCTTGCGTACGTTGGGCCGCTGTGGCCAGAATCCGGACAAGGAGCTTTATGAAGGTACAAACTCGGATAATCACGGCAGCAGGCGCCGGCATCGTCATGGCGGGCCTGGCGGCTGGGCCGGCCCTGGCCAGCACGCACACTGTGCAGTCGGGTGACACGCTCAGTGGCATCGCCGCCTCGGCGGGGGTGTCTCTCACCAAGGTCGAAGCGGCCAACAAGTGGATCAAGAACCCCAACCTGATCTACGTGGGCCAGAAGATCAACGTGCCCGACGGCCGCTCCGGGATTACCCCGGCCGCACCGACCTACTACCAGGCCCCGGCGAGTTCCAGCACCCCCTCGGCGGGCTCCGACACCTCAGACGCTGCGTCCGGCACCTCGTCGGCCAGCACCGGCTACTCGGCCAGCGCGGGCACGTCAGCCAGCACTGGCACGTCGGCCAGCACGGGCACCTCGTCGGCCAGCACGGGCACGTCGGCCACGAGTGCCGGCGGCAGCGCGCCGTCGTCGTTCCAGCAGTGCGTGGCCTGGCGTGAGTCCGGCAACAACCCGACCGCGTCGTCGGCGGGCCTGTACGGCATCCTGCCGAGCACCTGGGCCAGCCTGGGTTACTCGGGCACGGCCGGCTCGGCCTCCGTCGCCCAGCAGAACCAGGCGTTCCAGCAGCTGTACGCGCAGGACGGCACCTCGCCGTGGGCGCCCTACGACGGCTGCTGACCAGAACAACGTTCTGATCACGCAGGTTCTCATTTCACCTGATTCTGATCACGCAGGCTCTCCTCGCCCCCGAGCTAACCGGCTTGAGAGCCATCCGCCAGCCCCGGCCCGGGACCCGATCCCGGCCGGGGCTCGGCGCATTCCGGGAGGCTCACCCGGCCGGGCTGAGCAGCGCCTCGACCAGGTGCGGCCCCGGCTCGGCCAGCGCGCGCCGCAGCTCATCGGCGAACTCCGCGGCGCTGCCGGCCCGGGCCGCGGGTACGCCCATCCCGCGGGCCAGGGCGGCGAAGTCCAGGTCGGGCCGGGACAGGTCGAGCAGGCTGCGGGCCGCGTCGCCGCCCGCGACCGCGCCCACCCGCTGCAGTTCCAGGTCGAGGATGGCGTAGCGGCGGTTACTGAAGATCACCGTGGTGATGTCCAGCTGCTCCCGCGCGTGGGTCCACAGCGCCGAGATCGTGTACATCGCGCTGCCGTCTGAGTCGAGCGCGAGCACGCTGCGGTCCGGGCAGGCCACGGCCGCCCCGGTGGCCACCGGCAGGCCCTGGCCGATCGCTCCGCCAGTAAGCGTGAGCCAGTCATGCGGCGGTGCGCCCGCGGTCGCGGCCGGGAGCCACAGCCCGGAGGTATTCGCCTCGTCGGACACGATCGCCCCCTCCGGGAGCAGCGCGCCGATGACCGCGGCCGCCGTCTCGGCGGTCAGCTCGCCATCCGGCAGCGCGGGCCGCTGGGCCGGCTGCGGCCGCGGCCGGGCCGCCGCGGCGACCCGCCCGGCCAGGGACGCCAGCGCCGCGCACACGTCCTCACCCGGCTGGGCCAGCGTGTGCACCTGGCACCCGTCGGGCACCAGGGAACTGGGCAGGCCCGGATAGGCGAAGAAGGACACCGGCGCCCGGGCGCCGGCCAGGATCAGGTGCCGGGTCCCGGCCAGCTGTGACTGCGCGAACTCGGCCAGGTACGCCAGTCGTTCCAGCCCCGGCAGGCCCGCGCCGCGTTCCAGCCGGGCCGGGAACGTCTCGCCCAGCAGCCGCGCCCCGGTGGCGGCGGCGAGCCGGCTGGCCGCCTCCAGCCCGGGCCGGCGCAGCGCGGCGCCGCCCAGCAGGATGACGCAGTCCCGGGCCGTGCCGCCCGCGGCGTCCCCCCGGCCGCCGCGCAGGACCTCCGCGGCCTCCTCGATCACCGGGTCCGGGACCGGGGACGGCGGCCGCCGCGGCCCGGCCGGGGCGGGCTCGGCGCCGCCGGACCATGACACGTCGGCGGGCAGGATCAGCGTGGCCACGCCGCCGGGCGGCCCCAGGGCCGCCGCCACCGCCTCCGCGGCATCGGCCGCGACGTCGGCGCTGCGCGCGGAGCGCCGGACCCAGCCGGACACGGGCCCGGCCAGCGAGTCGATGTCGGACTCCAGCGGCGCGTCGAAGCGCTTGTGGTAGGTGGCGTGATCACCGACCACGTTGACCAGCGGGGTCCCGGCCCGGCGGGCGTTGTGCAGGTTGGCGAGGCCGTTGGCCAGGCCCGGCCCCAGATGCAGGAGCGTGGCCGCGGGCCGGCCGGTCATCCGGCCGTACCCGTCCGCCGCGCCGGTGGCCACGCCCTCGAACAGGCAGAGCACCCCGCGCAGCTGCGGCACCGCGTCCAGGCTGGCCACGAAGTGCATCTCCGAGGTGCCCGGGTTGCTGAAGCAGACATCGACCCCGCAGTCAGCCAGCGTGCGGATGAGGGCCTGCGCACCGTTCACTCGTTCCCTCCGGGGGATCCGCCGCACCCATCCGCCCGCCCGCCCGTGAGCCGGCGGCCCGGGTCTTCACGTGTTACAGGCATGTGGCTAATCCAGCTCCCTCTACCCAGGCGGCGTATCCGGAAGCGATACTCCCAGTAGGACACGAACGCATAACGGATATGGCACACGTTTCCTGGCGGTAGGAGAGAACCATGATCAGGGGCCGCGTGGTCGGGCTGGGCATGATCCTGCTCGCGCTCCTGGTGACCGGCTGTGCCGCGCCGCAGTTCACGTACGTGACGAACTCGAGCGCCCACACCTACTTCAAGGTGCCCAACGACTGGAGCCAGATCGCGAGCTCCAGGCTGAACGCGGCGGTGAAGAGCACGCCGCAGAGCGGCGTCTGGTCGGTCGGCTACGACGGCGACACCCGGCCCGCCGCGGACCACGTGCTCGGCGCGACGAACGCGGCACCGTTTGCGTACTCCGTGGTCGCGCCGGTCAACCAGGCGACGACCAACTCCCTGTCCTACAACATGCTGCGCGACTTCTTCCTGCCGGTGACCTCGGCCGACCGGGCCACGGCAGCCAAGAGCGGTTTCCCGCTGACCAACTTCCACCTGCTGCGCGACACCACGCTGACCCTGGCGCAGGGGGTGCACGGGGTCCGGGAGACCTTCGAGTACACCTACCCAGGCGTCGGCACCAACACCTTCGACCAGGTCGCCCTGACGAACGCGGATGACACCGAGGTCTACCTGCTGCTCGTGCACTGCCTGGCTTCGTGTTACAGCAAGCACCAGAGCGAGATCGACACGGTGATGAACTCCTTTACGGTCAGGAGCCCATGATGACGATGGCCCCGGCAGGCACGCCCGAGGGTCTGCGGCCACCCGAAGGGCGGCCGCGTGACGACGGCAGGCCGACCCGCAAGCCGCTCCCGCTCTGGGACAGGATCAAGCTCCTGCTCCTGCTGACCGCGCTGTGGTTCCTCCTGGCCTGGTCGCAGAAGTCGGGTAACCCGCTCGTCTCGTGGTCGGACGCGTTCCGGATCGAATCCCGGTCCGGGGCCTGGATCCTCGTGCTGATCGGCCTGGAGTTGCTCCGCCAGGTGCACTTCCTGATCAGTGAGCACTGGGCCGCGTATCACCAGTTCTGGACCAACCGCGTGTTCGCCGGGTTCGCCCGGGTCACCCACCGCCGGTTCTCCGACTGGACCAGATTCCGGCTCTGGCGGCTGATCACCTGGGTGTTCTGGATCGCAGTGCTGGCCGTGATCCTCGGCAAGCTGAATCAGACCAGCCCGGTGGACGGCCTGCTGGCCGCCCCGGCCGAGCTGTGGCATGCGATGCCGTTCGTGGCCCAGCTCATGTTCGGCGTGGTCTTCGTGGTGATCCAGTTCGGCGCGCTGTTCTGGTTCCTGTCCCGGGGCGGCGTGGACGTCTACTACCCGGACGACATCAAGACCCGGTTCACCGACGTCTGGGGCCAGGACCACGTGCTGGCCCGGGTGAAGGAGAACATCCTCTACCTGGAGGACCCGGAGCAGATCGAGTCCCGGGGCGGTTACGTGCCCGGCGGCATCCTGCTCTGGGGCCCGCCCGGCACCGGCAAGACGCTGATGGCCGAGGCGGTGGCGGGCGAGACCGGCCGCCCCTACGTGTTCGTGGACCCGGGCGCGTTCATCAACATGTTCATGGGCGTCGGCATCCTCAAGGTCAAGTCCCTGTTCCGCAAGCTGCGCCGGCTCGCGCTCCGGTACGGCGGCGTGATCGTGTTCTTCGACGAGGCCGACTCGCTGGGCCGCCGCGGCGCGCTGGCCCAGGGCGGCCCGAACTTCCCCGGCGGCGGCCGGGCCACCCCCGCGGCCTGGCAGGCGGGCGGCTGCCACGGCTTCTCCTACCTGTCCGACGACGTCCAGTGGCGGCTGGCGCGCCGGGCCCTGTCCTCGGCGGGGGACGAGCCGGACACCCGCCGCAGCAAGCAGATCATGGGCATGGGCGGCGGCGGGGGCGGTGGCATGGGCACGCTGGAGGCGCTGCTCACCGAGCTGTCCGGGCTGAAGAAGCCGCGCGGGTTCGTGAACCGCCACGTCCGCCGGCTGCTCGGCATGCGCCCCAAGCCCCCGCCCAAGTACCGGATGCTGGTCATGATGGCCACCAACCTGCCGGAGGCGCTGGATGAGGCGCTGCTGCGGCCGGGCCGCATCGACCGGATCTACAAGGTCGGCTACCCGTCCAAGGCGGGCCGGGTGCGCACTTATGAGGGCTACTTCTCCAAGGTGCGGCACGAGCTCACCGCGGAGCAGGTGGACAAGCTGGCCACCATCACCCCGTACGCGACCGGGGCCACGATCAAGGACCTGGTCAACGAGGCGCTCATTACCGCCATCCGGGCCGGGCGGGACGTCATCACCTGGGGCGATGTCATCCGGGCCAAGCAGCTCAAGGAGCTCGGGCCGCCCGAGGACGTGGAGTACATCGAGCGGGAGCGGCACGCGGTGGCCATCCACGAGGCCTGCCACGCGCTGGTCGCCTACCGCACCCGGCAGCACATGGAGATCGACATCGCGACCATCGAGAAGGGCAGTGACTATCTCGGCATGGTCGCCAGCATCCCTCCGGAAGACCAGTTCACCCGGTGGCGGAGCGAATACCAGACCGACATCCTGGTCTCGCTGGCCTCCCTGGCCGGGGAGCGGATGTTCTTCGGCAACGACAGCTCCTCCGGGGTCTCCGGCGACCTGGAGTCGGCGACCACCGTGGCCTCGTTCATGGAGGGCTTCTGGGGGATGGGATCCACGGTGTCGTCCTACTCCACGGCCAAGCGGCTGGAGGTCGGCTCCCCGGGCGGCGGCCAGGGCGGCCGGAACAAGAAGGGCCAGGATCCGGAGGCGGAAATGCGCCGGGCCCTGGCCGACCGGATCGAGGACAACCTGAACGGCCTGCTCAGCCGGGTGGAGGAGATCATCACCGAGAACCGGGCCCAGGTGCTGTCGCTGGCCCACGCGCTGGAAACGCACAAGACGCTGACCGGCGACGACGTGGTGGCGGTCATCGAGCGGCGGCCGGGCCCGTTCGTGGACGGCCGCCCGTACGCCGACCCGGGCCTGATCGAGCGGCTGGAGGACTACCACCGCGGCGCCGCGGTCGCGCACGTCGAGCACAGCCAGATCGCGCTGAGCATGCCCGAGATCCCCCAGCCCGTGCTGGCCGCGCCCGGGCCGGGGGGCTGGCTCGTCGCGCCGCACCCCGATCCGCTGAACCGCGAGCACGGAAACGGGTCCGGCCCGGCGGGTGGCCCGGCCCCGGACCCCGGTCCCGGCGGATCCTGACCCGGCGTGCGCGCCGCCTACCGGGTGCGGCTGGCCGCCAACCTGGTCAACGGGTCCACGCTGGCCGGCCTGCTGGTGGCCGCGGCCGGGCGGGCCAGCCTGGCCCGGGCCGCCGACGGCCTGCTGGTCGGGGTCAGGTACCGGTTCCCGGTCCCGGTGGCCCCGGCGTTCACGGTCGGGAACGTGATCCTGGCCCGGAGCGACCGGGCGGCGCTGGCCTCGATGGAGGCGCTGCTCGCGCACGAGGCGCGGCACGCCACCCAGTACGCGTGGTGCGGGGGGCTGGTCATGCTCCCGATCTACTTCCTCGCGGCCGGGGTGTCCTGGGGGCTGACCGGTGACTTCGGCGCCCGCAACGTGTTCGAGCGGCGGGCTGGCCTGGCCGACGGCGGGTACACGGACAAGCCGTTGCGGCCCGTGCTGGCCCGGTTTGCCCGGGGCGGCGGCCAGCCGGGGGAACGAGCGGCATAATCGGGCCGGTGACGCCCGGTCCGTGACGGAGGTGCCGCTGTGCCGAGGTTTCACCGCCTCAAGGTGCTGGGCCGCCTGCCCCACCCGGGCCAGGGCTTCACCCAGGGCCTGATCGCGGAGGACGGCACCGTCTGGGAGAGCACCGGCCAGTACGGCCAGTCCACGGTGCGGCGCTACCGGCTCGGCCAGGACCAGGTCAACGCCAGCACGTCGCTGCCCGCCGACCTGTTCGGCGAGGGCATCTGCCGGGTGGGCAGCCACCTGTGGCAGCTCACCTGGCGGGAGCGGGTCGCGCTGCGCTGGGATCTGCGCAGCCTGACCCTGCTGGAGACCATCTCCTACAACCGCGAGGGCTGGGGCATCTGCAGCGCGGGCTCGTTCGTGCTCACCAGCGACGGGAGCAGCGAGCTGGTCCGCCGTGACCCGCAGACCCTGATGCCGCTCGGCCTGGTCGTGGCGCGCATCGGGGGCCAGCGCATCGGCGGCCTCAACGACCTGGAGTGGGCGGGCGGCCGGGTGTGGGCCAACGTGGCGCCCCGGCACTACCTGGCCGGAATCGACCCCGGCAGCGGCGAGGTGGTGGACATCGTCAACGCGCGGGCCGCCGGTGAGCGCCACTGGGGGGATCCGCAGGCCTTCCTCAACGGCGTCACGGCGCTTCCCGCCCCCGGTGAGTTCCTGCTCAGCGGGAAGGGCTGGCGATCCCTGTACCACGTCCGCCTGGTCGAGGGCCGCCGCCACAAGCAGCCGGAACGGCTGCTGGCCGGCTGAACGGCGTTCAGGAAGCGTTCAGGAAACCCTAGGGACGGGCGGAGAGTCCTTAGAGGTCGCCTTCAGGTATGAACCTGATTATCAGTAGTGAGCCACAACAGGGCGATGGACTACTGAGGAGCGTTCCCAGATGAGCACGGTCTACGGGGAGCCCGGATACGCCGGAACAGGCCAGGGCGGCTACGGAAGCTACGGCGGCGGATCGGGCGGTTACGGCGGTTACGGGGGCTACGGATCCGGGCCCGGCGGCTACGGACCCGGCCCGGGCGGCCCGGGCGGCCCCGGTGGCTACGGGCCGGTTGAGCCGGGCCAGCCGGACGGCGGACGGCGCCGGCGGCGCCGGTTCATGCTGGCCGGGGTCTCGGCCGGCGCGGCGGCCGCGCTGACGATCGCCGGGCTCGGCGCGGCGAACGCGTTCGGCGCGACGACGCTGACCACGGCCCAGGTCGCCTCGAAGGTAGACCCCGGCCTGGTGGACGTGGTGTCCACCCTCGGCTACCAGAACGGCGAGGCGGCCGGCACCGGCATGGTGCTGACCTCCACCGGCGAGGTGCTCACCAACAACCACGTGATCGACGGGGCGACCTCCATCAAGGTCAGGGACGTGGGCAACGGCCGCACCTACGGCGCGAAGGTCGTCGGCTACGACAAGACCCGCGACGTGGCGGTGCTCCAGCTGGTGAACGCGTCCGGGCTGCAGACGGTCAGCCTGAGCTCCTCGGGCGTGCAGAGCGGGCAGAAGGTGGTCGCGCTGGGCAACGCGGGCGGCAAGGGCGGCACCCCGTCCGTGGCCACCGGCAAGGTGACCGGGACGGGCAAGACCATCACCGCCTCGGATGAGTCCGCCGGGAACGCCGAGCAGCTCAAGGGCCTGATCGAGACCAACGCGGGCATCCAGCCGGGCGACTCCGGCGGGCCGCTGGTCAACACCCACGGCGACGTGGTCGGCATGAACACGGCCGCCTCCACCAACATCTCGACCACCGGGTTCAGCAGCCAGTCACAGCAGACGGCCACGCAGGCGTTCGCCATCCCGATCAGCCAGGCGACCTCCATCGCCAGCCAGATCGAGGCGGGGAAGGCCTCCGCCACGGTGCACATCGGCACCACCGCGTTCCTGGGCGTGCAGGTCTCCTCCTCGTCCGCGGGCAGCGCCGGCGGGTACGGCGGCTTCTACGGTGGCAGCGGCTCCTCGGGCAGCTCCACCGGCAGCGGCGCCACCGTGGCCGGCGTGGTGAACGGCTCCGCGGCCGCCCAGGCCGGGCTGGCCCAGGGCGACACGATCACCTCGGTGGCCGGCCGCACGATCAGCTCCTCCGCGGACGTCTCGTCGGCCCTGGCCACGCACCACCCGGGCGACAGGATCAGCCTCGGCTGGACGGACCAGTACGGCCAGTCGCACACCGCGACCGTGACGCTGGGCAGCGGCCCGGCGGCGTGAGGCTCGGCGGGGCTTTCCCCCGTGAAGCCTCGCCGGACAACGGGGACCCCCGGGCCATACCGCCCGGGGGTCCCTCATGTGTCCCGGTACGATCGGCGCCCGGAGGCCCGGATGAGCGAGGAGGCCCGGATGAGCGAGCTCGTGCACTACGGCGTGGGTGACCAGGTGGTGACCCTCACCCTGGACTCCCCGCACAACCGCAACGCGCTGTCCCGCCAGCTGGTGGCCGAGCTGTCCGGGCGGCTGGCCGAGGCCGCGGCCGAGCCCTCGGCCCGGGCGGTCGTGATCACCAGCACCGGCCGGGTGTTCTGCGCCGGCGCCGACCTGACCGAGGCCGGGAGCCAGTCGATGGCCGGCGCCAACACCGCGATCCTGGCCCTGCTCACCGCGATCGTGAGCGCGCCCAAGCCGGTCATCGCGCGCATCACCGGGCACGTCCGGGCCGGGGGCATGGGCATCGTCGGCGCCTGCGACCTGGCCCTGGCCACCGAGACGGCGACCTTCGCGTTCACCGAGGCCCGCATCGGCGTGGCCCCGGCGATGATCTCGCTGACCACGCAGGACCTGCTGACCCCGCGCGCGGCGGCGCGCTACTACCTGACCGGCGCGACGTTCAGCGCGCAGGAGGCGGCCCGGGCCGGCCTCATCACGATCGCTTCCTCTAACGAGAACCTCGACGTGGAGCTGGGACGGCTCCTGGCTGAGATCCGGGAGACCTCCCCGCAGGGCGCGGCCGAGACGAAGCGGCTGCTGACCCGGGGCCGGCTCGAACGGCTGGCCGGGGAGTCGGCGGCCATGGCGGAGCTGTCCGCGCGGCTGTTCGCCTCGGCGGAGGCGCAAGAGGGCATCCACGCGTTCCTGGAGAAGCGGCCGCCCGCCTGGCGGGTCTCCGCAGACTGAGCCCGGGAATCACAACGGCCCCGCGGGCCACAATGGCCCCGTCGGCACACCCCCGCACCGGCCGAAACACGGCGACGGAAACTTCCAGATGTCTGGGAGCTGGGCCGATTCCGTTGACCAGCGCGGGCCCGGATCCGCATCGTGGGAGCACGAACAGATGGCCGCGCCGCGGCCTGCGCGCAAGGACGGTGTGATGTCAGATCGCATGGAGGCGCCCCCGCGGCCCTCTCGTGCCCCGGTGCCCCGCGGCCACATGCCCCGCATGCAGCCCCCGCGGCGCAACCGCCGCCGGTGGGCGGTGGCCGCCGCCGTGACGGCGTGCTGGGTGGTGCTGTGGACGGTCACGGGATCGCTCGTCAGCGGGACCCTGGTCCTGCTGTTCCTGGCCGGGCTCGGCGTGGTGACCGTGCTGGCGCTCCGGGCCCTGGGCGTGACCAAGGACCACCCGTGGGTGCGGCAGATCGCCACCCGGCCGTGGCGCGACGGGCAGGAGGTGCTCCAGCTCGCCCTGCGCCACCTGCCTGAGGTGTTCGTGGTGACCCCGAGCGGCGCGCTGCTCGCTCCCACCTCGGTCGAGCTCCGGCTGAACCCGCGTGACTTCGGCTCGCTGGGCGAGCGGATGGACATCGGCCTGGTGGAGACGAGCGCCGCGGAGGTGTACCAGGAGCAGGTGGCCGCGCACGAGGCGCGCCTGGCCGGGCCGGGCCCGGTGGAGGTGAGCCTGATCAGCGACCCGTCCGTGCCCGAGGGCCGCTACCAGCTGCGGCAGGGCCGCCCGCTCGGGGCCGGGCCCGCCGGGTTCCAGTCGCAGGCCGGCGCGTCCGGCTACCAGCAGGCCGGGTCGTCCGGCTACCAGCAGAGCCCGCCGTCGGGCTTCCAGCCCGCCGCCGTGTCCGGGTTCCAGCAGGCTCCCCCCGGGGCCGGGTACCTGCCGCCGGATGTCCAGGCGGGCTACCGGCCCGACTCCCAGGTGGGCGTCTTCCCGGCCGGGGCCGGCCTGGGTGCCGCGTCCGGGATCGGTTCCGGGACCGGCTGGCCGTTCGCCCATGACGGCCGCACCACGTCGGCGCCGGTGTCCGACCCGGCCGCCGCCAGCGCCGCTACCGCCGCCACCGCGGTCGGAGGGGGCGGCCTGGCCACCGTGGCCGAGCCGGCCCGCAGCATGGTCCCGACGCTGCGGCTGATCACCGGGAGCCGGGTCGCGGAGACCCGGATGTCCGGAGCCCGGGCCGGCCGCGGCGCGGTCGAGCTCGGACTGCCCGACGTGCCCACCGTGTCCCGCGAGCACGCCAGGTTCACCTATTCCGATGGCCAGTGGTGGGTCGCCAACCTCGGCATGAACGGGATGACGCTGAACGGCGCCTCGGTCGCTGGCGAGCAGCCGCTGCACGACGGCGACTCGATCCGGTGGGGCACGAACGAGCAGGCGCCGGCCTCCCGGGTCGAGATCGGATGACCGGCCCGGCACAATAGTGCCGGTGGCGCAGCTCTTCCTCTGGTCAGCCGGGCGACGCGAGTGGGTGAACTGCCCACCCGACGAGATCACCTGGCTGGACCGCAGCGTGCTGAGCGGCAACCAGGACCTCACCCTGCACCGGTCGCCGCGCTGTGCCGGGCTGCGCTACGTGCACCGCCGGTGGGAGCTGTTCAGCCGCGACTCCACCTACCCGGTCTACCTGGCCCCGCACACGCCCGGCAGCCCCGCGGATCACCGGGCCGTGCAGCAGGCCGCCCGGCAGGTCCTGCCGGTCGCCCCGGCGAACCACTTCGAGACGCTGCCGGTGGTGCTGGAGGCCGGGACCTGGCTGGTCAGCGTGGGCAGCTGGGTCCTCCCGCTGCGGCTGGAGGCGGCGGACAACCCGGCCGCGCCGAGCGTGCCCAGCCGCGAGCAGCCCGAAACGCAGGAGAAGCGGGTCCAGCCGAACGGGTCCCCGGGCCGCCGGGGCAGCCCGCCCCGGCCGGACGCACCGGACCGGGTCCGGGCCTGGTTCGCGCGGAACGCGACCGCCCGGCTGGCCATGGCCTATCACTACCAGGAACTCATCCTCGGCCTGCCCGGCGCGCAGCCGGTGCCGATGATGGACGTGGTCATCGCGCTGGACCTGAGCGGTGAGGGAGCCATCTCCGACTACAAGAAGCAGCTGCAGGGCCTGATCTGGAAGGAACGCGGCCACCCCCGGGAGCTGGCCGAGTACCTGCTCACCCACGGCCTGCTGACCCCGGCCGACCTGGAGGCGGCCCGGGAGGCGGCCGCGGCCAACGAGCGCAGCGGCCGGAGCGAGCAGGCCCGCAAGCGGCTCAAGTACAAGCCGCGCAAGTAACCCGTCAGCCGTCGTAGTGCGACGCGTGCGTATCCCGGACCACGTTCTTCTGGATCTTCCCGGTGGAGGTCTTGGGCAGCTCGTCCACCACGATCACGGCCTTCGGCACCTTGTAGCCGTCCAGCTGCCCGCGCAGCGCCTGGAGCAGGCCGGCCGGATCGATGGTCTCGCCGGGGCGGGGCACCACCACCGCGGTGATCGCCTCGGTCCAGCGGTCGTGCGGCAGCCCGACCACCACGGCCTCGGACACCCGCGGCTCGGCCGCGTACACGGCCTTCTCCACCTCGATCGAGGCCACGTTCTCGCCGCCGGTCTTGATCACGTCCTTGTAGCGGTCGGCGAACCAGAGCACGCCGTCCTCGCCGAACCGGCCCACGTCCCCGGAGTGGAACCAGCCGTGCGCGAACGCCGCGGCGGTGGCCTCCTCGTTGTGCAGGTACTCGCTCATCGTGGAGGGCCCGCGGTAGACGATCTCACCCTGCTCACCCTGGGGCAGCAGCTCGCCGTCCGGGCCCATGATCGCGACCTGCACGCCGGTGATCGGCGTGCCGACCGCGCCGATGTGCGAGAGCTGGTGCTCGGGGCGGAACAGCGTGGTGACCGGGCTCATCTCGGTCTGGCCGAACAGCAGCGCGAAGTCGCAGCCGAAGCCGTCCAGGCAGCGCCGGATCAGCTCGTCCGGCATGGGCGCCATGGCGTACACCGCGCGGCGCAGGCTGGAGAGGTCCCGGCCGCCGAACGACGGGTGGTCGAGCATGGCCCGGAACATCATCGGCAGCCCGAACACCTGGGTGATCTGCTCCTGCTCGATCAGGTCGAGCAGCGCTCCCGGGTCGAAGCCGCGCAGCACGTGGATGGTCGCGCCCACCATGAGCGCGGGCGTGCAGAACGCGTTCAGCTGGGCGGTGTGGAACATCGGCATCATGGCCGCGAACCGGTCGGTGAAGTTCCAGCCGGAATCCAGGGCGCTGGACATCGACTCCAGGTAGATGGCCACGTGCGTGCCCACGACGCCCTTGGGGAAGGACGTGGTGCCGGAGGTGTACAGGTAGCTGACCGCGTCCCGGTCGTCCACGAAGCATTCCGGGTCCGCCGCCGACCCGGCGCTCCCGGCCAGGTCGGCCACGGTGGACCAGGACCGGTCGGCGGGCTCGGCCTCGTACTGGGCGCCGGTGCCGGGCGCCACGAACACGTCGGCGATGGCCGGCACCTTGGCGACGGCGTCGCGGACGTGCGCCACCAGCTGGGCCTCGGCGACCAGGCCGCGGGCCCCGGAGTGGTCCAGCACGTAGGCCACCTCGTCCGGCCGCCAGCCGAGGTTGATGGGCACGCAGACCAGGCCCAGCTTGGCGCAGGCGTAGTAGACGGCGAGGAACTCGGCGCTGTTGGCCGAGGCCAGGCCCAGCGCGTCCCCCCGCTGGTAACCGCGGCCGGCCAGCCCGTGGGCGAGCTGGTTCACCCAGGCGCTGAACTCCGCGTAGGTCCACCGCCGCGCCCCGTCCACCACGGCGAGCTGGCCCGGGCGGGCCGCGGCGGACCGGGTCAGTGAGTCACCCACGTTGATCCGCTGGATGAGGTTGCGCGCGAGGTCCACGGTGTCTCCCTGGTAGTGCGGTCCGCCCCCGGCCAGCAGGCCTAGTACGACCGTGGCAGGCCCAGGCTGTGCTGGGCCACGTAGTTGAGGATCATTTCCCGGTTCACCGGGGCCACCCGGAGCAGCCGGGCCGAGGCCCAGTAGGGCAGCAGCCCGTACTCGGTGGCGAAGCCGTTCCCGCCGTGCGTCTGCATGGCCGCGTCCGCCGCGCCGATCGCGGCCTCCGCCGCCGCGTACTTGGCCATGTTCGCCGACTCACCGGCCGGCTCGCCGTGATCGTGCTGCCAGCAGGCCTGCCGGATCATCAGCGCGGCCAGCTCGGTCTCGATCTTCGCCCGGGCCAGCGGATGGGCCACGCCCTGGTGCGTGCCGATCGGCGCGTCCCACACCTGGCGCTCGCGGGCGTACCGGGCCGCGGTGCCCAGGACGTAGCGCGCGATCCCCACGCACTGCGCGGCGCCGGTGATCCGCTCCGGGTTGAGCCCGTGGAAGATCTGCCGGAACCCGTCGCCCTCCTGGCCGACCAGCGCTTCGGGACCGACCCGCACGTCGTCGAAATGCAGCGTGAACTGCTTCTCGGGCAGCAGCAGATCGACCGGGAGCACGCTGCGTTCCAGCCCGGGCGAGTCC
>CAWKOA010000021.1:0-116784 GCA_963851025.1 uncultured Actinomycetes bacterium
TCCGGACCCGCGCCGAGCCACGCGACGGCGGCTGGCTCATCAACGGCCGCAAGATGTTCATCTCTAACGCCGGCACCTCCATGAGCCTCGGCGTCACCCTGCTGGCCCGGCTCAGCGACCCGTCCAGCGACCCGTCCAGCGAGGATCCGGCGTCCGGCCGGCCGCGGTACGCGAACTTCGTCGTGGAGAAGGGCACGCCCGGGTTCACGCTCGGCCCGAAGCTGCGCGGCATCGGCTGGAAAGGACTGGACACCAGGGAACTGATCTTCGACGACGTCTGGGTGCCGGGCGACCATCTGCTGGGTGACGCGGGGCGCGGGCTGTCGCAGTTCCTGGCCGTCCTCGCGGTCGGCCGGATCTCGGTGGCCGCGCTGGCGGTCAGCCTGACCGCCGCCGTGCTGGAGCTGTCCACGGCGCACGCCCGGCAGCGACGGCAGTTCGGCCGGCCGCTGATCGACAACCAGGCGATCGCCTTCAAGCTGGCGGACATGGCCACCGAACTCGAGGCGTCCCGGCTGCTGACCTACCGGGCCGCGGCGCTGCGGGACGCGGGCCGGCCCTTCGAGCAGGCCGCGGCGATGGCCAAGCTGAAGGCGACCCGGACCGCCGTGGACGCCGCCCGCGAAGCGGTCCAGATCCACGGTGGCTCCGGGTACATGCTCGACTCCGAGGTGGCGCGCTTCTACTGTGATGCGAAGGTCCTGGAGATCGGTGAGGGCACCAACGAGATCCAGCACATCGTTATCGCCCGGGGGCTCAGCTGAGGTGCAGCGGGCCAGCCGGGAACCGTAAAGGAGCCAGTCCACTGAACGGTCAGCTGCCTGAGCAGCGGGGGCAACGATGGCATGACCGGCGCACCGCGATCGTTGACGAGGCGGCCAGGCTGTTCGCCGAGCGCGGGTATCACGCCACCGGGACCGCCGAGCTGTGCCAGGCCGTCGGGCTGGGCAAGGGCTCGCTGTATTACTACGTGGAGTCCAAAGAGAACCTGCTCTACCTCATCCACGAGCGGGTGATGGGACAGGTCTTCGACACCGCCACCCGGATCGCCGGGCTCGATGAGCCGGCCGCCGAGCGGCTGCGCCAGCTCGGGCACGAGCAGATCTCGGTCATCGCCCGCTACCCGGATCACGTGTGGGTGTTCCTGCACGAGTTCCGGGCGCTGACCGGCGAGCGCGCCGCCCAGTTCACCGCGAGCCGCCGGCGCTACGAGCGCAGCATCGAGAAGATCCTCCAGGATGGGGTGGACTCCGGGGAGTTCGTCATCGACGACGTGCATGTGGCCGCGCTGGGCTGGCTCGGCATGCACAACTACACCTACATCTGGTTCCAGCCGGGCAAGCGGCTGACCGCCACCCGGCTGGCGGCCGCGTTCTACGACCTGTTCATCCAGGGCATCAGCGCGCCGTCGCGCCGGGCCTCGCCAGCCCGGGCAGACGCTTCGTCTTGAGCACCTCGACGGGCGTCCGGCAGTCCGGGCAGAAGGCCCCGCTGCGGCACACCGCCGAACCGAACGCACTGGTCGCGGCCACCTCAGCTGATCCGCAGAACGGGCAGCGGACCGTTCCGTCCTCATCCGGGAGCGCCAGGCCCACCCCGGCCAGGGCCGCGCGGCCGGCCTCGGTGACGTCCGCGCCAGACCAGCCGCCGTCCTGCCAGATCACCTGGCACTGGGTCACGCCGGGGACCTGCAGGGCCCGCTCCCGGACGCTGGCTTCGACGAGCCACAGCGCGGGACAGGCCAGGAACGTCGGGACCAGTTCCACCACCGCGGCCGCCGCCGACACGGTCACGGCGCGCACCATGCCCAGATCGACGATGCTCACCGGCAGCTCGGGATCCTCGACCGCCTGCAGGGCGGCGGCCACGGCGGCCGTGGCCTCCCGGTCCGGGCCCGCGGTCATGATCACCAGCTCCCCGGGGCCGTGGCGTAGACGTAACGCATTTCCCCGAGCATGACGTCGAGCCGGTCGGCGGCCGGGCCGCCGCCCTCCCGGCCAGCGCCCGCCTGGCCAGCGCCTGCCTGGCCAGCGCCCGCCTGGCCAGCGCGGTCGCGGATCTCCAGGCCCAGGGCCCCGCAGGGCCGCCGGACCGACGCGGCCCAGTCATCCCGCGCCGCCCCCAGCACCCCGCTGGGCAGGCCGAGTGCGCGCTCCGTGGCGGCCGGGTGGTCCGGCAGGAAGGACGCCGCGGCCAGCGGCCACATCTGGTCCAGGGCGTGCTGCACCCGCTGGCGGGCCTCCCCGGACCGGGCGCTGGTCGTGGTCAGCCAGGCCGACCAGAAGTCGAGGTGGTAGCGCTGCTCGTGGCCCATCTCCGCCAGCAGCGCGGCGAAGCCGGGCCGGGTGCTGCGGCCTAGCGCGGCGGCCCGGGCGGCATCGGCGGTCTCGCCGAGGTACTGCCGGGCCAGCAGCGCCTCCCACTCCCGGGGATAGGTGCGGGCCAGCGGGCCGGCCCGGAAGTCCGCCGCCGGCCGCTCGTACACGAAACGCTCGATGTCCGCCCGGTCCGGGATGACCAGGGCGTAGAGCCGTCGCGCGTGCCCGATCTCGTCCTGGCCCATCGAGGACAGCGCGATGTTGATCTCGAGTTCGGGTCCCCAGCCGGCCAGCGAGGTCAGCACGTGCCCGGTGAGCAGGTCGTCGTCGGCCAGCCGGATCACCAGGCCGGCCCAGGCGTCACCGGCCGTCATGAGGGGCCCTCCGGCCGTCATGAGGGGCCGTCCGCCGAGGCGCGGATGCCGCCGGACCGGCGGTAGGCCTTGGCCCGGCCAGCTTGGAGGACCTCGGGTTCCCAGTGGCTGACGGTCACGTCGGCGCGGTCCACGACCCACAGGCTGCAGCAGGCCTCCCGGCGCGCGAAATGCTCCTTGGCCAGCACTATGGCGGTAGCGGAATCCGGCGCCTCGACCTCGCCCACGTGCACGTGCGGGTCGCCGGGGGCCTTCTGCCGGAACACCTCGAAGATCATCGCCGTCCCGCCCGGGAGGGTCATGCCGCGGCCCGCAGCCAGGCGCTCGCTCCGCGGGCCTCCCGCAGTTCGCGCTGCAGGTCGGCACCGACCGGGCTGCCGCCGCGCAGCAGCGAGGAAAACTCGGCCCAGTCCGGCTCGGTGTACGTCCAGCGGCCGGTGCCGGAGTCCCGGCCGAGGTTGTCGTCCGGGATCTCCACGCCCATCGCACGGATCTGCGGCACGTACTTGGTCAGGAAGGACTGGCGCAGGGCTTCGTTATGGGAAAGCTTGAGTCCGTAGGCCATCAGGGCCGGGCCGTGCTTGGAGTTCTCGTCGGACGGGCCGAACATGGCCAGGGTGCGCAGCCACCACCGCTCGACGCCCCGCTGCACGGCGGCCCGCTGCGCCGGTGTGCCCGCCATCATCTGCGCGATGAGGTAGCGGCCGCAGTGATGGTGGAAGCCCTCTTCCTTGACGATCTTGCGCATGGCCCGGGCGTACGGCCCGTAGCTGCTGCGCAGCAGCGTGGCCTGCCGCTCGATCTCCGCGCCGTCGATCAGCCAGGCGACGATGGCCGGGTCGGCCCACTCGTCCCAGGGGTAGTGGAAGATGTTCATGAACCGGGGCGGCCCGTCCAGGATCTGCTCGATGTACTCCGCGCGCGACTTGCCGGTCAGGTCCTCGCAGACCCGCAGCAGCATCAGCCCGTGCCCGATCTCGTCCTGGGACTTGGCCGCGAACACCTGCTTGGCGTGCAGCGACGGTGCGCGCGGCACCCAGCGGAACTCGTGCACCGGGCCGACGATCTCGCTCATCATGTGGAACTCGATCATCCGGCCGGCCGCGCGGCGGTAATCCCCGGACAGGTCCTGCCACGGCTCGACCTGCTCGACCGGGGCGGCGCTCTCGGCCCGCTTCGGTGTTGACGCCACTGCCACCAGAAACCTCCCGACCGAACGGTTGGTCCAAGTATCGCGCGGCCGGCCGGGCCCGTCAACGCGGGCGGCGGGGCCCGTCAACGCGGGCGGTCAGGCGCGTAGACGCGGCCGGCGCCCGGCAGCGCCCGGCTGCGCGGGGCGGCTCAGCCTTTGACGTCGACGAGGATCTTGACCTGCCCCCGGCCCCCGGCGGCGAGCGGCTCCAGGGCGTCCGGCACCACCCGGCCCAGCGGCACCACCGAGGTGACCAGCGGGCGCGGATCGATCCGGCCGCTGGCTACCAGGGCGGCCGCGCGGGGCAGATCCTGGTTGTACCCCAGTGAGCCGATCACCGTGCGCTCGAACGCGGTCACCGAGATCGGCCGCAGCTCCGCGGAGCCGTGCCCCACGCCCAGCAGCACGATCGTGCCACCGCGCCGCGCGGCGTCCACGGCCTGGCTGACCAGCGGCGCGGCCCCGGTGCACTCGAAGACGATGTCCGGCCCGACCCGGCCGCAGCGCAGGAAGACTTCCCGGCGCACATCGGCTTGCTGCGGGTCGTAGGCCTCGGCCGCACCCAGATCCAGGACGCGGGCGCGGCGCCCGGCCACGGGGTCGCTGACGAAGACCTCGGCCGCGCCGGCGGCGATGGCGGCCAGGGTCACCGCGCTGCCGATCGGCCCGGCGCCGAGGACCAGGACGCGGTCGCCGGGACCGACGCCGCCGCGGCGCACCGCGTGCAGGGCCACGGCCAGCGGCTCGATGAGCGCGCCCGCCAGGTCGTCCACCGCGTCGGGCAGCGGCACCAGGCCAGCCGCGGGCACCGTCACCAGGGGCGCCAGGGCGCCGTCGGAGGCCAGGCCGACCGAGCCGCCGATCCGGCAGATGTGGTAGTCGCCGCGCACGCACCAGTAGCAGGTCCCGCACCGCCAGCAGGGATCGACGGTGACCCGGCGCCCGGTCAGGTCAGCCGGCCCGCCGTCGCCGACCGCGACGACTGTCCCGCTCAGCTCGTGCCCGAGGATCAGCGGCGGCTGCTGCCCGGTCAGCGGGTGAGCGGCCGGGCGGATGAGCACCGGTCCCTCGGTGAACTCGTGCACGTCCGTGCCGCAGATCCCGCACATGCTGACCGCGACGACGGCCTGGCCGGGCGCTGGATCACCAGGCTCGGCGACCTCCTCGACCCGGACGTCCCCGGCCGCATGCCACACTGCCGCACGCATCGACGGCCCCCGTCACCCGTGCGAGAGCCGGGTCGCGGCGTCGAGGCGGATGACCTCGCCGTTGAGCATCGGGTTCTCGGCGATCGACCGGACCAGGTGGGCGAAGTCGGCCGGGGCGCCGAGCCGCTTGGGGAACACGTGGATGTCGATGAGCCGCTGCCGTACCTTCTCCCCGGTCCCGGCCAGCATGCCGGTATCGAAGATGCCGGGGCAGATCGTGACCACCCGGATGCCGCGCGAGGCCAGGTCTCGGGCGAGCGGCAGGGTCATCGCGATGACTCCGCCCTTCGACGCGGAGTAGGCCGCCTGGCCGGCCTGTCCCTCGTAGCCGGCTATGGACGCGACGTTGACGATGACCCCGCGCTCGCCGAACTCGCCCGGCTCGTTCGTGCTCATCACCCGGGCCGCGTTGCGGACCACATCGAACAGCCCGGTCAGGTTGATGCCGACCACCTTGCTGTACAGGTCGAGGGGGAACATCTCGCCGCTGCGTGACAGGACCCGGGCCGCGTCCGCCACCCCGGCGGCGTTGACGCACAGGCCGATCGACCCGAACCGCTCCGCGACGCTGTCCACGGCCTGGCGCACCTGGTCCGGTGCGGTGACATCGGCAGGCACGAAGACGGCCGCGTCGCCCAGTTCGGCCGCCACCCGCTCCCCGGCGCTGGAGGGCAGGTCGAGGAGGCCGACCCGGCCGCCCGCGCCCACCACCATCCGGGCGACGCCCTGCCCGAGGCCCGATGCTCCTCCGGTGACCAGCGCGACTGTTCCGCGCACGTCCATGCCGCCTCCTCGGGTACCGGTTCGCTGTGCTGGTGACTTTACCGAACGGTCGGACGGTCCAGCTCCCCGCGGATGTCGGTGGGCGGGGATAGCGTTCGGCCATGCATTACGTGGCGCTGCCCGACAAGGGCTGGCCGGTTATCGACGCCACGCCGCTCGTCAAAGCGGCCGGGGCGACGAGCTACGACCGCGGCGTCCGGTACCTGCGCGAGGGCGCTGTCACCCAGATGAGCTGGGACCGCGGGCGGAACGAGTTGTACGGGAGCGTGCGCGGCAGCACCGGCTCGTGTTACGAGACCGTGGCTTATTTCCACCCGTCCGCGAAGTCGGTGCTGGAGTTCGATCAGGGCCGGTGCAGCTGCCCGGTCGAGTACGACTGCAAGCACGTTGTCGCGCTGGTGCTGGCCGCGTCCCAGGCCCAGCTGGCCCGCCCGGCGCCCCCGCGCACCCGCCGGGCCGAGACCCTCCCGGTCACCTGGGAGCAGTCGGTTGAGTCATGGCTGCCGCCGCAGCCGGCCCCCCTCAGCGGCACTTATTCATCCACGCCGATGCTGGGCATCGAGCTGACCCTGACCCCTGACGCACGCCCGGTGTTCTCCGGCGGCCTGACCGACGCCAGCCGGGGCCTGACTGACGCTGGCCCCGCCCTGACCGGGGGCGATGTGCCCTTCCGGCTGATGGCGAAGCTCGTCCAGCGGGGCCGGAAGGGCTGGGCCGGCCGGTCACTGAGCTGGGCCGGGCTGGATTCCCGGTACGGCCCCGACGGCCGGCCGAACCCGCAGGTGCAGCTGCTGCAGGAGATGTACGCGGTCTACCGGGCCCGCAGCGGACAGCCCTCCGGCTATGGCTACGGTGACGGCAAGTCGATCGACCTGTCCGCCTTCGAATCACGCCAGCTCTGGCCGCTCCTGGACGAGGCGGCCGAACTCGGCCTGTACTTGCTGCGCGGGCCCGGTCTCGGCCGGCTGGACGGGTACCGCACCGCCGAACTCTGCCTGGACCTGACCCGCGCTGACCAGGGCGGGCCGCTCGTGATCACCCCGCAGATCCGCCTGGACGGCACCCCCGCGGCGATCAGCGTGATCTCGTTCATCGGCACCGAAGGCCACGGCCTGGTCTACGCCGACCGCGCCGAAACGGAGCGCAGCAGCACCTGCACCCGCTGGCCGTTCCGGCTGGCCCGGATGGTCAGGCCGGTCCCGCCGCAGTTGCAGCAGATGGCGCTGGCCCGGCATCAGGTCGAGGTCCCGGCCACGGAGCTGTCCCGCTTCCAGGCCGTGTACTACCCGAGGCTCCGGGTGGCGGCGACCATCCTGTCCTCCGACGACGCGTTCACGCCACCCCAGATCACCGGCCCGGTGCTGCAGATCTGCGCGGATTACACCGGGATCCACGATCTCGAAGTCACCTGCGCCTGGGCCTACCAGATCGGGGAAACGCCCATGACCGTCCCGGCGCAGGCATCTGCCGCAGCGGCTCTTTACCGGGATCGTCCCGCTGAGCGGGCGATCGTGGCCAGCCTGGGCCTGACGCCCGGCCGGTTCGGGCTGCTCCGGACCGATCCGGTGTCGGACGAGCCGCAGCCGTCGCTCGCCTCGCGCATCCGGCTCAGCGGCCTGGACACCATGCGGTTCAGCACCGAGGTGCTGCCGCGGCTGGCGGATCACCCGGACGTCACGGTCGAGATCACCGGCGATCCCGCCGACTACCGGGAGGCGGGCGACTCGCTGTCTATCAGCGTGTCCACCGGCGAGCTGCCGGACGACCGGGACTGGTTCGACCTGGGCCTGACCATCACCGTGGCCGGACGCGAGGTGCCGTTCGAGGACGTCTTCGTGGCCCTCAGCCGCCGCGAGGCCTTTCTGCTGCTTCCCGGCGGCGCCTACTTCTCCCTGGACAGGCCCGAACTCCAGGCCCTGGCCCGGCTGATCGAGGAAGCCCGGGCCCTGCAGGACAAGCCGGGTGACGGGCTGAGGATCAGCCGGTTCCAGGCCGGATTCTGGGCCGAGCTGACCAGCCTCGGGATCGTCGGCCATCAGGCCCTCCGGTGGCAGCAGCAGGTCAGCGGGCTGCTCTCCGCCGAGGCTCTGGCTGCCCCGGAGCTGCCCCGCACCCTGCATGCTGAGCTGCGGCCCTACCAGCGGGAAGGGTTCGGCTGGCTGGCCTTCCTGTGGCGGCACCAGCTCGGCGGCATCCTCGCCGACGACATGGGCCTGGGCAAGACGCTCCAGTCCCTGGCGCTCATCTGCCTGGCCCGGGAGGCTGACCCTGGCCTTCCGCCCTTCCTCATCGTCGCCCCGACCAGCGTGGTGTCCAACTGGGGCGCCGAAGCCGCCCGGTTCGCGCCCGGCCTCCCGGTGGTGACGATCGCCGGGACCACCGGGCGCCGGGGCCAGTCCCTCGGTGAGCTCGCGGCGGGCGCCGGCGCGGTGGTCACCTCGTACACGCTGCTGCGCATGGACTTCGCCGCCTACTCCGGCCTGACCTGGGCCGGCCTGATCCTGGACGAGGCCCAGAACGTCAAGAACCACCAGTCCAAGACCTACCAGTGCGCCCGGCGGCTGCCTGCCCCGGTCAAGATCGCCATTACCGGCACGCCGATGGAGAACAACCTGATGGAGCTGTGGTCGCTGCTGTCGATCACGGCGCCAGGCCTGTTCCCCGACCCCGGCCGGTTCCGCGAGTACTACGCGAAGCCGATCGAGAAAGACGGCCAGGCCGAAATGCTCGCCCAGCTGCGGCGCCGGATCAGGCCGCTGGTGCGCAGGCGGACCAAGGAGCAGGTGGCCGCCGACTTGCCCGCCAAGCAGGAACAGGTGCTGGAGGTGGAGCTGCATCCGCGGCACCGCAGGCTATACCAGACCCACCTGCAACGTGAACGGCAGAAAGTGCTCAAACTGGTCGACGACCTGGACGCCAACCGGTTCATGATCCTGCGCTCGCTGACCCTGCTGCGCCAGCTCAGCCTGCACGGCGCGCTGATCGACGACGCACACACGGACATGCCGTGCGCCAAGATCGACATGCTGCTGGGCCAGCTGCAGGACGTCGCGGCCGGCGGCCACCGGGCGCTGGTGTTCAGCCAGTTCACCCGGTTCCTGGGCCAGGTCAGGGAACGGCTGGAGGCGGCCGGGATCGAGTGCTGCTACCTGGACGGCAAGACCCGGGACCGGGCCGCGGAGGTGCAGCGGTTCAAGGAGGGCGCCGCCCCGGCCTTCCTGATCAGCCTCAAGGCGGGCGGTTTCGGCCTGAACCTCACCGAGGCCGACTACTGCTTCCTGCTCGACCCGTGGTGGAACCCGGCCACGGAGGCCCAGGCCGTGGACCGCACCCACCGGATCGGCCAGACCCGCAACGTGATGGTGTACCGGCTGATCGCGGCCGGCACCATCGAGGAGAAAGTCCTCGCCTTGCAGGCGCGCAAGGCTGAGCTGTTCACCAGCGTCCTGGACAGCGGGGGCGCGTTCAGCGGCAGCCTGGACGCGGACGACATCCGCGCCCTGTTCGCCTAGCCGCCGGCCCGGGGCCGCCCAGAGCCGGGCGGCAGCGGCCCGGCCAGCTCCGGGGCCGGGCCGCCGCACGCGTTTCCTGGTTCTTTCTGGATCAGTGACCGCTCTGGATCAGTGACCGGCCGAAACCGGCGTCCTCACGTGGTGGAAGGAATTCGTGCCGAGGCCGAACGCCTTCACCGGCTTGCTGAGCCAGATACCGATCTTGTTATCGAAGATGTGGTTGCGGGCGATCACCGTCCACACCGGGGTGCCACCGGAGAACACGAGGACACCGGTGGTCTTGGTGTCCTTCGGTGAGGCCGGGAAGTCCAGCGGGTCGCCGCCGGTGTTGTTCGTCCCGATCTTGTTCCCGATGACCTTGTTGCCGCTCAGGTACTCGTGCTGGCCTGGCATGAGCGTGTGCGCGTGCATGGTCACGCCGGACAGTTCGTTGCCGGCGATGAAGTTGCCCTCGACCAGGTTGTTGTACGACGCGGTGCCCGCTCCGGCGTTGGCGAACAGCACCCCGGCGCCCTCGCCCTTCTGGCCGTTGTCGGTGATCACGTTGTGCACGATCGCGTTGTCGTAGACGCCGGCCACGGCGGGCTGCCGCTGGCCCTTGGCGTTCAGCGCGGCCGGGTTGTGGCCGGGCGCGGTCACCCCGCAGTCGGTGGCGTTGCGGGTGACGATGTTGTTCTCGATCACGTTGTTGTGGGTGGGCCCGGTCTCGTCGGTCAGCAGCACCCCGCCGGAGTTACCGGCGATGAAGTTGCCGTTCACCTCGGAATTCGCGACGGCCAGGAAGTGCACGCCCTCCCCGCAGTCACCGGGAATCTGCCCCTGCGCCTGGCATTCGAAGTAGGCCGACGCGGGCGGGACGCCGCCGCCGAGGTCGTTGTGCACGACCACGTTGTGCCGGATGGTGATGTCGCTGATGGTGCCCCGCACCCCAGCGGCCAGGATGCCCTCGCCGAGAGCGTTCGTGACCGTGAAGCCCTGCACGCGGACGTGAGAGCTGACGATCACCACGCCGGCGAAGATGGTCAGCTTCCCGACGTGCGGCGGGTTCACCACGAACGTGGGCGTGACGCCCTTCTGGTTGATGGTCGCGTGCAGGCCGATCAGCGACAGTGGCTTCTTGATGACCACCTGCTCGTGGTAGCTCCCCGGGCATACCACGACGGCCGACCAGGGCGCTGCCGCCCTGACCGCGGACCCGATGGTTTTATACCTGGCCGTGCTGCAGGACTGGCCGGATCCTGACGAGCCCGCATTCTTCGAGACGAACAGGACCCGCTGGCCATGACCTGTGCCTGCCGCGGCTGGTCCAGCCGCCGCGAGCATTCCCCCTGCCACGAGCAACGGTGTCAGCAGCGAACTCGTGATCAGAGCAGCCTTGGATGGCCTCATGTGCCCCCACCTTCCCCCTGGGCCGGGCAGGAGCCATGGATCCGGGTCATCCCCGGCCCGGCATCAGCGGCGAGCCCCGGTGGCCGACCCTCGTTCAGCGCAAACGCCCAGGCCGACCGGTCCCCCCACAGCCCCAAGTGCCTATTAAAAGCAGGTGACGCGACAACAAACAAGGCCTGCGACCTGCGGGTTGGCCGCTGGCCGCAGACATCCCGGCGCCAGGCACCGGGCCATCCACGGCTTTCGCCGTCAGTGACGGGGGCTCGCGGCCACCTCGCTGAGCTTGGCCCGGACCTGGCCGGCGTCCGGATGGCTGAGGTCGTCCAGGACCGTGAGCGCCTCTTCCCAGGCGGCCCGGGCCTGCCCCAGATCCCCGGCGGCCTGGTGCGCGTCGCCGAGGTGGCCGAGGGTCTCGGCGTAGCCCCAGCGATGGCCGATCTCGCTGTACAAGTCCACGGCGCGCTGGAACCAGGTCACTGATTCGTCGTGGTGGCCGAGCTGCTGGTGGGCGTACCCGAGGCTGTCCAGCGTGCTGGCCTCGCCTTCCCGGTTGCCGACGTCGTGCAGCACGCCGGCCGCCTGCCCGCAGTAGCGCAGCGCCTGCCGGTGATCCCCGAGCCGGGTGTACATCCAGCCGACCGAGTTCAGGGCCAGGGCCCGGCCGGCCTCGTCGCCGGTCCCCGTGTACGCCTCCAGCGCCAGCCGGGCCTGGTCCAGGGCGTCGCTGTCGCGGCCCTGGTGATACAGCACCACGGCGAACGCGTTGTGCACGTAACCCTGGCCGGCCCGGTCGCCGCGCCCGGCATGGATGCTCAGCGCGCGCCGCATATGAGCGTGAGCATCGTCGTAGTCGCCGAGCCGGGCGCTCACGTAGCCGCATCGCTGGTGGATGCCGGCCTGGGCCGCCAGGTCGCCCAGCCGCTCGGCGGCGGCCAGGGCGGTGTGCTCGGCGGCGGTCCAGTCGTGCCAGCGGCCTTTGTGGTCCAGGAACCGGGACAGCGCCCACGTGATCTGCCACGCGTGGATGTCGAAGCCGGCGTCCAGGGCCCGCGCGACGGCGCCCATCAGGACCTGGTCTTCGGCCTCGAACCAGGCCAGTGCCTGCTCGGTGCCGGCGATGTGCTCCGGTGTCACGCCCGGCTGGAGCGCGGCCAGCGTGACCGGCCGCCGGGCCGGGGCCAGCAGGACCGACGCCGCGTACGCGGTGTGCAGGTAATGACCCAGCATCCGGCCCGTGGCCGCGTGCCGCCCGGCGTCGCTGTCCGCCGCGCGGGCCAGCTCGGCCGCGTAGGCGCGGAGCAGGTCGTGGCAGGAGAACCGGCCGGGCGCGTGCTCGGTCAGCAGGTGGGCCCGGGTCAGCTCGGCCAGCCTGCGGCGGGTTTCGGGAAGGGCCAGCCCGGCCAGGCTGGCCACGGCGGCCGCGCTGGCGTCCGGGCCGGCGTGCAGCCCGAGCAGCCGGAACAGCCGCGCGGTGGCCGGATCGAGCTGCTGGTAGGACCAGGACAGGACGGCCCGGACGTTCGCGGCGGCCTGCCCGGCGTCCAGGGCGTCCAGCCGGCCGGGGGCGTCGCGCAGCTCAGCGGCCAGCCCGGCCAGGGAGAGCCCGGGCTGGCTGGCGGTGCGGGCGGCGGCGATGCTCAGCGCCAGGGGCAGCCGCGCGCACAGCGCGATCAGCTCGTCCGCGGCGCCGGGGTCGGCGGCGATCCGTTCCGGGCCCAGCCGCCGGATCAGCAGTTCGCGGGCTTCGGCGTCGGCCAGCACGTCCAGGGCCAGCGGGAACGCGCCCTCGACGGCGACCAGGCTGGTCAGCTGGCTGCGGCTGGTCACGATGACCAGGCAGCCCGGGCTGGCCGGCAGCAGCGGGCGGACCTGCTCGACGTCCCGCGCGTTGTCCAGCAGCACCAGCATCCGCTGGCCGGCCAGCAGGCTGCGGTACAGGCCGGCCTGCGCGTCCAGCCCGGCCGGGACCCGGGCCGCGGGCACGGACAGGGCGTCCAGCAGGAGCCGGATGGCCTCCTCCGCGGTCAGCGGCGGCCCGGCCGGGTCGAAGCCGCGCAGGTTCACGTACAGCTGCCCATCCGGGAACTGCCCGGCGGCCTGGTGCGCGAAATGCAGGGCCAGCGTGGTCTTGCCGATCCCGGCCGTCCCGGCGATGACGGAGATGACCGTCGCGCGGCTCTCCCCGGCGGCCTCACTGGCCAGGCGGTGAGCGCTCTGAGCGCTTCGTCCCGGCCGGCGAAATGCCGCGTCGCCGCGGGCAGCTGCCGGGGCACCACATGCCCGGGGGCCGCAGGGCGGGTGCCCTGGGCGGCGGGCGGAGGGGGCATGGACGGCAGGGAACCGGCCGGCGCGGAACCGGCCCGTGCGGAACTGGCCCGTGCGGAACTGGCCGGCGGGGAACTGGAGGGTTCCGCGGCCGCCGGGAGCAGCAGCTCGCTGTCGGCGCCCAGGATGCGCTGATGCAGGAGCCTGAGTTCGGGACCGGGATCGAGGCCGAGCTGGTCGGCCAGGACACGCCGCACGACCTGGTAGGCGGCCAGCGCGTCGGCCTGCCGGCCGGTGCGGTACAGGCTCAGCATCAGCTGCGCGTGGAACTGTTCCTGTAACGGGTGATCCGCGGCCAGCTGGCGCAGTTCCGCCACGGCCTCGCCGTGCCGCCCCAGATGCAGATCGGCGTCGATCCTGGCCGCCAGCGCGTGCAGCCGCTGGTCGGCCAGGGCGGGAACCTCGCGGTCCCGCAGCACCTGCGAGGGCACGTCCGCGAGCGGTTCACCCCGCCACAATCCCAGCGCCTCCCGCAGCAGGCTGGCCGCCTGGGCCCAGGCCCCGGCCGCCGCGGCCGCATGGCCCCGCGCGGCCAGCACGCCGAACTCGCGGACATCCAGCCCGGCGTCGCCGGCCTGGATCAGGTACCCGGGCGGCCGCGTCTGGATCAGGCGGGCGCCGGATGGGCCCAGCGTCGAGCGCAGGCGCTGGACCGCACTGTGCAGGGCGCCGCGCGCCCCGGCCGGCGACCCGCCCTCCCACAGCGTCTCAGCGAGAGTGCCCAGGCTGACCACCTGCCCGGCGTTCAGCAGCAGCGCCGCCAGGAGCACGCGCTGCCGGGGCGCCGACACGGATACCTGGCGTGTGCCGTCCCGCACCCGCAGCGGCCCGAGCAGCCCGAAGTCCATGGCTAGCGCCTCTTCCCGGCCCGCTGCGGTGAGCCGTCCGTGAGCTGCCGCTTGCGTCCTGACGGCGGTTGGTGAGCCCTGGGTGGCATTATGACCGTCCAATTCCCGGCTAGCGGGGAGGCCGCGGCGGCTGCGGCTCCGCGTCTCCAGCGGATCGGAGGGGATCGCGCAGCAATGACCGTCCCGGAGATCGACACGCTCTGCTGGTCATCCGCTGCCTACTCCCGCCGGGTGGCCCGGTTTTCCGCCGGGGAGGCGGTAACGCCGGACAAAGAACTGGCGCGCAGGCAGGAATGGCCGCTGCGCAGCTACCTCGAACTGCGGGCCCTGCCTGCGTGTGTACGCTCTGCCCGGCTGCATGCCAAGAACATCCTCTGCGAGTGGCGCGTAAACGCGCTCACGGACACAGTAGAACTGCTTGTCTCCGAGATCATCACCAATGCGGTACGCGCATCGGCCAATACCGGGAATCGGCCGCCCCGGACGAGCCAGCTAGAGACCGTCGCGTCAGGGTCAAGCCAGTCACCGCGTGCGCCGTGGATCCGATTCTGGCTCACCTCGGACGGCCATAGCGTCCTCATCCAGGTATGGGACGGTAATCGGCACCATCCCATACCTCAGAATGCCGGGCTCGACGCCGAGGCTGGGCGGGGACTGCTGCTCGTCGAGACGCTCAGCACCGAGTGGGGCTGCTACGAGCCCGACGGGCAGGACGGGAAGATCGTCTGGGCCGTGTGCGCCCGGTGAGGCGCGAGACGCCGGCGGCCCGGCGGCCGCGGCAGGCGGGCGTTACGCCGATGCGCAGCCCGGCCGGTGGCCTTCGGTGGTGACGGCGCCGCACTCGGGGCAGACCAGGTGGGCGTAGCAGGCGGCCTCGCCGCCTTCGGCGGACTCGCTGACGGCCTGCTGCCGGAGCAGCGGCGCCAGGACCGCGGCGTGGCTGTGGTCAACGTCCCGGGTCGCGGTGAGCAGCGTGACCGGCCCGGCGGCCGCCCGGGCGGCCAGGTGATCGAGGGCGGCCCGGGCCGCGCCGCGGGAGAGCTCGTCGGTGTAGCGGCGGCAGAACTCGCCGAACTTCGCTGGGTCATGCCCGTACCAGGACCGCAGCCCGGTGGACGGGGCCACGTCCTTGACCCACTCGTCCAGCGGCACCGCGTCCTTGCGGAGCCCGCGCGGCCAGAGCCTGTCCACCAGCACCCGGGTTCCGTCCTGAGGCTCAGCCGGGTCGTACACCCGGCGTACGCGGACGTCTGGCTGCATCGCCCGATCCTCTCCTGCGCGTTTCCCCTGATGCCATCATGCGACAGGCCAGGCGGGGGGCGACAGGCGAGGCGGGGGGCGGCGGTCCAGGCGGGTGCGGCAGGGTGCGTGAACAGGTCCGGCGGGCCGGCTTGCGGCCGCACCGGACCTGTTCAGCCTGCTAGCTGCCGTGCTGCGGTGCGGGCGTGGCCGCCGGCCGCACCGTCCGGCTGTGCCGCAGGCCGGTCGCGCCGTAGACGAGGACGATGGCTAGCAGCATGTCCGCATAGAAGCCCCAGCCGAAGTTGCCGATGTGGAAAAGGATCTTGATAACGAGCAGGGCCAGCACGGCGATGGCCGCGTACAGTTCCGCGGCGCCCCAGGAGATCGGCAGCTCAGGCAGCTGCGCGGCGGTGAACCGGCTGATGACCAGCTCGGCGAGCAGCGCGATCAGCACGATGAGGGCGATGATGCTGAAGAACGAGCCCGGGCCCCCGAGCACGTTGCTGCTGTAGCTGGCGCCGCCAAAGGTGTGGCCACCCACGTTGACGCCGGCGATGCTGACGTAGTACCAGGGGAACGCGAAGATGCCGATGAGCAGCAGGACCCCGGCCACCCCGGTGATCTTCTCGCTTCGGCTGAAGTCGCTGAGCGCGGGCATGTCAGGCCTCTCTGGAGAGCTGGTGAGATGGCCTGATCGTCATCTGCGGCGGTTGCAAAGTTATTGCAACGCCGTTACGGCGTCTCCGGGGCCGGACGGGCGGCCGCCTTCGCCGGGGCCAGCGGCCCGGATGGCGCCCCGGACCTGGCCAGGGCCACCGCCTGGGGCACGGACATGGCCCGGCCGGCGGCCTGCGCCTCGCTGAACGCGGCGTCCCCCAGAGCCGCTGCGGCGCGCCCCATCGCGTCGCCGAACCGGGCCACATCCGGCCCGGGAACGGGCGCGCCGATCCTCTCGCGCAGCGCCTGCGACGCGCCGAACAAGGTGGCGGCGCGGGCCGCATGGCCGGCCGCCGACTCGGCGGCGGCCAGCTCCTCGAGGTTTTCCGCGATGGAGCGCGGCTCGCCGGCCGCCTCGGCCAGGTCGAGACTGCGCACGTGGAAGCCGGCCGCGGCGGCGTAGTCGTGACGCCCGGCCGCCACCATGCCCAGATTGGTCAGGGCCACGGCCGCCAGCCGCGGGTCACCAATCAGCTCGGCCATCTCGAGCGCCTGCTGATGCAGCCGGGCCGCCTCGTCCAGGTCACCAGCGTGGTAGGCGACCAGGCCGAGGTTGGTCAGCGCGCCACCCGTCAGCTTGCGGTCGCCGAGCCGGCGGGCGTTGCGCAGATGTTCATCGAGCCGGTCCCGCGCCAGGTCAAGATCGCCCTGGTTGGTGGCGACCACGCCGAGATTGCCGAGGATCAGCGTGGCGAGGCGCAGGTCACCGGCGTCACGGAACCGGGCCATGCTCTCGGTGTAGTAAGCCGTGGCCTGGTCCAGGTCACCCTGATGCAGGGCCAGGCGGCCCAGGCCGCTGAGGGCCCGGGCCATCTGCCGGGCGTCACCGGCGCGCTGCGCGAGTTCGAGGGCTTCGGTGTACAGGGACCGTGCTTCCCGGTACTCGCCCCGGACATGCGCCACCGCGCCGAGGTCCCCCAGGCAGCTGACGATCCTGGCGTCATCGCCCAGCTCACGCCAGATGGCCAGGCTCTCCTCCTGGTAAGCCCGCTGCCCGTCCTGGTCGGCCTGGACCGCGGCGAGCTGCCCCGCCCCGTCCAGGGCCACGGCCCGCAGCCGCTGGTCGGCGCCGGGCCCGGCGGCCGCCAGTGCGGCGTCGAGCACCCGGCGGCCCACGCCGACGGGGCCGCGCACCACCCAGAACCGGGACAGCGCCCCGGCCAGCCTCAGCGCCAGCGCCGGGTCTTCACCGGCCCGTCCTGCGGGCGGCGCGAGACTCCATTCCAGGCTGGCCCGCACGTTGTCCAGCTCGGCTTCGACGAGATCCAGCCCGGCCTCCTGATCGGGCCCGTCCAGATCCGCCTGCGCGGCGAAGTCCAGCATCCAGGCGAGATGGCGCCGCCGCAGTTCCGCTTCCTCGCCCGCCTCGGCCTGCCGGCCGAGGGCGTACTGACGGATGGACTCCAGCATGCCGTAACGCATGCTGCCGGACCGCTCTTCGGTGGTCAGCAGGGACCGGTCAACCAGGGCGGCCACGGTCTCGAATACCGCCTCGGGCGCAAGCGCCTCGCCGGGGCAGACCGCCTCGGCCGCGTCGATGGTGCACCCGCCGGCGAACACCGCCATCCTGCGGAAGCACACCCGCTCGGTCTCACTGAGCAGATCGTGGCTCCAGTCGATGGCCGCCGCGAGCGTCCGGTGCCGCGGCAGCCCGGCCCGGCTGCCGCCGGTCAGCACCCGGAACCGGTTATCGAGCCGGGCGGCCAGCTGGGCCGGCGTCAGCGCGCAGACCCGCGCGGCGGCTAGTTCTATCGCGAGCGGGATGCCATCCAGCTGGCGGCAGACATCGCTGACCGCAGGAGCGCTGGCCGTGTCCAGGACGAATCCGGGCCGGGCGAACGCGGCGCGGTCACAGAACAGCCTGACCGACTCCGCCACCGCGGCCGTCCCCGGATCCACGGCACCAGGGCCAGGCAAGGTCAGCGGCGGGACCGGCCAGCTCGCCTCCCCGCTCACGTTCAGCCTGATCTGGCTGGTGGCCAGGATCCGGACCTGCGGGCAGCTGCGCAGCAGCGCCGCGATCATCTCGGCCGCGGCGTCGGCGACGTGCTCACAGTTGTCCATGATCAGCAGGGCCGCGCTCGCCTGCAGCCGGGAGATCACGCTGTCGAGCAAGGGGCGGCCTGGCTCCTCCCGGACCGACAGGGCCAGCGCCACCGCGGGAACGACCAGCCCGGGCCGGACCAGCGAGGCCAGCTCCACCAGCCAGACCCCCTCGGGGTAATCCCCCGCCGCCTGCGCGGCTGCCCTGAGCGCGAGACGGCTCTTTCCCGAGCCGCCCGGGCCGGTCAGGGTGACCAGCCTGGAGAGGCAGAGCAGTTCCGCGATCGTGTTCAGCTCGGCTTCACGTCCCACGAACGACGTGGACTCGGTCGGCAGCCGGGGCGCGGGCAGCACGCCCGGATTCCTGAGCACCTGGCCGGCCGGGGCGGCGGGCTCAGCGCCGTCTCCGCTCCCGGTCCCGCGAACGGGCTCCCGGCCGGGCTCGCGGCCGGGCTCGCGGCCGGGAGCGCCGCGCCCCTCACCCCGGTGCCAGTCCAGGGCCGGGTCCTGCCGCAGGATCCGCTCCTGCATGCGGCGCAGGTCCGGGCTCGGGTCGATGCCCAGTTCCTCAGCGAGCCGCACCCTGAGCCGGGTGTAAGCACTCAGCGCGTCCGCCTGCCGCCCGCACCGGTACAGAGCCAGCATGCGCTGACTGGTGAGCCGTTCACGCAGCGGGTGACGGCCCGCCAGCGTGTCCAGTTCCCCGGCCAGGCTGGCATGCCAGCCGCACGCCAGGTCGGCCTCGACCCTGCTTTCCAGTGCGCTCAGCCGGGCCTCTTCCAGGCGGCTGGCATCAGCCTGGGCGAAGGCCAGTTCGGCCACGTCCAGCAGGGCCGGGCCGTGCCACAGGTCAAGCGCCTCGCGCAGCGCCGCGGCGGCCCGTTCCGGGCGGCCAGCGGACATCTCAGCGTCCGCCGTGCGGACCAGGCTCTCGAAGCGCGCGGCGTCCAGCTGATCGTCCGTGACGTTCAGCCGGTACCCGGGAGCCTGGGTCTCCAGGAGGCCGGCCCGGGGTCCGAGGACCCGGCGGAGCCTGGAGATGTAGACCCGCAGGGTGGCGAGGCTATGGGCCGGCGGGTGCCCCGACCACAGATCTTCGGCGAGCCGGTCGGCTGGCACCACCCGGTTAGCCGACAGCAGCAGCCTGGCCAGCAGGGTCCGTTCGCGCAGGCCGCCAAGCTCCAGGGCCAGCCCGCGTTCATAGGCCTCGACCGGGCCGAGAATGCGGAATTCCACGGAGCCAACTGCCTCCCCCAGGACGATGCCGGCCAGCGGGCTCATCGTAAACGGATAGCAAAGCTGAAGCGCGGGAAGCGATAGATCCAGGGACGAGGGCAGGCCGCCAGGACACCTTGTCATCATCTTGTAACGCACAGGGAGGAAAACGGCACCTATGGAATCGGGGCCAATACCGCCGCCCTCATCATGGGCCGTACTCGACCGGGCCGGTGATGAGGCGATACTGCCCCCCGGGGTCCGGCTCGTGGTCGAGGGCCGTCCGGGCCGGCAATGTTTCGTGCTGGTCGAGGGCACGGCCGCCGTGGAGGTGGGCGGCGCACGCGTTCGCGAGCTCGGCGCCGGGGACTTCGTCGGCTCGGTGGATCACGCCGGGCGGCCATCGCCGCCTGAGGGCATCACGGTCCGGCTGGAGTCGCGATCGCGCGTCCTCATCATCGACCCCGGCCGCCTGGCGGCTCTGATCGACTCCGACCCCGCGGCCGCCGCCGCCTGGCGCCGGATCAACGAGTAGCGCCTGCACCGCGGCAGGCGAAGCGCGACAGCCGCTACGGGTCCATCCCGGTTTCGGTCCAGCGCTCGAAGACCGCGATCCGGTCGGCAGGCCACGCGCCGTCGCAGGGCATGGTTCCGTCCTGGAGGCGCCGCAAAATGCCTGCTGCGTGGGTGCGGACGTCGTCGGCGGAGGACAGGTCGAAGGCGAAGCTCATCGACTGGCGGTCCCGGTCACGGAACAGCGGCTTGATGTGCGCGTCGAAGCTGACCGGCTCGCCCGGCGCAGGCAGGGTCACCGGCCGGGTGGTGTCCGGCCCGGCGTCCCGCGGTGCGGGGGCGGGAGGGCCGCCCGGGCCCCAGTCCCAGGTCGGTACCGGGCCGGGCCGCGCCGCCGGCGGCGGGCTGGGTGGCGACCCGGGAGAGCCACTCCAGGCAGGAGGCGAGCGCGGAGCGGAACCCGGGGGCGTCCGGCAGCCCGGCCTCGTCGGCGGCCCGGCTGGCCAGCGGACACCCAGCGGGCCCGCTGATCCTCGGTGAGCGGCTCACCGGAGGGCGCCAGGAGGGACTGGGGGAGCCCGGCCCGGTCCGGGCCGTTCAGCGGGGGGCCGCCCAGAGCGGCGGCCAGCCAGGCGGCCAGGGCCTGCGGCTGGTCAGCCGGCATGTCCGCGAACACCGGGGCGAGCAGCGGGTCGGCCGGGATGTGCTTCTCGTGCAGCAGCCGGGCGGCGCGGGTGAGCGGGCCCAGCCCGCCCGCGTGCTCGAACAGGGTCGGGCTCGGGCGGGAGGGCGGGTCGGTGAACCCCACGTACCAGTGCATGCCCGAGCAGAACGGCTTGTTCCGGGACTGCCCGCAGCGGCACAGCGCATAGTGCTCAGCCGAGGCGCCGTGGGCGTGCCGGATCCGCTTCCCGTCGGCGTCTTCGAGCGGGATCCCGCCGGTCACCCGGTACGGGCCGTCCGCGGTGATCTCGATCGCGGGTGGCCGCTGACCATGCCCGTCAACGTCGGCGCGGGCCTCGGTGCCGCCCAGCCCGTACGACAGGGCCCCGGACGGGCAATCGCGGGCGGCCCTCACGACCTCGTCCATCCGTCCGCCGCTGGGTGCCACGAACGGATCGTTATCTGATCGGAAAACGGCGGGCAGCCGGTCGGTGCAGAACCCGGAGTGCTGGCAGATGCCGCGGTTGTCGAACACCGTCACCTGCTGGCCGGGGTAGGTGTCGCGGCGGTCGGGGACCCGGGCGGGGTCTTTCGCGTCGCTGAACCCGTTCGAGTGGCAGGTCCCGTCGCAGGCGGGCTTGACCGCGGAGGCGCCGCAGCGGCACAGCGCGAGCTGCGGTGCCGCCTGGGTGGCGATCCCCAGGTGGTTCACGACCGTGGGCACGTTCGTGACCAGGTAGGGGCCGTTGCGGGCGGCCTGGATCGAGGCCGGCAGGGCGGACTGCGCCTGCCGGAGATCGTCGCGCCACGCCGGTTCCTGGCTGGGGGGTGCGGCCCGGAGCAGCACGTCCTGCAGGGCCGCGACCGCTTCGGTGAGCTCTGCGGGGCAGCGGCCGGACCGGCCGAGGGCGGCCCGCAGGCGGGTCGCCGCCAGCACGGCCTCCCGCAGCCGCCCGGCCGCGGCGGCCGCCTCGGGATCTCCGGCCGCGCGGCGGCCCCCGGGGCCCGGGACGGTACGGGCCGCGCGGAGCAGTTCGCCGGCCGCGCGGGCTGCCTCGGCGGGGGCCTGCGGGCCGGCGGCCATGCCGTCCAGGATCCTGGTGGCGGCGGTGGCCAGGGCGTCGATGTCGGCGGCCAGCAGCCTCGGCCCGGCCGAGGCCAGGGCCGCCTGCGGGGTGCCGGCCTCCAGGTGCGCGGCCAGTGACGCGGCGATCTGGCGGATGGCGCCGAGCACCGGTTCCAGCTGGGCCGCGAGGGCCGTGCCGCGCCCGGCGCACAGTTCGCTGCACAGCCAGGCCGCAGTGTCCAGCCGCTCGGCCAGCAGCGCCCAGGCCGCGTGCTGGTGCGGCATCAGGTAGTCGGATTCGTAGAACAGCTCGAAGCTGGGCCCGGCGGTGCGCCCCGGGAACGCCGGGCCGGGCGGCAGGGTGGTGATCAGGCTGCCGAGCGGCTTGATCACCGCCGCCATCAGCGCCACCGATGCGTCCGCGAGGACCTTGAGCTGGGCGTCGGTCTCGGTGGTGTGCGCGAAGAACCGCTCGAACAGCTGGAGCAGGATCTCGTAGTTGACGTTGAACAGGTCGGTGACCCGCGCGGTCAGCGGGTCGGTGATCACGGGCACCGCGCCGGCCCGGTCGTGCGGGCGGACGTTCGCGGCCATCACCGGCCGGGTCGGCTCGAATCCGGGGTTGGCCTCCCGCATCTGCTCGTACTCGTCCAGGATCGCGACGAACTGGCCGAAGTGGGCGTCGCGCCAGTGCCCCCGCGGGCCCTCGCCCTGCTCCACGATTTCCTCGACCGCCGCGCAGGCGCCGTCCAGCCCGGTGACCGGCAGCAGGTTCGGCCAGCCGAACAGCGCCGGGGTGGCCTGCGCGCGGGGCGGCCCGGTGAACAGCCAGTCCTCCCCGTACTTGCCGGCCAGGTGCCGGAAGCCCTCCTCGATCGACCGGTACAGGTGCCCGACGGTCTCGAAGTCCTGGCCGGTGGGGACGATGTCACGCGGGTTCACGCTCGGCAGGGCCGTCTGCATGGCGGCCAGGCCCTCGGCGTCCTGCAGATCCATGCCCTCCGGGCGCTCCAGGAACATGAAATGCCGCAGGGCCGCCTCACCGAACGGCAGCAGGGCCAGCTGCACCCCGGCCGGGTAGTGCCCGGCCGGGGCGGGCAGGTTCGGCCGGGACAGGTGCGGGGCGGCGCCGATGGCCGAGAGCAGGTTGTGGACCAGGGCCAGATGCAGCATCTCTCCCGCGGCCACGCCCAGGATCTGCCGCTGCCAGCGGGTGACGGCGGCCAGCTCGTCCGGGGTCAGCCCTTCGTCCCCGGATTCCTTGAGCGAGAACGCGGCGAACAGGTACTGGCACATGATCCCGTGCTCAAGCTCGGCCGCCTGGCACAGCATGTAGATCAGGGCTTCGCGGTGCTCGATGACGAACGGGGCCTCGGGGGCCGCGGTCCCGCCCCGGGTTTCCAGCAGACGGGCCAGCGGGCCCTCGCCGCCGGCCGTGGCGGCGGCCTGGCTGGACCGGCCGGGGTGGCCGGCGCGGGCTGAGGGCTGGCTTTCGCTCACTCTCGCCATCCTCGGCGAAGGACGTCCCCAGCGCCAAACAAGTTAGCTCGGAGCGGAATCCGGATGCGCCACGCCGCGCGCCCGGCGCGCGGTGCTGACGTCTCCGACCGGTTCGGCGGCCAGACGCCGGTAGGGCCGGGCCATCGGCCACTGGTGGTCGTCGAGCACGGACGCGGCGTCGAACTGGCCGAGGGTCTGGATCAGCCGGGCGACCAGGCCGGTCCACCCGGTCTGATGCGAGGCCCCCAGGCCGGCCCCGTTGTCGCCGTGGAAGTACTCGTAGAAAAGAATCAGGTCCCGCCAGTGCGGGTCCTCCTGGAACAGCCTGGTCCCGCCGTACACCGGGCGCCGGCCATCCTCGTCGCGCAGGAACGTGGTGGCGAGGCGGCGGGTCAGTTCCTGCGCCACCTCGAACAGGGTCATCATCGTCCCCGACCCCGTCGGGCACTCGACCTTCAGGTCATCGCCGTAGTAGCGGTAGTGCTGGAGCAGGGCCCGGATCAGCAGCAGGTTGATCGGGAACCAGACCGGCCCGCGCCAGTTGGAGTTGCCGCCGAACATCCCGCTGGTCGATTCGGCCGGCTCGTACTGCACCTGATGGTCGGCCCCGCCCGCCTGGAAGCTGTAGGGATGATCGAGGTGCCAGCGCGAGATCGAGCGGATCCCGTGCGGGCCCAGGAACCGTTCCTCGTCCAGCATCCGCGCGAGGATGCGCCGCAGCTTGTCCTCGTTCACCAGGGACAGCAGGCGCCGCCCGTGCGCCCCGGGCACGAGCGGGTCCGCGATGTTGACCAGGAGGTCCTGGTTGCGCTCCAGGAAGGCCCCCACCCGCGCGGCGATCTTCGGATAGCGCTCGAGCATCTCGGCCTCGATCACCGTGGTGGCGCACAAGGGCAGCAGGCCCACGAGGGAACGGACCTTGATCCGGGTGCCGGTGCCGTCGGGCAGGCGCAGCACGTCGTAGAAGAAGCCGTCCTCCTCGTCCCACATCTCGTCGGGGTGCTCACCGACCGGGTCCACCGCGGCGGCGATCCAGAAGAAGTGCTCGACGAACTTGAGCACGAACTGCTCGTAACCCTCGTCGTGCTGGAGCAGGCCCAGCGCCATTTCGAGCATGTTCTGGCTGAACATCGCCATCCAGGCGGTGCCGTCCGCCTGCTCCAGCCGCCCGCCGGTGGGGAGGGCGGCGCTGCGGTCGAACACCCCGATGTTGTCCAGGCCCAGGAAGCCGCCCTCGAACACGTTGCGCCCCGAGGGATCCTTGCGGTTCACCCACCAGGTGAAGTTCAGCAGCAGCTTCGCGAAGCTCTCCTTCATGAACGGCAGGTCCACCTCGCCCAGATCTGACTCCAGGTTCTGCAGGAAGAGGGCCGCGAAGGCGTGCACCGGCGGGTTGACGTCCCCGAAGTTCCATTCGTAGGCCGGCATCTGGCCGGTGGGGTGGAGGTAATCCTGGGACAGCATCAGGTCGATCTGGCTCTTCGCGAAGTCGGGGTCGACCATGGCCAGCGGAATGCAGTGGAAGGCCAGGTCCCAGGCGGCGTACCAGGGGTACTCCCACTTGTCGGGCATGGACACCACGTCATGGTTGAACATGTGGAACCACGACTCGTTCCGGCTTCCCCGCCGCTGCGGGGCCCGCAACGGGTGGGCACGGCGCTCGCGGAGCCAGCGGTCCACGTCGAAGAAGTAGCACTGCTTGGACCAGAGCATCCCGGCCAGGGCCTGGCGCATGACCGCCTTCGCGTCATCGGTCACCGCAGGCGGCGTGATGGCCTCGTAGAACTCGTCGGCCTCGGCCCGCCGCCGCGCGATGAGGTCCGCGGCGCCGTCGAAGGGCGCCGTGAGGTTCTCCGGGCCGTCCCGGGTGAGCCGGACCAGCACGCAGGCCTGCCCGCCGGCCGGCACGGACAGCCGGACGTGCGCGGCGACCTTGGTTCCCTCGCCGGCCGGGGTTGACGGTGTCCGCGCCGTGCAGCAGGTGGTCGCCGATGCCGTCCTTGGCGAAGCGGGTCGCCGGCTCGGTGCCGGGCACGCGCGCCGTGTTCGTCTCGTTCTCGCAGAACAGCAGGCCGGCTCCGGGCTCGGCGTGCAGGTAGAAGACGCCGAGTTCGTGGTGCTCGGCCCGGGCGGCCGGGTGCGGCGACGGGACCCGGGTGACGCGCGGCTTAGGGCCGCCGGCCTCCCAGGACCACGTGTTGCGGAACCACAGCGTGGGCAGCACGTGCAGCGCGGCATCCCGGTCCGAGCGATTGTGCACGGTAATGCGGCACAGGATGTCTTCCGGCCCGTTCTTGGCGTGCTCCACCTCGACGTCGAAGTAACGGCCGTCATCGAAGACGCCGGTATCGATGAGCTCGTATTCCAGCTCGTGCCGGGACCGGGCCCCGTTCACGGCGGCCAGGCCGGCGTAGGGGAATTCGGCCTGCGGGTACTTGTAGAGGTAGCGCTGGTAGCTGTGCGTCGGCAGGTTGTCGACGTAGAAGTAGTACTCCTTGACGTCCTCACCATGGTTGCCCTCGGCATTGGTCAGGCCGAACAGGCGTTCCTTCAGGATCGGGTCCCGCTCGTTCCACAGCGCCAGGGCCAGGCACAGCCGCTGCTTGTCGTCGCTGATCCCGGCGATGCCGTCCTCGCCCCACCGGTACGCGCGGGACCGGGCCTGATCGTGGCTGAAATAGGACCAGGCGTCGCCGTTGTCGCTGTAATCCTCCCGGACCGTGCCCCACTGCCGTTCGCTGAGATAAGGCCCCCAGGCCCGCCACGGAACGCCCGCCCGGGCCTCCTGCAGCCGCCGTTCCTCGGCCGTCAGCGAGGCGGGATCGGCGGGATACGGGCCATCGTGCGGGTCCCCGGGCATCGCATACCTTTCGCTAACGGTCTGATCGTTACGGGCCTGCTGGGACGGGTCTGCTGGTTACTGGTCTCTGCTGCCTACGGGTCAAGGTCGAAGGCGATGACGCTCTTGATGCCGGCCGGCTGGCCGAGGATCAGGTCCGGTGCCTGCTCGGGCGGGTAGCGGCCGGCGATGAGGGTCCGGACCACGGCCGGCCAGCGGCGGCGGAAGAGGTCCAGGTCGCGGAGCGCGGCCGCGAAGGCGTCCGTCCCGGCGTTCACCGTGCCCAGCAGGACCTGGTTCTTCAGGACCATCTCCCGCATCAGCCGGGCCGGGTCGGCCTGGACAAAGGCCTGCAGGCCAGGGACGCCCGTCAGCACGAAGAGGCCGTTGGTGCCCAGCACCTTCAGCGCCTCCAGGGCGAAGTGCGAGTGCCCGACCGCTTCGTAGATCAGGTCGGCGTTGCCGATCAGCTCCGCCAGCTGGGCGAACGTGGTGGTCTCGGAGGAGACATACGTCGCGCCGATGGCCGCGACCAGGTCGATCCGCGGGCTGGGCGGCAGCTCGCGTGAGTACACGTACGTCGTGAAGCCGGCCGAGGCCAGCACCATCGCGCCCAGCAGCCCGACCGGCCCGATGCCGAGCACCAGCGCCGAAAGCCCCTGGCCCCGCTCCTCGCTGGGCGTGTCCGGGTCGATCCACGGCGGCCGCTGCTGCATCATCCAGAAGATCTGGGCCAGCGCCTTCTCCGCGATCGTGAGCGGCTCGGCCAGGACAGCGATCTCCCGCAGGTCCGGCGGCACGAGGTTCATGTAGTGCTCGTGGTCGACGGCGTATTCGGTCATATAGCCGTGCGCTTCCTTGATGCCGCGTTCGCTGAAGTCGCCCGTGTAGCAGTAGTCCTGGTGCCCGGACCGGCAGGCCAGGCAGCCCGGATGGGGACACGGGCGGCGCACGGACGGCACGACCAGGTCTCCCGGCTGCAGCCGCTCGACCGCCGTCCCCACGTCCACGATCTCGGCCACCGACTCGTGGCCGATCACCAGGTGGTCATCGCCCGGCGGCGGAGTCCCGTACTCGAAGGAGCAGATCTCCTTGTCGGTGCCGCAGATGCCGATGTCGAGCATCCGCATCGTGACCTGGTCCGGCCGGGTGAGACGGGGGAAGTCCTGCTCGACGACCTTGACCTCTTGCGAGCCTGGGAAAACCGCGACTGCCTTCATGGTGCGATGCCACCCCCATCAAGGCCGTAATGCCCTCATGGCTGGCGCCCCAATCCGGGTCACAGGTAAACGGTGCCCGGCCAGGAAGTGACCGGACAGGAATGCTCCAGTTGCGTTAAGGCTGCGGAAAGGCAAAGGACGCGGCCGGGCAGATTCGCGCTGGTGACAGAGCCCGGGGTGGCGACCAGACTGTGACCAGCGCGGTGACCGCGGAGGGGTGGGGAGCCGGTGACGGAAAGACTGACCTCGAGTCCGCGTTCGGGCGCGTCGACGCTGAGCGGAAGCCCGTTCCCGCCGATCGCCGAGTATGGGTTCCTGTCCGATTGTGAAGTGGCCGCGCTGATCGCGGCCAGCGGCAACGTCGAATGGATGTGCCTGCCCCGGATGGACAGCCCGAGCGTCTTCGCGGCCATCCTGGACCGGGGCGCCGGGCGGTTCCGGCTGCCCGGGGGCCGGCCATGAGCGCCGGCGGCGGCCCGCTGGGGGACGGGGGTGGCCCGCTGGCGATCGGCGGGAGCCTGCTGGTGGTCGGCGGGGGACCGGCCGGGATCACCGCCGCCCTCCAGGGCTGCGAGCTCGGCGCGCGGGTCACCCTGCTCGAAGCCGGGCAGATCGGCGGGACCAGCCTCAACCGCGGCCCGGCGCCGGTGCGGACGCTGGCCCGCACCGCCCGGCTGGCGCGCGACTGGTCCTCCTGGGCCACGTTCGGGCTCGACGGGCCGGCGCCGGTGCCGAACCTGCCTGTCGCGCTGGCCAACAGCGAGCGGGTGGCCCGCTACGCCCACGACAAGAAGGACGTGGCTGGTCATCTCCGGCGGCAGGGAATCGAGCTCGCCGAGGGCCTCGGCCCGGTCGGCTTCACCGGCCCGCACACCGTCGCCGCCGGCGACGGGCGCACCTGGTCGGCGGACCGGATCATCCTGGCCGTCGGCGGCCACGCGGGCCGCCTCCCGATCCCCGGCGCGGACCTGGCCCTCACCTACGAGGACATTCCCTCCCTGACCAGCTTGCCGGACCGGGTCGCCGTGGTCGGCGGGGCCGATACCGGCTGCCAGATCGCGTCCATCCTGGACGACCTGGGTGTCGCCGTCAGCCTGTTCGAGGCCGGGCCTGCGCTCGTGCCGGCGGCCGATCAGACCGTTTCGGCGGAATTGGGCCGTGCCTTCCGCGACCAGGGCATGGACGTGCACACGGGCACGCTGGTGGAGAGTCTCGGCGCCGACGGGGAGGCCATCCGCGTCAGCTACCGCAGCGGCGCGGAGGCGGGCCAGCTCGTCGCGGGCGCCGTGTTCTTCGCGGTCGGCTGGCCCGCCAGCGTGGCTGGGCTGGCCCTGGACGCCGCCGGTGTGCACGCCGGGCCGGGCGTGATCCCCGTCGATGACTACCTGCGGACCAGCGTGGCGCACATCTTCGCCGCGGGGGACGTCAACGGCCGGTCGATGCTGGTCCAGTCGGCCCGGATGGAAGGCCGGATCGCCGCCACTAACGCGGTCCTCGGGCCTGCCCGGAAAGCCAGCTACGACGTGGTGCCCAGCGGCAGCTTCACCGACCCCGAATACGGGCGGGTGGGTCTGACCGAGACCGAGGCCGCCGCGCAGCACGACGTGGCCGTGGGGATCGCCCGCTACGACGACCTGCTGCGGCCGGTCGCGGACGGCCGGCCGGCGGGCTTCTGCAAGCTGATCGCGGACCGGCGGACGCAGCTGATCCTCGGCGGCCACGTGCTGGGCGAGTACTCGGCCGAGACCGTGCAGACGGTGGCCGCGTGCATGGCCGCGGGGATGACGGTCGGGCAGGTCGCGGAGCTGCAGCTGGCCTTCCCGACCTTCACCGAGGCGGTCAGCATGGCGGCGCAGAAGATCTGCCGGTCCCTGGGCATCGGGCGCTACCCGCAGGTCTGGAGCTATCTCGGCTCCGGCGACTGACGAACCGCAGACCCGGCCCGCGCTGCCACCGGGTGCTGCCGCGGGGCCTATGCCCTGAGGCCTAGGTCCACGGGAAAGTGTGGCCCCGGGGCAGATTCCCGCTGGTCGCGGGGTCCGTAGCGTTCCGGTCATCAGCAGCGACCGAGACGAGGACGCATCGTGATCGAGATTGATGGCCTGACCAAACGGTACGGGGAGAAGACCGCCGTTGACGGGCTGAGCTTCGTGGTCGAGCCCGGGGTGGTCACCGGGTTCCTCGGCCCGAACGGGGCGGGGAAGTCCACCACCATGCGGGTGATCGCGGGCCTGGACCGCCCGACGAGCGGCACGGTCCTGGTCAACGGCAAGCGCTATCCCGGCTGCGCCGCCCCCATGTCCGAGCTGGGCATCCTGCTGGACGCCAGGTCCGTCCACCCGGGGCTGTCGGCCCGCAATAACCTGCTGGCGCTCGCCCGGACGGCCGGCATCGGCCGCCGCCGGGTGGACGAGGTGATCGAGCTGGCCGGCCTGGCCGGGGTCAGGGGCGCGCGGGCCGGCGGTTTCTCGCTCGGCATGGGACAGCGACTCGGGGTGGCGGCCGCGCTGCTGGGCCAGCCGCAGACCGTGGTCCTGGACGAGCCGGTCAACGGCCTGGACCCGGACGGCGTGCGCTGGATCCGGCTGCTGCTCAGGTCGCTCGCCGAGGAGGGGCGGACGGTTCTCGTCTCCTCGCACCTGATGAGTGAGATGGCGCAGACGGCCAGCCGGCTGGTCGTCATCGGCCGCGGGAAACTCATCGCCGAGACGAGCGTCGAGGACTTCATCGGCCATGCGGCGACCGGCGATGTGCAGGTGCGCACGCCGGAAACCGGGCGCCTGGGGGAGGTCCTCGCGGGGCCGGGGGTGTCGGTCACGGCGGACGGCTCGGATGTCCTGCGCGTGACCGGCCTGACGGCCGAGCAGATCGGGACGGCGGCGTGGCGGGCGCATCTGCCGGTCTTCGAACTCATGCCCGCCCAGGCTTCACTGGAGGAGGCATTCATGCAAGTCACTCAGGACAGCGTCGAATACCACGCCGGAGCGACGCGATGAGCGCCGCACTGGCCCCGGCCCCGGCGATCCCGACGGCCGCCCAGCCGGTCACCCAGGCGCGGGTCATCCGCTCGGAGTGGACGAAGCTGCGCGCGCTCCGCTCGACCTGGGCCTGCGCCCTGTTCGCGGTCATCCTGATCGTGGGCGTGGGCGCTCTGGCCGCCGGGGGACAGCCCTACCGGGTCTCGGCCGCCCACCCCGCCGTGACCGCCGTGTCGACCAGCCTGTTCGGCGTCCTGCTGGCCCAGCTGGTGCTCGGCGTGCTCGGGGTGCTGGTGTTCAGCGGTGAGTACGGAACCGGGATGATCCGCGCGACGCTGGCGGTGGTCCCCGCGCGGCTGCCGGTGCTGTGGGCCAAGCTGCTCGTCCTGGCCGGGCTGGTGCTGCCGGTCACCCTGCTGGCGGTGCTGGCCGAGTTCTTCGTGGCCACGGCGATCCAGTCGGCCCGCGGCGGGTCAGGGATCACGCTGGCCGATCCGGGCGTGCTGCGGACCTTGATCGGCGCAGCTCTGTACCTGACGGTCGCCGCCGTCGTGGGCCTGGCCCTGGGCGCGCTGCTGCGGAAGACCGCCGTCGGTATCTCGGTGTTCGCCGCGCTGTTCCTGATCGCGCCGATCATCGTGGTGCACCTCCCGCACGCCATCGCGGGCATCGCGCCCTACCTGCCGTCCAGCGCCGGCGGAGCCCTGTGGGGCCAGCCGCTGGCGGCCCATCCGCTGGGCCCGTGGGCCGGATTCGCCGTGCTCTGCGGGTATGCGGTGGTGCTGGCGGGCCTGGCCGCCTGGCAGCTGCGGCGCCGCGACGCGTGAACCGCGCCGGGTGCGAGGATGCAAGGGTGTCCTTCTGGAAGCCGGTCGAGGACCCGGGAACGCGGACCCTGCGTTCCTGGGCCTTCGACATTGGCTGCGCCCTGTTCGCCTTCGCGGCGTCCCTGGCGCACTTCTCGCTCGGCCAGACGGCCCACGCCACCACGCTGCCGCTGGCGGCCAGCCTGGGCGTCGCGGCCCTGACCGCGCTGGCCCTGCCGCTGCGCCGCGTCTGGCCGGGCCCGGTGTTCGCCTGGACGATCCTGGCCGCGGCGGTCCTGGCCGTGTGGCCGGCCCACGGGGCACTGTTCCCGGTCGCGCTGGCCATCGCCCTGTACACGGTGGCCGCCACGATGAGACGGGCGGAAGCGCTCGCCGCGGCGGTGCTGGTGGCCGGCGTCGTGCTCGCCGTGGTCGGCCACGATGGCACCCGGGACTGGGCGCTGGCCGCCTCGGACGCGGCCGGATTCGCGGCCGGGGTTCTCATCGTGGGCCTGTACGTGGGCACCCGGCGGGCCTACCTCGCCGAGCTGCGCGACCGGGCCCAGCGGATGGAGCGTGAACGGGACCAGAACGGTGCCCTGGCCGCGGCGGTGGAACGGGCGCGGATCGCCCGCGAGATGCACGACAGCGTGGCCCATAGCCTGACCGTCATCGTGGCCCTGTCCGACGGGGCCCTGGCCGCGATCGCGCGCGCACCCGCGGAGGCGTCCGAGGCGATCCAGGATGTGTCACGCACCGCCCGGGAGGCCCTGGCCGAGACCCGCCGGCTGTTCGGCGTGCTGCGGGCCGGCTCCGGGCCCGGAGCTCCGGCAGCCGCTGCCGGGCCTGGCCGACCTCGACGATCTCCTGGGCCGGGTCCGGGCGGCGGGCCTGCCCGTCCGGTACGAGCGCGGCGGCAGCGCCGCCGACCTGCCGGCCGGCCTGCAGCTGGCCGTGTTCCGCCTCGTCCAGGAAGCCCTGACCAACACCATGAAGCACGCCGGCCCGGGCGCGAGCGCCACGGTCCGGCTGCAGCTCGCCCCGGCCGAGGTGAGCGTGGAGGTGGAGGATGACGGCACCGGCACCGGCGGGGCCGCCGGTCCTCCGGGCGGCGGGCTGACCGGGATGCGCGAGCGGGTCAGCGCCTTCGGCGGCGAGCTGGATTGCGGCCCCCGGCAACCGCGGGGCTGGCGGGTCACGGCCCGGCTGCACCCCGACGCGGCGGCCGCGACATGATCAGCGTGCTCCTGGTCGACGACCATGCCCTGATCAGGAAGGGTTTCCGGCTGGTCCTCAGCGCCGAAGCTGACATCCAGGTGGCCGGTGAGGCCGCCGACGGGGGGACCGCGGTCACCATGTGCTCCGCGCTGCGGCCGGACGTGGTGCTGATGGACGTCCGGATGCCCGGCCGCGACGGCATCGAGGCGACCCGCGACATCGTGGCGGCCGGGCTGCCCTCGAAGGTGCTGATCCTGACCACCTTCGACCTCGACGACTACGTCTACGCCAGCCTGCGGGCCGGCGCCAGCGGCTTCCTGCTCAAAGACACCCAGCCGGACGCCCTGGTGGCCGCGATTCACACCATCGCCGCCGGGGACGCGGTCCTCGCGCCGACCTCCACCAAGCGCCTCATCCGCCAGTTCGCCTCCACCCAGCCGCCCGGGGCACCCAGCAGTCAGCACGCCGCCCAGATCCGGCAGGCGCTCACCGGCCGTGAGCAAGACGTCTTCTCGGACATCGCCGCGGGCATGTCCAACAGTGAGATCGCGGCGGACCTGCATCTGTCCGAAGGCACCGTGAAGATCCACGTGGGGCGGATCCTGGCCAAGCTCGGCCTGCGCGACCGCGTCCAGGCCGTCGTCCTCGCCTATGAATCCCGGCTGATAACCCCCCGCCCGCCGGACAGCCCCGGGGGTCCGCACTGACCGGATCCGCACTGACCGGATCCGCACTGGCCGGATCCGCGCCGTGCACCAGGCGGTACTGGCGGCTGGCGCCGCCGGGTGGCGCCGGCCGGGCGCCCGTTATCTGAAGTAATTGGTCCTGCGGGCCGGTGACGTTCGATCGCATGGCTGCCCGGGAAGACTTACCGCGTCGGATTTTCCGGGGAATCGGGGAGACGGATGAACGCGTCCCTGCTGGCGGTCCTGAATGACGCCGAGCGGCAGCTGGTGGCTGAGACGGAGCGGGCCAGGCTGGCCGAGCTGGACGAGGATGCGGCGATCGAGCTCGAGACCCGGATCCGGCGCACCCGCAACAAGTACGTCGGCCAGTACCGCCGGGGGGCCAGCGGCGCCGTGCCCGAGCACGGCGGCCGGGGCAAGGCCCGGCCGGAGAACAAGCGGGCCGCGCTGAAGGCCGAGGCGTTCGAGGAAACCCTGTCCCGGGTGAGCCGGCGGGTCGCGGCCCTGGCCCGGCAGGCGGCGGCGGAGTTGCGGGCGGAGCGGATCGCGGTGGCCCGGGCGGTCAGGTCAGGCCGCGGGCCGGGCTCGGCGGCCGCGGGCCGGACGGGGGCGGGCCGGACTGGGCCTGCCGTCGCCGGGGCTGCGGTCACCGGGGAGCCCGCCGGGGACCGGGCGCTGCGCTCGCCGGCGAGCGAGAAGCGGCGGGCCGGCACCCTGGCCCAGGGCGCGAGGCGGCAGGCGAAGCGCGACAGCCGCTAAGCGTGACCGGATTACATCTCCGTTTGAGCCGTCTAAGCCGGTCTCGGCTGGGCCTGCGAATTGCGCCGTCCGGCGACTGCCGCTGGTGACCGGCCTGATTACTTTTGCGATGAGAAAGCGAACCTGAGAAGGACCTGAGAATGAGACCGTCCGTCCTCAGGGTCGGGCACCGACTTGTCGGCGGGGGGCAATAGGCTCTTTGCCCATGCACGTTGATACGGTTTTCGGTGCCATCGGCCGGTGGGCCGTCCGCCTTCGCTGGCTGATCCTGCTGATCTGGGTGTTCGGCGCGATCGCGGCCGTGACGCAGTTGCCGGCGCTGTCGAGCGTGACCCAGAGCAACAACTCCAAGTTCCTGCCCGCGAGCGCCCCGAGCCAGCACGCGATCAACCTGTCCGCGCCGTTCGGCAGCTCGAACCTGCTCCCGATCCCGGTCATCGCGGCGACCACCAGCGGGCCGCTGACTGCGGCGGACATCAGCGCCGTGAGTTCGCTGCAATCGCAGTTCCACTCCGTGACCGGGATCCAGAAGGTGCTCGACGTCGGCCGCTCCGCCAACGGCCAGGCCGTGCAGCTGCTGGCCCTCGCCGCCAACAACAGCGGCAACCAGAACTATCAGCAGGACCTCATCGACAGCATGCGGGCGAAGATCGCCAGCGCCGGGCTGCCCGCCGGGCTGCGGGTCCATCTGGCGGGCAGCATCGCCGTTCAGGTGGACCAGCAGAAGGCGTCCGGCAACACCGGCAACAAGGTGCAGGACCTGTCGCTGATCTTCATCATCGTGCTGCTCGTGCTCATCTTCCGGTCGCTGACGCTCGCCATCACCACGGTCCTGCCCGCCCTGTTTTCCGTGCTCATCTCCGGTCCGCTGGTGGCCGAGGCGGCCAAGCATGGCCTGCAGGTATCACCGCTCGCCCAGTTCCTGCTGATCGTCCTGGTGCTCGGGGCCGGCACGGACTACGGGCTGTTCCTGGTCTTCCGGGTCCGGGAGGAGCTGCGGGCGGCCGGCCATGACGTGACCGGCATGGCCGGGGCGCCGGAGCAGGGCCTGTTCCGGTCCCTGCTCTCCGACTTCGCGGGACCCCGCCCGGCAGCGCGGACCGCGCTGATCGAGTCGGTCACCCGGGTCGGCGAGTCGATCACCTTCTCGGCGGCCACGGTCATCGCGGCGGTGCTGACCCTGCTGGCGGCCAGCTTCCCGTTCTACTCCAACCTCGGTATCCCGTTCGCGATCGCGATCGGGGTCACCCTGCTGGCCGGCCTTACACTGCTGCCCGCGCTGCTGTCGATCCGCCTGTCGCTGCTGGCCATGAAGCGGACGCTGTTCAAGGCCATGTTCGGCAAGCCCAAGCTGCTGCCGTGGAGCATCCAGGGCAGCGGCGGGATCGGGGTCTGGGGCCGGGTGGCCGGCCGCATCGTGCGCCGCCCCGGGACCACGCTGGCCATCGGCGTGGTGGCGTTCGGCGGCCTGGCCCTGGGCGTCCTCGGCTACACCGCGTCAGGCTTCGGCGGCAGCACGGCCCCGCCGGCCGGCAGCGACTCCGCGAAAGGCACGCTGCTGCTGACCAAGTACTTCCCGGAGTCGGCGGCCAACCCGACCTCACCGATCTTCAAGTTCAGCCAGCCGGTCTGGACCGATCCCCAGGTCCTGGCCAAGGCGACCAGCGAGCTCAAGGCCAGCAGCCTGTTCACCACGGTGGCCGGGCCGCTCAACCCGAGCGGGCTGGCGCTGCCGGCCGCCGACTACGCGAAGCTGTACGCCGGGCTCGGCCCGGCCAAGGCCCTGCCGCCGGTGGAGCCCCCGGGCCTGGCCGGCAAGGTGCCGCCCGCCATCTACCAGGTGTACCGCAGCACCTCGAACTTCGTCAGCGCCGACGGGCGGACGGTGCAGTTCGCCGTCGGGCTGAAGGCCGGCGATCCCGGCAGCACGGCCGCCCTGGATGCCGTCCCGGCCATCCGCGCCGAGATCAGCCGGGTGGCCACGTCGGTAGGCGCCGCCGACTCGGCCGTTGGCGGGGAGGCGCCCGCCCTCTACGACATCAGCGCCGTATCCAACAGTGACCTGGTCCGGGTGATCCCCATCGCGATCGTGGTGATCGGGATCCTGCTGGCGCTCGTGCTGCGGAGCCTGGTCGCCCCGCTCTACCTCATCGCCTCGGTGGGCTTGTCCTACCTGGCCGCGCTCGGGCTCTCCGTGCTGCTGTTCGTCGATATCGGGGGGAGCAAGGGACTGGTCTTCTTCCTGCCGTTCCTGATGTTCATCTTCCTGCTCGCGCTCGGCGAGGATTACAACATCCTGGTCATGACCCGGATCAGGGAAGAGGCGCACAAGCTGCCGCTGCGTGAGGCGGTCGTCAAGGCGATCGGAGTGACCGGCACGACCGTGACCTCGGCCGGCCTGGTGCTGGCCGGTACCTTCGTGGTCTTCGGCATCGTGGCCGGCGGCGGGGCGGGTGGCAGCCAGTTCCGCGACATCGCGATCAGCCTGGCCCTCGGGATCCTGATGGATACCTTCCTGGTCCGGACGCTGCTCGTGCCGTCCACGGTCGTGCTGCTCGGCCGGTGGAATTGGTGGCCATCCAAGCTGACCATGGACCGCCCGGAGGTGGCTGTGGCCGGGGCTGGGGCCGGGGCGGCGGTGGCTGGGCCGGGCGGGTCGGCTGGGCCGGAGTCTGCGCCGACGAAGCAGCCGTAACCGCGCTGGGCGGCGCTGACCGGGGCCAGCTGGCCGAGGGCCAGCTGGCCCTCGGCCGCCCGGAGGCTGCCTGGGAGAAGTTGCCGCAGGTGAGCCGCAGGGTCGCGGCCGGGAGCCCTTGACAGCATTCTGTGGCCGGTTTACATAGGGGTAACACCCCAGGTTGTTAGCGCTAACACGTAGCGTGAGCGCCCAGTCTGGTGTCCGCCCGGGCGATCCGGCCCTGGCGTGTCCGTGCACCCCTACTAGCCGGCACCCTACTAGCCGAGCACCCCTACTAGCCGAGCACCCCTACTAGCCGAGCACCCCTACCAGCCCCACTAGCCGAGCACCCCCACTAGCCGAGACGGAGATTGGTCCTGATGAGACTTCTGACTCTGAGAAAAGCGCTGTGGTGTGTGGTTACCTCAGCGGCTCTCGTCCTCGCCGCGTTAGCCGCTGCGTCTGGCCCGGCGGCCGCGGCCCCGGTCGCGTCCACGGCGGGCGCCTTGTCCTCCTCGCGGCTGCCGCCTCGTCCTCCGCAGGCTCGTCCCTGCGGCCGTGCAACATCTACGCCGCCGGGGGCACCCCCTGCGTGGCCGCGTACAGCACGGTGCGGGCGTTGTACCGCACCTACCGCGGCCCGCTCTACCAGGTCAGGCGGGTGTCAGACGGCACGACCGCCAGCATCGGCACGCTGCGGGACGGCTACGCCGACGCCGCCGCCCAGGACTCGTTCTGCGCGGGCACGGTGTGCACCATCACCAGGATTTACGACCAGAGCGGCCGCGGCAACGACCTCGGCGTCGGGCCGATCGGCGGGAACGGCGGGCCGGATGCCGCGGCGATCGCCAACGCGCTGCCGGTGAAGGTCGGCGGCCATTCGGTCTACGGGGTCAACGTGCAGGCCGGCGTGGGATACCGCAACGACGTCACCAACGGTGTCGCGACCGGAAGCCAGCCGCAGGGCGCGTACATGGTGACCAGCGGCACGCACGTGGACAGCGTGTGCTGCTTCGACTTCGGCAACGCCGAGACGTCGGGCACGGACACCGGCAACGGCCACATGGACGCGATCAACTTCGGTACCGAGTGCTGGTTCTCGCCGTGTACCGGGTCCGGGCCCTGGGTCCAGGCGGACCTGGAGAACGGTCTCTTCACCGGCGGCAACGGCTCCGACCCTGGTAACAAGGGCAACTCCGCCGCGTTCGTCACCGCCATCATGAACAACAACGGCACCACCTCGTACGCGATCAAGGACGCCAACGCGCAGTCGGGCGGCGTGAACACCGAGTACAGCGGGCCGCTCCCGGATATCGGCGGGTACACCCCGATGCACCAGGAGGGCGCCGTCATCCTGGGGACCGGCGGCGACAACAGCAACGGATCCGACGGCTCGTTCTTCGAGGGCGTCCTGACCGCCGGCTACCCGTCCGCCGCGACCGACAACGCGGTGCAGGCCAACGTCGTCGCGGCCGGCTACCAGCAGGTCAGCAGCGGCTTCCCGGTGGCCGGCACCGCCTACACCATCACCAACGTCAACAGCGGCACGAACGTGCAGCCGAACGGCTGCGGCACCACTAACGGCACCGGCATCGTGCTGTGGTCCGCCGGGACTGCCTGCCAGCAGTGGAAGTTCTCCAGCGCGGGCAACGGCCACTGGGTGATCACGAACGTCAACAGCGGCACGGTCCTCGACTCGGTGAACTGCGGGATCTTCGACGGCACCCTCACCGACCTGTGGTCCGCGCTCGGCAACGTCTGCCAGGAATGGGACGTCACCGCGGTGGGCAGCCACTACACCATCAGCAACGTGGGCAACGGCATGGTCCTGGATGCCGTGGACTGCGAAACGGCTGACGGGACCGTGGTCCGCCAGTGGGCCCAGCTCGACAACACCTGCCAGCAATGGGACATCAAGCCCTGAGGAGTTTGCGGGTGTTCTGCGCGTTCTCCGCGTGAGCGCCCTGGGGGCCCGGGGCCGTCCGGTCGGTATGTACGGCGGCTCCGGGCCCTGAGGGCTTCGCGTCACAGAGGGGCCGTGGGCGCCGGCGTCTAACTATGCGGGCTCATGACTGGCTGGGGCTGCTCGGTGGCGGGAGTGATGTCCGCGGTGCACTGCGGACAGCGGCGCGCCGCGATGGGAATGCTCATGGTGCATGCGGGGCACGGCCGCTCGGTGGCGGCGTGGTCGCGCGCGAACAGCTTCAGCATGCGGCTCACGGGCAGCACGACCAGGAAGTACACCACTACGGCGGAGATCAGGAAGGACAGGGCCTCGGTCAGGAACGCGCCGTAAGTGAACCGGGCCTTGCCCACCGTGAAGGCCAGGTTGTTGAAGTTGCCGTGACCGCCGAACAGGGTCAGCAACGGGCTGATGAACGACTGGACGAACTGCTTGACCAGGCTGCTGAACTGCGCCCCGATCACGACGGCGACCGCGAGATCGACCAGGTTCCCGCGGAGGATGAAGTTCTTGAAGCCACTCATGCGGGGGGAGTTTCCCTCGTGCCCGCCGCCTATTCCTACGGATTTGCCCGCGTGTGGGTGCCGCCGGCGCAGCCGTGTTCGGCGTCCACCATCGCCGTGGTGGACGTACCGCGCATCCATACGGGCTGGACCGTATGGATGCGAGGCGGCGTTCAGCTCGATCCAGCAGGCCGTCGCGGCTACGGCAGGGGTGCGTCAGTTGAGGGCGGGGCGGGCAGCGCGTAGGGCGGGAGGGTCCTCCGGTCGTTGAACGGCCTGAACCAGTCCGTGAATCGCATCGGAGCCATCCCCGGGGGCTGGCGGGCCGGGTCCTCTTCGATGCCGTCGTGCGCCGGGTCATACAAGAGTTCATGGTCCAGGTCCTCGAAGAGAAGGTCTTCGAGGTGCCCGCGCCAGTCGTCGGGCAGGGCCACGTCAGCCGCTTCCGCCACCACTTCCACGTGGTCCAGCAGGACCCGGAGGCCCAGCTCCTGGGCCACGCAGGCCAGAGGTTCCCAGCCCCGGGTGAGCCGGCTGGTCATATCCACGAAAGCGACCAGGAACTCCTGGGCGAACAGCGCCGTGTAGTTCGCGGCGAAGCGCGGAGGGAGATCGCTGAACACCCACGTCTCCTCGATTCCCTCGCCGGCGTTGCCCTCATGCTTCCGGAGTGCGGCGACGTCATCGATGAGCTGGTCGACAACCATCACTGAGGCCTGGATCAGGCACCCGGCCAGAGCCGACGCACGACGCTGGGAGGCGGCTCGCTCCTGCGGGCCGAGGCTGCTCAAGTCCTCGGTCGCGAGCTCGTCCACGGGAAACGCCCGGAACAGCTTGCTGTCGGCGTAGATCGACCGCTCGTGCTGGATCTCGCGCATGAGCGAGCTGACGATCTCGTCGCCGGAGGGCAGCAGTCGCTCGGCCTGCGCGTCGATGTCCCCCAGATCCAGCGCATCCTCGTCGTGGTCATGAGATACCTCGGCGAGGCGGACACGCGGCGTCCAGCCGGTCAGCTCCGGGGTGCCGGCGATCAGATCCGCCAGCGCAGACCAGATGCGCCGCTGCACGTCGTCGAGAGACTGGTCCTCCGGGTCCACTCGCACGCAGGTAATGCCTGCGCCGTCCTGCGATACCTCGCGCTGCAGGTAGTCGAACTCCAATTCCAGGTCCAGAACCGCTTCCGTCACGAGCTCGGCTGCACCGGTGAGGAGGAGCAGTCCTGAGTCCCCGGGCGGTATGACTACCGCCTCGACATCGCGCTCGTCCATAGGTCACCCTGCCTCACTCGTCCTGCCCGCGACCGCTCCGTGCCGCCGGCGGCTCTGTGCCGCCGCGCACAAGATACCGACCGCAGCGGGGCGAAGGTCCCGGCTACGGGGGAGGATTGCCCCTGATCGGGCCAGGAGCAGGCGAGTCATCGTGGTGCCAGAGGCCGAGATGGAACACGATGTGCCGCCACGGATGACAGGGCGGAGCCGGGGGTTGCGAAGGCTGTGGCCCGACCGCAACCCGCTGCGGCGCGCCGTGGACCGGGTGGAGGCCGTGATCATGGCCGCGCTGCTGGCTGCCTTCCTGATCGGTGCTCCCCTGATGGCGCTGGCTGCCGGACAGTGGTCATATGCTGCCGGCCTTCGCGTCCAGCATGCCCAGGCCGCCTGGCGCTCGGTGCCCGCCGTGCTCCTGGCCGGTGCCTCCTCCCAGGACTACTCCGGGTACGAGCCGCTGGTACCGGCCAGGTGGACCACCCCCAGCGGTGCGCAGCGCCGGGGCGACGTTTACGCCCCGCCAGGGGCCAAGGCCGGTAGCACGGTGGCAGTGTGGATTAACGCTTCCGGCCGGCTGACCGATCCGCCGCTCCGGCATGATCAGGTGCTAGCTCAGGCAGCCATCTACGCGCTGACCGCCCCGGCCGTGCTGGGACTTGTCCTGGCCGGCGTCGGGCTGATCATCCACTACCGGCTCGATAGCCGGCGGCTGGCGGCCTGGGACGCCGACTGGCTGGCCACCGAGCCGCGGTGGACCAGCAGGCACTAGCGCGGGCTCAGGAGTCCGCGGCATCGTCCCGGCCTGGGGGCAGCGGATGTTCCCGGGCCCAGGCCTCGTAAGCCTCCACGGCGGTCGGCAGGGTCGGGAAGAGCCGGCCGGCCCCGATCTTGCTGGCCAGCCCGAAGGCTTCCAGCCTGGCTAGCAGGTCCTGCTTCACCCGGGCGAGCGCGAAGACGGTGCCTGCCCGGGTGAGTTCCTCGCGGAGGGCGTCCACGGCCTCCAGCGCGGTGAAGTCCACCTCGACGTTCGCCTCGACGTTGAGCACGAACCAGCGCGTGGGCCCGGGCTGCTGACCGGCGGCGGCTAGCGCGCGGCGCCGGAAATCGGCGGCGTTGGCGAAGAACAGCGGCGCGTCATAGCGGTACACCACGAGTCCGGGGACGGTCTGGGCTTCTGGGTAGTCGTCCACGTCGTGCATGCCCGCCAGGCCAGGCACCCGCCCGAGGACCGCGTCATGCGGCCGGGCGACCCGCAGCAGCAGTTCGGCGACCGACAGCCCGATCGCCACCAGGACGCCGTACAGGATGTCGAACGCCAGGACTCCGGCGCAGGTGGCCACGGCCAGCAGGAGCTCGGTACGGCGGAAGGCGAACAACCGCCGGAAGGCCGTGACGTCGATCAGCCGGATCGCTGCGTAGATGACGATCGCGCCGAGCGCGGCGGTCGGGAAGTGGGACAGGACGGGCCGCGCGAAGAGCAGGACGGCCAGCGCGGATGCCGCTGCGGCCAGGGAGTAGACCTGGGTCTTGCTACCCGTCGCGACGGCGATGGCCGTCCTGGTGGCGCTGCTGCTGACCGGGAATCCGCGCAGCAGGCCCGCTCCGAGGTTGGCGGCGCACAGGGCCAGCAATTCCTGGTTGGGCCGGATTTCCTCGCCGGACCGGGCGAACGACCGGGCGGTCAGCACGTCATCGCTGAACCCGACGACCAGCACGCTGAACGCAGGCAGGAGCAGCACCCGCAGATCCTGCAGGTGCAGATGGGGCAGCCCGGGCGAGGGCAGCCCGGCCGGGATAGGGCCGACGACGCGGACGCCGTGCTGGCTGAGGCCGAACACCACGACCGCGGTGGTGGCCAGCAGGATGGCCAGCAACGGGCTGGGGGCATGCGGCCAGCGGGCCCGCATCAGGAACAGGAAGGCCAGGACCGCCGCGGACAGCATGATCGTGCCTGGCTGAATCCCGCCCAGGCCGCGGGCAAACGACGCCACCTGAGTGAAGAAGCCCTCCCCGGTGACCGCGACGCCGGTCACCCGGGCCAGCTGGCCTGCGATCATGATCAGGGCCACTCCGGCCATGTAGCCGACCAGGACTGGCCGGGACAGCAGGTCGGCCACGAAGCCCAGCCGCAGCAGCCGCGCGGCCAGCGACATCGCCGCCACCAGCAGCGCCAGCCCGGCGGCGAGCGCGGCATAGCGGGCTGGCTCGCCCGCAGCCAGCGGCCCGATCGCGATCGCCGTCATCAGCGCGGTCGTCGCTTCCGGTCCCATCGACAGGGACGGCGAGGAGCCCAGGAAGGTGTAGACGACCAGCGCGGGCAGGGCGGCCCACAATCCTGCGACCGGATCCAGCCCGGCCACCGTCGCATAGGCCATGACCTGCGGAATCAGGTAGGCGGCCACGGTCAGGCCGGCGATCAGATCCCCGCGCAGCCAGGACCGCCGGTAGTGGCGGAGCATGGCCAGTCCAGGGATCACCCCCTGATACCTACCCTGTCCTGGCCCGCATGCTGGAGTCGGTGGGACCTGATCGAAGGAGGCCGGTGCGCTCTCCTCTCCGGCCGATCGGCTGCGCGGCCTTAGGGCCGACGCGCTGGCAGGCCCCTGCTGGGCGGGCCGACGGGCCCCTGACCTCAGGACTTGTGGCCCTGACGCAGCCTGTATCTCGGGGTGAGCGTTAAGAGCAGGCCGCGGCCCGCTGACCGTGTCCGCGCCGTCCGCCTCTTGGGGCAGACCGGCGCCGGAAAGGTTGATGAACGACGGCTTTAGGGTCCCGGCAAGGATCTGCCTAGGGAGTCACCATGACATCGGCAACAACGAAGCCAGCCAGCGGCTCAGGCGGGCGGCACGCGGAAGGCCACGGCTACGGCCTGGTCCTGTTCGCATCCGTCCTGCTGATCATCGTCGGCTGCTTCAACCTCATCTACGGCTTCGCCGCGGTCGCCAACGCGCACGTGTTCGTCGCCAACGCGCACTACGTGTTCGGCAGCCTGCGGACCTGGGGGTGGATCACCCTGATCATCGGCGCCCTGCAGCTGCTGGCCGCGGGCGGAGTGCTGGCGGGCAACCAGATGGCGCGCTGGTTCGGCGTGGCCGTGCTCGGGATCAGCGCCATCGAGCAGATGTTCTTCATCCCCGCCTACCCGTTCTGGTCCCTGATGATCATCGCGGTCAACGTGGTCGCGCTCTACGGGCTGTGCGCCTACGGCAGCCGCGCCAACCTGGAAGCCGTCTGACACCGCTGTACCCTGACCGGCTATGAGCCGGGACCCGGGGGGTGCCGTCCGCACGGACGGCACCCCCCGGTTTCCGATGTCTTGCGATAGGACAAGGCGAAGCTGAGGGGATTTGACCCCCTGACTCCCTCGATGCGAAAGGCATACTGCGCCTTCGGCTACCACTGGTGATTTGAGAAAGGCCAGCTCAGAGGCTCCTCTTCACAACGGTTGGGAGAAGGGATGCGCGGAGGACGATTATCTCGGTCTTGAGCCGCCGGACCTCGGGCCGCTGCGGGCGCTTGCCGAGACTGCTGAGTTCGCTGAGACGACGGCCAGGTTGGGCGATGCCTATGGCCGTCCGCTTGCCGCCGATGATCCGCTGGCGCCGCTCGCCCGCGACATCGCGCTGGCGCTGACCGAGGCCGGGTTCACCCTGTACCACTGCGGCCAGAGCCATCCGCTGTACCGACTGGGCGGCGTTTGCCTAGTGCCTGTCGCGCGTGGTCATGACCCGGATGCCCGTCGCGGGGTGGTGGTTTCCTGGACTACTCACGACCTGCTGTCCCTGGACTGGGATCGGTGGCGGGAGTACCAGGGCGCGCAGGGCGTCATGAACGGCGCGCTGTCCGAGGTACTTGATGCGCTCGGGTTCGAGGTCTGGCCGTTCGGCCTGGGCGGCGCGTGGATCGTGACCGGCCGCCGGACCGGCTGGGAGGCGGCGGGGCGGTGAGCGCCGCCGACCGAGGGATCCGGGTTTCGACCGCTGCGCGCGGCGTTCGCCTCGCCCGAGGGCCGCGCCACCGCCGCCGACGCAGCACGCCTCGCCGAACTCGCCCCGGTACGCAGCATGATCTTCACCGCGGACGACGTGCCGGTTAAAGACGTCTCCCACTAACACCAGCCACCTCGGCGTTGCGCACCGCCCGGCTGCGGGAGGGGCCGTGGCCTGCCCGCAGCTCCTGCTCCAGGGTCTTCCAATTCTGCGGGGTCCTCTTCGGCATGTCTCCCAACTTCTCGGGTTCGGCTGTGTAATCGGGGTATAGCTGACAACGCGTCGTGATCAGGCTCAAAATGCCTTTCGTTTTTGTTCGTTTCGACAGTAGGCCGGCGGTATGACAGCGATGGCAGAGCGGACGGTGCTTCCTCCGGAGCACCCGGAGGGCCTGGCCGGCGTACTCGCCTTGCTGTCGCCGGAGTCCGCGGGGCGGGCCACGCTGACCGGCCCGGACGGGACGCAGCTGGAACTGCCAGGTGAGGTGTTCGAGGTGCTGCGCGAGGTGGTGGCCGCGTTGTCCCAAGGACTGGCGATCACCGTGACGCCGCATCAGACGGTGCTGTCCACCAGCGAGGCGGCGCAACTGCTGGGCGTGTCGCGGCCCACGCTGGTACGACTGCTGGAAGCTGGGGAGATCCCGTTCGACAAGCCGGGACGGCACCGCCGGGTCCGGCTCGCCGACCTGCTGGCCTACCAGCAGCGGTCCCGCCGCAAGCGCGCCGCATTGCTCGATCAGATGGTCGCTGACGCTGAAGAGGCCGGGCTGTACGACCTGCCCGAGCAGGCCACAGAATCCCCTTCCGCGCCCCGTCGTCCACGGCGCGTCAGCTGGGCCAGCGGGGCGCTTCCCGTTCCGGCACCCTCGGCACCTGTGGTGCCAGGTGAGGGACCAAGACGAGCTGGGCCGCCGCGGTGAGCAGGCTGCTGCGGAGTACCTGGAACGGGCCGGGCTGCGGATCCTGGACCGGAACTGGCGGTGCGAGGCCAGCTGGCTGGCCGTCCAGGGGCTGCATTTCGACGAGGTGCGGATCGACGTTATCGGGCCGGTCCGGGACGGGCCGGGGGAGTTCACCCTGGAGCATGTGCGGGGAGTGGGCTGACGTGCCGGTCGCCCGCACCCACTCGATCGCCCTGGCCGGGGTGGAGGGCCATCCGGTCGATGTCAATCGACCTAAATGGTTAGCGCCAATGACTTGCGTGAACGCCCCCCCGCCCGGCCCGGGTGCACCCCGCGATCTTCAGGCGATGGTGCCCACCCTCGTCCAGGCGCTGAAGGACGCGAAGGACCCCCACTACGACGGCTTGTGCGGCGATCCGGAGCACCCGGCCTGGGTGGAGCAGTACGAGCGACCCCTGGGCGTCCTCGCCCTCCCGGCCGGTCCTTACCGCAGCGATAGCTGTACCTGCCCCCTGCTGACCCGCGGTAACCCCGTAATGCCCGTCGCGCCCCCTTGTCGGGGGGCGCGCGGAGTCAGGGCCATCTGCCCCGGAACACGAACGGGTGCCGCGGCGGTCCACACCCGCCACGGCACCCACGAGCCCGCGCCTGCCTGAGATAGGAGAAGGACACTTGATTGACGAAAACCCGCTGGCTGCACGCGGGCTGGCGCTGGCAGTCGTGCTCCTCACCGCGCTGACCGCCCTGCTCGTCCCCCTGGCCCCGGCCCGGGCCGCCGCCACCCCCACGTGCCAGCACATCACCGGCCCTTTCCACACCCGCGGGGATGTGGTGACCGGCGCGGGCGGCGCCCGGTACGTCCCGTATGGGATCAACGTCGTTGGCCTGGCCCACCCGCTGACCATCGCGCAGCGGACGGAGCGCCCGCTGCTCACAGGCACGGTCAGCAGCGATGAGCAGATTATGCAGGCCGCAGCGACGTTCTGGTGCGCCAACACGGTCCGGGACCAGATCGAGCAGGACTACCTCGTCAACGCAGACGGGACGATCAACAAGACGTTCCTCGCTGCGATCGAGTCCGAGGTTGCCTATGCTCGCGGCCTTGGCCTGGTAGTCGTCCTTAACTGCCAGACGCAGCTCACCATGGCGCATGCGCGGGAGTTCATGCCGACCCGGCTCACCTACGCATTCTGGGACAGTCTCGCCTACCACTACCGCGGTGACCCGGGTGTGGTGTTCGACCTGCTCAACGAGCCCACGTTTATCCAGTGGTCGCAGTGGCGTAACGGCGGTACGTCCAACGGGGTGCGGTTTTACGGTATGCAGCAACTCGCCGACCGGATCCGCGGGCACGACGGCGCCCGTAACCTGCTGTGGGTCGAGGGCCCGCACACGGGTGGGAGCCTCCAGTACGCCTGGCAATACCGGCTCAGTGGCGTCTACCCGCTGGAGTACGTGGAGCACCGGCCGGCCGGTCCGCACACTGCGGCCCGCTGGCACACCCTGTTCGGCTACCTCGCCACACGCCACCTCGCCCCGGTCGTCGAGGGAGAGTGGGCGGACTATGCGCGGACTAACGCGCCGTGGACCTGCTGGGACGACGCTCCCCAGACTGTCCCCGCGTTCCTGCGTTATCTCGGTAACCACGCCATCGGTGCGGTGGTCACCAAGATGACCCCCGGCCAGCTCATCGAGTCGGCCAGCCTGACCGACCCGACCCGCATCAAGGCGAACTGGGCGTGCCGGGACGGGCTGGACGAGGGCGCGGGCAACCAGATCCGCAACTGGTTCAGTCTTCACAACTAGCCTCATGTGTCCGGTGAGCCCCGGCTGGCCAGCACGAGAAGAACGGCGCCTCATGATCGGGCGATGGACTCTCGGGTCGCTAAATTTAGTCAGCCGTCACCGAGATAGGCGTCGGTATCCTCGCCGACATCGCCCGCGACCTCGTCAGGTCGCCAGCTCCGCGATCAGGCCGCCGAGGAAGTCCGGAAGCGGATCCGCCAATGATCGGCAAGGTCGGCCCCCGCGAACTACTCCGCGAACTGGACCTCGACCCTGCCAGGGACTACCAGCCCACCGGCGAACCGCATGCAAGCCGCCAGGCCCGAAACCCAAACGACCCCGAACCTGATGAGGGTTCGGGGTCATTCCGATGTCTTGCGACAGGACAAGGTGGAGCTGAGGGGATTCGAACCCCTGACCCCCTCGATGCGAACGAGGTGCGCTACCGGACTGCGCTACAGCCCCTGGAACGGGTGTCAGCCTAGCAAACCCTCAGGCCCGTCCGTGCGCTCAGCAGCTCAGGGCTGCTCCCCACGGTCCCGGAGCAATCGTCACGACCTGGGGAGGAAGATCTACCGGGCCCGGCTAGCGACCTGATCAGGATGTACGGCCCCTCAGTCCCTGACGACCTCGTAGGTGAGATGCGTCGCCCGCGGTGACTCGGTGACCTCCCGCTGGACCAGCGTGGTCGGGCCGGCGAGGTCGAACAGCCGTGTGCCCTCGCCGAGCACCAGCGGTGACAGGTGGATGCGGAGCTCATCGACCAGCCTCGCCGCCAGGCTCTGGTCGATGACGTTCGCGCCGCCCATGACGACGACGTCCTTGTCTCCCGCAGCCGCCCGGGCCTGGTCGATGGCGTCCGCAACTCCCTCGGTCACGAACCGGAACCTGGACGCGAGCCGCACCTGGGCGGGCGGTTCGTGGGTGACGACATAGCACGGCGGTGCGGCCGACTGGTTCTGGTCGTGTCCGTACCCGACGTCGTCGTTCCAGCCGTTCGGGCCGTCCACGATGTCGTACAGCCGCCGCCCCATCACCACGGCGCCGGTCTGCTCGAAGCTGTGCGCCAGCACCGCTTCGTCGACGGGGGAGCGGGGCTCCTCCAGCACCCACGCGTGGATCGCCTCGCCGCCGATCCCGAGGCCGTGCTCCTGGTCCACGCCGCGTGCGGTGACGTATCCGTCCAGCGACATTGAGATGTCGGCGATCACCTTGCTCATGCTCACTCCTTCAGGGTCTGCTGCCCGGGTAGACCCGGCCAGTGTGCAGAACTCATCGGTGAGGGCGCGGACGAGCGCGATGCGATGTGGCGCACGGGACCCCCGCGGCGCGGCCGCCGGGACGACGGGGGTAGGTCGTCAGTCGCCGACGGCGCGGTTGGCGGCGTCGGTGTACTGGTCGTAGAACTGGTCGTTGACCCGGCCGGAGATGTCGATGATCTCAGCGGAGTAGGCGGCGATCTCGATGACCGGCTCCTCCTGCTCGGCCACGTCCGGCGCCACCGGCCTGCTCACCACGCGCTCAAGAGTCTCAGCGGTCACAGGAGCCGCCTGGCGCTCAGACTCAGCGGGCTCAGCGGGCTCAGCCTGCCGGTGGCGCGTCTCCTCGGCGTGAGCCCGCCTGCGGGCCTGCTCAGCATCGCTGCGTGACGCCTCGCGCAGCAGCAACACGAATCCGCCCAGCATCAGCGCCGGCGGGATCACGACCCAGATAGCGGCGATCTGCATCATCGCGATCAGGAAAGCGATCACGGTCAGCGCCACGAGGGTGCCGAGCATGCGGCGGCGGGCCTTGAGGATGTTGGCGCGCCGCTCGGCCGCGTCCTGCCGGGTCCAGGTGATCTCTTCCTCGACCGTGACCTCGCGTTCGGTCACCGAGGGATGGGATCTCTCGCCGGTCCCGGTGTCAACCTCGGTCTCGTAGACCTCGGTGTGCATCTCGAAGTGCTCGGTGACCTCGACGCGGCGCCGGCGGCCCGGGCGGAGCCAGCGGGGCATGAGCACGCCGGCCCAGATGGCCACGATCGCGAAGTACAGGATGGCGCTGCTCACCGCGCCACCCCCGCCAGCCCGGTGACGGCCTGGCCAGCACAAGCACCGCCCGCATCAGCCCGGCCAGCATCAGCACCGCCTGCATCAGCCCGGCACAGGGCCACGCAGCGCCTGAAGGCACGCATGGATGGCCGCGTGGCGGGCTTGCTCACGTCACGCACGGTATGGGGCAACGCTAGGGATGAACAGTATTAGACGCGGTGTGTCGTGAGATCACGAGTCAGATTAGGAAGTCCCGGCCCCCAGGCTCGCCCGACCGGCCCCGAAGCCGCCCGAGCCGGCCCCGAAGACCGGCCCCGAAGACCGGCCCCGAAGGCCGGCCCCGAAGACCGGCCCCGAAAGACCAGTCAGCCGGCCCCGGCCCTCCGCGCCGACAACTCGTTGCGCCACCGGGGCAGCAGCCCCCCGGACGCGTCCTCGACCGTCAGCGCGTAACACAAGTGATCCCGCCAGGCCCCATCGATGTGCAGGTACCGGCGCCGCAACCCTTCCTCGCGGAACCCGAGCTTCTCCACCACCCGGCGGGACGCCTGGTTCTCCGGCCGGATACTCGCCTCGACCCGGTGCAGCCCGACCACGAAGAAACAGTGATCCAGCGCCATGGCCAGCGCGGTCGGGGTCACGTTCCGCCCCGCGAACGCCTCGTCGATCCAGTACCCGACCTGAGCGGACCGGGCCGACCCCCAGACGATGCTGCCCACGGTCAGCTGCCCCGCGAACTGGCCGCCGTAGGTGATCACCCAGGGCAGGGCCAGGCCCTGGCGGGCCTCGCGGCGCATGGTGCGGGCCATGGACAGGTACGGGCTGATCGTGGAGCGGTACAGGGGGGTCTCGGGGTTGGTGGGCTCCCAGGGGCGCAGCCAGTCCGCGTTCCGCACGCGGGCGTCCCGCCACGTCGTGGCGTCCCGGGCCCGCACGGGCCGGAGCGCGATCGGCGCGTCCAGGAGGGCCGGCTCCATGATCGTGACTGGCCAGCCGCGCATTCGTCCCACGTGGGCCATCATTCCCCCGTTTGCGATCAGAACGCTACGCGGACACCCGATCAAAACGCCGCTGTAACGTAATGAGCCAGCTTCCCGGTCTCGGCAGTTATGCCCGGTGATGCCCGGCCGCAGCCTGGTCAATCACCCGCTGCGCGGGTGATCTCCGCCCCGTGCCTGGTCAACGGCGTGGGTGAGGACCGGGGTGAGCACCCGCATGCCATCTTTCACCCCGCCGCTGGATCCCGGCAGGTTAACGATGAGGACATCGCCCGCCAGGCCCGCCAGCCCGCGGGACAGCATGGCCGACGCGATCCCGGCGGCCACGCCCGCGGCCCGGATCGATTCCGCTATGCCGGGTATCTCCCGGTCTATGACCTTCCGGGTCATTTCCGGGGTGAGATCGCCCGGGGTGAGACCCGTCCCTCCGGTGGTCACGATCACCCGGTAGCCGGCCGCGACCCCGTCCCGGAGCGCCTTCTCGACCGGGTCGCCGTCCGGGATGACCAGCGGGCCGTCCACCGCGCACCCGGCCTCGGCCAGCAGGCCGGCCAGCACCGGCCCGGACTTGTCCTCGTACACCCCGGCCGAGGCCCGGTTCGAGACCGTGATGGCCAGCGCCCGGAGCACGGGGCCCTGGGCCATCCCGCCGTCCGTCGCCTCGCTCCACGTGTCGCTCATGACCGGCGCCGCCTCCTCATGACCGGCGCCATACCCCGGTCTTGCCGCCGGTCTTCTCGTCCACCCGCACGTCCGTGATCACCGCCGCCGGGTCCACCGCCTTGATCATGTCGATCAGCGCCAGCGCGGCCACGGTCACCGAGGTCAGCGCCTCCATCTCGACGCCCGTCCGGTCCGCGGTCCGGGTCACCGCCGTGATCGTCACCCCGTCGTCCTGCACGGTCAGCTCGACCGTGACCGCGTGCAGCCCGATCGGATGGCACAGCGGGATCAGGTCCGGGGTCCGCTTCGCGCCCTGGATCCCCGCGATCCGCGCCACCGCCAGCGCATCGCCTTTCGGGACCTCACCCGCCCGGAGCGCCCTAACGGCTTTACCGGACAGCAGCACGCGCCCCGACGCACTCGCCTGCCGGGCGGTCACGTCCTTGCCGGACACGTCGACCATCCGGGCATGCCCGGCGGAATCCAGGTGGGACAGCGGCGGCCCGTCAGTCACGGCCGGCCACCCTCGCGATCACAGCCACCTTCCGTCATGGCAGGCACATTACGTCGACGCCCTCGCCGGCCTCCAGCCGGGTGACGCCCTCCGGCACCACGATCAGCGCGTTGGCCTGGGCCAGGGCACCGAGCTGGTGCGAGGACTGCCCGGTCAGCGGGATCACGGTCTCCTGGGCGTCGTCGAGCACGCCCCGCAGGTAGGACCGCCGGCCGCCCGGCGAACGCACGGCCTGGGTGAGGGCCGCCTGGATCGGTGGTCTTCGTTGCGGAGAATGATCTTTCAGGGCATCGAGCGCGGGCTGCACGAACAAGACGAACGACACGTACGCGCTGACCGGGTTGCCCGGCAGGGTGAAGATCGGGGTCCGGTCCGGGCCGAGCACGCCGAAACCCTGCGGCATGCCGGGCTGCATGGCGACCTTGCGGAACGTGATCGTGCCCAGCTTGGACAGGGCGGCCTTGACCACGTCGTGCTCGCCGCCCATGCTCACCCCGCCGCTGGTGATCAGCAGGTCCGCGTCGCTGACCAGGCCCTCCAGGGTGCTGAGCACCACGGCCGGGTCGTCGCGCAGCCGGTGCCGCCGGACGATCGCGCCGCCCCGGCGGGCGGCCGCGGCCAGCATGAAGCTGTTGGACTCCCAGATCTGGCCCGGGATCAGCGGGGTGCCCGGCTCGACCAGCTCGTTGCCGGTCGAGATGACCGCGACCCGGGGCAGGGTGCGGGCCAGCACCTCGCCCTGGCCGGACGCGGCCAGCAGGGCCATGTGCACCGGGCCGATCAGGGTGCCCCGGGGCAGCAGCACGGTGCCCTCGGCCACGTCGTCGCCGCGGTAGCGGACGCGCGTGGCCCGGGCCGGGGGCCTGGCGGCAGACCACCGACGCTGTGCCGCCGTCGGTCCACTCGACCGGGACCACGGCGTCGGCGCCCTCGGGCAGCCGCGCGCCGGTCATGATCTGCAGGACGCTGCCCGGCTCGACCCGGTAGTCGCCGGTGTCACCCGCGGCGATCTCGCCGCGGACCGGCAGCGTGACCGGGGTGTCCGCGCTGGCCCCGGCCAGGTCGGCGGCCCGGACCGCGTAGCCGTCCATGGCCGAGTTGTCGAACGACGGCAGCGGCGTGCCGGCCGTGACGTCCTCGGCCAGCACGCTGCCGAGCGCGCCGGCCAGCGGAACCCAGGCCGGCTCGACCGGGCGGATGGCCGCGAGCACCTCGGCCAGGTGCTGCTCGACGGGGACCAGCGGCGGGTCCGCGTGCGACCCGGCCGGGCCGCCGTGCGATGCAGTCGGCGGCGGGCCGCCGCGGGATCCGGCTGGCTCGTCGGTCATTGCAGGTTGTCGAGGAACTTGCGGAGCCAGGGCACGAACTCCCCGGCCACGTCGGGCCGCTCGACGGCGAACTGGATCAGGGTGCGCAGGTAGTCGACCTTGTTGCCGGTGTCGTAGCGGCGGCCGCGGAACAGCACGCCGTACACGCCGCCGCCGTCGGCCGGGTCCATCTGCGCCAGCGTCTTGAGCGCGTCGGTGAGCTGGATCTCGCCGCCGCGGCCGGGCGCGGTGTGCTCCAGCACCTCGAACGCGGCCGGGTCGCACACGTAGCGCCCGATGATGATCCAGTTGCTGGGCGCGTCCTCCGGGGCCGGCTTCTCGACCAGGTCGGTGATCCGGACCACGTCGTCGTCGTCGGTCGGCTCGATCGCGGCGGTGCCGTAGCTGGACACCTGGTCTCGCTCGACCTGCATCAGGGCAACGACGCTGCCGCCGCGCTGCTCGCGCACCTCGAGCATCCGCTGCAGCAGCCGGTCGTCCGGGTGGATGAAGTCGTCGCCGAGGAGCACCGCGAACGGCTCGTGGCCCACGTGCTTGGCCGCGCAGAGCACCGCGTGGCCCAGGCCCTTCGGGTCGCCCTGGCGCACGTAGTGCACGGTGGCCAGGTCGGCCGAATCCCGGATGAGGGCCAGCCCCTCCTTGTCGCCCTTGGCGATGAGGGCTTCCTCGAGCTCGTAGTTGCGGTCGAAGTGATCCTCGATGGACCGCTTGCTGCGCCCCGTGATCATCAGGACGTCATCGAGCCCGGCGGCGACCGCCTCTTCCACCACATACTGGATGGCGGGCTTGTCCACCACGGGCAGCATTTCCTTGGGGGTCGCCTTGGTGGCGGGCAGGAAACGGGTTCCCAGGCCCGCCGCCGGTACGACCGCCTTCGTGACCTTCGTCGCGGTGCTCTCAGGCATCTTCGTACCCTAGCTGTGCGGGGCCGCCGGCCGGAGCCCGGTCGGGGTCTCGGGGGGCGACTATCAGCAATGTCACAGTAACCTCGCAGCGTGAACGCGCGTGAGGCTTCCCTTCCCAGCCCGGCGGGGCTTAACCGGGACAAGGCCGCGGTCCGGGACCGGCTGCTGGCCGCCCGGCGGCAGCTCACGGCGGCTGACCGGGCCGGGGCTGGCCGGGACATCCGGGACGCCGTCCTGTCCATGCCCGAAACCGAGATGGCCGGCACCGTCGCCGCGTACTACTCGGTCGGCAGCGAGCCGGACACCCACGGGCTGCTGTTCGCGCTGTGGAAGCGCGGTAGCTACGTGGTGCTGCCCATCCTGCTCCCCGACGGCGACCTGGACTGGGCCTCCTACGAGGGCCCGGAGTCGCTGCGGCCCGGCCCGCGGGGGCTCACCGAGCCGGCCGAGCCGCCGCGGGGGGTGAGCGCGATCAGCAGTGCCGACCTCGTGCTGGTGCCCGCGCTCGCGGTCGACCACGCCGGGATGCGACTCGGCCGCGGCGGCGGCAGTTACGACCGCGCCCTGGCCCGGGTCGGAACACAGGTGCCCACCGTGGCGTTGCTGTACGACAGCGAGTTCGTTCCGCACGTGCCCTTCGGCCAGCATGACCAGCGGGTTCGCATGATCGCCCGGCCTGCCGGGGGGATCACGCGGCTGCCCGTGAAGTGATCAGGCCGGCGTGGGGATGAGCTACCATTTAGCAGTCGTGGACGGGGAGTGCTAAGGACTGCCCCTCAGGCCACAAGAGGAGAGATCGTGCCGACCTACCAGTACACCTGCAGGGAATGCGGCGAGCAGGTCGAGGTCGTGCAGAAGTTCACCGACGACGCGCTGACCGTCTGCCCGGCCTGCGGCGGGGTGCTGCGCAAGGTGTTCTCGCCCGTCGGCATCGTGTTCAAGGGGTCCGGCTTCTACCGCACCGACAGCCGGAAGGGCTCGTCCAGCGACATCCCGGCGGCCAAGGACAAGGACAAGGAACCGTCCGGGGCCAAGTCGGGGGACTCGAAGTCCGGGGCGTCCAAGGACTCCGGCTCGTCGGGCTCGGGCTCGTCGGATTCGTCGTCGTCCTCCTCGTCTGGCTCGGGTCTCGGGTTCTTCGGGGTCTGGCTCTGGCTCGTCGGGCTCTTCGGGGTCCGGCTCGTCGGATTCGTCGTCGTCCGCATCTTCCGGCAAAAACGGCAGCAAGAGTTCGGCGCCGGCCGCCTCGGCCTGAGCCGCTCGCTACCCTGTCCGCGTGAGTCAACCCGCAGACGTGATGAGCCATCCCAGTGAGGTCGGCAGCTCCGGGGCCAGCCTGCCCAACCTGGCCCGCGCCGACATCGGCGTGATCGGCGGATCCGGCTTCTATGAGTTCCTGGAGTCCGCCGACGAGGTCAGCGTGGACACCCCCTACGGCGTGCCCAGCGACCCCATCGTGACCGGCGAGGTGGCGGGCCGGAAGGTCGCGTTCGTGCCCCGGCACGGCCGTGATCACCGCTTCCCGCCGCATCGCATTCCGTACCGGGCCAACCTGTGGGCGCTGCGCTCGCTGGGCGTCCGGCAGATCGTGGCCCCGACCGCGGTGGGCTCGCTGAACCCCGCGCACGGCCCCGGACGGCTGGCCATCCCGGACCAGATCGTGGACCGCACTACGGGCCGCAGCCAGACCTTCTACGAGGAACGGGGCGCCGTGCACGTCCCGTTCGCCGACCCCTACTGCCCGGCCGGCCGGGCCCAGGCCATCACGGCCGCCCGCGCCGCGGGCTGGGACCTGGCCGAGTCCGGGACGCTGGTCGTGATCGACGGGCCACGGTTCTCGACCCGGGCCGAGTCTCAGTGGTACGCCGCCCAGGGCTGGTCCCTGATCGGGATGACCGGCCACCCCGAGGCCGTGCTGGCCCGCGAGCTGGCGCTCTGCTACACGGCGGTGGCGCTGGTCACCGACACCGACGCCGGGGTGGAGGAAGGCGAGGGGGTCACCCAGGAAGAGGTCTTCCGGGTCTTCGCCGGCAACGTGACCCGGCTGCGCGAGCTGGTCATCGACGTCATCGCGAACCTGCCGGCCGAGCGCACCTGCCCGTGCCCGCACGTCCTGGACGGCATCAAGCTCCCGATCCAGCTCCCCTGACCCGCCGCGCGGTGCGCGCCGCGCCGCGCGGGGCATCCATCAACAGTTGGCTTCCGGCCCCCCCTGAGGGGTCGGATCCTAACTTCTAACGGCTTGTCCGGCTCAGTCGAGGTCGCCATGCTCGATCCGGGCCAGCCGCCGCTGCCGGACCAGCTGGTCGAACTCGTGCTCCACGGTCACGTCCGCCGGGCCCAGCGCGGCGAAGATCCCCGTGATGTCGCGCATGCTGATCACGCCGAGCAGTTCGCCGTCCTGGACCACTGGCAGGTGCCGGATCCAGCGCGTCGCCATCTCCCGGGCCGCCTCGTGCAGCGGCATGTCGGGCGGCACGGTGTACACCTCCGTGGTCATGGCCTCGTCCACCGTGCTGGTCGCCGGGTCGGCGCCGAGCGCCACCGCGCGCAGCACGTCCCGCTCGGTGATGATCCCGGCGAGGCGCCCGCGCTCGGAGATCAGCAGCGACCCGGTCTGCTGGCGCCACATCCGCTCGGCCGCGGAGCGCAGCGTGTCGGAAGCCGTTTCCGTGATGGTGGCCTGGGTCATGACGTCTCGTACCTGCACGGCGTGTGCTCCTTGATCGCGTGCATGGCTATCAGGGGTTGCGTCCACCCTACGGTCGCGCGGCAGATGTCTTGCGGGCCGGTCGGCCCGGTGCGGCCGGTCGGCCGGGTCTGCCCGGTCCGCCAGCCGACCGGCTACGCTAGATCGCGCCTGCGCTGCGACGGCTAGCTGCCGCAGCCCGGCTGGCCCCGATAGCTCAGCGGATAGAGCAACTGCCTCCTAAGCAGTAGGTCGCGCGTTCGAGTCGCGCTCGGGGCGCCATCAGGGAGAGCACCTTCCAGTTGCCTGGACAGCGCCCAGGTATGGAAGCGAGGGTAAGCAGACTGTTTCTAACACGCGGAACGCTAGCGGGCGTAAGTGAAACCGTCACCGTGGACGCTTAGATGTCGTGAACACCTGATCGCGGTATATTGACTCGTACCTTACTTCTATGCTTATTCTGTGGGCGACAAGTTCCCAGAACCATCCATGCAGCTTGTCTTGGTAATCGTCTATGAATATCAAGTAGGAATCGTGCCCGGCGGGAATAACGTCATCTACGTAAAGTGCGCTGAACTTAGGCACCGGGCGGTGGTTGCCCGTCATTAAATCCCACGAATTGCGATCCCACCCTCCCGTGGTGTTGCCGTCCAAGCTTACGGTAGTTCCTGTGATAACTGCCGGCCCGAGACCAACGTTTCGCAACCTGAAGCCGACTCTTGAATCGTCGTGTTCTTTTACTCTTATTATTCGAAGGATTGGTCTAACTGATTCACGATTGTGTCGTCTAGCAGTTCTCGCTTCTACGATTGTGACGGTCAGGGATGCGACTGCGATAATTATTGCGCTGATGGCTGTTATGTCATTAACGTTCATGGCTACATTGTCTACCTTGCGCAGGCCGCAAGCTTGAGCGGGCCGAGTGGGCTGGGAGGGTCAGCCCGGACGGGCGCGCAGGGGCGTCGAAGTCCGAGGGGTACACCGTCAGAGACCGTGTTGCGCGCTGATCTCCTGTCACCTTGTGCGCTCCGAGGGGACGACAGGGCAGTCGTGGACGCGCGAGGTGTCTTGAGCGCTCGGGCACCTGGCTAGACCAAGTTCGGACAGCAACTGCCTGTGGCTGTTTCGCTCGCTGGTGACGTGCGTCGTTGCTGGTCTGCACAGCGCTGGGGTGGTTGTGCCTCCTAAGCAGTAGGTCGCGCGTTCGAGTCGCGCTCGGGGCGCCTAGCTTCCCTTGCAGGCCAGGGCCGGTTTCCCGGCCCTCGTCGATGATCTTCAAGAGGCTTGCTTCCGGTTCCGTGCCCGTTGTGTGCCCGATCGCCTGACGGCGGACTGGCCGCCCTGGCGCTTACTGCCCCGCTTGAGTTCCTCGGTGGCCAGCTTGCTGAGGGTGTCCGCGATCTGGTGCTGGCGCTCCTCGCTGCTGTGCAGGTAGACCAGTGCGGCCCGCTCGCTGTCGTGCCCCATCCGTTCCATCAGCTCGCGGAGGCTGGCCCCGGCGTTGGCGGCCAGCGTGTTTCCCGTATGCCTGAGATCATGGAAATGGATTGCCGGCAGCTCGGCCGCGCCGAGTGCGTCCAGCCACACCCGGCGCCGGACGTTGGTGTGCCGCAGTGGCTTTCCGGCGGGGCTGGTGAAGACGAGCCCTTCCTCCCCTTGCTGGGCGAAGCACGCCAGGTGCCAGCGGATGATGGGAACGATCACCGCTGGAATGGGCACGCTCCGCTTGCCTGCCCTGGATGGCGGCCCGAACTCGAAGCCGCCGCCGCTGACCTCCTTGAGCTGCCGGGTCACCCGGACGGTGCGGGCGGCCAGGTCGATATCGCAGCGCCGCAGGCCGCCCAGCTCGCCCCAGCGGAGGCTGCTGAACATGGCCAGCAGGATCAGCGCGCGGTACCGCTGGCCGACCGCATCGGCGAGCGCGTAGACCTGCGCTATGGTCGGCGTCAGCCGCCCGGGTGATTCTTCTTGCCCGGCACCCTTGATCCGGCATGGGTTGCGCCGGATCACGCCGTCATCGAGCGCGGTATTCAGGATGGCTTTGAGCAGCCGGTACGCCTTGGCCACGGTGACCGCGCTCACGCCCGAGTCGATGAGCTGCTTCCGCCAGCGCCGGACCTTACTGGCCTGAATGTCGGCGATGGCGAGGCCGCGGAGGACCGGCGCAATGTGCTTGCGCAAGAGGTAGCCGTACAACTCGACCGCTAACAGCGCGTCAGAGCATAGAGTCGGTGGGTATCGGGCAGCGCTGTATGGCGCTGCGTCTGGCGTGACGCCTGCGGGTTCCGGCCCTCGGTGGGAGGTCCGATGGCCAAGAAAGAACGGCGAGAGGGGCCGCCGCCGACTACCCGATTCGTTGCGCCGCCGCCCGTCCTGAGACCTCACAAGCCGGGCGACAAGGGCTCTAAGTTTTATCTGCCGACCCCGCCGTCGAAGCGCGAGTCGCAGTTCATGGCCTTGATAGGGAGCAAGGCCGTCGTGATTCTGATGGGCTGCCTGCTCGGTGCCATGTTCGTTATTGTTCTAGTTCTCCTGGTCACCAGAGTCTGACCAGGTCGCAGAGACCTTAGGGGCCCGGCGACGCTCCAGATGATGACGGAGGCTAACCTTCCCGCATACGCCACCGTGTCCAGACGATCGCGACCCGAGCTGCTCATGCGGTTGGGCGCGCGTGCTCCCGAGATGCCCCCGGACAGCCATCAACAGCCAGCGGCCATCAGCACCGGCCCACAGCGAACCCAAGGTCAGTTCGGGCGTTGACCTGTGTGGTGCAACCTGGCGCACGCTCGTAATGCGTAGATCGCTTGGTGATGAACGAGCACCAGGGCGCCGAGGTGCCAACCATCGTGGGCGACCGTGCGCGACGTGCCCGTTGCATGCCTGTGAGGACGGTGAACCGCGGTGAATCAGGGTCACTCACGGGCAGGCCACGGGGCCGCTGACCTGGACATGGGCAGGTCAGGGCATAGGCCGCGAAGACCTCCTAAGCGGTAGGTCGCGCGTTCGAGTCGCGCTCAGGGCGCTCACGTCCTGTCCCGGGTCAGAACGGTTTCCCGTCAGGGTTAAATCGGGGTTTCCCCCTATGGCCAGGGGCTGGCTCGCGCCGTCAGACTGGTTCATGCAGCTAGGCAAATGACGAAGCGGCACCAACCGCCAGGTACTCATCGCGTCGGCGCTGCGCCTGGCCCTGAAACGCCTGGCCCAAAACGCCTAGTCCTGAAATGGGCAGGCTATCTGTCCCGGATATCGGAAGTGATCTGCAGAGAAAGCCGGCACAGCCATGCATGAAGACGACGAGGGCCGCCTTGACGCGGCCGAGCAGCTCGCCGAGCACAACCCCCACACCGCCGCTGAAGCCTTCTCTGCCATCGCCTGCGACCAAGAAGCTGGCGATGAGGTGCGCCTGTCCGCCGCCGAGCAGCTCGCCGCCGTCGAGCCCCAGGCCGCCGTCAAAGCCTTCTCCGCTATCGCTCGCGACCAAGAAGTTGGCGACGAGGTGCGCCTGTCCGCCGCCGAGCAGCTCGCCGCGGTTGACCCGCGCGCTGCCGCCCCCGCCTGCCTGGCCATCGCCTGCGACGGGGAGGTGGGGGATGAGGTGCGCCTGTCCGCTGCGCAGCTGGCGGCCCTTGACCCCCGCGCTTGAACCGCAGTGACCGGCCGGACGCCGGCCGCCTTGCACGACGGCCGCCGGGCAGCGGGACGAGGCCAGCCGCGCCGTCGCACGCGATAAACCCGTGGCGACGCCGGTGGGCATCCCGCGACAATGGCCGGCGTGGAGGAAGTCGAGGTCGTCGTCGCCCACAACGAGCGCGCGACCTTGCGCGTCGGTGACGTGTTCCTGAAGATCGACGCTGATCAGGCGCGCACCGACGTCGAGGTCGAGGCGATGGCTATGGTGCCGGTCCCGACTCCGGAGGTCCTGTGGCGGAAGCCGCCGGTACTCGCGCTTGCTGCTCTCCCAGGGACGGCACTCGGCCGCCTCGGCGAGCCGTCGCCCGCGTCGCCGGCGGCGTGGGCCGCGGCGGGTGCCGCCGCCCGCATGCTGCACGACGCGCCGCTGCCGCCATGGCCCGGCCAGAGCCCCGGCGAGATCGCATCGCACCTCGACGGCGAATGCGAGTGGCTCGTCGCCAACGACGTCCTTCCTGCCGACGTGGTCACACGCAACCGCCAGCTCGCCGAGACTGCGCTCCGGCCGTGGACACCGGTCTTCATCCACGGCGACCTGCAGGTTAACCACGTCTTCGTCGCCGGTGATGAGGTCACCGGCGTGATCGACTGGTCCGAGGCAGGCGGGGGCGATGCGCTCTTCGACCTCGCCACCCTCACGCTCGGGCACGAGGAGCACCTTGGCGACGTCGTCGCCGGCTACGGCACCGGGGTCGACCGCGACCTCATCCGCGCATGGTGGTCATTGCGATGCCTGACTAACGTCCGCTGGCTGGCCGAGCACGGCTACGGCTCGCCCGAGGAGTTCCCCGAGGTCGCCGTGCTGCGATCCCGGCTGTGAGGCTGCACGAGCAGCGCGTCTTAGATCCCCGGGCCGTGTGACTCGGCGGAATAGGCGTCGGGTTTTCCTGGTCAGGGTGGTGCCAACGGCGCTATTCATCCGTCATTTCCCAGAGACCCATTCGTAGGGCGCCGTGTTCCGGCACCAATTCCGGGCTCCATGAGTCAGGCGGCCTGCACGCACGCGGCCAGGAGTGTGCCCGTGGCGTGCCCGACCCGCAGGGTGTACGGGTCGTAATACTGATCTTGAACCGAACTGCGCGAACATCTCAGGTACACTGGGAAAACGCCCCACTCCGAGTCACCAGAGGCCCCGCCCGGAGGTACGAACGCGGACCAGGGGATTTGTGACTCGCAGGACTGGCATGATTCTGCTGAGCTCATGCGGTCGGCTGCGGAGTGGCAGGAGAAGAGAAAATCATGACCGCGATCAAGGCAGCTAGAACCGCACCTCGCCAGAATGGCATGCCTGAGCGTGTGCCGTATGTTTACGGTCAGCAGACGCGTCGGAACGACTATGCTGCACGTCTAGCTCGGCGGAATGTCCAAGGATGGTGGCAACCACCGACTGCCCTGCCCAAGCCGAAGCCGGCTCCTGGAACTCCTGCTTAAGCCAAGGATAACTTGCCGGAAGGCGAGATCACGGCCGCGCTCTCCAGAAGTTCCCGAAACTCGGCGGCGAAGCGGGCGGCGGGCGCACCGTCCACCACGTTGTGGTCGATGACCACAGTGAGGTCCAGGACATCCCGGACTGTGACCTGGTCATCAATGACCCGCGGGCGCTGGCTCATCCCGCCGACAATGATCTCCAGGGACATCAAGGTTAGGGACGTAACGCCGAAGCCTCCGCCGCCTGCGAACATGCCCACAGCCGTCACCGCGACGGTACCGATGCGCTCCCGGGCAGCGACCGACCTGGCCATCACGGCATACATGGCCGGGATCACGCCCGGAATCCGGGTCGCGGCCGGCCCGGCTCGCTCCAGCCACCTGCCGCTACTGCTGGCTGATGGGTCGCGCTTGACGCGGTGCAGCTCGGCGCTAAGGTCGGCCACCCCGCGGATGTCAGCGTCGCGCAGGACATGGGGAATAGCGAACGGCCCTTGCGGAGTGGAGATCTCCACCATGGTGCCCACATCAACGTGCCGATGAGTCACCAGCTGTCCTCGCCAGTTACGGTAAGCATGGACTTCCGGGTGGGCGGCGGCCGCACGGGCCACGCTGGCCACCACGAAGGCGGTCAGCGACCAAGGCGGATCGTGTCTGGCCAGCGCCCTGTTCGCGGTGGTTATATCCGCATCGACCAGCCCGTACATCGGCATTCTGTTTCGGCCAGCGCGCATGGCCGCGGTAACCAGCCGCCGGTTGGAGGGAAAGGGCCGCGCCTGCACCCGGCGCGGACGTTCAGCTGTCATCACTGGAGTCTGACACCGCCGGGACAGTTGGGGCACGGCGGCCAACTGGCCCCGCGACGGGGCTCCCCGGCGGGACGCTCGGTGAGATCGCTGCCATCCTCGGGAAATCGACCAGCCCGCGGCTGCAAGTGGTCAGTAGCCCAGCTGCTCGTCCCAGTCGGTGCCGCGACCTTCGGGGATGAGATCCAGCAGGTTCCACAGCGGCTCGATGGTTCCGACGTGGCGGGGTCCCTGCCCGGGATCGAAGGGTGCGTAGAACAGTTCCGAGCCCCAGAAATGGCGGATCGTGTCCCCATCGCGGTGGAACACGTTCAGCATCGGCTGCTGCTCACCGTCCGGGGTCTCGGCGAGGTAATCGCGGTTATAGCTGCTCCCGGCCGAAGACAACAGGCGCAGCCGCCGCCAGCCGCGCTCGGCGGCGAAGGTAGCGATGCGTTCGATTGGCGCCTTCCCGGCAGCCGCCAGATTGACCCGCTGCGAGATGTGCTCGGCGCCGCCATCGAGCTGGTCAAGCAACGCGGTGCACGAGGGGCACGGGCCCTCCGCCAGCGGCAGCAACGCGGTCTGCCCGCCCGCAGGGCCGGGCCGGTCATCTTCTGAGTCGCGGGGGAACATCATGCTGTAGATCACCAGCGAGTCCTTGCCCGGCGTGAACAGCTCCGACAGCCGCACCTCGACCGTGGCACCGCCTGGCCCCTGGGCGTGGAACACGTAGTCCTCCGGCACGATCCCGCCGGGGGGCAGCCGCCGCCGGGCTGCGGCCACCGCTTCCGTGGCGCGGCGCAACTCGATCTCCTGCTCCAGCAGCCGGTCCCGCGCGACCCGGTACTCGGCCGACTCTCCCGGAAAAGCGATGCCCATGGATCCTCCCGGAAACTCGCTTGCGGCCAGGCACTGGCACTGCCGACGCTGACCTGGGCTATCAGGGGGCTGGCGTCAGGGCCTCCCGAAGCTGCGCAGCGGTGGGCGCCGGGCCCAGATGCCCGTGCTCGCCGGGGTAGAGACGGCAGGACAGGGACGGCTCCTGGCCCGGGGAGGGAAACAGGTCCCTCCCATCGGCCAGGATCGTCGGCGAACCGGTCATCCCGAGGCGTCCCGCCTCATCCTCTGTTGACACGACCTGCCGGGTTACCTGGATATCGGGCCGGGCCGCCAGCAGCGGGCCGAGGACGGCGTTCAGGGCTTCGGCGCCTGGGCAGTCTGGCACGTGCAGGATCTGGAGCCTCATCACTTCTCCCCGCCCCCGCTGGTGAAGCTGCGAGCCTCACCCAGGTCCCGGAAGGCCCGCATCGCGACGACCTGGCCCTCGCGCAGCGTGAGCACCAGACAATTCCGGTCGTTGCCCTGCCATTCTCGGTGCTGGTCGGCGCCCGGGGTATGGACGACCACCATCACCTTGTCGCCGCAAGAGCCGATCTCCTCCAGCTCCGAGTTCACGCCCCGGTCAGCCTGGCGGCCCAGCGCCCACGCCAGCTGGTCCCGGCCGTGGCATACCTGCGGCTGCGGGTCAGCGAAACTGGGATCGAGATACGTCCACTCCAGGTCAGGGTGGACCAGCTCCAGCAGCCTCGTCACGTCACCCCGGACGTACGCCTCATAAGCGCCGCGGACCAGGGCCTCATTCTCCTCAGACATGACCTCTCCTCGTGGCCGTCAGATACCTGGGCTGTGCAGGGGGCCGAGGGCCCCCTGCGGCCAGGCGGTGCGCGCGCCGCACCTGGTTCACGGTCAGCGCGGCGAGGAGGTAGCACACGGCGGCACGGCCGCTGGCTCGGGGCACCGGCGGCCCAGACTCGGGGGCCCGAAGCTCAGGGTCAACCGAACGGACGCACCCTGCCAGTATTCACCCCGGCGCGGCGAGGGGGGAAGTCATCGCTGGTCGAAGAACTAACCGTGCTGGGGCGTGGCTCGTCGGCTGTGAATGTCACAGGATCTCGGTACGGTGTTGCCATGACCGCATACCCAGCCAGTGATCCGGATTCCTACGAGGTGATCCATCTGGGTGGCGAGGCGGCCGCGATCGTGCCGCTCGGGGACTTGCGGCAGCTCCAGGCGGTGCAACGTCATGCGTCGCCGGAGCTTCTGGAGGAAGCTGAGGTCGAAGCCACGCTGACGGCTCACCGTGAGTGGGTGGCGGCAGGCCGGCCGGGAGCGATGTCGCACGAGGAGACGATGGCCGAACTGCTCCGCGAGCAGTGAGGATCGAATGGTCTCCTACGGCGCGGGCTTCGGCGCGTCGCTACATGGAAGATCAGGACGGGATGCGCGCGATCGGCGCGGCAGTGGCGGCGCTCGTCTTAGACCCCTACCCTCGTGACGGTTTTCACCGGGGTGAGTATCACCGTCTGCGCGTGGGCCGGTTCAGGGTCATTTATGTGGTCGAGGATGATGTGATCACTGTGGAGCGCGTCGACCGGACCGTATGACCCGGCGGATCAGGCGTCGGGTATTCCTGGTCAAGGCGATCACTGGTCAGGGAACGGCTTCAGCGGAGACTTATCCCCGACGTGCCAGACATGGCCAAACGGGTCGGTGAATCGCCCCTGCCGGTGAATGCCCCAGGGCGCCTGATGATCCCTGATCTCCTCAACTGAGCCGTCCGCGCCTGCGGCCACGGCCCGGGCGATGAACGCGTCCGGGTCCTCGGAGAAGACCTCGACCCGCACCGTCGTTGCGCCGAGAGCAGCCGGGCTGCCAAACCCCGTGTCCGTCTCCTCATGGAGGAAGAACGGTGCTCCCTCGATCTCCAGGCCCACGACGCTGCCCAGGCTCCACAACCCGGTGGCTCCCAGTGCGCGCTGGTACCAGTCGGCCGCGGCGGGCGCGGACGGCACCGCCAGCATCAGGGAGATATGCGTACCGGCCGTCACCCCAGGCCCCTTCCTGCCAGTAAGTGCGATGCGCGTCTGCCCGCCAGCCTAGGCCCAAGCAGCGACGAGGGTCGTGGGGCAGCACCTGGGGAATAACTGCCATCCTGGAAACATGCCGTCCGTTGCGTCCCTGGAAGCGCTCCACACGGCGATTACGGGATTCGCGGTCACTGACCTGACCGTGGTGATGGACCCCGCCGCGCTGGCCGCGGCGCGGCGTTCGCTGGATTCCGCTGGCCTGCTGCTGCTCGGCGAGGTGCACGGGGTCCGGGAGAACCCCCTGATCATCCGGGCCCTCATGCTGGAGTTCGGGCTCATCAGCCTGGGCCTGGAATGGTCCGATGAGCTGGCCCCCATGATCGCGACCTTCCTGGCCAGCGGAACGCTCGCCGATCACGAAGGGCTGTGGTCGGGGGACGGCCGGATCACCGCCGGGCACCTGGCCGTGCTCGCGGAACGTGCCACAGCGGGCCCGCTGGACCTGGTCATGTTCGACGGGGTCATGGGCCCGGACTGGAGCTGGACCCAGCGCGATGAAGCCATGGCCGGGCGCATCCTGGCTGCAGCCCCGCCGGGCACTCGCATGCTGGCCGTCGCCGGCAATGCCCACACACCAACCCGTCCCACCGATCTTGGCGTCCCGCTCGGCGCCCACCTGGCCCGGCAGCGGCCAGGCGTCCGGGACATCCGGATCAGCTATGCCGGCGGAACCTTCTACAACGTCGGGCCGCGCCGGTTCCGCCGCCGCCCCCGCCGCCGCCCCAGCCCGCCGCCGCAAGCGCGGCTTCGCGAGCACGGGGGAGACCTCATCCTGGAGCTGCCCTCGGCCAGCGAAGCGGTGGTGCCCCAGCGGCTCCTGCCCTGGCCTGTGCTGCCCGGTAACACCTAGCCCGCGCGCAACACCTGGCCCGCGCGCTGAAGCTCCTCGCCGGCCTGCGCCGGCAGGCACTAGGCCTGGACGCAGCGCCGCAGGCGGTAACCCGTCCAGAAGAGCAGCAGCGAGCCCGCCAGCGGCACCAGTCCCAGCCAGGCCAGGGATCCCAGCCACTGGCCGGAAGCGAGCAGCAGGATGCCCAGGAACAGGTTCCAGGCACCACAGGCAAAGCGCACCCTCACCCACACCCGGGGGTGGCGGTAGTCCCATGACCTGACCAGCAGCCTCATCAGGAGGGGCTGCGGGGGAGCCGGGAGGGGCTGCGGCGGAGTGAGGTTGTCAGTCGGTGCAGGCATCGGATGCCTCCGGTGATCTGCGGTGCCGGCGGGTCCGGCACCGTCATCTCGATGCTTGCCGCCCGCGACCGGGAGATCCACCGTGCCGCCACCCGAACCTGAGGTACGGCTGGCACGGTCCCGGATTCGGGTGTCCGCCCCATCGATCGCAGGCCGCTGCGCCACGAGCATCGGGATATGACCGCTCGCGGAGCGCGCGGTTCGGCGATACTGGAGAAACTGAAGCGGAGAGTCCCGCCATGGACGACGCAAACCCGGTGACCGGCCAGCAGGGCCGTCCGGCAGTACCATCCGCGCCCGGCAATGCGTGGCGCGGCACCTTCGCGATTCCTGCCGCACCTTCGGTGCCCCGGCCCCGGATCCGGCACGACCGGGCCTGGTTCCGGCAGACCACGCGGAAGTTGCTGCGGGCCCCGTTCACCCGGGAAACCGGGCGGCAGGTCGAGTACGCGGTCCTCGGGCTGCTGCTCGCGATTCCGGGCTTTGTGTTCATCCTCGTTGTGGTCACTGCCGGCTTGGGGCTGTCGCTCAGTTTCGCTGGCATGCTGGCCGGGCTGCCGCTGCTGATGGTGGCCCTGCTGGGTGCCCGGCGGCTCGGTGCGGTCCACCGCCGCCTGGCCGCCCGGCTGCTGGGAGTGCAGGTCGAGCCGCCACCGCCGCTGCGCCCGCCGCCTGGCGCCTTCGGCCGGGTCCGGGCCGTCCTGACCGATCCGGCCGGCTGGCGGGCCTGTTCCTACCTGCTGCTCAAGCTGCTGCTCTCGGTGCTTGGCGTGGTCATCGTGATCTACCTGCTGGCGTGGGGGGTCCCGTATCTGACCTTTCCGATCTGGTGGGAGATCCTGCACGTCAACGGCGTGGTGATCCACCTGCCCGGCTGGCTGATGTGGTGGAAGCCGGATCCTCTGCTGGTGTTCCAGTCGGTGCATTCCCTGGCTGTCTCCTTCGCCCTGGTGCCGGCGGGCGTGGCCACGCTGCTCTACTGCCCGTGGTGGCTGAGGCAGTGCAACGCCGCCGATGGGAGGCTGATCGCCAGGCTGCTCGGGCCGCCGCCGGGGAACCGGGTGCGGGAGCTGGAGCAGAGCCGGGCCCACGCGGTGGACGACTCGGCCGCCAGGCTGCGCCGGATCGAGCGGGACCTGCACGACGGCGCGCAGGCGCAGATGGTCGCCGTCGCCATGAAGCTGGGCCTGGCCCGGGAGAAGCTCGGCGGCACGGCTACCGGGACGGCGCAGTCCGACCTGGACCGGGCCCTGGAGCTGGTCGACGCGGCGCACCGCAGCGCCAAGGAGGCCATCATCGAGCTGCGCGACCTGGCCCGCGGCATCCACCCGCCGGTCCTCGACCACGGCCTCGGCACCGCGCTGACCACCCTCGCGGCGCGCAGCGACGTCCCCGTTGACCTGGTCATCGACCTGCCCGAGCGCCCGTCGGCCGCGATCGAGACCATCGCCTACTTCTGCGCGGCCGAGTTGCTCACCAACGTCGCCAAGCACAGCGGCGCCCGGCATGTCACGCTGGAGGTCGTGCACGTGCCCGGGCTGCTCCGGGTGCGGGTCAGCGACGACGGCTCCGGCGGCGCCCGCATCGAGGCCCGCGGCGGCCTGGCCGGGCTCGATGAGCGGGTCCGGACGGTGGACGGCAGGCTGCAGGTCAGCCAGCCCGCCCCACGGCCCCACCGTGGTCACCGTCGAGCTGCCGTCCCACGCCTGACTGAAGCGGAGCCCCCGATGCGGGTTGTGATTGCCGAAGACTCGGCGATAGTCCGGGCCGGCCTGGCCGAGATCCTGGCCGACCGCGGCCACGAGGTGGTCGCCGCCGTCGGCAACGGCGAGGACCTGCGGGCCGCGGTGGACGAGCACCAGCCCGACGTCACTGTGGTGGACGTGCGGATGCCCCCCGGCTACACCGACGAGGGCCTGCGCGCGGCGATCGCCATCCGGCGTGACCACCCCAAGACCGGGGTGCTGGTGTTCTCCCAGTACATCGAGACCCGGTACGCGGCCGACCTGCTCGGCGCGGCGTCCGGGGGCGGCGCCGCAGGCGTCGGGTACCTGCTCAAGGACCGGGTCGCCGACGTCAGTGAGTTCGTCGAGGCGCTGAGCCGGGTGGCGGCCGGCGGCACCGCTCTCGACCCGGAGGTCGTGACGCAACTGCTCGGCGCCAGCCGCCGCACCGACGGGCTCGGCTCCCTCACGGCCCGGGAGCGCGAGGTGCTGGCCCTGATGGCCGAGGGCCGGTCGAACGGCGCGATCGCCGGGATTCTGGTGATCTCGGAGCGGGCCGTCGAGAAGCACGTCGGGAACATCTTCAGCAAGCTCGGCCTGGCGCCGTCGGACGCCGATCACCGCCGGGTGCTGGCCGTGCTGCGCTATCTGGAGTCCTGACGCACCGTCCCGGGCACTAGGGCGTCCGATAGCCGCCAGCATCCGCCGGGCCGGCCCGGCAGGCTGAGGTGCATGGCCACCGAGACGACGATCACCAGCACTCTGGTCTTCGAGCCCATCCCCGCCGCCGAACTGGACGCGATCAGGGCCGCCGGGATGGACGAGGCAGGTAACCGGCTGACCCCGCAGGCCGACACCGGCGGGGGCAGCCCGCTGCGGTGCTGCCTCCGCGAGACCCGCCCCGGTGAGCAGGTCCTGCTCCTCGCCTACACGCCGCCTGGCACCGCGGGCCCGTACGCCGAACGCGGACCCGTGTTCGTCCACGCCGATCCCTGCGGGGGCTACGCCACGCCGGACCGCTACCCGCCTGGGCTGAGCCACCGCCAGCAGGTCGTGCGCGCCTACGGCCCGGACGGCAGCATCGCGGACGGCATCCTGGCCACCGACGGCGAGCACGCTCTGGCCGTCATCCGCCAGCTGCTCGCCCGGCCGGACGTCACCCTCGTGCATCTGCGCAACGTCGGCTACGGCTGCTACAACTTCGCGGTCCGGCCCGCCTGACCAGCACCGCCCCGTCCGCGCGCGGGCGGGGCAGCACGGGCCATTTTTCTATAACGAACTTATCGCCCGGCGCGAAGTCGTCAGGGATTCCGCTAACGGCGTGCTGACGCCAATGCTGATGGGGCCGCCGGGGAGCCGCCCCCCGGACCAGTTGCCGCCGGAAGTCCCGGCTGGCCCGGGAGCCAGGACCGCGTGACGGGTCCTGGCCCCGCCTTCGATGGCGAAATCATTCGTTTACTGATCAATTCAGATGGTTAATCAGGGCGATCCATGCGCTGCAGAAATAATTTGATACATGCAAGTGGGGCCGGGATCTCCGCCCGCTTATGCGGCTGCCAAGATCACTGATGTTCACCTGGGGGGCTCTACCCACGTCCGGGGCTGGCGCGTATGGTCAAAATCGAACCGGAATATGTGCTGTCCTGCACCGGCCAACCCGCCGGTGCAGGTGACCGCTCCGCTGGGGACCTGGGCGGTGCGGCCTGCCGTAGCCGCATGGGACCCATGGTGACTAAGTGACACGAGTTCGGCAACAGGAGGAATGCCGGCCGGGACGGGCCGGATAATGAGGTGCTGTCGTGATCGCAGACCCTTATCCAGTGCTCTGGGCGGACCAGCGGGCGGTCGTGGTTCTCCCGGGCCATATAGACCTGTCTAATTCCGGGGAGATCCGCAGCGAACTGCTGTCCGTTATCAATCGCGGTGCGACCACGCTGATCGCGGACATGAGCGCCACCGTCTCGTGTGACCATTCGGGAACGGAGGCCGTGGCCCGCGCCTACCAGCGTGCGGTGACCAGCGGCACTGACCTGCGGCTGGTCGTTACCGGCGAAGCCGTCAGGCGGATGTTCAGCATCAGCGGCATCGACTGGCTGGTGTCTGTCTATCCCTCTCTCGGCACGGCCCTGGCCGCCAGTACCGCGGCTGAACAAGCCCTGACGCCGGTGCCGGACCGGCCGTCCGGGGCCGGAGCCCAGGGTCGCCCGGCAGACGAGAACCAGGCGGCTGCGACCCAGGCGGGCGAGAGCCGGCCGCGCAGGAGCCAGCCGGGCGGCACGCAATCGGCCGGGCCCACCCCGGCCGGCGTTCCGGCCGGGGAGGCCGCACCGGATCACGGTCCCGGCACGGAGATCGCGCTGCTGGACCAGCACGGCGTGATCGTGTCGGTCAACCCCGCCTGGCAGGCCTTTGCCGAGGCGAACCAGGGAGACCTGTCCCGCGTCGGCCCGGGCGTGTCCTACCTGGAGGCGTGCGCCGCGGCGGGCGATGACCCGGTGGCCCAGCAAGTCGCGGGAGCCATCAGGCAGGCGCTCGCCGGTGATCTGCCCGGCCCGCTGGCCATCGAGGTGCCCTGCCACAGTCCGGACACGTCACGCTGGTTCGACATGCTCATCTCCGCGCGCCAGGACGACGCCGGAAGGTACCGGGGGGCCACGGTCACGCTGTCCCTGGCCAAGTCAGAACCCCGGATCACGCCCGCGCCGGCCGCGGATGAGTCCCAGCAGTTCCTCGCCCGGCTGGCGGAAGACCGGGACCGGATCGCCGGGGACCTGAACGAGCTCCTCGTGACCAGGCTGTTCTCCGCGGGCTTGTCGCTCCACTCCGCCCTGGGCGTCCTGGGCGATCATCCAGCGGCCGGGCGAATATGGGACGCCGTCAACGAGCTGGACATGACCATCAAGGACCTGCGGACCGTCCTGTTCAAGCAGCAGCCTGCTGACCACCGCTCCGACTGACGGGCCGGGCGCACCGCGTGGGCGGCGGCGTCGCGTCAGCCGGGTGGCCCAACCGGCCTAACCGGCCTCGACGAGCCGGGCCAGGTTGTCCAGCGCCATCCGCTGCCCGGTCTCGTTGTCGGCCGGCGGGACGCTGTCCGGAAGCCCCTCGTGCACGATGACCACGTTGGTGCCGCCGTCCGCGTCCGTCAGCGTGGTGGTCATCGTCATCTCGCCGCGGAGGGCGGGATTGTCCGTCTCGAACTCGAACACCTCGACCACCCGCTCGTCCGGCACGAGCGTCACGAAGTGGCCGTGATACGTGTCCGTGTTCGGCGCGGACTTGCCGGTGCTGGTCGGCGCGTCATAGGTGAGCGACACCCGGAACGAGCCGCCCTCGCGGGGGTCGAACTCGTGCACCTGGCTGCGCATCCCGTCCGGGACCCGCCACCGCGCGACCGCGTCCGCGTCCAGGAGCGCCCGGTAGACCGCGGCCCGCGGAGCGTTCACATGACGAGAGCTCTGTGTCGAATACATGTGCGAATATTACGGCAACTCAATCCCAGGGCGCCGGTATTTACGGCCTGCGGCTCAGTACGCGGCCGGCTGGTTGAAGATCACGACGAGGCTGACGATCTTGCCGTCGCGGACGCTGAAGTAGTTCGACAGGACGAGGTCGTCGGGCAGGCCGGTCTTGTCGAACTCGCCGGTGTAGGCGCCGCGGACGATCGTGTCGCCGTAGTGCTCCAGCACCTCGCGGACCTCGATCTGGACCTTGTCGCCGACCATTTCCTTCTCCACCCAGCGGCGGATCGCACTGGTGCCGCTGAACTCGCGGCGGGCGTCGTTGACGTACGCGTCGCTGGCGAACGTGGCCATGATGGCGTCCGTGTCCAGCGCGTTGACGCCGGCGATGTGGGCGGCGATGACCCCGGTCAGCTCGGTGGCGTGCATGCTGTGCTCCTCTCTCGGCGGCCGGCCCTCGCGGCCGGGCATCAATCACCCTCGCGGCTGCCGCCAGGGGACGGTCAACGGCAGAATCGGGGCGTGACTCTCCCCCTGGGGGAGCGTGCAGACTCGTGTCATGCGCAACTGCCTGGCGATCGGGGACTTCGCCCGCGCGACCCACATGAGCGTGAAGACCCTGCGCTACTACCACCGGGTCGGCCTGCTGGAGCCGGCCGACGTGGACGCGGACACGGGCTACCGCCGCTACACCACCGCCCAGATCCCGACCGCGCAGATCATCCGGCGTTTCCGCGACCTGGACATGCCCGTGGACGAGGTCCGGCAGGTCCTGGAGGCTCCGGACATCGAGACCCGCAACGAGCTCATCGCCGCCCACCTGAACCGGCTGGAAGAAGGGCTGGCCCGGACCCAGGGGGCCGTCTCGTCCCTGCGTGACCTGCTGGCCCGCCCGGCGCCGCCCGAGCTGGCCGACATCGGGCGGCTGCGCGTGGCGGCCACGCCGTCCGCCGCGATCAGCGAGACGCTGGACATCGAGGACGCGGGAACCTGGTTCCAGGGGGCGCTGGGCGAGCTCTACGCCACGCTGGAGGCCCAGAACCTTGCCCCGGCCGGGCCCAGCGGAGGGATCTACGCGACCGAGCTGTTCTCCCACGGCCTGGGCCAGGCCACCATCTTCGTGCCGTGCGCCGGGTCGCCGAAGCCCATGGGCCGGGTGACGTCTCTGGTCGTGCCGCCCGCCGAGTTCGCCACCATCATCCACCCCGGCTCGCACACCGACGTCGACCGCGCCTACGGCTCACTGGCCACGTACGTCACCCAGCACGCGCTGGCCGTCGACGGGCCGATCCGGGAGTACTACCTCACCTACCGGCGCGACACCCCGGACGCGTCCCGGTGGCGGACGCAGATCTGCTGGCCGATCTTCCACACCGGGCCCGGGCCGGACGACGCGTAGCGTCAGCCCCGGCCGCGCAGGGCGCTGGTGAGCACGGCCATCAGCCGGGCGACGGCGCCGGTGAAGGCGTGCTCGGGCGGGGTGGCGTACCCGATGACCAGCGCGGGCCCGTGCGGGCCGGATCCGGGCGGGCTGGATCCGGGCGGGCCGGGGTCCGCACGGTAGGGCCGGAGGCCCTCGAGGGCCAGGTCGTGGCGGGCCGCGGCCCGGGCGACGATGTCGTCCTCGTCCACGCCCGCGGGCAGCTCCAGCAGCGCGTGCAGCCCGGCGGCGACCCCGGTGACCCGCGCCTGCGGGACGTGCCGCCGGACCTCGGCGACGAGGTGGTCACGCCGGCGCCGGTAGGCGAGCCGGGCCCGGCGCACCTGCCGGTCGTAGGCCCCGGAGGTGACGAACTCGGCCAGCGTGAGCTGGTCGAAGCTGCTGGAATGCCGGTCGGTGAGGGCCTTGGCCGCGGCGACCTCGTCCACGAGGTGGGCGGGGACGACGAGCCAGCCCAGCCGCAGGCCGGGCGCCAGGCTCTTGCTGGCCGTCCCGGCGTAGATGACCTGCTCCGGCCCGAGCGCCTGCATGGCCCCGACCGGCTGGCGGTCGTAGCGGAATTCCCCGTCGTAGTCATCCTCGATGAGCAGACCGCCGGTCCGCGCGGCCCATTCGATGGCCCGGGTCCGGCGGCCGGGCGCGAGCACGCCGCCCAGCGGGAACTGGTGCGCCGGGGTCAGCAGCGCGGCGTCTGCGTCGCCGAGCCCGCCCGTCCCGCCGAGCCCGCCCGTCGCCCGCTCGTCCCGTCTGCCCCGCCCGGTCCGGGCCCGTCGAGGACGGCGCCGCTCTCATCCACCTGGAGCGTGCGGGTGCGCAGCCCGTGCTCGGCCGCGATGCCGCGCAGGTCCGGCAGGCCGTACGCCTCGATAGCCAGGGTCGTGGCGCCCCGGCCGTGCAGCACCCGGCAGATCAGGCCGAGGCCCTGGGTGAAGCCGGAGCAGACCACGATCCGGTCCGGGCTCACCCGCACGCCGCGCGCCCGGGCCAGGTACCCGGCCAGGGCCTGGTGCAGCTCGGGCCGGCCGCGGGCGTCCCGGGTGTAGCCGAACGCCTCGGACGGGGCGGCTGTTCAGGGCCCGGCGCGCCGCCGCGAGCCAGCGGGAGCGGGGGAAGGCCGCCACGTCAGGTGAGCCGGGCCGCAGGTCGTAGCGCAGCCGGCGGGGCGCCTGCGCCCGGGCGGTCACGGCCCCGGCCGCGGGCGCCGGCCCGGCGACCCGGGTGACTGAGCCCTGGCGGGCGACGAGCCAGCCCTCGGCGACCAGCTGCCCGTAGACGTTGACCACGGTGTTGCGGGCCACCCCCAGGTCGGCGGCCAGCGAACGGGAGGACGGCAGGCGCAGCCCGGGCGCCAGCCGGCCGGACCGGACCGCCTCGCGGAGCTGGCCCTCCAAGTTGGCGCGCACCCGCGGGCCGGCGCGGTCCAGGTGCAGGTCCACCCCGGAACTGGCCCATGTTTCTGGCACGAAAGTGGAGCTTACCTGTGAGCCGGCTGGCTTCTAGGTTCGGGTTATGGCTCTTACAGACACCCAGGAAGACACGACCACCCAGGCCCCGTTCACGATCCCGGTCCGGCTGGACTTCGATGGCCACGCGGCCGGATTCGCCCGGGCCCTGGCCCAGCTGGACAAGGCGGCCACCAGGGAACTGGACCGGGTGGGCTTCGACGCCCGGCTGCGCGAGCTGGTCCGGGTCCGCGCCTCGCAGCTCAACGGCTGCGCCTACTGCATCGACATGCACACCAAGGACGCCCGGGCGGTGGGCGAGAGCGAGCAGCGCCTGTACGGCATCGCGGCCTGGCGGGACACGCCCTACTTCTCGGCCCGGGAACGGGCGGCGCTCGCGTTCACCGAAGCGGTGACGCTGATGGCCGCCGACCACGTCCCCGACGAGGCGTACGAGGCCGTCGCGGCGCACTACGGCCCGGACGAGGTCGCCGCCCTGCTGGCCCTGATCATCACGATCAACGCCTGGAACGCGGTCGGGGTGGCCACGCACGCCTGGACGCCCGGCAGTTACGAGCGCTGACCCCAGCCGCCAGCCGCCCGGGGACCCGCCGCGCTAGGCGGGACCCCGGGCCTGGTCCGCGCTGGGCCCGTCGTCACCCACCGGCCCGGTCACCACGGGTCCCGTCACCACAGGCCCGGGGAGCCCGTCCGCTCCAGGTCCAGCAGGGCCCGCTTGCGCGCCAGGCCGCCGGCGTAGCCGGTCAGCTGGCCGGTGCTGCCCACCACCCGGTGGCACGGGATCAGGATGCTCAGCGGGTTGCGGCCCACGGCGCCGCCGACGTCCCGCGCGTTCGCGCCGCCGCCGAGACGCCGGGCCAGGTCGCCGTAGGTGGTCGTCTGCCCGTACGGGATCTCCGCGATCAGCGCCCAGACACGCCGCTGGAACTCGGTGCCCCGGGCGTCCAGGGGCAGGCCGAACTCCGTCCGGGTGCCGTCCAGGTACTCCCCGAGCTGCCGGGTGACGTCCGCGAAGCCCGCGCTGCTCCGCGGCCCGAAACTCGCCGGGCGGGGCCGGTACCAGTGATGCGGGAAGTACAGGCCGGTCAGTACCGCTCCGTCGCGCACGATGGTCAGGTCGCCCAGCCGCGTGGCGAGCACAGTGTGCTCGGCCGTCACGCGCCCGGCCGTGCTTGCCTCGCTCGTGCTTGCCTCGGTCGTCATCCTCTGCTCCTCCGCTCAGGCCGTCAGTACCCGGAAGACGTGCCAGGCCCGCGTTCCGTGAGGTTTCCGGGACATTGACCGCGCCATCTCACGCCCGCCTCTCATCCCCCGTCTGCCCGGCGAGCGCATCCGGCCGGGTGCGCCGTCACCGCCAGGAAAGGGATGATCCATGTCCACCGAAGACAACAAGGCCGTCGTCGCCCGCTGGTTCGCCGAGTTCTGGGGCAAGGACTTCAACCCCGCGGTCATCGGCGAACTCGCGGCCCCGGACATCCGCTTCGAGTACTCCCTGCATGCGCCGTGCCGTGGCCGGGACCAGGTACGCGAGTTCGCCACCAAGTTCCGCGCCGCGTTCCCCGACCTGAACTTCTGGGGGACGGCGGACCTGATCGCCGACGGCGATTACGTCGTCGGCCAGTGGGAGGGCGGCGGCACCCAGACGGGCGACGCGTTCGACGACATGCCGGTCGGCTCCCTGCCCGCCAGGACCGGGAAGACCATCCGGTTCACCGGCATTACCGTGCTGAAGGTCGAGAATGGCCTCATCACCGAGGAGATCGGCCTCGACGACGGAGTCACGGTGCTGCGGCAGCTGGGCCTGATCACGCAGGCCTGAGCGCTCAGGCCTGAGCACTCAGGCCTGAGCACCGGGGCACCTCACGGAACCCAGATCCAGGACGTCTACTGGTCATGACAGGCAAGCCACCGTTCGAGAGCGTCGTGTCGGCGCACGGCCGTACCGTGCTGCGGGTCTGCCGGGCCATCCTCGGCCCGGCCGACGCGGACGACGCCTGGTCGGAAACCTTCCTGTCCGCGCTGAAGGCCTATCCGGACCTGCCGGCCGACGCGAACGTTGAGGCCTGGCTGGTCACCATCGCCCACCGCAAGGCCATCGACGTGACCCGGGCGGCCGCCCGCCGCGCGATCCCGGTGGCCGAGACCCCGGATACCCCGGCGGCATCCGGGGTCGCGGACGGCCGCCCGGGCGCGCCGGGTGCGGGCCGCGGCCTGGTCGCCGACGACGACCTGGCCGACGCCCTCACCCGGCTGCCCGCCAAGCAGAAACAGGCCGTGGCCTACCACTACCTGGCCGGGCTGCCCTACGCCGACGTAGCCGCCATTCTCGGCGGCACCGCCGAGGCCGCCCGCCGCGCGGCGGCCGATGGCGTCGCCCGCCTGCGCCGCTCCTACCCGGGCGCCGCGGGGCAGGCGGCGGCCCGGCCCGCCGCGCCGGCCGCCGGCCCCGCCCGGCCCGCACCCTCACCCTCACCCTCACCCGCAGCGACACCGAAAGGAGCGTCCCGATGACCATCGACGACACAGCCGGGGCGCTGGCCCAGGCCTTCCCCGACGACCCAGATCAGCTCGGCCGCCTGCACGCCCGGCTGGCGGCCGCCGCACAGCAGGACGGTGTGCTCGACGTGGCCTACCGGGTCATCGACAGCCCCGTCGGCCCGCTGCTGCTGGCCGCCACCGAGCAGGGCCTGATCCGGGTGGCCTTCGCCCTCGAGGGCCACGACGCCGTGCTGCAAGCGCTGGCCGACAAGGTCAGCCCGCGCATCCTCAGCGCCCCCGGCCGCCTGGACGCGGCCGCCCGGGAGCTGGACGAGTACTTCTCCGGCCGCCGGCGCGCGTTCGACCTGGCGCTGGACTGGCGGCTGTCCGCCGGGTTCCGGCGCACGGTGCTGGCCCACCTGCCGGACATCGGCTACGGGCACACGGCCAGCTACTCCACCGTCGCCGGGCTGGCGGGCAGCCCGAAGGCGGTCCGGGCCGTCGGCACCGCCTGCGCGACCAACCCGATCCCCGTGGTGGTGCCGTGTCACCGCGTGGTCCGCGCCGACGGCAGCATGGGCGGCTACCGCGGCGGCCCCGACGCCAAGCGCACCCTGCTCACCCTGGAGGAGGCCGCAGCATGAGCACCAGCACGGGCGCTCCCGCCGCGGGCACCGGGAACCCCGCCGGGACCTGGCCGGACCGCGTGGACGCCACCGACTGGGACGCGGTCCGGGCGGGCCTCGACGGGTACGGCTGCGGCCTGACCGGGCCGCTGCTCAGCAGCGAGGAGGCGGCCGCGATCGCCGCCCTCTATCCCGACGGCACCCGGTTCCGGTCCACCGTCAACATGGCCCGGCACCGCTTCGGCGAGGGGGAGTACCGCTACTTCGCCCGGCCGTATCCGGAGGCCGTCACCGCGCTGAAGCAGGCCCTGTACCCGAGGCTGCTGCCGATCGCCCGCGACTGGCAGGCCCGTCTCGGCCGCCCGGCGCCGTGGCCGGACCGGCTCGACGACTGGCTGGAGATGTGCCACGCCGCCGGGCAGACCAGGTCCACCGCGATCCTGCTCCGGTACCGGGCCGGGGACTGGAACGCCCTGCACCGTGACCTGTACGGCGACCTGGTGTTCCCGCTGCAGGTCGTGATCAACCTGAGCCACCCGGGCGACGATCACACCGGCGGCGAGTTCCTGCTCTACGAGCAGCGGCCGCGCGCCCAGTCCCGCGGCACGGCCACCCTCATCCCGCACGGGCACGGCCTGGTCTTCACCACCCGCGACCGCCCGGTCGAGTCCCGGCGCGGCTGGTCGGCCGCCCCGGTCCGGCACGGCGTGTCCGTGATCCGCTCCGGTGAGCGCTTCACCCTGGGCCTCGTCTTCCACGACGCCGCCTGATGGCCGTCGGGGCGGCCGCCGTCCCCCGGGTCTACACACTGCTGGGCGCGGACCGGCGCCCGTACCGCAGCCGGGTGCCCGGCCAGTTCGGCGGCCATCGCCGGACCCGGATCTACGGCCGTCTCGACTGCCCCTCAGCCCGGCGGGCCCTGGCCCGCGGTGGCTACCAGGCTCACCGCGTGTTCTTCGCCGACGAGCCGGCCGCGGTCGTGGCCGGGTACCGCCCCTGCGCCGTCTGCCTGCCCGGCGCCTACGCGGCCTGGAAGGCGCGGGCTCAGCGGCGCGGCGCGAAGTAGATGATCGCCACGCCGGCCAGGACCACCGCGGCCCCGGCCCAGTCGAAGCGGTCCGGGCGGCTCTTGTCCACCCCCCAGCCCCACAGCAGCGACGCGACCACGAACACGCCGCCGTAGGCCGCGTAGATCCGGCCGAAGTCCGCGCTCTTCTGCAGAGTCGGGATGACCCCGTAGACCACGAGGATGGCCGCACCCAGGATGCCGACGATGACCGGCGCCCCGTCCCGCAGCCAGCGCCAGACGAGGTACCCGCCGCCGATTTCCGCCAGGCCAGCGGCGATGAACAAGGCAACCGAGCGTGCAACAGCCATGCGCTGATTCTGGCCCGTCGCCTGTCGCTGGTACGAGCCGGTCTGCGACGATCGGCTCGACGCCCCCGGCGCACCTGTTCCGCGAGGCCCGCCCCGACCCCGAACACCCCTGTTTTTCCTAACGAACTGGACGCGTAAATGACTCCGAGTACTGCGCCACACGCCGTGGTCCGGGTGGAACGCCTCATCCCGGCTCCTCCCGGCCAGGTCTACCGGGCCTGGCTGGAGCCCGAGCTGCTGCGGCTCTGGATGGCCCCGGGTGGCATGACCATGGCCCGGGCCGAGGTGGAGGAGTGGCCCGGCGGCAGTTACCGGATCTGGCAGGAGGAGGGCGGCCGCGACGCCGGCGGCTTCGAGGCTGAGCTGCTCGAGCTGGTGCCGGGCGAGCGCCTGGTGTTCCGCTGGGGGTTCGTCGGCCCGGAGCGCACCGAAGGCCCGGTCTTCGACTCGCGGCTGACCGTCACGTTCGGCGCCGAGCCTGACGGCGGCACCCTGCTCACCGTGGTTCACGAGGAGCTCAGCGAGCTCGCCGCGGCCATGCCCTCGGTCGCGGAAAACGTCGGCCCGGGCTGGGAATCCGCGCTCGGCAAGCTGGCCGCGCTCCCCCCGGCGGCCTAAGGCGAGACAGTCGCGACCGGCTACGCCATGTTCTTCGGCGGCCTGCTGATGCTCGGTGCCCGGCTCGGGGACCGCTACGGCCACCGGCGCACGACCGCGTGGCTCAGCGGCCGCGGCTGTCCCGGTTGACGGCGGCGATCCGGGCGTTCAGGCCCAGGGCGAAGGCATTCCAGCCCAGGTAGGGCACCAGCGCGACGGCCGCCTTCCGGTCCGCCCGGGCCACCTCCCTGGTCAGGATGATCGTGGACACCTCCAGGACGCCGATGACCGCCACCCCGAGGGCCGGCCGGTGCCCGCGGAAGAACACCCACGGCCACGCCGCGTTCAGGGCCAGGTTCACGCCGAGCGCCACCGCCAGGCGGCGGCGGCCGGCCCGGCCCGCCCGGGTCCAGGCCCGCCCGGTGGCCCCGGCGGTCAGCGTGTAGAGCACGGTCCAGACCTGGCCGATGACCGGCCCGGGCGGCTGCCACGCGGGCAGGTCGAGTGACTGGTACCAGGAACTGTCCACGTCGGTCGCGGCGCTGCCTGCCACCGCGGCGGCGGCGGTGGCAGCCCCGGTGGCCAGGTAAGTTTTGGCGGCCATGGCCTGAGACCTGCCCGCTGCCCGGCCGGCCAACCACGCGCTTCCGGTCCCTGCGGCAGGATGCTGTCATGGACGATCCGATCGCGTTGCGGCCCGTCGAAGAGCACGATCTGGCCCTCCTGGGTGTCCTGGCCGGGGGCGACCCGGCCCAGGCGGGGGAGTTCTCCTGGTACGGCTGGAGCGACCGCAGCCGGTGGCAGCGCCGGTGGGCGGAGAACGGCCTGCTCGGCGACGACGGCGGGACCCTCATGGTGGTCCGCGGCCAGGAACGGCTGGGCATCATGAACTGGCGGCGCAAGACCCCCACCCCGACCGCGTACTGCTGGGAGATCGGCATCGCGCTGCTCCCCGAGGCCCGGGGTCACGGGTACGGCACCGAGGCGCACCGGCTGCTGGTGCGCTACCTGTTCGCGCACACCCCGGTGCACCGGATCGAGGCGGCCACCGAGGCGGGCAACGTGGCCGAGCAGCGGGCCCTGGAGAAGGCCGGGTTCACCCGGGAAGGCCTGCTGCGCGGCATCGGCTGGCGGGACGGTGCCTGGCGGGACGGGATCTGGTTCAGCGTGCTGCGCACCGACGTGGCGGACTGACCCGCCCGGAGGCCACCCCGGGAGCCAGCGCCCCCGGGGGCCAGCGCCCCCGGCAGCCAGCGCCCCCGGGAGCCGGTATCTCCGGTGACACGCCGCCACCTGGGTTGACCCGGCGGGCCGGGGCGCGTGACCCAGTAGGCTGACGCCCCGTGGTGACTGGGACATACCGGGACCTGTTCGTGGCTATCGCCGGGTCGGCGGGCGCGCTCACCGGCCTGCTGTTCGTAGCCCTCTCGGTGGCTCCCCGGCCGCGCGCGGGGCAGCGTCCGGACATCATCCGGCAGGTCCGTGCGGCGGCGGCGCTGATCGCGTTCACCAACGCCTTGGCGGTCTCCCTCTTCGGCCTGGTGCCGGGGAACGAGATCGGCTATCCGGCGGCCGCGTTCGCGGTCGGTGGCATCCTGTTCACCCTCGGCGGGGTGCGGTCCATCCTGGCCGACCCCGTGGCGCGCGGACAGATCCAGGGGCAGCTCGGGCTGATCGTGCTGCTGCTGGCGGCCTTTGGCGTCGAGATCGTGTCGGGCATCCTGTCGATCGCGCACCCGCACAGCCACGGGCCGATCGACGCGATCGGCAACGTCCTGGCCGGCTCCCTGCTCATCGGCGTCGCCCGGTCCTGGGAACTCGTGGGTGACCGCGACACCGGCATCACGGCCTCCATCGCCGCGCTGGCCGGGCGGGAGCGCCACCTCGGGGGCTCCGTGGCCGGCCCGGCCGATGTCCCGCCCGAGGACTCCGCTGACCCCCGCGACGGCGCTGGCCCGGGAAACGCGGCCGGCCCACGCGACGCGGCCCCGGGGGAAGCGGCTAGCCCGCCCGGCGCGGACCCCAGCCCTTGACCGCGGGCAGCGCCGCGGTGCCGGTCACCCGCTCCATCTCGGCCTCCACGTTGTCGCCGTCGTGCAGCCAGCGGTGCGCCGCCGTGAAGATGACCGGCATGAAGCACACCGCGGCGGCCACCCACAGCACCGCGGTCGCGAGCTCCTGGTCGGCGACCGCGCTCAGCGGGCCGCCGGGGTGATAGCGGTAGGCGTGGAACACGCCGTGCGTGGCCATCCCCAGGATGTAGGCGATGATCCAGATCAGCCACATGGCGAACGCCGCGATGACGGCCAGGTGCAGGCCGTTGCGACCGCGCGGCTGCAGCGGGGGTGACGGCACCAGCTCCAGCCACAGGGCCACCCCGGTGATCAGCAGGCTGGCCAGCTCGGCCGCGGCGAGGCCCGGGTGCCGGGCCACCGCGTCGATGACCGGGGGCAGCCGCCAGGCCACCGCCAGCGCCGCGAACGCGGCCAGGAACCCGGCCGACCGCATGAACGACGGGTGGCGTTCGCGGGCCCGGGCCAGACGGCTGGCTGTCCCGCCCAGCCCCAGCCGCCGCCAGGGGGCGCCGAGCACCAGCAGGCCGGGGATCACCATGGCGAAACAGGCGAACTGGATCGTCTCGGCCAGGACGTATCGCCCGGCCAGCGAGCTGACCGGCGGGATCAGGCAGGCCACCGCCACGGCCAGGGCCGCGGCTGCCAGCCACCCCCGGGTCCCGGGCCAGGTCGAGCCGCCCCGCCCGGCCAGGTCTCCGGCGGCAAGCTCTGTCGCGTCGTCCACCGTCCTCACCTCCTGCCGCCCTCACCAGCCGCGTGGTCACGCCGCGTAGGCCATCACGCCGCGTAGGCCATCCTGCCGCGCCCCGGCGCCCGCCGCGTGGTCATGATGGTGCGCAGACCATACTGCCGCGGCCCGGAACCTGGCCACGTGGTCGCGATGCGGGGACCATTCTGCCGCGCGCCGCCCGGCGGTATGGTCACGATGCGCACACGATCCTGCCGCCCGCGGCGCCCGGCACGCGGTCACGCTGGTGCGCAGACCATCCTGCCGCGCGCCGCCCGGCCGTATGGTCACGATGCTCACACACCATCCTGCCGCCCGCGGCGCCCGGCCAGGTGATCATGCTGGTGCGCGGGCCATCGTGCCCCTCCTCCCGGCGGCCGGCCACACGATCACGATGGGCGCACCATCATGCCGCCCCGGCGCCGGCCAGGCTGGTGCGCAGGTCATCCTGCCGCGCGCGCCAGCGCCCGGCTACGTGTTCACGATGCGTACATCATCCTGCCGCCCCGGCGCCCGGCCACGGGGAGGGGGAGGATAGCAAATTTTTTTGTCCAAAAATAGGACTTTCGGCCCTGACCTTTATAGCTCTTGCCTGATTGACTGTTTCCCGATGGCTACGGACCCGGGCGGCCCCCGGTTCCGGGGCCACTCGGGGGGCGGAGGGCTCCGTGGGCCGGGCTGGGGAGGCGCACGGAGCCCTCACACCCGTCCGGGGGGCACCGCGCCGCGCCAGCGGCCTGGCCCCGCTACTCGTGTGCCCGTGGCGTCCCGGGTGCGGATGACGGTCCTCGTTGCGGAAAATGGGACCTGCGCCCGGGCCGGCGGGCTGCCGGGCGGCTCAGCTCAGCCATGGTCGCCGAACCAGTGCGCCAGCAGCGCAAACGTCCGCGGGGCCGCGCCATGCAAGCGGGCCGGGATGCTCATCCAGCGCGGCACGTAGACCAGCTGGCGGTCGTGCTCGAGCGCGGACATGATCGCCTCGGCGGCCCGCTCGGCCGGGAGCGGCTCCGGCTTCCTGCGCCCGTAGGGGCGGCCGCGGCGCTCGAAGAACGGGGTGTTGATCACGCCGGGCACGATCACCGAAACGCCCACACCGGAGCCTTCCAGCTCGTGGGCGAGGCTTTCGGCGAAGTTGCCCAGGCCCGCCTTGGCCGCGGAATACACCGCCTCGTCCCGGACCGAGGTCGCACCCACGATCGACGAGACGAACACGATCCGGCCGCTGCCCCGCGCGGTCATCCGGGGCAGCAGCCGCCGGGTCAGCTCGATCGGCGCGGCCAGGTTGACGGCCAGGATCTCGGCGATCTTGTCGCTGGTCATCTCGCCGACCGGGCCGCACCAGCCGACGCCCGCGTTGTTGATCAGGATGTCGATGCCGTGCGCGCTGGCGTCCTCGGCCGCCATCTGGAGCGCCGCGTCGGCCAGCTCGGCCGGGCCCTGCGGCTCGGCCAGGTCGGCTTTGAGGGCCAGGGCGCCCGTGTCGCGGGCCACCGCGTCCAGCCGGGCCGGGTCCCGCCCGGCGATCATCAGCCGGGCTCCGGCCCTGGCCAGCACGCGTGCCGTAGCGGCGCCGATACCCGACGATCCGCCGGTCACGAGCGTCACTGCGCCACGGAGCCGCATCCCGCTACCGTCTCATGTCGCCTCTGGCCGGCCGCATACTGCCCTGCCCCTGCCGCGGGGCGCACGCGGCAGGGATCTTGCAGGTGAGTGCGGTATCCGGGCTGGTTTCAGGCTGGTGCGGCGGCCTGGGCCGAGGCTACCGGCGTGGCGGCGTCGGCCCAGACCCGCACGATGTCGCGCATCGACAGGAGCCCGATGACCTCCTGGCCCTCGATCACCACGAGGTGCCGGAAGCCGGACCGCACCATGGTCTCCGCGGCCTGCTGCAGGGTCCACTCGGGCGACGCGAACACCACGTCCGTGGTGCGGTGCTCCGCGGCCAGCTCACCGTCCGGATTCTGCCCCGCGCCTATGGAGTCCAGGATGTCGCGCTCGGTCAGGATGCCGATTCCCCCGTGCTGGTCGTCGCTCACCACGGCCGCGCCCACCCGGCGGGCGGACATGAGGCGCGCTGCCTCGCGGAGGGTATGCGCGGGCCCGATGGTGAGCACCAGACTGGTCATGCCGTCTCGCACCTTCACGATCGATCACTCCCCGGGCTGTGTCCGAGGCATCACGACCCGCCCGGCCCGGGCTGCTGACCAGGCCGGCCAGGGTGTTCCGCCTCGTTGCGGATGCGCTTGTGCCTTTGTGACGTACTAGTCCCTCCAGCATCCGCGCATGCCCGCGCCAGGGCAAGGCCTTATCCCAGGCTGATCCGGCTAGGCATTTGTGCACATCAGGTCATGTTCCGGGGCTAGCCAGGCGGTCGAGCACCTCCTGGTGCAGCCGCGCGTTGGTGCAGACCACGCTGCCGCCGTCCGGGGTCGCGTTGCCGCCCAGGTCAGTGAAGACGCCGCCGGCCTCCTCCACGATGATCTGCAGCGCCGCGATGTCCCACAGGGACACGTCGGGCTCGGCCGAGATGTCCACCGCCCCCTCGGCGACCAGCACGTGGGACCAGAAATCGCCGTACGCGCGGGTCCGCCACACCGACCGGGCCAGGTCGAGGAAGCCGGGCAGCACGCCCTTCTCCTCCCAGCCGGTCAGGCTGGAGTAGGAGAACGAGGCGTCCTCCATCCGGGCCACGTCCGAGACCCGGCAGCGGGTCGCCTTGGTCAGGCTCTTGCCGGTCCAGGCGCCGTTGTCGCTGGCTGCCCACCAGCGGCGGCCCAGCGCGGGCGCGGAGACCACGCCCATCACCACCTGGTCCCCGTCCATCAGGCCGATCAGCGTGGCCCACACCGGGACGCCCCGGACGTAGTTCTTGGTGCCGTCGATGGGGTCGATCACCCAGCACCGGGGCCCGCCGCCGTCCCGGCCGAATTCCTCGCCCAGCACCGCGTCCCGCGGACGGGACCGGCGCAGCACGTTGCGCAGTGACTCCTCGGCCGCCTTGTCTGCGTCGGTGACCGGGGTCAGGTCGGGCTTGGACTCCACCCGCAGGTCCAGGGCCCGGAAGCGGCGCGTGGTGATGTCGTCGGCCGCGTCGGCGAGGACGTGGGCGAAACGCAGGTCATCGTCGTATCCGGCCATGGCGCGAAACGGTATCGGATCGCGGCCGCTGCGGCCATCCACGGTGCGTCCGGGCCTGCCGTAGCGTGACGCCATGGACTACACCCACCTCGGCCGCAGCGGCGTGTCGGTGAGCAGGCTCTGCCTCGGCACCATGAACTTCGGCGCGTTCACCAGCGAGGCGGACGCCCAGCCCATCATGGACGCCGCCCATGAGCACGGCATCAACTTCTTCGACACCTCGAACACGTACGGCCAGCCGCGGGCCGAGGGCGTCACCGAGTCGATCATCGGCCGGTGGCTGGCCGCGGGCAGCGCCCGCCGGGACCGGACGGTGCTGGCCACCAAGCTGTACGGCGGCCAGGGAGAGTGGCCGAACGACCGCTTCCTGTCCGCGCTGAACATCCGCCGGGCCTGCGAGGACTCGCTGCGCCGGCTGCGGACCGACCACATCGACCTCTACCAGATGCATCACGTGGACCGCGGCACGCCGTGGGACGAGATCTGGGAGGCCATGGACGTGCTGCGCACCCAGGGGAAGATCATCTACGTGGGCTCGTCGAACTTCGCGGGCTGGCATATCGCCCAGGCCCAGGAGGCGGCCCGGCGCCGCCCGGCGTTCGGGCTGGTCAGCGAGCAGTCGCTGTACAACCTGGCCGCGCGCACGGTCGAGCTGGAGGTGCTGCCCGCCTGCCAGGGCTACGGCATCGGGGTCATCCCGTGGAGCCCGCTGCACGGCGGGCTGCTGAGCGGGGTGCTGCGCCGCCAGGGCTCGGGCTCGGTCCGGCTCGGGCTCGGGCTCGGGCTCCGGCTCCGGTGACGGGGGAGGCAGCCCGGGCGGCGGCGCGCGGAGCTCGGGCGGCCGGGCAGCCGGGGCCATCCAGGAGATGCGGCCCCAGATCGAGGCGTACGAGGCGTTCTGCGCCGAACTCGGCCAGGAGCCGGCCGTGGTCGCGCTGGCCTGGCTGCTGCACCAGCCTGCGGTGACCGCCCCGATCGTCGGGCCGCGGACGCTGGACCAGCTGACCGGGGCGTTGCGGGCGCTGGAGGTCACGCTGGACGAGAAGGCCCTCGGGCGGCTGGACGAGATCTTCCCGGGCCCCGGCGGCGCGGCCCCCGAGGCCTACGCCTGGTGATCCCCGGCGCCCGCGCCGTGACGCCGGGCGACCACGCCGGGCCCTTCGTGATCAGACGTCTGGTGTTGCCCTGACCACACCAGACGTCTGATCACGAAGGCCAGGCTGGTTCTGGTGCGGGCTGGTGGTTCTGGTGGGGCTGGTGGGGTTTGGCTCGAGGGCCGTGGCGGCCGGGCGGGTAGGTCAGGAGTCCTGGGTCTGGGGCTCCGGGGTACCGGCGGGGTCGTCGCCTTCGCGGCTGCGGAGCAGGCGGCGCAGTGAGTCCAGCCGGGTGACCAGGCGGCTGTCCCCGCCCTGATCGCGGACCCAGGCGTCGAGCGCGCAGTCGGGCTCCAGGTGGGTGCAGCCGCGCGGGCAGGCCGCGGTCCCGGGGGCCAGGTCCGGGAAGGCCCGCACCACCCGCTCCGGGGCCACGTGGGCCAGGCCGAAGCCGCGCAGCCCCGGCGTGTCGATCAGCCAGCCGCCGCCGGGCAGCGGCAGCGCCACCGCCGACGAGGACGTGTGGCGGCCGCGCCCGGTCACCGGGCTGACCGTGCCCACCGCCCGGTCCGCCCCCGGGATCAGGGCGTTGACCAGGGTGGACTTGCCCACCCCGGAATGCCCCACCAGCACGCTGACCCGGCCGGCCAGCGTCTCGCGGAGGGGATCGAGCCGCGCGCTGGTCAGCGGCTGGCCCAGCACCACGTGCGGGACGCCGAGCGGGCCGTACACGTCGAGGAGGGCGGTGGCCGGGGCCAGATCGGCCTTGGTCAGCACGAGCAGCGGGGCCAGGCCCGCGTCGTAGGCGGCCACCAGGAAGCGGTCGATCAGCCGCGGCCGGGGCGGCGGGTCGGCCAGCGCGGTGACGATCACGAGCTGGTTCGCGTTGGCCACGATGACCCGTTCCACCGGGTCGGTGTCGTCGGCGGAACGGCGCAGCACGGACGTGCGGGGCTCGATCCGGACCACCCGGGCCAGGGTGCCCGGCTCGCCGGAGATGTCCCCGGCCAGCGCCACCTGGTCGCCCACCACCACGCTGTGCCGGCCCAGCTCGCGGGCCCGCATCGCGGTCACCGGGCGGTCCCCGATGAGGCACCCGTAGCGGCCCCGGTCCACCGCCGCCACGAACGCCCCGGCCGCGTCCTCGTGCGCGGGCCGGCGCCGGGTCCGGGGCCGGGTGCTCCGGCCCGGCCGGACCCGGACGTCATCCTCGTCCAGGTGGCTGTAGGACGGCTGGCGGTTCAGGGAGCGCGCTCCAGCATCGCCGCCCACGCGGAGGTGAAGCCGGGGAACGTCTTGCCCACGGTGGCCACGTTCTCGACCAGCAGGCCGGGCACCACGAGGCCGAGCACGGCCGCGGCCATCACCAGCCGGTGATCGTCGTACGTGGCGAAGGGACGGGCCGCCCGCAGTGGCCGGGGCCGGATCTCCAGCCCGTCCGCGTGCTCGGCCACGTCGCCGCCCAGCGCGTTGATCTCGGTGGCCAGGGCGGCGAGCCGGTCGGTCTCCTGGTGGCGCTGGTGGCCGATCCCGGTCAGCACCGACGGGGTGCCCGCCAGCGCCGCGAGCGCCCCGAGCACCATCGAGATCTCGCTGCAGTCGGCCAGGTCGGCGGTGATCCCGCGGAGCGCGGGCGGCCCGGTGACGGTCAGCCCGTCCGGGCCCAGCACGCAGTCCGCGCCCATCTCCCGCAGGATCGCGGTGATGTGGCCGGCGGGCTGGGTGGTCACCGCGGGCCAGCCCAGGATCGTCACGGTTCCCCCGGTGACCATGGCCGCGGCCAGGAACGGCATCGAGTTCACCACGTCGGGCTGGACGGTGATCGGGTGGGTGCCGAGGGCGCCGGGGTGGACGTACCAGGTATCGGGCAGGGCGTCCCCGCCGCCCGCCGCCCCGGCGGCGGGCCCGGAGACTGTGGCCGTCTCGACGGTCGCCCCCGCGTCGCGGAGCATCTGCACCGTCATCGCGATGTGCGGGGCGGACGGGGCGCGGCCGCCGCGGTGCCGGACCTCGAGTCCCTTGTCGTACCGCGGCGCGGCGAGCAGCAGCCCGGAGACCAGCTGCGAGGACGCCGACGCGTCCACGGTGACCGCGCCGCCCGCCAGCGACCCGGTGCCGTGCACGGTGAACGGGATGGCGCCACGCCCGCCGTCGTCGATCACCGCGCCCAGCTCGCGCAGCGCGCTGATGATCGCGCCCACCGGGCGCTGCGAGGCCCGCGGGTCCCCGTGGAACTCGGTGGCCACGCTGGCCAGCGCGGCTACCGGGGGGACGAACCGCATCACGGTGCCCGCGTTGCCCACGTCCACCCGGGCGTCGCTGGCCGCCCAGCCGGGGGACACCCGCCAGGCCGTGGCCCCGGTGGTCCCGGTGGTCCCGGTGTCCCCAGTGGTCCCCATGGTCTCAGTGGTCCCGGTGTCCCCCGTGGTCCCGGTGTCCACGGTGGCCCCGAGCGCGCGCAGGGCAGCGGCCATCAGCAGCGTGTCCCGGGCCAGCAGCGGGTTGAGGATGCCGGCCGGCCCGGCGGCCAGCGCCGCGAGCACCAGGGCCCGGTTGGTCATGGACTTCGAGCCGGGTACGCGCAGCCGGGCCCGCAGCGGGCCGTCGGCCCGCGGGGCCGCCCAGGGGAGGGCCTGGCCGCCGGAATCCTGGCTTGCGGTGTCCATCCTGTGAGCGTAATGCGTGCGCTGAGCTGATCGCCGGGAGTGAACCGAGGGAATCCGGGAAGAACCAGCGAGCGCTGTGTCTGCCGGGGCGTTCTGTCGGACCCGGATGACAGGATCCCCTGGTCGGGCCGGACCGCGGCCCGACCCGGGGGAGCCGCGCCTGGCCCGGAACGGCGGCCGAGGTTTGGTAATCAAGGTTTGTGGTTATTAAGTGGCACATTCTGTGCTTCCCCGGTGCTGCCCCCAGCAGCCCCAGCTACGTAGTGATCAGGTGACGACATGTGCGGCCGCTTCGCGTCGGCGCGGAAGCGCCAGGAACTCCTGGAGGAGTTTGCCGTGCAGCGGGACCGGGTGGCCGAGCCGCTGCAGCCTGACTACAACGTGGCGCCCACCAAGCCGGTCTACGCCGTGGTCACCCGGCCCCGGAAAGACGGCGAGGACGCCGCGGAGCAGGACGGGCCCGGGCCGGGCGACTCCGCGGACCACGGCCCTTCCGGAGACCACGCGGCGGCCGGAGACCACAGCCCCTCCGGAGACCAGGGGGCGGCCGCGGACGAGCACGGGGGCGTGCGGGAGCTGCGGGTGGTCCGCTGGGGGCTGGTGCCGTTCTGGGCCAAGGACCCCTCGATCGGCAGCCGCCTGATCAACGCCCGGGCCGAGACCGTGGCCACCAAGCCGGCCTTCCGCCGCGCCTTCGCCCGCCACCGGTGCCTGCTCCCCGCGGACGGCTTCTACGAGTGGGAGAAGTCCGCGGACCCGAAGCGCCCGGGCAAGCAGCCGTACTACATCCACCGCGAAGACGGTGGCGTGCTGGCCTTCGCCGGCCTGTACGAGCTCTGGCGCGACAAGGACCGGCCGGACGACGACCCCGGTTCCTGGCTGTGGACGGCCACCATCATCACCACCCAGGCCGAGGACGAGGTCGGCCGGATCCACGACCGGATGCCGATGGTGATCGACCCGGCCAACTGGGCCGACTGGCTCGATCCCACGGCGACCAGCGCCGAGGCGCTGCACGCGCTGATGATGCCCGCCGCGAAGGCCCACCTGGCGACGTATCCGGTGTCAACGGAAGTCAACTCGGTCCGGCACAACGGCCCGGGGCTGATCGAGCCCATGGAGGGTGAGTCTGAGCCCGCGGGGTCGCCGCGGGCCGGGGCCGGGGGGCGCAGCGGCGCCTCCCGAGGGGCCCCCAGCACGTTGTTCTGAGGCCCCTGAGCACGGCCTGGCCCTCCGAGGACCATCGCTGCCGTGCCGCTGGTGCCCTGATGAAGCAGGAGGATCCGTGGAGACCATCACCGTACGTAAGCGCCTGGAGGCTGCGCGCGATGACCTGGACCGTTCCATCGCGGTCCTGCGCGGCGAGAGGCCGATGTCCGGGGTCGCGGACTCCCCGCAGGACGAGGCGGACGTGGGGACCAGCCTGTCCGAGGCGGACCGGGCCGAGGCGGTGCTGGCGTCGGCGATGACGCAGCGCACGGAGGTCGTGGACGCGCTCCAGCGCATCCAGGACGGCAGCTACGGCAAATGTGCCGACTGCGGCAAGCCCATCCCGGAAGGCCGCCTGGAGGCGCGCCCAGAGGCGTCCCGGTGCGTGGCCTGCCAGTCGAAACGGGACCGGATGCGGCGCTAGACGGCGGCCGCGGGCGCGGTGGCGGCGCCCCGGGCCGCGGGCTTGCGGGCCGCGGCCAGCAGGTAGATGCCGAAGGACTCGTCCCCGTGGGTGTTCCCGGCTCCGTGGCCGGTCCCGGCCGGTCCCGGTTCCTCCGCGCCCGCCGCCAGCTCGGCCCGGACCAGCCGCATGATCGCGCTCGGGTCCTTGCGCAGCACGTGGTCCACCATGGACGGGGACAGCACGGTCCGCGGCCGGATCCAGCTGACCTCCAGCCCGGCCTCGGTCAGCAGGTTGACCAGCTGCTCGGGGCCGAAGCACCGGGTGATGTGGCCGTCCGGCCAGGGCACCAGCACCACTTCCGCCTGCGGCAGGTCGGTCAGCTCGGCCCAGTGGTGCTGCTCGGCCAGGATGGACATGCCCAGGACGAGCGAGTCCACGCAGGCCAGGAGCTGGCCGCCGGGCCGCAGCACGCGGGCGATCTCGGCCGCGACGTCCTCGGCCATCAGGTGCCGGGACAGCGCCCCGTCGTCGGCCATGACCCCGTCCACCGACCCGTCGGCGAGGAAGGCCAGGTTCGCGGAGTCCGCCACCACCCGGACCAGCCGCCCGGCCGGGACCCGGCGCCGGTGCACGCCGCGGATCGTGAGCGTGCGCGGCATCCCCGGCCCGGCCGGGCGTTCCGCGGGGGCGGGCGAGCGCGGGATGACCTGCAGCACCGTGTAGCCCGCCGCGGCCGCCTGGGACGCCACGCTGGACTGGGGGCCGGAGATATCGACCAGGATCCGTCCCCGGGGCGGCAGCCAGGCCTGCAACTGGGCCGCCACGACGGCCCGCTGGAACCGCCAGTAGGCCGTGAGCGAGCTTGACCCGAGAACGGTGAGAGGGCTGGTCGCACTTGCCGCCACCATGACTCCATCCAGCACCGGGCTGCACGCAGTGCGGCCGGCGGCCTGCCAAGTGGCAGAGGTGAGACGCCGCCGCGAAGGCGGGGAGCCCGCGCAGCCCTATTTCCTGAAATGTTCCCCACCTGGGACTTTCCTCACCTGACCAGACGGCGAGGTCGTCCTGCGGCCCCGGCCCCGCGCGCCGCCCGGCCGGGCCCCGCGTGCCGCCCGTCCCGCCCCCGCGCCCGCCCGGCCCGGGCCGCGCCGCGGAACCTGGCCCCCGGATGACGGAATGAAGGCGCCGGGCCGCATGTTTCAGACGGCGTGGTTGTAGCCGATTGCGCACCCCGCAGTAGCGCCCCCAAGCTGACTCGCTTCGAGCCGGGCGAGAGGGGGGATGTATCCTCCCGCCCATACGGCCGCTATCGTCGGCCGGTGCAGGAGATCTCCGAGGGGGTGGGTCCGGTCACCGAGACACTCGAGCAGCGAAGCGAGCGTTTCGAGCACGACGTGCTGCCGTTCCTGGATCAGCTCTACTCGGCGGGGCTGCGGATGACCCGGAACCCGGCGGATGCCGAGGACCTCGTCCAGGAGACGTTCGCCAAGGCCTACGCGTCGTTCCACCAGTTCCAGCCCGGCACGAACCTGAAGGCGTGGCTGTTCCGCATCCTGACCAACACCTTCATCAACAGCTACCGCAAGAAGCAGCGCGAGCCGCAGCGGTCGGGCGCGGAAGAGGTCGAGGACTGGCAGCTGGCCCGGGCCGCCGAGCACACTTCCTCCGGCCTGAAGTCGGCGGAGGCGGAGGCCCTGGACCGTCTCCCGGACTCCGACATCAAGCAGGCGCTGCAGGCCCTTCCCGAGGAGTTCCGCATCGCGGTGTACCTCGCCGACGTGGAGGGGTTCGCGTACAAGGAGATCGCCGACATCATGGGCACGCCGATCGGCACCGTCATGTCGCGCCTGCACCGCGGGCGGCGGCAGCTGCGGGACATGCTTCAGGATTACGCGGCCGACCGGGGCGTGACGCGCCCGGCCACGGCGGGTGACAGCCCGGCCCCGCAGGCCGCGGAGTCGGGGAGGGACGCGTCATGAGCTGCGGGAAACCCCACGAGACTCCGTGCAGCGAGGTACTCGACCGGGTGTACTCCTACCTGGACGGCGAGCTCGGCGACCATGGCAAGGCGGAGATCCGCCAGCATCTCGACGAGTGCGGCCCGTGCCTGCGGGAGTACGGCCTGGAAGAGGCGGTCAAGCGGCTGGTGCACAAATCCTGCGGCCACGACGAGGTCCCCGGTGACCTGCGGGTCAAGGTGCTGACCCGGATCCAGGAAGTCCGGGCCACGATCGAGATCACCGAGATCGAGATCACCGAACTGCCCGGCGAATAGCCCCGCCGCAGCCGGCCCATTACCCGCCAAATCACCCGCGCGGTCTCGCGGCCGCAATCACCCGCCCTCTGAACTGGGACGACGTCGCGGACGCTCAGCCATTGTTACTTTCTGTCATGGCGTATATACAGATTGTAGATATCAGCCGTGAACGCTACGCGATCAGCGGTGATGGCGTTACCCTGAGTGCCGAGCTGGACCTATTGGCAGGGTCATTCATCGGGGCCGGAGATCGGCGCGGTTACCGGCTGGCAGCCGGTCTGCGCCCGTGCGCAAGTGACCGCCCGTTAGCCGATCGGACTGACTGCGAGGGGGGGTCTTGAGCAGGCTCTCGCGGGCCGCGTGGCTCTACATGGCCGTGGTGGTCACGGCAGCGCTGCTGCTGCTGGCCCACGTGCTGGTGCAGGACCTGGACTGGGACCTGGACTACCAGCTGTCCCGGACGCTGGTGGTACTGGCCGTCCTGTTCATGATCTGCGATTCCACCCCCACCACGCTCACCTCCCGGCAGTCCGCCTGGTCGCCCAGTTCCGCGGCCACCCTGGCGGCGGTCGTCCTCCTCGGCCCGGGCGGGGCCGCGCTGGTCGGCGCCACCTCGCTGATCAGCCTGCGCCGCGGCGGGCTGCGCGAGCGGTCCTTTAACGGGGCAATGTACGCGCTGAGCGCGTATGCGGCGGGTGCGGCATATCTGGCGCTGGGCGGCCCAATCGGCGTGCCTAAGCTGGGCTCTTTTCCGGGCATAATCCTGCCGTTCGCCGTGGCCGCCGCGGTGCACGTGGCCGTCAATCACGGGCTGTTGTGGAGCATGCTGCTGCTGCTTCCCCCGTCCGGGGCCAGCCCGCAGCGGGGCCGTCTTGACCTGCACCTCTCCCTGCTCTTGGTATCCGATCTTGGCTACGCCACGCTGGGCCTGCTGATCGCGGCGCTGTGGGACCTGATGGGCCCCTCCGCCGCGGTCCTGGTCCTGATCCCGCTGTTCGTGGCGCGCTGGGCGATGGGGCAGTTCGCGGCGCAGGAGGGCGCGTACTCGGCCACGATGGCCGCGCTCTGCCAGGCCGTGGAGACCAAGGACTTCTACACCCGCGGGCACAGCGAGCGGGTGTCCCGGGGGGCCACGCTGCTGGCCCGGCAGATCGGGATGGGTGCGGAGCGGGTCGAGGCCATCCGGTACGCGGGCATGCTGCACGACGTGGGCAAGCTCGGGGTGCCGACCAAGGTGCTGCAGAAGACCGGGCCGCTGACCGAGGACGAGCTGGCCGCCATCCAGCTGCACCCGATGCGCGGCCTGGAGATCGTCCGGCAGATCGGGTTCCTGACCGAGGCGCTGGACGGCATCATGCACCACCACGAGCGGATGGACGGCAAGGGCTACCCGATGGGCCTGGCGGGCGACGAGATCCCCGAGTTCGCCCGGGTGATCGCCGTCGCCGACGCCTTCGACTCGATGACCTCCACCCGGTCCTACCGGGGCGCACGGAGCGTCGAGGAGGCCGTCGCGGAGCTCCGCAAATGCTCCGGCCTGCAATTCGACCCGCTGCTCGTGGACGCCTTCATCGCCGCGCTCGGCCAGGAACGCTGGGAATCGCAGGCCGCCGACCCGCCCCCGCCCACGGCCCTGCCGGCCAATTTCCCCGCTCAGGTCGCGGCCCAGGATCACGACGATCCCACCGCGCCACTGCGGGTCGTCGAGAGCCACTGAGGCGAGCCCCCGGTGACCACGCAACGGCACATCGCCCGCCAGTCCGCCTGGCAGTCCACCGACTCCGGCCAGCTGCTGCTGGTCATCGCGGCCGGCGTGCTGCTGGTCGCGGCCGTGGCGCAGACCGCTGCGGCGGGCCTGGTGCAGCCGCGGGACGCGCTGGCCTTCGGGGCGCTGATCGCGCTGGGCGAGCTGCTCCGGCTGTCGCTGCCCGGTGACCGGGAGGCCGCCCCGATCGGCAGCGCCGGGGCCCTCGGCTACGCGCTGGCCGTCCGGATCGGCCCGCACCCGGCGCTCCAGCCGGCGCTGCAGGTGGTCGCGGTCACCGCGGTCGGGATGATCGTCGGGGCGCTGCCGCACCTGGCCGCCGGCCGGCCCGCCGGGGTGGCCGGGATGGCCTCCCGGCTGCTGGCCGTGGCGTTCGTGGCCATCGCCTTCCGCCCCCTGGCGCACCTGGCCCTCATCGACCAGCACGTGTGGCTCAGGCTCTCGGTCATGGCCGTGCTGATCGTGGCCGGCTGGTTCGCCGAGTGCGTGATCAGGGGGCTGATCCGGGCGGACGCCCTGCGGGCCCGGTTCGTCGTGTCGCTCACTGACGAGCTGCGCATCCAGGTGCAGCTCGGGGCGGCGGTGGGCGCCTCCGCCATGCTGATCGCCCTGGCCACCGAGGCCATGGGGCTGGTGGCGCTGGCGCTGCTCATCGCGCCGCTGCTGGTCACCCAGACCGCCTTCCGCCGGTACGCCGGCATCCGCTCCACCTACCTGCAGACGGTCCGCGCCCTGGCCCGGGTCACCGAGGTCGGCGGCTACGTCGAGGACGGCCACTCCTACCGGGTGGGCCAGGCTCGCCGTGGCCATCGGGCGCGAGCTGGGCATGAGCGAGCCGGACCTGCTGGAGCTGGAGTACGCCGCGCTCATGCACGACATCGGCCAGCTGTCCCTCGCGGACCCCATCCCGGGCGGCGCGACCGTGCTCGCGTCCCCGGAAGACCAGCAGCGGATCGCGGGCCTCGGGGCCAGCGTCATCGAGCAGGCCGGCGTGCTGGACGGGGTGGCCGAGATCGTGCGCCGGCAGAGCCAGCCGTACCGCGGCGGCGACACGGAGCCGCCGATCGGCAGCCGCATCATCCGGGCCGCCAACGCCTTCGACGACCTGGTGGGCGGGTCCCCGGACCGGGACCGGGCCGCGGCGGCGCTGGAACGGCTCCGGCTGGACACCGCGGTGGAGTACGACCCGGGCGTCGTGGAGGCGCTCACCAAGGTGGCCGGGCGGTCCTACCCCGGCCGCCTGTAGGCTTCCGCCGTGCCTGCCAGCGCCGTGCCTGCCAGCGCCGGGCCTGATACCGCCGGGCCTGATCCAGCGGTGCTCGAGTCGGTGCTCGTCGCCAACCGCGGTGAGATCGCCCGGCGGGTGATCGCCACCGCCCGGCGGATGGGCATCCGGGCCGTCGCGGTCTACTCCGAGGCTGACGCCGGGCTGCCGTTCGTGCGCGAGGCGGACGAGGCGGTCCTGATCGGGCCCCCGCCGCCCGCCCGCAGCTACCTGGACACCGGCGCCATCCTGCGGGCCGCCCGCGAGACCGGCGCGCGCGCCGTGCACCCCGGCTACGGCTTCCTTTCCGAGAACGGTCCGTTCGCCCGGGCTGTCGTCGACGCCGGGCTGACGTGGGTGGGGCCGCCACCGTCCGCCATCGAGCAGATGGGCGACAAGATCAGCGCGCGGAACCTGATGGCCGCCGCCGGGGTGCCGGTGGCCGAGGGCACGGCCGAGCCGGTGCACGACGCCGCGGAGGCGGCCGCCGCCGCGGCGTTCATCGGCTACCCGGTCATGGTGAAGGCGGCCGCGGGCGGCGGCGGAATCGGGATGAGCGCCGCAGCCGATCCCGAGCAGCTGGCCGCGGCGTTCGAGACGGCGCGCTCCCGCGCGGAACGGTTCTTCGGCGACCCGGCCATCCTGCTGGAACGCTACGTGGTGCCGGCCCGGCACGTGGAGGTGCAGATCCTCGGGCTCCCCGGCGGCCGGGTGCTGGCCCTGGGCGAGCGGGACTGCTCGGTGCAGCGCCGGCACCAGAAGGTGGCCGAGGAAACGCCGTCCCCGGGCGTCAGCCCGGCGCTGCGGGCCCGGATGCTGGAGGCCGCGGTCCGGGCCGGCGAGACGGTCGGCTACCTGGGCGCCGGGACGGTCGAGTTCCTGGTGGACGCGAAGACCGGCGACTTCACCTTCCTGGAGATGAACACCCGGCTCCAGGTCGAGCACCCGGTCACCGAGATGGTGACCGGCATCGACCTGGTCGAGCAGCAGCTGCGGATCGCCGCCGGCCAGGGGATGAGCGTCGATCCGGATCAGGTCCAGGCCCGGGGGCACGCGATCGAGCTGCGCGTGTACGCCGAGGACCCGAACCGGTTCCTGCCCAGCCCGGGCACGATCACCGTCTGGGAGGAGCCCGCCGGCGACGGGATCCGGGTTGACGCGGGATACGAGGCCGGGAACCAGGTGACGCCGTTCTACGATCCGCTGCTGGCCAAGCTGTGCGTGTGGGGCCAGGACCGGGACGAGGCGCTGCGCCGGGCCCGGGACGCGGTGGCGTCGTTCCGGATCAGCGGGCCCAAGACGAACCTGCCGTTCCACGCGGACCTGCTGGACAGTGAGGAGTTCAGCGACGGCGGCTATGACACCCTCGTGGTCAGCCGCCTGCGTCCCTGAACCGGCCAGCGTCCCTGAACCGGCCTGCGTCCCGGAACGGGCCGGCGCCCCGCAGCGGGGACAATGTGAGGGGGCCGCCGGCGGGCGGCCCGGCGAGAGAGGAGCAGCGAGTGGCCGAGGTCCGCGCGGAGATGGTGGCCAACGTCTGGAAGGTCGTGACCGCCGAAGGTGAGGAAGTCTCCGACGGCACAACGCTGGTCATCCTCGAATCGATGAAGATGGAGATCCCGGTGCTGGCCGAGGAGCCGGGCACGGTGACCAAGCTGGCGGTGGCCGAGGGTGACGTGATCCAGGAAGGCGACCTCATCGCCATCATCGAGTAACCCCTGCCCGGCCCGCCCGGCCCCCGGCCAAGCCCACCTGAGTCCTGACGTCAAGATCATTTCGACATATCACCTATCTGGTGCACTCAGATCGGGCAAATCGGACGCTGGGATGCACCAGATAGGTGATATGTGGCCGGGCGTGCGGGAGGAGAGGCTGGTGGGACTGATGGTGCGGGGCCCGGGGCGGGGCGGGCGGGGACGGGGTGCGAGGTGGTGGGGGTGGGGGTCAGACGCCGGTGGTGGAACGGGGGTAGGCGACCGTGGGGTCGGTGATGATGTTGACCAGGTAGGGGACGCCGGAGTCGAAGGCCCGGCCCAGGGCGGGGGCGATCCCGTCCGGCTCGGTGACCAGTTCCCCGGCGCCGCCCAGGGCGCTGACCACCTCGTCGTAGCGGCATCGCGGCTGCAGGTCGGCGACCACGTCGTAGCCGTAGATGGCCTGCATGGGGTGTTTCTCCAGGCCCCAGATCCCGTTGTTCCCGCACACCATCACGACCGGCAGCCCGTGCCGGACCAGCGTGTCCGCGTCCATCAGCGAGAACCCGGCGGCGCCGTCCCCGAGCAGCAGGACCACCTGGTCCGACGGCCGGGCGATGCGGGCCGCGATCGCGTAGCCCAGCCCGGTGCCCAGGCAGCCGTACGGGCCCGGGTCGAGCCAGCCGCCCGGGCGTCCCGGCTCGATGTACTTGCCCGCGTAGGACACGAAGTCGCCGCCATCGCCGATCACCACGGCGTCGTCGTCCAGCACCCCGGTCAGCTCACCGTAGATGCGCATCGGGTGGATGGGGTCGGCGTCGCTGGCCAGCAGTGCGCCGTCGGCGGCCAGCGCGCCGCGCGCCGCGTCCTGCAGCTGGGGGAGCCAGGAGTCCTCCCACGGCAGCCGGGCCGGGCGGGCCGGCCAGGCGGCCGGCCCGGCCAGCGCCGTGAAGAACGCGCCGAGGTCACCCGAGTACGACGCGGCCAGCTCGCAGTGCGTGGCCAGCTGCCCCGGTGCGTCGGCGACATGAACCACGGCTGGTCTTCGTTGCGGATCATTCTGGTCGCCGAACGCGCCATAGCCGAGCCGGAAGTCGAGCGGAGTGCCCACGACGACGACCAGGTCGGCCTGCCGGAAGGCGGCCGACCGGGCCCGGGTGACCAGCAGCTCATGACCGCGCGGCAGGATGCCGCGGCCCTGCCCGTTGGCGATGACCGGCAGCCGGAGTTCCTCGGCCGCGGTCCGGGCGGCCTCCTCGGCGCCGCCCATCCACACGTCCGAGCCGAGCACCAGCACCGGGCGGCGGGCCGCCGCGAGCAGTCCCGCGATGGCGCCGGCCGCCTCCGGGATCGCCCGGCCCGCTGGCCGGGCCGGGCCGGGCGGCCCGCACCCGTGTGCCGCCCGGCCCGAAGTTTTCGGCCAGCCCGGGGTCCGCCGGGCCGTAGAGGGCCTCCAGGGACGCGTCCACGAACACCGGGCCGCGGTGCGGCTCGGCGGCCAGCCGGAACGCCTCGTCCACCCCGGCCCCGACCTTCGCGGTGTCGTGCTCGGTCCAGGCCTGCTTGGTGATGGGCCGGAGCAGCCCGGGATGGTCGAACTCCTGCAGGCTGCCGGAGCCCCATCGCGCGTCGGGGGCCCGGCCGCCGAGGATGACCACCGGCGAGCCGTTGAAGTGGGCCGTGGTGATGGCGCTGACGCCGTTGGTCACCCCGGGCCCCGCGGTCAGCACGGCCAGCCCCGGAAGCCGGGTCAGCCGGGCGGTGGCCTCCGCGGCGAACACGGCGGTCTGCTCGTGCCGCACGTCCAGCAGCCGCATCGGCGGGTCCATGTGGACGGCCGCGTCGTAGAGCGGGAACACGTGCCCGCCGGACAGCGTGAACATGGTCTCCGCGCCGTGCGCCCGGGCCGCCTCCGCCGCCAGCCTGCCCCCGTGCGCCGGGACCTGCTGGTGCCCGGCGGTGCTGGTTTCCCGGCCCTCGGTGGCCCCGCGGGCCGCCGGGCCGCCGTTGCCCTCGGTCATGCGGTGAGGTTACCAGCTAGTAGCTTGCCGGGACAGAGCCCGCCCCCGCTGGCCAGGACGGGGCCGTCCTGGCCAGCGAGGCGGTGCCGGGCCCGGAGGGGAGGCGGGCCCGGCACCGGCGCCGGATCAGGTGGAGTCCGCCAGCCCGACCACGACCGGGATCCTCTCCGAGGTGGGGAGTTCCGGGTCGGCCACGTAGTGCTCGGGCCGCGTCTCGTCCGGGCCGCCGGGTAGCTTGACCGCCCGGAATACGAGCGTCAGGACCACCGAGATAACCAGGTTGATCACTAATCCGGTGAGCCCGATGTAGATGGTGTGGTTGATTATCGGCAGGGTGTCCGTGGACGCGCCGAAGTGCGTGCCCGGCTGGCCGGGGCCGGCAGCCGGTACGCGGCGATGGTGCCGAACACCATGGCCACCGCCCAGCCGATGACCAGCGCCCAGCGGTGGAACCAGCGGGTGTACAGCCCGGCCACGATGGCCGGGAAGGTCTGCACGATCCAGATCCCGCCCAGGAGCTGGAACTGGATGGCGTACGTCTGCTTCACGAACAGCACGAAGAGCAGAGCGCCCAGCTTGACCACGAGCGAGGCCCACTGGGACGCCTTGGTCTGCTCCGCGGCGCTGGCGTTCGGCCGCAGGTACTCCTTATAGATGTTGCGGGCGAACAGGTTCGCGGCCGCGATCGCCATGATGGCCGCCGGGACCAGGGCGCCGATGACGATCGCGGCGAAGCCGATCCCGGCGAACCAGCTCGGGAAGATCGACTGGAACAGGAACGGCACGGCCAGCTGCGCGTTCGAGTCGTGCGCCTTGACCTCTGCGGGCACGCCGGGCGCGGCCAGGGCCATGTAGCCGAGCAGCGCGATGAGGCCGAGCACCAGCGAGTACGCGGGCAGCGCGGCGATGTTGCGCCGGATCACGTTGCGCCGCTTGGCCGCGAACACGCCGGTGATCGTGTGCGGGTACATGAACAGGGCCAGCGCCGAGCCCAGGGCGAGCGTGGAGTAGGCCCACATGCTGGCGGGCTGCAGGATCAGGCTGCCGTTCGGCTTGCCCGTCTTGGGGTTGGTCGTCTTGAGGTGGGTGTCGGCCACGCTGAAGATGTGCCCCCAGCCGCCTACCCGGATCGGGATGTAGATGATCGCCACGATGATCATCACGTAGATCAGGGTGTCCTTGATGAACGCGATCAGCGCCGGGGCGCGCAGTCCGGACACGAACGTGTACCCGGCCAGGATGGCGAACGCGATGATCAGCGGCAGGTCATGCACGAACCCGGTGGTGGAACTGCCGCCCACGCCCATCACGGTCAGCACCGCCTGGATGCCGACCAGCTGCAGGGCGATGTAGGGCATGACGGCCAGGATGCCGGTGAAGGCCACGGCGAGGGCCAGCCCGCGCGACCCGTACCGGCCGCGGATGAAGTCCGCCGGGGTGATGTAGCCGTGCACCCGCGCCACGGACCACAGCCGGGGCAGGAACACGAACACGATCGGGTAGACCATGATCGTGTAGGACAGGGTGAAGAACCCGGCCGCTCCGGTGCCGTAGACCAGGGCAGGCACCGCGATGAATGTGTAGGCAGTATACACATCGCCCCCGAGCAAAAACCAGGTGATGAAACTGCCGAAGCCCCGTCCGCCGAGGCCCCACTCGCTCAGGTGCAGCAGGTTCTCGGCGCGCCGCCATCTCGCCGCGGCGAACCCGACCAACGCGACCACTGCGAACAGGACGACCAGGATGGTGAACGAGACGGCGTTGATGTGGCTCACGACGCCTCCCCGGGACCGCCGAGGGGCTGGGACGGGGCCGGGGCGCCCCCGACGTCGGGCGCCGGGCGCGCCACTCTGGTGGTGATCAGGTAGCAGATCGTCGTGAGCAGCGCCACGACCGGTACCCAGAGGAGCTGGTACCAGTAGAAGAACGGGAAGGCGCCGAGCTTGGGGCTGCTGCGCGCGTAGATCGGGACGATGAGCGTCCCGAGTACCGCGACTAACAGCAGGATCGTGACTAAGGCCCAGGCGCCGGAGTGCGTGCGTGGGGGGCCGGAGTGCGTCATCGCTTCGTCTCCCTGCGTGTGTCGGTGCGCGTCACCCGCCAGGCCACGGCGCGGGGCGGGGGGCGCGCGCGTGACGTATGTCACGTTGTTGTCGTCCATGGTGCGATGAAATGCCCCACACTGCAATGGTTTGCGGATCAGTGATCCCAGCGGATCAGGGTCGCGGTGGCGTCGTAGTCCTTGTCCGGCCCCCGCACCCGCCAGCGTTCCTCCATCAGATCCTCGCCGAGCACCAGGTAGGTGATCTCGTAGCGGTCCGCGCGGCACTGGTGGACCGCCGTGCAGTGGCCGGAGCGCAGGTCGAGCCGGTAGAAGAGGTGGCCGTCGGCGAACCGCACGTCCACCGTGCCATCCGGCAGGCCCTGGTAGCGGAGGCTGCGGGTGGCCGGCCCCGCGTGCGGCCCGAAGCGCAGTTCGCCGGTCTCCAGGTAGCTCAGCACGGCGGCCCGGAACTGGCCCCGGGGGTGGCGCGGCGGTGGAACTGGCCCCGGGGGTGGCCGTGGCGCCGGGGAGGTCCGGCTCGCCGAGCACGGCCTGCCCGGTGAACCGTCCCTCCGTGCCCGATCGGTGGTCGGCCAGCACCCGCTCGATGCGCCAGTGCCCCGCCGCGAAGGCGAGCGTGTCGCTTACCCGCATGGTTCGCCATTGTGGCTGCCCGCCGCGGGGTACCCGCCACCCGGTGCCTTGGTTGGCCCCGGCCTGCTTGATATCGTCCCCCTCGGCTACCAGTACGTTTCCCCCCGGTTGAGGAGTCCCCCCATGTCTGATGCGGCCGCGCTGCGCCAGCGATCCCCCCTGGTGCTTGCCGACCTGCTGCCCGGAGCACTGGTCCGGGACGCCATCCTGGTCGTCGGGGCGGCCGGATTCGTCGGGCTGCTCGCCCAGATCTCGATCCACCTGTCCTTCACCCCCGTGCCCATCACCGGGCAGACCCTGGGCGTGCTGCTGGCGGGCACGGCGCTCGGCTGGCGGCGGGGCGGGGCGGCGATGGTCCTGTACGCGGTGGCCGGGCTGCGCCGGCGTCCCGTGGTTCGCCGGGCATCAGAGCGGCTACGTGGGAGCCTCGTTCGGCTACGTGCTCGGCTTCATCGCCGCCGCGGCCCTGTGCGGCTACCTGGCTGAGCGCGGGGCCGACCGCTCGGTGCCGCGGTCGGTGCCGGTCATGATCGCTGGCGAGGTGGTCATGTACGCGTTCGGTGTCACCTGGCTGGCCCTGTACCTGCACCTCAGCGTCTCGGCCGCGCTCTCGGAGGGATTCACCCCGTTCCTGGCGGGCGACGCCATCAAGGCCGCCATCGCCGCGGGGCTGCTGCCGGGTGCCTGGTGGCTGGCCGGGTACCGGCGCGGCCGGCCCGCCGGCGAAGCCGGCTGAGCCAGCATGGCCGGCGAGCCGGCTGAGCTGGCCGCCTACCGGCGGAGCCGGGTGACGAGCTTGTAGCGGTCGCCCCGGTACTTGGACTGGGCCCACTCGACCGGCTGGCCCGAGACGTCGAACGCCTGCCGGGACAGCAGCAGCAGCGGCATGCCGACGTCCACCCCGAGCAGCCGGGCATCCTTAGGATCGGCCAGCACGGTCTCGATGGTTTCCTCCGCCTCGGTGAGCTGGACCCCGTAGGCGGAAGCCAGGGCCTCGTACAGGGACGCGTAGCGATCCAGGTTGCGGCGCAGCCCGGGGAACCGGCGGGCGGGCAGGTGCGAGGTGTCGGTCGACATGGGCTCCCCGTCGGCCAGCCGCAGCCGGTGGATGCGCAGCACCCGGGTGCCGGGCTGGATCGCCAGCAGCCCGGAGAGCTGCGCGTCGGCGGCGATGTAGCTGGTGTCCAGGATCCTGGTCTGCGGGTGCAGCCCGTGCGCCCGCATCCCCTGCGTGTAGCTGGCCAGCTCGAGGAGCTGCGCGACCTTGGGCTTGGCCACGAACGTCCCCTTGCCCTGCATGCGCAGCAGCCGGCCTTCCACCACCAGCTCGGCCAGGGCCTGGCGCACCGTGGTCCGCGACGTCCCGTACTGCTGGGCGAGCTCCCGCTCCGGGGGCACCGGGCTGCCCGGCGCGAGGGCCTGGGTCAGCTCGAGCAGCTGGCGCTTGACCGCGTAGTACTTGGGGATCCGGGGCGACTCCGGGCCGGGGGGCGGGGGGTCACCGTCGCGGATGGCGGGGGACGCTGTCACGGTCACTTCCTTCCGCAGCAAACTGCGTTCCGGACATGATCTCCTATCGCGGCCGGGGCCCGCCTCCCCCTGAGACCGTACATGGGGGAATACTGCCAGCTAGAGCCCGTGCGGCGGGCGGCGGCCCCGCCGCGGCGGCCGGCGGCCGGCCATCAGGGCCCCGCCAGCCGCCCGCCAGGGCCCCGCCAGGTGGCCGCCGGGTAGCCGCCGGGGGCCCGCCAGGTGGCCCGGATGAGCGATGATGTCAGGGTGCCCACGCTCAATGACCTGGCCCGCCGCCACACCGCGCTGACGTCGGCCGACGTCGACTGGCTGCACGCGCTGGTCTCCGACTGGCAGCTGCTGGCCGACCTGTCCTTCGCTGACCTGGTGCTGTGGGCGCCGCTGCAGGACTCCTCGGGCTGGGTGGTGCTGGCCCAGATGCGCCCGACGACCGGGCCGACCACCTTCCACGACGATGCGGTGGGCTCGTTCGCGCCCACCGGGGCCCGGCCCTTCCTCGAATCGGCCCACCGGGAGCGGCGGATCTGCCGGGAGGGTGACCCGGAGTGGACCCGCGGCGTGCCGGTCCGCCGGGAATCGATCCCGGTCACCCGGGAGGGCCAGGTCATCGCGGTCATCGAGCGGAGCACGAACCTGAGCTCGGCACGCACGCCGAGCCGCCTGGAGCTGACCTACCTGAAGGGCGCGGACGACCTGGCCCAGATGGTCGCCTCCGGCATGTTCCCCTGGCCGGGCCAGCAGCCCGCGCTGGTCCGCTCGCCGCGGGTGGGGGACGGCCTGCTCCGGCTCGGACGGTCCGGCAAGGTCAGCTACGCGAGCCCCAACGCCCTGTCCGCGTACCGCAGGCTGGGCCTGGCCGCCGATCTGGTCGGGGCCGAGCTGGGCCCGCTGACCGCCCGGCTGTGCGCCCCGGGCCGCCCCACCGACGACTCCCTCATGGTCACCGCCAGCGGGCGGGCCCCGCGGGAGACCGAGGTAGAGGGGAACGGGTCGGTGGTCCAGCTGCGGGCCATCCCGCTGGTGGTCAACGGGCTGCGGACCGGCGCGCTGGTGCTGGTCCGCGACGTGACCGAGCTGCGGCACCGCGAGCGCGAGCTGATGACCAAGGACGCCACCATCCGGGAGATCCACCACCGGGTGAAGAACAACCTGCAGACCGTGGCCGCGCTGCTCCGGCTCCAGTCGCGGCGGCTGGACGAGCCGAAGGCGCGGGCGGCCCTGGACGAGGCGGTGCGCCGGGTCGGGTCCATCGCGACCGTGCACGAGACGCTCTCGCACGCTCCCGAGGAGATCGTGGACTTCGACGACGTCGCCGAGCGGGTGGCGGCGATGGCGGGCGAGGTGTCCACGGCCGAGGCCCGGGTCAAGCCGGTCCTGCTCGGCCGGTTCGGGCTGCTCCCCTCCGCGGTGGCCACGCCGCTGGCCCTGGTGCTGGCCGAGCTGCTGCAGAACGCGCTGCAGCACGGCCTGGCCCCGTGCGGGCCGGACCTGGGCCCGGACGCCGGGCTGGAGGGGATGGTCGAGGTAGTCGTGCGCCGCAGCCAGGATCGGCTGATGGTCATTGTCCAGGACAATGGCGTCGGATTGCCGGAGGAATTCGATCTGGATTCCGCCACGAGCCTCGGCTTGCAGATCGTGCGGACGCTCGTGGTGTCCGAGCTGGGCGGCCGGCTGGAGGTCAAGCCGCGGGCGGGCGGCGGCACCAAGGCCGTGGTGGACCTGCCGCTGGACGCGGCCGCAACGTTACCGGCCCGGGCGGCCCCGATACGGCCGCTGGGCTCCGCGGAGCCGCACGCCTAGCACGGTAGAGGCCTCAGGGACGGCCAGATCCCCGAGGCCCCGCCCGGCTCACGCGTGCGCGCGCGCCCGGAACCGGCTGGCCCGCCGCTTGAGGGCGCGCCGCTCGTCTTCACTCATGCCGCCCCACACCCCGGCGTCCTGGCCGCTCTCGAGCGCCCACTGCAGGCAGAGCTCGATCGCTGGGCATCGGCGGCATACCTGCTTAGCCTCGTCGATCTGGAGTAGCGCGGGCCCGGTGTTCCCGATCGGGAAAAACAGCTCCGGGTCCACGTCACGGCAGGCGGCGTCGTGGCGCCAGTCCATGCGGTCCACTCCTCCTTGGCAGCCGGGCCGTGGCCCGGCCCGGGTTGGCGACCTCGGCCCGAGAGCTTGTGAACGAATTCACGAGCCAGGTCATATGTCGGGAGCCGTGTAGCTTCCCGGGGTTTGTACACTCATGCATCTCGCAAGCCAGCGGCCCCCACTGACTCCGGTCCGAGGCCCTGGAATCATGACACTAACGCCAAGACCTGCCAGATGGCAGCGCATGGCGCCGCTCACCCGAACCGGGTTCTAGCCTGTCAAGCGCCTGAATCAAACGCAAGACTATCCGGCAAAGGTTCAGGCCGATTTCGGTGTCTGATAGGTCACATCACGGGTCGTTCCCGGGCTTGTCAGGCAATTACCCGCAGAGCGCGCGGAACAGCGCGAAACGTGACACTCTCATGCTCGCCCACGTACTCCCCGTCCACCTGAAGCGCGACCGGCCGGTCACAGCGCAGGGTAAAGGCGGGCTGGTCGTGCAGGCTGACCACGTCGCGGCCGCGGGGCGGCTCGCTGCGCTGGGCAAACATCTGGCGCAGGGCGTTCAATGTGCCGATCGTCCGCATTCGCCGCATGGCGAAGATGTCGAGCCCGGTGTCGAAACCGGCGCCCGGGCTCGGATTGACCGGCCGCCGCCCCAGGTAAGTCCACGGTGATGTGTTGGAGATAATCCCCAGGAACAGGTCCCTGATCGGGGACTTGCCCGCCCGTTCCAGGGTGAGCGCGGGCTGGTGGCGGTCGGTAACGCCGTAGAACTGGCGCAGCGCGGTCCGCAGGTACAGGCCGGGGGTCAGCGCCCGGCCGTGCGCCCGCAGGCCCTCGATCGCCCTCACGACCTCGGCGTCCAGGCCCAGGCCGGCGTTGAAGGTGAAGTAGCGGTCCGGCCGGGCCGGGCTGGTGCACGCTTCTCCGGTGCCGCCTTCGCCGGGCCTGCCCTCACCGGGGCCTGGCCCTCACCGGTGCTGGCCTCACCGGTGCTGGCCTCATCTGGGCTGGCCTCATCTGGGCTGGCGCAGCCCAGGCCGACGCGGCGGTCGAGGCCCGCCCGCAGGGCCTCGAGGATCCGCCCGGTGGCGTCGACCGGGTCGGCCGGCAGGCCCAGTGCCCGGGTGAACACGTTGGCGTTGCCGCCTGGAAGGGGCGCCAGAGCCGGGTCCGTCCCGGGCGGCCGGCCGCGCAGCAGGCCGTTGACGGCCTCGTTGACCGTGCCGTCCCCGCCGAGGGTCAGGACGAGCTGGAAACCGTCTGCGGCGGCCTTGCGCGCCAGGGTGCCCGCGTGCCCCCGGTACCGTGTTTCCACAACTTCCAGATCCATCTGGGATGCGAGAGCATGCGTGATGACATCCCGGCGCAACTGGGTGGTCGCCGTGGCGTGCGGGTTGACGATCAGGAGCGCGGGCACGGGCTCAGGTTAGCGAGAGGTACCGGAGATGCAGCAGAGGCCACCGAGTCTGCTGGGTGCGGCAGGGGTGCAGGCCGCCGACGCGCTCATCGTGCTGGCCGCCAGCGTGCTGGCCGGGATGGACACGGCCGCGGGCCAGTCCTACCAGGCAGGCAGCGGTATTGCGCTGACGCTGATCGGGGTGGGCACCGCCGCCGCGCTGGCCTGGGTGGCCCTGGGGCTGTACCGGGCCCGCCGGTGGAGCCGCACGCCCGCGGCGCTGACCCAGCTGTTCGCCGGCATCGTCGGCGTCTACCTGGTGCAGGGACACCGCTACGGATGGGGGATCCCGTTGCTGGTGCTGGCGGGCGCCGGGTTCGCCCTGCTGCTGGCCCCGCCCAGCCTGCGCGCGCTGAACCGCCCGCGGCCCGGGGACGGCCCGGGACCCCAGCCCCCGTCCCAGCCCAAGACAGGTCCCGCCAAGACAGGTCCCGCCAAGACAAGTGCGGCCAAGACAGGTCAGGCCAAGACAGGTCAGGCCAAGCCGAGGACTCCGCCGAAGCCGGGCACGCCAGGCAAACGCCCCGCCCGCAGCTAGCTCGCCGGCGAGGCGGGGCCCGCCGGAGGCGGGTTCCCTCCGAGCCGGCGAGTAACCCGGCACCCAGCCGCAGCCAAAGTGCCCGCGGAAGCGGGCCAGTGGGGGGTCCGGGGGGGTCGCCCCCCCGGGCTAGCAGAGTCAGTCCTCGGCCGTCAGCCCGTCCCGCAGCTGGGCCAGCGTCCTGGCCAGCAGCCGGGACACGTGCATCTGCGAGATCCCCAGCTCGCTGGCGATCTGCGACTGGGTCATATTGCCGAAGAACCGCAGCAGCAGGATGCGCTTTTCCCGGCTGGGCAGCTGTTCCAGCAATGGCTTGAGCGATTCCCGGTACTCGACCCCCTCCAGGGCGTCGTCGAGCATGCCGAGCGACTCGGCCACCGCGGGCGCGTCGTCGTCGCCCGAGTCCGGGGCGTCCAGCGAGACCGTCGAGTAGGCGTTGGCCGACTCCAGGCCCTCCAGCACCTCTTCCTCGGTCATCTGCAGGTGGGCCGCGATCTCGGCCACGGTGGGCGCCCGGCCCTCGCGCTGCGCCAGGTCACCGATGGCCTTGGTCAGGGCCAGCTTGAGTTCCTGCAGCCGCCGGGGCACCCGGACCGCCCAGCCCTTGTCCCGGAAATGCCGCTTGATCTCGCCCACGATGGTCGGGGTGGCGTAGGTGGAGAACTCCACCCCGCGGGCCAGGTCGAACCGGTCAATGGATTTGATCAGCCCGATCGTCGCCACCTGGGTCAGGTCGTCGAGCCATTCGCCGCGGTTGCGGAATCGCCGGGCCAGGTACTCCACCAGCGGCAGGTGCAGCTCCACCAGCTCGCCGCGGATGCGGAGCCGCTCCGCGTCGCCGTCGGGCAGGACGGCCAGCCGCTCGAACAGTTGCCGCGCGCGCCCGCGGTCCGGGACCGCATGCTGGATCCTGGGCGGGGCGTGCACCTCAGCCAGCGGCGTCTCGCCCAGTGGTGTCTCACCGAGCGGCGTCTCGCCGACCGTCGCCTCGAGGTCGGCCGCCACTCCGGCGTCGATCTCCTCGGTCACCCTGGCGTCCACTTTCCGGGGCACCCGGACCTCGATTTCCTCGGTCACCCGGACCTCGACAGCTCGCGGGTCTTGCGCAGCATGACCGTGAGTTTGTTGCCCGGCCCGGCCCAGGCGTCCACGCTCCCGGCCAGCGCGGCGAGCACGGTCCAGGCGAAGGTGTCACGGGCCGGGAGCTGGGCCCGCTGGGTGAGCACCGACACCGCGATCGTCACGCTGTCCTCGCCGAGGGTGAAATCGCAGTCCAGGCTGGCGCCCGGCGCGGCCTGGCTGAGCAGCAGGCCGCACGCCTCGTCCACGGCGATCCGCAGGTCCTCGATCTCATCCAGGGTGAAGTCGAGGCGGGCGGCGAGGCCTGCGGTGGCCGTGCGCAGCACGGACAGGTAGGCACCCTCGGCCGGCATGCGGATCGTCACGCGATCCTCGGCGTCCCGCGGCGCAGGCTCGCCGCGAACCGCGGTGGGCACGGCCGCAGCGGCAGGCGCGGTCGTCTCTTCCGTCACGATTTTCCTCCAGTACCGCCCGCCGTACTGCTGCGGGCGGCCGTCGTGGTCTTGCCATGCAACCTACCGTCCACCGCGTGCACCGCTAACGCGCCGCCCCGGGTGCTGCCCCGGCAATTCCCTTTTGACCAGCCAGGATGCCCCTGATTGACCGGCAGATTCCAGGATGCCCGAGGCCGCGCAGGCGGGATGCCTGCGCGGCCTCGGGATGTCGCGGCGTACTGCGGGAGAAGGTCAGCCCTGCTTGGTCTCCCAGAAGATCTTGCTGATCTCGTCGATCTTGGCCAGCAGCTGGTCGGCCGCGGCCACGTCCGTGCTGCTCTTGGTCCCGCCCGCGCCGCCGCCCGCCAGCTTGGTGGCCTCGTTGAACAGCTGGTTCAGCTGCGGGTACTTCTCGAAGTGCGGCGGCTTGAAGTAGTCAGTCCAGAGCACCCACAGGTGATGCTTGACCAGCTCGGAGCGCTGCTCCTTGATCAGCAGGGCCCGCGTCTGGAACGCCGGGTCTGAGCTGTCGTGATACTTCTGGATGATCGCCTTGACGGACTCAGCTTCGATCCGCGCCTGGGCCGGATCGTAGACACCACAGGGCAGGTCGCAGTGCGCGTGCACGGTGGCTTTTGGTTCGAGGAGACGTGTCAGCAGTCCCATAGGTCCCCTTCTCTCATCTCGGATCATGGGTTACCGGTGACCGACACTACCCCCCAGGGCCGGGGACGAACGTAGGAGGGCCGATGCGCTGGCCGCTGTGGCGGGTCGCGGTCGTGGACCGGTCCATGCAGCCCGCCCTGCACCCGGGCGACTGGCTGCTCGTGTGGCGCGGCACCCGCCCGGGCCGGGCCGTCCGGGTCCGCCCGGGGCAGCTGGTGATCGCGCGGCACCCGGCCCGGCCGGACCTGCTGCTGGTGAAGCGCGCCGGCCGGCGCGAGCCCGGCGGGTGGTGGCTGGCCGCGGACAACCTCGCGGCGGGCGCGGCGGACAGCCGGACGTTCGGCGTGGTCGCGGACCGGCTGATCGAGGGCCGCGTGCTGGTCCGGTACCGCCGGGCCGGGCCCGGAAATTCGCCCAGATAACGAAGACCCCCGGCCGCCAGGGCCGGGGGTCTTCGTACTGCGCTCTGCTGGCTAAAACCAGCTCGGTCAGGCCGCCGACCGCTCGGGCGGCTCGATGCCGGACTGCCGCTCGACCAGGTTGAGCATCTCCGCCTTGGGCAGCCGGGTGGCCATCGCCCAGAAGTAGATGACCAGGCTGAACGCGGCCACGACCAGCATGTCCCACCAGAACGGGATGCGGCCGGTGTTCAGCGGCGCGGCCACGGCCCCGCCGGCGTACTGGCCCTGCCAGGAGATGATGCCCATGCCGAGCAGGTAGACCGGCAGCCACTGCGCCGACTTCCAGTCCAGCGGCGGGCGGTTCTCGTCGAACGCCATGAAGACGCCGATCAGGACGTACCCGATCACGATCACCACGCCGAGCTTCCAGACCACCTCGAAGCCCGACCAGTAGATCAGCATGTTGGCGATGATGAACGCGAGCGGGGCGACCACCTCACCCGCGGGCACCCGGTAGGGCCGGTCGGCCTCGGGGACCTGCCGGCGGAACGCGCCCATGGCCAGCGGGGCGCCCGCGTACATGAGCACGCTGGCCCCGGTGACCAGGCCCACCAGCGAGTGCCAGCTCGGGAAGGGCAGCAGGAAGAACAGCCCGGCCACGAAGGCCACCAGCAGGCTGATCCACGGGATGCCGTTCCTGTCCACGTTGGTGAAGAACTGCGGGAAGTAGCGGTTGCGGCCGAGGCCGTAACCGACTCGCGAGCTCGAGGTCTGGTAAATGAGGCCGGTGCCGAACGGGGAGACGAACGCGTCGATCCGCAGCACGATGGCCAGCCAGGCGAGGCCGGCCAGCCCGGCCAGGCCGGCGAACGGCCCGGCCAGGATGTTCGGGTCGCTGATCTTCGCCCACCCGTGGGCGATCTGGCTGCTCGGCATCGCGCCGATGAACACCACCTGCAGCATGACGTAGATGATGATGCCGATGAAGGTAGCCAGCAGGATCGCCCGGGGCAGGTTCTTCTGCGGGTTCTTGATCTCGGCCGCCAGCTGGTCGGCCTGCTCGAAGCCGAGGTAGGCGAACACGATGCCCGCCGACGGGATGGCCGCGAACAGGGCCTTCCAGCCGTAGGGGTTGAAGCCCTGGCTGCTGAAGTTGCCGCCGTGGAACTTGAACAGCAGCACGATGATGGTCAGGACCGGGATGGCCACCTTCCACCAGGTGATGCCCGCGTTGACCTTGCTGAAGATGCGCATGGCCAGGAAGTTCAGCGCGGTGAAGATCACCATGAGGACGACCGTCATCGCGAAGCCGAGCCCGGTGACGTTGCCCTTCCCGCCGTTGGCGTTGACGTCGAACAGGCCGTGCCAGTAGTACGACCCGTACTGCATCACCGCGAAGCACTCGATGGGGGCCACCGTGATGGCCTGGACCCAGGAGAAGAAGCCGAAGGAGATACCGGCCACGCTGCCGTACGCGAGGTGCGGGAACCTCGCCGTGCCGCCGGAGACCGGGTACATCCCGCCCAGTTCGGCGTGCACCAGGGCCAGGAAGATGACCGCGATCGCCGCCGATGACCCAGCCCAGCAGGGCGATCGGCCCTGCGGCCTGCGAGGCGTACAGCGCTCCGAACAGCCAGCCCGAGCCGATGATGGAGGTCTCGGACGCCCAGGTAGCGCCGATCAACCCCATCTCTCGTTTCAGGCCGACATCCGACGGTGCCGTCGGAGTAGCCGCTACGGACTCAGTTGCCATGGTTCCGAACCTTCTTTCGGGTCCGCATACGTGGGCCATACGGCCTGTGAGTAGGCCCATGGTAATGATCGTCAAACTGCCTGAGAAGAAGGCAGCGGCTTCATTTCGGTAACGCGGATCACGATCAGTCCACGGGAGGACACGCGCCGCTGTCCATTTACGGGCGGGGCCCCGTGTAACGGACGGGAAACATGGAACAGAAGTGAAAAGAGAGGCCAGTGAAATCCGGCGGCTAGACCGCGGCGGTAGACGCCTTCTCGTTCCCGGGGGCGCGCCGGCGCTCGTGCAGGGCGGTCACGCTGGCCTTGGCCGCGCAGCGGTCACTGCAGAAGGCCCGCGACCGGTCGGGAGTCGTGTCCACCAGCATGTGCGGGCAGGACGGGGCCTCGCAGTGCCGCAGCCGGTCGGTGCCCAGGCTGGTGACCACCATGGTCAGCCCCAGCACGGCGCCCGCCGCGTACCGGTCCGCGACCGACCCGCTGTCCGCGTGATGCAGGTGCCAGGTCCCGTTGTCGTGCTGGGCGATCTCGGGGTGGATGGGGTGCCGGGCGAGCAAGCGCGTTCAGCCGGGCCGCCGCCGCGTCCCCGTCGCCCGCGGCGCAGGCCGAGAAGATCAGCCGGAGCTGGGAGCGCAGTTCCCGCAGCGCGTCAAGATCAGCCGCGGTAGCCCGGGCACACAAAGCCGCCCGGTCCGCCATGAGGGCACGATAGGCCTCCACGGTGGCGAGCTCATCCTGGTGGCCGCCGCCGGCGTCGCTCGTGTTGACCAAGCGCATGGCCAGCTCGGCATAGGAGGTGAGATCCACTCCAGTCCTTCAGCTGCAGGGGGACAGGGGGTCCGCTTCCCCGCACCGAGTATGGCACAGACCGTCCGCCCCGGCCGGGCCTTCCGCCGGGTCGCCCGTACTGCTTGGTAGCTGAGTGTAGCGATGCGCTCCCGGGCCGCCGTGCGGCGGGGGCCCAGATCAGCGCCCGGGCCGCCCCAGCTCATCCGCGGGGCGGCACCAGGCGTTAGGGTGCGCCCATGTTCGCTGTCACTGCCGCACGCATCGACGCTGATGATCCGCTGAGCGGGCTGGAGCTGGGCGAGCATCCGGATCCCTCGCCCCCGGACGGGTGGACCACGGTGACCGTGCGGGCCGCGGCGCTCAACCACCACGACGTCTGGACCCTGCGCGGCGTGGGCATCTCGGCCGACCGGCTGCCCATGGTGCTCGGCTGTGACGCGGCCGGGGTGGACGAGGACGGCCGCGACGTGATCGTGCACGCGGTGATCGGCGACCCGACGGTCGCCGGCGGGGACGAGACGCTCGACCCGCGCCGGTCGCTGCTGTCCGAGCGCTACGACGGCACGTTCGCCACCCGGGTCGCGGTGCCCCGGCGCAACCTGGTGCCCAAGCCTGCGGCGCTGTCGTTCTCCGAGGCCGCCTGCCTGCCCACGGCGTACCTGACCGCCTACCGCATGCTGTTCACCAAGTCGGGCCTGCAGCCCGGGGCCACGATCCTGGTCCAGGGGGCGGGCGGCGGTGTCGCGACCGCTCTCATCGTGATCGGGCGCGCCGCGGGCTTCCGCGTCTGGGCGACCAGCCGCGATGAGCGCAAACGGGAACGCGCCCTGGAACTCGGCGCCGACCAGGTCTTCCCGGACGGGGCCAGGCTGCCGGAGCGGGTCGACGCGGTCATGGAATCGGTGGGCGAGGCCACCTGGGCCCACTCGCTGCGCGCGCTCAAGCCCGGGGGGCGGATCGTGGTCTGCGGCGCGACCAGCGGCGCCGTGCCGCCGGCCGACCTCAACCGGGTCTTCTTCCTCCAGCTGTCGGTGGTCGGCTCGACCATGGGCACCCGTGACGAGCTGGAGCGGCTGGCCGTGTTCCTCGGGCAGACCGGCGTGCGGCCCAGGATCGACCGGACCATGCCGCTGGAGCAGGCCAGGGACGGCTTCGCCGCGATGATCGCGGGTGACCTGTTCGGCAAGGTCGTGTTCACCGCCTAGCCGGGCGCTCCTTACTGCTGGTAGGTCTCCAGGAACGTGCTCAGCCGCCCGATCGCGTCGTCCAGCACGTCGATCCCGGCCAGGAACACCATCCGCAGGTGGTCGGGGGTGTCCAGGTTGAACCCGGTGCCGTGGGTGAGCAGCAGGTGCTGCTGCTCCAGCAGGTCGATGACCAGCTGCTGGTCGTCGGAGATCTTGTGGACGTCCGGGTCGAGCCGGGGGAACACGTACAGCGCGCCCTGCGGCTTGACGCAGTCCACGCCGGGGATCTCGTTCAGCTTCTGCCAGGCGTGGTCACGCTGGTCGCGGAGCCTGCCGCCGGGCTGCAGCAGGGCCGTGATGCTCTGCGGGCCGCCCAGCGCGGCCTGGATCGCGTACTGGCTCGGCACGTTGGGGCACATCCGCATGTTGGCCAGCAGCTCCAGGCCCTCCAGGTAGCCCGCCGCCTCCCGGCGCGGGCCGCTGACCAGCAGCCAGCCGGTGCGGAAGCCGGGCGCCCGGTAGGTCTTGGACAGCCCGGACAGGGTCAGCACGACGAGGTCGGGGGCGAGCGCGGCGGTCGATTCGTGCACCGCGCCGTCGTAGAGGATCTTGTCGTAGATCTCGTCGGCCAGCACCAGCAGGCCGTGCCGGCGGGCCAGGTCGAGCAGGCCGAGCAGGGTCTCCCGGGAGTACACCGCCCCGGTCGGGTTGTTCGGGTTGATGATCACCAGGGCCCGGGTGTCCTTGGTGATCTTCGAGGCCACGTCGTCCAGGTCGGGCTGCCAGCCGGTCTGCTCGTCGCAGCGGTAATGCGCGGCGCGGGCACCGCACAGGATCACCGCCCCGGTCCACAGCGGGTAGTCGGGGCTGGGCACGAGGACCTCGTCGCCCGGGTCCAGGAGCGCCTGGAGGGCCATCACGATGAGCTCGGACACCCCGTTGCCGAGATAGACGTCGTCCGGGCCGACGTCGGGCACGCCCAGCGTGGTGTAGTACTGCGCCACCGCCAGCCGGGCCGAGTGGATGCCCCGGGCGTCGCTGTAGCCCTGGGCCTCGCCGATGTTCTGGACCAGCTCGGTCACCACGCTGTCGGGCGCCATCAGCCCGAACGGGGCCGTGTTGCCGATGTTGAGCTTGAGGATCCGGTGCCCTTCGGCTTCCAGCTGCCGGGCCCGGCGCAGCACCGGGCCGCGGATGTCATACCGGACGTTGTTCAGCCTGCTGGCCTGCGGCACCATCACCACATACCTCCTGATCCGGGGACTGGGCCTGTCGGCCGGCGAACAGCACCCCGGCGGTCACGGAACGAGATAAGAGCCTATCTTCACGCTCTGGTGCCCGGTCCGCGAACGCTTTTTCAGCGGGGGCCGCCGGGCTCGCCGTCTGCCCGGGCGTGCGTCCGCCTCGGGGCGCCCGGCCGGGAGGGCCGGGCGCCGGCCCGGGGGGCGTCCGGCTGGGCCGGCCGGGCCGGGAAGGGCCCGGCCGGGAGGCATCCGGGCCGCCGAAGACCTCGGCCTTGATCCGGTCCAGCGCGTCGTCCAGGATCGTCCGCAGGTCGCCGACGGCGTCCTCGCTGACCGCGTGGGCCTGGGCCGCGGCGGCCCGCAGTTCCCGGGTGAAACGGCGGGCCAGCTGTTCCAGGTCCCGGTAGGTCCCGGGGTCGGCCCAGCCGGATCCCCGCGGCGCCCCGCCGTGCGCGGCGCACGGCCGCCGCCGCGCGGCGGCGGTGGCGGGGTTCCGCGCCGGTGCATGTCCCGCGCGGCGAAGGTCAGTTCCTCGCGCAGGTTGCGCACGGTCTCCCGGACATCCTCGGTGACCTCACGGGCGATGTCCCGGACCGACGCCGTGATCTCGTCCTCCAGGTCGCTGAGGTCATCGGCGCGGTTGCGGAGCTCCTCCCGGCCCTTGTCGGTGATCCGGTACACCTTCCGCCCGTCGGCCTCGTCGTGGGTGACCAGGCCCTCTTCCTCGAGCCGGGCCAGCCGCGGGTAGATGGTCCCGGGGGAGGGGGCGTAGACGCCCATGAAGCGGTCCTGGAGCAGCCGGATGACCTCGTACCCGTGCCGCGGCGACTCGTCGAGCAGCTTGAGCAGGTAAAGCCGGAGCCTGCCGTGCCGGAAGACGGGGCTCACCGGTTGCCCCCCGCCGCGCCGGCCGCCGCCCGCCGCGGTCCGGCCTGGCCTCGCTGCAGCAGCGTGACCTGCCCGGACATGGTGCTGACCCGGACCACGCCGGGATGTCCGCCCGGGCCAGCATATCCCCCGGGGCGCAGATCGCCGCTGAGGGAGCTCGCGCCGGGCAGCTGGGTGGGCCACAGGCCCGGGAACTCGCTCAGCACCTGGCCGGTGGTGGACCGCAGGTCGATCCGGGCGCGGGCGTCGGCGGGCAGCCGGATCGCGACCGGCCCGGAGACCGTGGCCACCCGCAGCGCCGCATCCTGGTCAAGGTCGATGTCCGCGGTGACCCGCCCGCTCACCGTCTTGGCGTCCAGCCGGTCCACCGAGCCGTCGGCCAGGGTGAGATCGCCGGAGACGGAGTTGAACCCGATCGTGCCGCCGAGGCCCTGGGCCTCGATGCCCCGGACACCGTCCGCGCGTCAACCGCCCCGGTCACGCCGTCCAGGGTGATGCCCCCGGACACGCTCTTCACGGAGGTCGCCGCGGAGATCCCGGACACGATGGCGCTCGCGGTGACCACGCCCAGCTGGACCGGGCAGTCCTTGGGCACGGTGATGGTGATGGTGGCCGCGGTCCGGTCCGGGCGCAGCCAGCCGAGCAGGCCATCCCAGCTCAGGTCCTCGTAGCTGACCGTGAGGGTGCCGTCGGAGTGGCTCACCACCAGCGGCTGGCCGGTCACCCCGGCGATGTCCAGGCAGGCCCGGTCGCCCTGGGCGCGAGCACCGCCACCGAGCCGCCATGGCGCGGACCCGCAGCGTGTCCACCCGGTCGAAGTCGTACGTGGCGGGAGCGTCAACGGTCCAGCGCGGCATGTCGTGATCCTTTCCACCCCGGCCCGGCGGCCAGGCGTC